>DASRGZ010000172.1:0-7716 GCA_035650735.1 Chthonomonadaceae bacterium
GCGATGCGGTGATAGTCCCATTCGGGATCGCTGCGATCCACTTGCTCAGGGCCAGCGGGGAGAGCATTCGGCGGCAACACGACGCCCTGCTCGGCAAGCTGGCATAACCGGAGTTGCCATAGGGAGCGCCAATGTTTCCACTGGAAAGGTTCAATGCATAACATTGCTCACCTTGCTTACCCTCGCGCCTTAAATTTACATCGGATCGGCATCAAAGCGGCGCAGGATGATCTCGTCGGCGGTGATGTTGCGGGGCATGGTGAGCAGATAGAGAATGGCTTCGGCGACGTCTGCGGGTTGAATCCAGCCGGTCTTGTCACGGTGGGGGTGAATGTCGGCGGCAAGCTGCGTGTCCACCCCGCCGGGGCAGATCGTATGCACCCGAATACCGTAGGGCCGCAGTTCCAGGGCCAGCACCTTCGACAGGCCCACCAGACCAAACTTGGAGGCGCAATAGGCGCCTTGCAGCGGGTAGGGCTTTTTGCCGGAGGAGGAGGAGACGGTGACAATGGAACCGGTTCGGCGGGGGATCATGCGTCGGGCGGCGGCGCGACAGCAGAAGAAGGCGCCGCGCAGGTTCACGTTCAGGGTGCGGTCGAATTGATCGGTGGTCATCTCGGCCAGGTGCGCAAAGGCCGCCGTCCCGGCGTTGGCGATCAGGATGTCCACCTCGCCGAACTCCGCATCCGCCCGGGCGAACAGCCGTTCGACTTCCGTCTCGTCCGCCACATCGGTCGGCACGATCAGGCACGGCTGGCCGAGCGCGCGCACCTGCGCCGCCGTCTCCGCCAGTTCCCGCTCCGAGCGCGCCGCCGCCACGACCTTCACGCCGGCCTGCGCCAGCCGCAGCGCCGTCGCCCGCCCGATACCGCGTCCCGCGCCCGTGATGACGGCGACCTGACCGGCGATGTCAATGCTCACGCCCGTCTCCCCGCCGGATGCGGCCTCTCAAAACTTATCCGTCTCCACCTGCAAGCGGATCTGGCGCAGGATGCGGGCGGCGCGCTCGCAGTTAGTCTGGCTGCCGGTATAGGCGATAGCGCGGCCCCGCGTGTGCGCTTCCAGCATGATGTGAATGCAGCGGTCTATGTCGTAGCCGGTCGCTTTTTGCAACTGGACGACAACCTCATCCATGCTGTGATAGTCGTCGTTATAGAGGATGACCACGTAAGGGCCGTCGTCGCCAAGATCGGCCTCTTCCTCCTGGCGCGGCAGCGTACGCTCCTCGGTTTGTGGTTGCGCGACTTCTGCTCCGGGCATGGCTTTGTTCCTCCTTTTCCGCAGTGCCGGGCGTAGCATCCAGCCGGGCAAGGAATGACCCGCCGTTATAATAGGCGCAAGCTTCGCGTGCAACATCAGGCGAGTTGAATTGTCCTAACTGTTGCGTAGCGTCACAGCAACGTCAACGGCCCGAAATTGAGGCAGTTCCCTCCGCCGTGCGGCTCTCTCTCCACAGGCGATTGCCGATGAGAGGCGCCATCCCGGTTGGGAGGGATCACGGAGATTGGAGTAGGGAGGAGAAACATGGCAGACAACAACGCGCTCCCGCAGGAAACGTGCCCGGAATGCGAGGGTCTGAGCCGCCGCGAATTCCTGCAAACGGTCGGCAAGGCGGTTGGCGGCGTAGCGCTGGCGGGAGCGGCGGCCTGGACGCTTCCGGCGGCGGCTCAGAGCGTTGCCAGGCCGCATGCCGCGCCCGTCGGCAAGCCGGCTAAAGCCGAAACCCTGGTCAAGACGCTCTATGACAGCCTGACGCCCAGGCAGCGCGAGATCGTCTGCATGCCCTGGACGCATCCCAAGCGCAGCATGGTGCAGGCCAACTGGGCCATCGTCGAGCCTACCCTCGGCGACCTGTTCAACCGTGATCAGCAGGAGATGATCCGGGGCATCCTGCGCGGGATCACTACCGACGCGTGGTATCCCAAAATCCTCAAGCAGATGCAGAACGATTCGGGCGGCCTGGAGACCTATCACGTCGCTCTCTTCGGCGATCCCGACGGCGGCAAGTTCGAGTGGGTTCTTACCGGGCGGCACGTCACCCTCCGCGCCGACGGCCACTCCAACGCCAACGCCGCCTTTGGCGGCCCCATCTTCTACGGCCACGCGCCCAAATTCAACGAAGACCCCGACCATCCCGGCAACATCTACTGGCATCAGGCGCAGAAGGCCAACGCGGTCTTTGCCGCGCTCGACGGCAAGCAGCGCGCCATCGCTCTCCTCGACCAGCCGCCGAGCGAAGCCAAGATCCAGCTGCAAGGCGCACATGGCGAGTTTCCCGGCATCGCCATCGGAGAGCTCTCCCGCGACCAGAAGCAACTCGTTCAGGGCGTGATGCGCGACCTGCTCGCGCCGTATCGCCCTTCCGACGCCGACGAGGTGATGCGCGACATCGCCGCCAACGGCGGCCTGGATCAGATCCATCTTTCCTTCTACAAGCAAGAGGATCTGGGCAACGACGGCATCTGGGATATCTGGCGGCTGGAAGGCCCGGCGCTCGTATGGCACTTCCGGGGCGCTCCGCATATCCACACCTGGGTCAACGTCGTCAAGAATTCCGCCGTTGCCGACGCGCACACTTAATTAACCTGGTTATCGTGTGCTTGCGTTCTCTCTTATCTACCCTCATCGCCGGTGGACCTAACCCCCCGGCCCCCTTCCCTACTCGCTCGTACCTCGCTAGGGAAGGGAGGGACCCAACCTGGGATGGTTGCGGCCCTCACTCGCACCAGACCTCACCCCCGGCCCCTCTCCTTCACAAGGAGAGGGGAGCGGAGAAGCCGGGTCACGCCCTTCCCTGTGAGCGAAGCGAACGCAGTAGGGAAGGGGGCCGGGGGGTTAGGTGAAACACGAGGGAGGGGAGAGCAGAAGTCAGGGCTTGCCTCTGCCCGCGTAGGCAGGCAGCGGGCCGTTAGGCCCCACAGCGACAGGGTTCAGCCTGCCGGGAGAGCAGAAGCCAAGTCTCCCCTCTCCCGCAGCGTGGGAGAGGGGAAGGGGTGAGGGCCATTAGGGCCGGGGGGTTAGGTCAACCAACACCGCCGATGAACGCGGAGACAGGCCGATCATTTTGGAGTTTATCGGCGCCTCTCCGCGCGCATCGGCGGTTGCTTTACAATGCAGGCTAGGTTGAGGATAGCGCGCTAGCGCATCGTTCTTGGGATAGAGGGCGACGGTGGAGCTTTGAGCGGCGCAGAGGTGACAAAAGCGGTGACCGCATTATTATAAGGTATAGCAGAGGTTGTGTAGGTGATGGGCAGCAATTTGAGCAGGGAACTGTGTTTGTGGTTATTAGTATACTGAGTGGGGGAGGGGGATGCGGCTGCCACACTCATGCGCCCGTGCGCGTAACCCAGGCGGTAGCTGGACCATAACAGGCTGAAAAACGCAATAATCCCTGCAAGCCCCGTCGAAAAACGCATCCAGCGCCCGCGCGAATGCACCCGTTTGGGCGCAAAAGTCGGCGTCTCGGCGGGCGTCGGAGGCAGCGCTGCCATAATATTATCTAGCGGGTTTTTGTGCTCCAACGACGACGGGAGTGGCGCACACTCCCGCCACTCCCGTTCCAATAACGAATCGACTCTTTGCAGGGCCTCCAGACCGGCGGCGCACTCTGGGCACTTTGCCAGATGCGCCTCGATCTTTTGCCGCTGATCCGGGTCCAACTCATTGTCTTGATAGGCGCTGAGATTGGCCTGGACCAGGCGGCAAGCGTCATCGCCGCCGCCGTTCCTGCCGACGGCGATATCGGTCGGGGGCACGACGGCAAAGGTGACGGAGGGGAGGCCGGGAAGGGAGGGGTTCCCGGCGTCCTCTGATGTGGCTGTATTGTCAAGGTTCGGGCGGTTTAGCATCCTACTACCTCTTCTAACGCCTCGCGTAAGCGCGCCCGTCCCCGGTGCAGCCACGACCGCACGCTATTGACCGGCACGCCCATCATTTCGGCGATCTCTTCATAAGATAGTCCTTCCAGGAGCCGCAACCCAAGCGCGGCCCGCTGCTGCGGCGGCAGAAACTCCAACTCTGTCTGAATGCGCGCCCGCTCTTCGGCCCTCCAGAAGCGCGCTTCCGGGTCATCCTCACCGGCAGCCGGGAGGGTATCGGCCAGCAGGTCGAGCGAGTAGGAGCGCGCAGCCATCTGCGCCGAGGTCTTCTGCGCGCGATTCAGGCAGTGGTTGACCGTCAGGCGGCGCAGCCACGCACCGAACGCGCCGCGCCCCGCAAACTGACCCAGCGCCTCGTACACCCGCACGAACACTTCCTGCGTGGCGTCCTCGGCGTCCTCTGGATGTCGCAAAATGCTCCGGCACAGGCGAAACACGGCGTTGTAGTGCCGCTCCACCAGCGCCCGGAAAGCATTCCTATCGCCCGCAAGCGTGCGTGCGACCAGCATTTCGTCCGTTGGGATCCGTTGCATCGTCGTTTCGCCTGCCTCTTCTAGGCGGTCAGAGACGTTATCGCGCGGCTGTATAGAGCCTACTGATACCGCCGCCTTCAATACAGACAGGAAGTCGCAGCCAAAAGTTACACCGCGCCGCAAAAAAGTCCCGGATTTTTTGCTGGCCCCTTCCATCAAGGAGGAAGGATGAAGAAAAGCCTTGTTCTTTTCATCCTTCCTCCTTCCGCCTTTAAGCGGGTACTAGCTCCTTGAGAGGATCGCTTGCTATCCCCGCTTGCGCGCTCGCGGCTCAGAGAGATAGATCTGCCCGGCGCTATAGGAGATAAAGAGGATACGGTCGCGCAGCATATCCAATCCGAGGAGCATGGCGGGCCGGTCCCGAAGGCCGAGGTCGGAGAAAACAGGCAGATCCGCGCCATAGACAACAGCCGAGAAGGGGCGGAGGCGACCAAGCTGAACTTGCCGGAAGACGTAGGGGGTGACGGGAACAACATGCCGGTCGAAACCGCTAAACGTGTGGAGTTTGACCGGCCCTCTATCCCTTCCCGGCTTTGCGCCGATCAGGTTCAGCGCCGCTCTGTTTAGCACGCTGTTGAGCGCCCCGGTATCCAGCAGGGCGGTGATAGGCTGACCGTTAACCTGGACGGGCAAGAATATCTTGCCGCCCACCCGCGTCTTGAACGGCATGGAGGTCATCGGGATCGCGCCGGTTGGCCTGGCCTTACCGCCTCTGGGAAAGAGGCGTAAGGTGGCGGCAGGCAGGTTGAGCTCCAGATCGAAATTCTGGAGGACGCCATTGCCGATGATGCCGGCAATGGGAGGATGGGGCTCGGGCGTCAATCCTTGCAGGTCGATCACCGTCACCAGGCCCCCGAGCGGATATTTGCCGAGGACAAACACGGAGCTAAATTTCATGCGCTTGATCGGCAGCATCCCGGAAGCGCCATATCCTCGCACCGTGATGCCGTCGCGGGCCGTATACCCGAGAGCGTCACGGGTGGCCGGGGTGATGCTAAGCCCTCCACCGGCGGTATCCAGCATAAACGGATAGGCGGTGCCGCTGATGAAAACGGGCACCAGGAGATGGCCGTCCGGGGAAAGGCGAAGCGGAATCGCGGCGCCCGTGCTCTTCCGGGCGATCATCGGGGGACCGGGAGGCGCGCTTGGGGGAAGAGGGCGGGCGGGCCTCTTCCCGCTGAACGCACCCAGAAGTCCAATCCAGACCAGACTGGCAACTGCAAACATGTTCGCTCTCCTTTAGCCTTAAGCGGCCTCTTTGCAAGATACGGCTGCGCTGCCGCTCAAGTTGCACCGTCTTACCTTCCGCAGATCCTCGGCTGCCTCGGGCAGAACTGCATTGGGGCGAGCCTATTTGCATCTACTTTCATTTCCCCGCGCGCCTAAAATCCCGGCCTCTGGCGGGCAGAAAAAGAGTTGGAATGTCTGTCAACGTCTGCGAACTTCGCGTTGCAAAACGACTACCCGTATGGTATACTGAATTCGCGACACACTAGACGCGATTACGGAAGCCTGGTTCCTATCTCATTTTAACAGATAGACGGGCGTTTGTGGGGGCAATGCATGGGGGCGCAGCACGGAAACAGCGGCGGAGCGGGGCAAGGCGAGCAGTGGGTGCATCTCAACGGCAAACTCGTGCCGAAGGCGGAGGCCCACATCTCGATCTATGACCACGGTTTCCTGTATGGCGACGGAGCCTTCGAGGGCATCCGCGTCTACAGCCGCAACATCTTCCAGTTGGAGCCCCACCTGGCGCGTTTGTACCGTTCCGTACACGCGCTGGGCTTTGAGCTCTGCATGGACAAAGCAGCGTTACAGAATGCCATCGTGGAAACGGTGCGCGCCAACAACCTGGAATCGGGCTATATCCGTGTGACCGTCTCGCGCGGGGTTGGCTTAGGTTTAGATCCTAAGCATATTCACCGGGAATCTACCATCGTCATTTCCACCGAGCAGCTACGTCTTTATCCTCAGGAGATGTATGAGCGCGGCCTGGAGGTCATCACAGCTTCCACCCGCGTGCCGCCTGCCGTCTGTATCGATCCACAGATCAAATCGCTGGGCCGCTATGTCAATAATATCAACGCCAAAATGGAAGCCAATCGCGTCGGCGCGGGCGAGGCCCTGATGCTCAACCTGGAGGGCAACGTGGCCGAGGCTACCGGAGACAACATCTTCCTCGTCAAGGACGGGGAGCTGAGCACGCCTCCGACGAGCCAGGGCGCGCTGCCGGGGATCACACGCGGGGTCGTGATGGACCTGGCAAAAGAATTGGGTATCCCCTGCCGACAATCAGTAATGACTCTTTATGATGTCTATAATGCCGACGAGGCGTTCCTGACCGGCACTGCCGCCGAAGTCATCCCCATGGTGCTCTGTGACGGGCGCATCATTGGAGAGGGGAAGCCCGGCCCGACGACAGAACGCATTATTCGGGCTTTTCGGCAGATTACGGCTCACGATGGCGTGAAGGTCTGAGGTCGGTCACGGCAAGCCGGCCCCATTCGACACCAGCGCGGCGCCAGCGCCTACGGTTCCCTCCATTCGGAACCGGGGGTGCGCGGGAGACTTGCCAACAAGTTTCCAACCCCTGGAACTTTTCCACGTTCCATCATACTAAAATAAGATAACAGCACGAGACGGTTTTTCACAAAAAAACTCTCTCGCTGCTTTTCCGGAGTCCGGTCAAGGAGCGGCAAAGCGACTCCGCAACGGGCTTACGGCCTGCCGGCGCTGGGATCAAGCCACGGCACAAAACGGCACGGATTCTGCAATTCCCTCACTAAGAGAACAGGGCGTGCCGGCAACCAGGGCGGATAAGCAGAAAATAGCGTGTCGCAGAGCGCGCAAGCCGCGCGCCAGCATAGAGCACAGAGTAAGAGCTCCTGACAAAACTCCGGAACCCCCTTGCTTTCGCGAGGAACAAGGCCGGTTGGGTATTCTTAGTATCCCATAAGAGTATCGCCCTGCGGGCGTGGAGACAACCTCCAACACGGCGCCGGGCGTGTTGTACAAATAGCATTGCATGAGAGCATCGCCCTGCGGGGGGTGTGCGATAGGAGAGAATTCTGGCCGCCAGCGTCTGAAGGGAACGCGGAACGAAGTTTCGGCGTCTGATATTCAGGCAGAACGGGCAGAAGGAAGGACGAAGAACCATGTGGCAACGATTTACCGAGCGGGCAAGGCGCGTTGTGTTCTTCGCTCAGGAAGAGGCCGGACGTCTCGGCGAGAACTATGTTTCCACCGAACACCTGCTGCTGGGCCTGGTGCGCGAGAACGATAGTGTGGCCGCCCGCATCCTCGAT
>DASRGZ010000173.1:0-74614 GCA_035650735.1 Chthonomonadaceae bacterium
GTGGGATGCACTTGGGTCCTCTTGAGGAGATAGGCCAGCCGCTCATTAGAGGCTTGGTGCTCGCTTTTTAGCGAGCACCAAGCGGTCATCAGCCTCCAAGTCCTCTCTCGAAGCAGGCAAAAAAGGGCATAACACCCTCTAGAAAGCGAGGCAGAGTAGCGCTATGGGGACAGACATATACGGTTGGGTCGAGGTAGAACGCTATGCAGGCGCGAAGTGGCGCGCGGTTATTGACGTCGGTGCCTTGCTGGAATCCATGGAGACAAACAGGTGCGCCTGGTGGTCTGGTTTGGGTGAGTGATGGCTATGCAGTTTAATAAACTGAGCGGAGTGGACAGCACAGGTTGAGAAAAGTAAGACCCTCAAGGAGGGAGCGATGACGTTGCCGTTGCTGGAATTGGAAGGAACCTGGGAGGAGATTGCCGCGCACGGACCGGAACTCGCAGGCCGTAAGGTGCGGTTGATTGTTTTGCCATCTGAGACGGAATCGCCGCCAGAGCAGCCGCCTGCCTTCCGGCCCGCCTCCGGTCGCTCTTTGCTGCGTCATGTCGGAACCTGGGCAGGCGATGATTTGAAAGCGTGCCTACAAGAGGTCTATGCCAATCGCACCAAAACCAGGTTCTGAAAAAGTACCTGCTTGATACGAACAGGGGATGCGGGCGACTCCGGCGCAGTGCATTCAAACCTCTGAAAAAGTACCTGCTTGACACGAACTATTGCAGCCGTATCCTCGAAGCCGATGGGACTATCATTCGCCGTGTGGCGGAAGTAGGCGAAGAGAATGTAGCAACATCTGTTATCGTTCGGGGCGAACTGATTTTCATGGCGGAACATTCCGAACAGCAGGCGGCTAATCTGGTGCGTGCTCATGAGTTCCTTATTTCGTCTTGGGTCAGACCCAGGGATCGCAGGTACTCGCGGTCGAAGGCGGCGCAGAGGCTTTCGCGCGGTGAATAGGGGCCGGGCGTATAGGCGCGCGAGGAGACGCCAAGCTGGCTCAATTCGCAGACATGCCAGTCCTCACGGTTGGTCTTGTCCCAGAAAAGCACGCCATCGTCGGGGTTGAAGTCGGGGTGCGCGGCGGCGTTAGGGTGGAAGAGCCACTCGCACTCGATGCGGGTGCGGTCGGGCGCTTCCGGCCAGAGGAGGTGGATCATCACGTAGTCGGGATGCAGGCTCAGCAGCATGTTGGGAAAGATCGAATAATAATACACGCGATGCTGATCCTCGGAGTCCAGGTCGCCGACCGACAGGCTGCAAGCGTTCCCGCTCACGGTCATGCTGGCAAAGTCGGGCTTGACCTCCATATAGCCGCCCAGGAACGCCCCGGAGACCAGGTCATTGGCCCCGCTGTCGGCAGGCGAGAGCTTCACCAGTGCCGGATGCACCAGCGAACAATGGAAGCACTCCGAATAGTTCTCAAAGATCAGCTTCCAGTTGGCGCGCACATCGTAGACGATCCGCCGCGCCCTCCGCAAGGTCGGCAGGCGGTAGGGGCCGAACTTCTCAAGCAGCGGCGCGTGCGTGCTCTCAAACGGCTCCGGCTCCGTGGCCAGCGCAATAAAGAGGAACCCTTCCCAACTTGTGAGGGCGGCGGGATGCAGCGGATAGTCGTCCTTCTGGAAGCCCGGCAGGGCGTCCATGGAGGGGGCGGCGAGGAGGCGACCGTCCAGCGCATAGGTCCAGGCATGGTACGGGCAGCGAATGGCGTTCTTGAGGTGGCCTTCGCTCTCCTCGCAAAGCCGCGTGCCGCGGTGCCGGCAGACGTTGTAAAACGCCCGCACGACTCCTTCACGACCGCGTACAATCACTATGCTCTCCATTCCAACCGTGCAGACGAAGTAATCGCCTGGCTGCGCTACCCGCTCTTCCCGTCCGACGCATATCCAGCGCTGTAGGAAGATGTTTTCCTGCTCCTGGCGAAAGATTTCGGGCGAGGTATAGAAAGGCCCCGGCAGCGTCCTGGCCCCCTGAGTGCCGATCTGCGCAGCCTTCAGAAACTGCCCCATTCCTTCCTCCCTTTCTTACACGCACGCTGTGGTGCTGCCCCTTCCCGCAGGCGCATCAGCCTTTCGCGCGTTTGCGCCCGATCCAGAGGCCAAGCAGTACCCCGGCAATGAGCATACCCACCATCTGCCTGCGCTCGCCGAACGCGATGAACTGCGTCCGTTCCGGCGTTATCTCTACGACGCCGACGGGCACGGCAACCACGCCGCCGCCTCCCCCGCCGCCACTGCCCGGCGCGTTTTCCGGCTGCGTCTGGCCTTCGCCCGCCTCGGCTTTCTCCTGTCCTTTGCCCGTGCCATAGCCGCCGCCGAAGCCGTAGGCGATGCGCGCCGCCGGGATGATGGTCTTGCCCTCCGCATGAATCGGCTGGCCGTAGACGGTCGTGACATGGGCGCTGCGCTGCAAATACTCGGCCAGAGATGTCATCAGTGTCATGGTTCACCTTCGTCCGATGGCGGGCCACAACCCCGCTCCTCCTTCTTTCAAAGCAAATCTCAGGTATCCTCCTGATGTCTGATGCTCTTTACCAATCCAACCTGGTAATCGTTAGCTACGTCGTGGATAGCAACATGGCGACAGCGAAGTGATCGCCAAATAGGGAGCGCGGAGCGGTTCTCTGGGAGGGCGCTATAAACGCGGGCTTGAGAGCAACTATCTCCCGGGCGACTGCATAATGCTCTTGGCAATGCATCTCTTGCTCCTGTTCACTTGCTTGCTCCCAGAACGTGAGGTCTGTGGGGCATGATCCGGCGACCGTGCCGTAGAGACCCGCATCCTCCTCGGAGCAGTCCAGCGGTACAAGCGTATAGCCTTCTGTCGCTCCTCTATAGGCGATGTAAGATCCTGTCCGTCGGTGATGCTCGTCCACCTGCCGACGGATAGCTTCATATTCCGATGGGTCTGCGTTGGGATGATGTTCCTGCCAGATTTCTCGCAGCCATCGCTTGACATATTCATCAGGTGGTAAACCTAAGGCTACCGTCATTTCGGGGCCGCCTGGAACGGGATTGGAGACGGAGGGCACGCCCTCTCGGAGAGCAGCGAGCGTGTCTTGTGCAGCCCGTAGGGGCTGTGGATTCATATCTCTGGCGTGCAGCGCTTGTCGGCTATCTAGCCGGCCTGCTTGAATGATAATCTTAGTGACGATCATGATGTCTCTGCTCCGAGGCGTGATCAGGAGGGAGGCTTTATTATACGGCCCAAATTGCTTCAATTCCTCTTGGAACCACGCCTAGAACCCGCCTGTGCGTACCTTGCCTTGACGCGCCGTTCCTTCTGCGCCTATACTATATCAACTTAAATCCGGCTTGAGGAGTCTGATGTCCCAAAAAGTGTGTGTGATCGGGCTGGACTGCGCCCCGCCCGAACTTGTATTTGACTTATGGCGCGACCAATTGCCTCATCTGCGCCGGCTGATGGCCCAGGGCGTCTACGGCCCGCTGGAAAGCACCATCCCTCCCATCACCGTCCCGGCCTGGATGAGCATGATGACCGGCAAAGACCCCGGCACGCTCGGCATCTACGGCTTTCGCAACCGCCGTGACCACTCCTACGACGGGCTGGCCTTCGCCAGCAACAAAATGATCCAGGAGCCGACCCTCTGGGATGTGCTGGCCGAGCATGGCAAACGCACCATCGCCCTCGGCGTGCCGCTGACCTATCCGCCGCGCCCCATGCAGGGCCTGCTCATCAGCGACTTCCTCGCCCCGGATACCAACAGCGATTATACCTATCCGCCCGAACTCAAGGACGAAATTCGGCAGACCGTCGGCGAGTATATCCTGGACACGCGTGCGTTTCGCACCGACGACAAGAGCAGGCTGCTAGCCGACATCTATACCATGACGGAGCGGCGCTTCCAACTGGCTCGCCATCTGATCACCTCCCATCCCTGGGACTTCTTCATCATGGTCGAGATGGGGACCGACCGCATCCATCATGGCTTCTGGAGGTACTTCGACCGGCAGCACCCCAAATACGAGCCGGGCAACCCCTTTGAGAACGCCATCCGGGACTACTATGTCGCCCTGGATAAGCACGTCGGCGACCTCCTCAGCCTGCTGGAGCCGGAGACGCGCGTCCTGGTCGTCTCCGATCACGGCGCCAAGCGCATGGACGGCGGCCTCTGCTTCAACGAGTGGCTGATTCGCGAGGGCTACCTGACGCTCAAGGAGCCGCCGCAGGGCGTGACCAAGTTCGGGCCGCATCTGGTGGACTGGCAGCGCACGAAAGCCTGGGGCGACGGCGGCTACTACGGGCGGCTGTTTCTAAACGTGCGTGGGCGGGAGCCGCAGGGCGTGGTCGCGCCCAACGAGGTTGAGGCGCTGAAGGTGGAGCTAACGGCCAAGCTCGAAGCCCTGACCGACGAGAAGGGACGGCCCCTCGGCACCCGAGTCTTCCGCCCGGAGGCGGTCTACGCGCAGTGCCGCCAGGTGCCCCCCGATCTCATCGTCTATTTCGGGGACCTGCATTGGCGCTCGGTGGGCAGCGTGGGGCATCCTTCCGTCTGGACGCATGAGAACGATACCGGCCCGGATGATGCCAACCACGCCCAGTTCGGCCTCTTCCTGATGGCCGAGGCGCGCAGCCTGCAATCGCCCGGATACGTTTCGCCGGAAGCCCTGGACGCGAACCGGCGCGAGGGCCTCTCGATCTACGATGTCGCGCCGACCGTGCTGGACGCTTTCGGCGTTACGCCGCCGCCGGGCATGGGCCGCACGGCCATCGGCGCCCGCCCCGCGCCCCGCGCCGACTCAGTCTACACGGCAGAGGAAGAGGCGGAACTGGCCCGCCGCCTGGAAGACCTGGGCTACCTATGATTCGGAATTTCCGGCTATAAGGAACTGCCTTACCTATGTGGACTGAATCGCAACTTGTCGAAGACCTGCGCGACCTGGGCCTGACCGAAGGGGCCAGCGTGCTGGTGCACTCCTCGCTGCGCGCCATCGGCAAGATGGAGCAGGGCGCGGAAACGCTCGTGCGCGCCTTCCGCCGCGTGCTGGGGCCGTCCGGCACGCTGATGGTTCCCACCTTCACGTTCGACCACAGCGACCCGGCGGGATGGCGCCACCCGCCCACGTCCCCGGCGGAACTGGAACGCCTGCGGGCCGAAGCCCCGGTCTTCGACCCGGAGACGTCGCCGACCGAGGTGCGCTGGATGGGCGTCTTCCCGGAGGTCGTGCGCAAGCAGCCGGACGCAAAGCGCAGCCATCACCCGGTCGTCTCCTTCGCGGCCATCGGCGCCAACGCCAATTTCCTGACTCAGAACGCGCCGTTTCACTATCCGCTCGGCTCTGAAAGCCCGCTGGCCCGCCTGCACCAATTGAATGGCTACGTGCTGTTGATCGGGGTAGGGCACACGGTCAACACGTCGCTGCACCTGGCCGAAGTCTGGGCCGACGCGCCCTATATTCACCGTTCGGCCACCATCAAGACCGCCCCGGATCAGTTTACAATCATGCGGGGCAGCCCGGAATGCAGCGAGGGCTTCTCCAAGATCGAGCGGGTGCTGCGGCAGGCGCGTCTGCTCAAAGGGGGCTACATCGGCAACGCGCCCAGCCAGCTCATGCGCCAGCGCCAACTGCTCTCGATGGCGATTGCCATGCTGCAGGGCGATGCCGCCGCACTGCTCTGCGACGATCCCGACTGTCCCTGGTGCAGCGTAGCGCGCAAACTCTCTGCAAAACAGCGTTTGTCATTTGACGACACACAAACGGCATGGTAGAATCTATTATGCAGGAGGTCGGGTGGTCGCTGCGGCGCGCGCCGCGCAAGGGTTCGCCCATGTGCGGGGCCGCTGGAGAGGAAAGTCCGGGCTTCATAGGGCGCGATGCCGGATAACGTCCGGGCGGGGCAACCCGACGGAAAGTGCCACAGAAAGGACACAGCCCCAGACATAGGAAGTGGGAATAGGGAGCAGGCAGGCGTGCTCCTGGCTTTTCTCGATTGCTTACTCCCGATGTCTGCGGCAACGGTGAAATGGTGCGGTAAGAGCGCACCGGCGGCGTGGAGACACGTCGGCCTGGTAAACCCCATCGGAAGCAAGGCCGAGTAAGGAGGGGCTGGAAGGTGGCCCGCCGACCCTCCGGGAAGGGCCGCTAGAGGGGTCGGGCAACCGGCCTCGTAGAGAGATGACCACACAAAGACAGAACCCGGCTTATAGACCTCCTGCGCCTGAGCCGCTTACTCTTCCCCAAGCGTTCTGACCTGCTTATCTCCTCCAACTTCTCGCTTTCCCTCAATCAACTCGGATTCAGCCTGCCGCTGTGGGACCTGCGACCTACTAACTGCTAGGGTCGGGGGTGGGGGCCAGAAAGGAATGATCCCGGACCCCGAAAGGAGCACAGGAATTCCGGGGCCGCGCGTGGTAGTATAGCGCACGGCCAAACGGACGAAACCACCCTGGATGAGGAAGGCAAGCGATGACTCCTGAAGAAAAGTTTCTGTTCGACCTGGAAGGATATCTGGTGGTCAAGAACGTGCTGACCCCGGAAGAGGTCGCCGAGATGAACGCCATCGCCGACGAGAAGTTCCCCTACGATGGCACGACTATCGGCAGGCGCAGCAGCCGGATCAGTACCTGGGGGCCACCATTCCAGGCCCTTATGGACCATCCGAAAATCCTGCCCTACCTGGTGGAGCTGATCGACTCCAAGTTCCGCCTCGACCATGATTACTGTATCTTTATGCCCCAGGGGAGCGAGGGCGGTCAGCTTCATGGCGGCGAGGGCCATGAGGGCGACCACTGGTACAAGTATCGCGACGGCGTGATCCGCAACGGCCTGACCGTCGTGACCTACTTCCTGACCCCGGCGGGGCCGGGCGACGGCGGCTTTGCCTGTATTCCCGGCTCGCACAAGACCAACTTTCTCCGTGCCATCCCGCCGGAGGTAAAGCGGTTTGAACGCCCGGCGCACTACGTCGTGCAGCCGGTAGTCGAGGCGGGCGACGCCCTGATCTTCACCGAAGCCCTGGTTCACGGCACGATGCCCTGGCGGGCCAGGCACGAGCGCCGCGCCCTGCTCTACAAATTCAGCCCCGGCCACTCCGCCTGGTCTCAAAAATATCCTAGTCCTGACGACTACGAGAACCTTACTCCCCAGCAGCGCCGCATCCTCTCGCCGCCCTCCGTTGGCAAGCGTCCGGACGTGATCCAGCCTGGGGAATGATAAGAATCCACAGATTACACCGATTAACACCGATTAAAAACAAAGATTTCAGACAGGATTAACGGGATTTACAGGATTAGACAAAGATAGGGAAGCCTGTGTTACTGTGTGGTGGTGAGTGGAAATCCGGTTCATCCTGTTAATCCTGTTTGAATCTGCTTTTGTCTTTGATTTTTAGTCGGTGTTAATCGGTGTAATCTGTGGATTCATGGACAGGGCAGGAGATAGCGCTTGCGAGGGCGAAGACTCCGGGTGAGGTTGTTTGGAGTTGGAGATTTAGATGGATTTGCCGACCGGAACGGTCACATTTTGCTTTACGGATATAGAGGGCAGCACCCGCCTTTGGGAGCGCTACCCGGAGGCCATGAGTCGAGCGCTGGCCCGCCACGACTCCCTGGCAGAAGCCCTGATCGCGGAGCATGGCGGCACGCTGGTCAAGAGTCGCGGCGAGGGGGATAGCCTGTTTGCCGTCTTTGCGCGCGCCACTGACGCCCTTGCGGCCGCCTGCGACCTCCAGCGCGCCTTCCATGCCGAGCCCTGGTCGGAATATGTCCAGGAGGCGGGCGGCGGGAGGCCGGAGGAACAAGGTTTTGCCCTGCGGGTGCGTCTCGCGCTGCATTCGGGGGAGGCCGACCTGCGCGCCGGAGACTACTACGGCGCCGCCGTCAACCGCTGCGCCCGCCTGCGCGATAGCGCCCACGGCGGCCAAACGCTCCTGTCGCAGACCACCTATGAGCTTGTGCGCGACGCCCTGCCGGAAGAAGTTCACCTGATCGATCTGGGCGAGCAGCATCTACGCGATCTCGCGCGCCCGGAGTACATCTTTCAGTTGGCCCATCCCGAACTGCCCGCCGACTTCCCGCCGCTGCGGTTGTTGGCCGCGCGTCCCAACAACCTGCCCCAGCAGGTGACCAGCTTCGTGGGCCGCGAGCGGGAGATGGCCGAGGTCAAGCGCCTCCTGACGACGACGCGCCTGCTCACGCTCACCGGGCCGGGCGGCGCCGGCAAGACCCGCCTGTCGCTGCAGGTTGCCGGCGAGCTGCTGGACGAGTACCCGGACGGCGTATGGCTGGCAGAGCTGGCCCCGCTCTCCGATCCCGCGCTCCTGCCCCAGGCCGTCGCGACCGCGCTGGGCGTGCGGGAGGAGCCGGGGCGTCCGCTCACCGAGACGCTGTTATCAGCGCTCAAAGCCAAAAAGCTGCTGCTGGTGCTGGATAACTGCGAGCACCTGCTGGGCGCCTGCGCCACGCTGGCCGACCGCATCCTGCGCGCCTGCGCCGCCGTCCGCCTGCTCTGTAGCAGCCGCGCCGCCCTGGGCATCGCAGGCGAAACCCTCTATCGCGTCCCCATGCTGACTCTGCCTGACCTCAAGCATCTGCCTCCGGTCGAGCGATTGAGCCAGTACGAGGCCATCCATCTGTTCATCGAGCGCGCCGTCGCTGCCGTGCCCGGCTTCACCGTTACCGCGCAGAACGCCCCCGCCATCGTCCAGATCTGCTGCCAGTTGGATGGCATCCCGCTGGCCATCGAGCTGGCGGCGGCACGGAGCAAGGCCCTGCCGGTGGAGCAGATCGCCGCGCGCCTGGACGACCGCTTTCGCCTGCTGACGGGCGGCAGCCGGGCGGCCCTGCCCCGCCAGCAAACCCTGCGCGCGCTCTTTGATTGGAGCTACGACCTGCTCTCCGAGCCGGAGCGCGAGCTCTTCCGTCGCCTCTCGGTCTTCATCGGCGGTTTTACCCTGGAAGCGGCGGAGGCCGTCTGCGCGGATAGTCCCTCCCCAACCCCCCCCCGAAACGGGGAAGAGCTCTTCACTCCTCCGCCCGCCCAGGAAGGGGGACAGGGGGTGGGAATCGAGGCCTGGGAAGTGCTCGACCTGCTCTCCCAACTCGTGGATAAATCGCTGGCAGTGGCCGAAGGGCAGAACGGGAACCTGCGCTATCATCTGCTGGAGACGCTGCGGCAGTATGGGCGCGAGAAACTGGCGGCCTCCGGGCGGCTGGAGGAGATGCAGCGGCGTCACCTGGCCTACTTCCTGCGGATCGCGGAGGAGGCAGAACGCAAGCTGCGCGGCTCTGAGCAGGCCTGGTGGCTGGAGCTACTGGAAACCGAGCACGATAACCTGCGGGCGGCGCTGCGCCGCTGCCTGGCAGCCGAGGGCGATGCGGAGGCGGGCCTGCGCCTGGCGGGCGCGCTCTGGTGGTTCTGGCACATACGCGGCTACTTCACCGAGGGACGGGAATGGCTGGATGCCATGCTCGCGCGCGTCACCGAGCCGACGGCTGCCCGCGCCAAAGCGCTCAACGGCGCGGCGGTGCTGGCGCGCAACCAGAGCGACTATGCGGCGGCGCGCGCCCTCGCGCAGGAGAGCCTGGCGATCAAGCGGGAGCTGGGCGATCTGCAGGGCATCGCTTCCTCCCTCAGCAACCTGGGCACGCTGGCGCTTTCGCAGGGCGACTATGCGGCCGCGCGCCCCTTCTACCAGGAGAGCCTGGATATAGAGCGCAGCCTGGGCAATCGGCAGGGCATTACGGCCTCGCTCATTGGCCTGGGCAACGTCGCGCTGGAACAGGGCGATTACACGGCGGCGCGCGCCCTCTTTCAGGAGAGCCTGGCGATCAAGCGGGAGCTGGGAGACAAGCGCGGCGTCGCCACGTCGCTAGTCGGGCTGGGCAGCGTCGCCTTCCTGCAAGGCGACTATGAGTCGGCCCGCGCGCTGTATGCGGAGAGCCTGGCGCTGCGGCGCAACCTGGGAGATAAGCGCGGCATCGCCACCTCACTCCAGCATCTGGGCAGCGTGGCGATTGCCAGTGGCGACCTGAATCAGGCGGCGCGTCTGCTGGAAGAGAGCCTGATCCTGCGCCGCGAGCTAGGCGATAAGTTGGGAATCGCCAATACCCTCTACGCCCAGGGAATGAGCGCCTGGAGGCGGGCTGACTACGCGGCGGCGCACGCCCTCTTTCAGGAGAGCCTGACGCTCTATCGCGAGCTGGAGAATAGGCGCGGCATTGCCTCTGCCTTGCAGGCATGCGGCTTCCTGGCGGCCTCACGGCAATTGCCGGAGCGCGCGGCGCGGCTGCTCGGAGCGGCCCAGGCCCTCCGCGAAGCCATCCATGTCCCGTTAGCCCCTGTCGAGCAGGCCGATTATGAACCCTGCGTCGTCGACGTGAGTGCCATGTTAGGCGCGGAAGCGTTCGCGGCGATCTGGGCCGAGGGCCGCGCCCTGTCCCAGGAGCAGGCGGTCGCCTATGCACTGGAGACGCCGACCAGCCATGCGCTCGTCGTAGAGGAAATACGTCGGATAACATGGGAGGAGGAGGTCCGATGATCGATCTCACGCGGGAAAAGTGTGTCTCCTGCCGCAGGGATGCGCCGCGCGTCACGCCGGCGGAGATGGCCCAACTCCTGCCCCTGATCCCGGATTGGCAGGTCGAAAATCGGGACGGCGTCCCGCGCCTGGTGCGCACGTTCTCTTTTCCCGATTTTGCCCAGGCGCTCGCCTTCACGGTGCAGGTAGGGCAGCTTGCCGAGCAGGAGCAGCATCATCCTGCCATCCTGACCGAGTGGGGCAAGGTCACAGTATCCTGGTGGACGCATAAAATCCGAGGGCTGCATCGCAACGACTTCATCATGGCCGCCAAGACCGACGCCCTCGCCCGCTCTGGCTCAGCCGCGTAAACTCCGCTGCTGCAAAACCGGCCCGCTGAAACCGTCGTATATCTAGAAGATAGGAAGAGAAACAGGGCAGGAGGTGCCGCCATGTTCCATCCCGCAGAATACGAAAATACCCGCCCGGACGGTTTCAGCGTGCTGGAAGTCGTCCCCGACCCCGAACGCAAGGACGGCCCGCGCCGCTTCGTGCCGCTCAAGCGCACGGAGCTGACCGGCGAGATTGCCGGACCGCTGGCCGACCTGCGCCTCATCCAGACCTTCGGGTACTCCGCTGAGGAGTGCGATCAGACTCTGGAAGCCGTCTACCGCTTTCCGCTGCCCGGCGATGCCGCCGTACAGGGCGTGACCGTGCGCTTTGGCGAGGTCGAAATCCGCGCTGAGCTTAAAAAGCGGCAGCAGGCGGAGGCCGATTACGAGGAGGCAAAGCGGCAGGGACGGCAGGCGGCGCTGACTACCCGCGAGTCGCCCGACGTGTTCACCCTGCAAGTCGCCGGTATTCAGCCCGACCAGGAGGTTGTTGTCGAGACGCGCTACATGCAGCTTGCCCGCTACGAAGGGGCGGATTGGACGCTGCGTATTCCCCTGACGACCTCGCCGCGCTACGTCCGCAGCGATGAGCGCGGCTCCCGATATGCGCAGGGCCAGCCGCTGGCGCTGCTGCGCGATCCGGGCCACCGCTTCGCGCTCGACCTGCTGCTGCCGGAGGCGGGGGCGGTAACAAGCTCGACGCACGCGCTCGCCGTCACCGAGGAGGAGGGCGGATTGCGGGTGCGCTTGCAGGAGGGCGAAGTGCTGCCGGACCGCGATTGCGTGCTGGCCTGGCGGCCCAAACAGGAGACGCAGCATCCGGCCCTGCACGTCCTTCTCCACGACGATAAGGCGTCCGGACAGGTCTATTTCCTGGCGCTGGTCGCCCCGCCCGCCGCGCCTGAGTCCGGTGAGACGATGCCGCGCGAGGTCGTGCTGCTAGTGGACCACTCCGGCTCGATGGAGGGCGCCAAGTGGGAAGCTGCCGACTGGGCCGTGAAACGCTTCCTCAGCGACCTGACGGAACGGGATACGTTTGCGCTGGGCCTGTTCCACGACACCACGCGCTGGTTCGTCCGCAGGCCGCAGCCCGCCGATCCGGGCACTATCGCGGCGGCGGAGAAATTCCTGACAGTGCATCGGGATAGCGGCGGGACGGAATTGGGCGTCGCGCTGGAACAGGCGCTTCACCTTCCGAAGACGCCTGGCGAATATGCGCGGCATGCGCTGATCGTCACCGATGCCGAAGTCACCGATAGCGGACGCATCCTGCGGCTGGCGGCGGAAGAGGCAAAGCGGGACGACCGACGGCGCATCAGCGTGCTCTGCATTGACGCCGCGCCCAACGCGCTCCTGGCGAATGAATTGGCCGAGCAGGGAGGCGGCGTGGCGAAGTTCCTGACCAGCAGCCCGGAAGAGGACGACATCACGACCGCGCTGGACGCCGTGCTGGAGGACTGGGCCGCGCCCCTGCTGATCGGCCTGCGCCTGGAGGTCAATCGCTCCGGCGCGCAGACGGTCGGGCGCGGGGTGCTTGGCGGCAAGCCGGGAGGCAGCGCCATTGACCTGGGCGATCTACCTGCCGGGCGGGCCGTCTGGGTGGCGGGCCGCGTCCCACACGGCGACGGCCCCGACCTCTCCTTCCAGGTCACGACCGCCGACGGCAAGAAGGTCGCCGCCTGTCGCCGCGACCTGAACGCCCCGGATGCGCTACGTCCCGCGCTGAAAGCCCTGTTTGGCGCGCGGCGCGTGCGCGGCTTGGAATACCTGATCGCCTCCGGCTATACCGGCAAGCAACTGGAAGCGGAGCTGCGCCGGCTGGGCTACGACCCACAGGCCGTCCTGGAAGGCAAGGCGGAAACGTCGCTGAAGGTCTACGCGGAGAACACGCGCGAGGACGCCAACCATCTGCTGCGCCAATTGCTGGTGCAGGAGTCGCTGGATTACGGCCTGGTAAGCTCGGAGACGGCGTTCCTGGCGGTACGCACGGAGGCGGGCAAGCCGGTAGAAGGCACGGTGGCCGTCGCCAACGCCCTGCCCGCAGGCTGGTCAGACCGCTTTACCGGCTTCTATTCCGGCAGCCCGCACGTCCTGCTGTGCGCCGCTCCTATGGCCGGACCTTCCGCCGGGCAGCAGCCCCTGTTCGGGAAGATGGCCGCGCCGATGAGTGCTGCTTACGATATGGCCGCTGGGGCTAGCCCCGACGTGCAGGCTGAGAGCGCGGACGCCGGTATTTTCGAGAGCCTGAGTGGGGCTCCGCCGCAAGCGGCCCCCGCACGTGGATTGGGCCGGTTCTTCGCGCGGCGGGCTGCCTCCGCGTCGGCAGCGCCTTCGACATCGGCAGCGATGCCTGCGGTGCAGCCGCTCTATTCCGGCGTCCCGACTTTTACCGGGAGCAAAGCCATTCTGTTTGACAGCGCGCAGGAGGCGGGCAAGCTGCCGGAAGAGACGATCTTGACGCGCCTGGAAGTGCGGTTCCCCGGTGGAATGCCCGATCAGGCCCGGCTTGATCCCGGCCTGGCCCTCCTCATCTTCGTAGATGATCTAACCTCGCCGCGCGCACGGGTGCGGCTGGCTGACTTGGTGCGGCAGGGCGGCGTGCGACCGCTGAACCTGCGGAGGCAGCAAGGCCAGGTCGTGCGGATTGTGCTGGCCGACCCGGCGGGAGCCTGGGCGCAGAACGCGCCGCCGCTAGAGGTTGCGCTGGCGTGGTGACTAGAACAGGGGGCCGGGTACGTTCTGTGCCCGGCCCTCTTATTTGAAGAAATCGGCGACGGCGACCGTCAAATCGGGAAAGGTAAGGGATTGAAGGGTTTGCGTTTGGTCGTAAGTAGCGGCGGAAACCGGGCCGTTGGGCGTCAGGCGGAGAACTTCGACGGTGCGCGTTTCCGGACGTACCAGCCAGGCTTCTTTGACACCGATGGAGATATAATCAGTCAGCTTATCCCCAACCCGCCGCTCCGTTTCGCTGTCGGATAGAATTTCAACGACGAGTTCCGGCGCAACCTGCAAAACGCCCTTCTCCGGTATGCCGCCGCCTCGGGTTAGCGTCTGGTGCGTGATGAAGAAGACATCCGGTTGGCGGGTCTGTAATTTCGGCACACGGCGAATGAGTATGTCGAATGGGGCAGAAAAGGCCATGCCCACGCCGCTCTTCTCTTCATAGGCAAGCAGTGAACGTGTAATTTTATCCGCAATACGTTGGTGCTTCCATGTTGGGCCGGGCATGAAAATGCGCACTCCGTCTATAATATCGTAACGCCGGTTGATCTCTCCTTCCGCCATGTACTGCTCAAAAGTCAGCACTTCCGGCGGGGAGGATGGTTTTACGATTGCCATCGCTATCCTCCTGCACTGGGCCGAGGGTTTATTTCCCACACTTCTCTTCTTCCAGTATACAACGTATCCGTATGAGTGCGTTATCCTCTCCCTGCGCTCACATTTTCGTCCTCCTGGGTCTGCGCCTGAGGGAAGAGCGGCGGCGGAGTGCAAGCTTGAGACATACAAAGCCGCCAAGCATCGTCCCTGCTCCCCATAGGAACGGAACGATGGGCTTCCTCGCCGACAGACTGCCCTCTTGCCGCGTCTGAGTATGGCTCTGACGCGCCGTTCCTTCTTTCTGCCTGGCGCGAACCTCATCCATGAACGCCAGCAGTGGGGTCTTTATTGAAGACGGCAGATCATGCCCAACGCCGGCGGGATAGGCCGTTCTCAACTCAAAGCCATACTGCCGAAGCTTGCGTGCGGTCTCCCGGAACATCGGGCCGGCAAAGGCGTCTGCCTGGCCAGCCGCATAGAAGTGGGGAACGTGACGGGCCGCACGTCGAAGCGCCTCCGCACGGACAGGCGGTTTGCCGTGCTTGAAACCGTTGGCGACGCCGCCAAAGAAGTAGAAGGTCTCCGGGCGGGCTGCCAGCATACGCCATCCCATCTGACAGCCCGCCGAAAACCCCAGCAGCGCAATGCGCTTCCGGTCAATGGAATACTTCGCCAGCACCTCGTCGAGCACCGTCAGAATATGCTCTCGATCCTGCCGCTTGTTCCAGAAGCGGTATCGGTCTTTCTTGCCGTCCGGCCTGACGTACTCTAATCCTGCCCAACCGGTCGCTTGTGGGGCCAGCAGAAAGACCTGACGCTGCTGTGCCGCCTCCCGATACTGGAAGATCGCGTGGCTGGCGCAGCCGGGATTGCCATGCAGGTTGAGCCAGAGCTCGTATTTCTGGCGCGGATCATACTGCGGAGGAAAAAGCAGCAGGTAACGCAGATGCCCTTTGCGCGTATAGAACTCCTGCGCGCCCCAGAACGATTCGACGTTGGCCCTGGCCGCCATTGCCAGTAGAGTCATCAACACCAACAGATTTACCAACTGTAGGCCGCTTTTCTTCCGCATTCTTGACTTACCGTTTGATTTACCCAGGCGCAGAGAGCCGATACCGAGTTGACCCGCGTTACTGAGATTAAAAGTGCCGCCTCGTAAAAGCGCAGGATTTGGCTGCTCTCTTCACGAACCTCTCCTCCGGTCGGCTTGCAAGATCTTATTGCGGCCTCGCCGTTTCTCTTAACTCTGCACTTCCATTTTAAGGAGGAAAGGATGCGCTTTCGCTGTGGCGCTCTGCTCACTATAGTTCTGCTGCTCGCCGGGATTATCCTCGCACAGCCCGGTCGCTGCGCCGAGGACTACCCGCTTGGACCGGATTCGCAGCCGCAGCCCGGCGTGCCGCACGGCGACGTGACTCACTTTACCTGGACGAGCAAGATATTCCCCGGCACCGTGCGCGATTACTGGGTCTATGTGCCGAAGCAATACGATCCGGCGAAACCAGCCTGCGTGATGATCTTTCAGGATGGCGGCGGCTTTCAGGACGTACACGGGCAGTTCCGCGTGCCGGTCGTCTTTGATAATCTCATCTATAAGAAAGAGATGCCGATCACCATTGCCATCATGATCAATCCCGGCGTGGTTCCGGCGGACTCGCCCAACGCGCTGCCCCGTTTCAACCGTAGTTATGAGTACGATGCGCCAACAGATCAGTACGCCCGCTTTCTGTTGGAGGAGATTTTACCGGAAGTCGGCAAGAAGTACAACCTGACCAAAGACCCTGCCGGTCGCGCCCTCTGCGGGGCCAGTTCCGGCGGCATCTGCGCGTTCACGGCGGCCTGGGAGCGGCCCGACCAGTTCAGCAAGGTCATCAGTTTCATCGGCAGCTTTACCAACCTGCGCGGCGGCCACGCCTATCCCTCGCTCATTCGCAAATACGAGCCCAGGCCGATCCGCGTCTTTATGCAGGACGGCACCGCCGACCTGAACATCTACGCGGGCAACTGGTACGTCGGCAACATGGACGTAGCCTCGGCGTTGCAGTTCGCTGGGTACGATATCAAGTTCGTCGTCGGCAGCGGCGGACACAGCGGCCAGCACGGCGGCGCGATCCTGCCCGACGCGCTCCGCTGGCTCTGGCGCGACTATCCGGCTCCTATCCGCACCCTGGCCTCCACGCCGCAGCCGGTCATGGAGGTTATTCTGCCGGGAGAAGACTGGCAGCAGGTCGGGGGAGAGTACGGAACGCTCGGCGGCCTCACGGCGGACGCCGAGGGGAACGTCTATTTTGCGGATACCGAAAAGAGCCGTATCTATAAGATCGGCGCGGACGGCGGCGTGACGCTCTTTCGAGAGGGAACCGGAGGCGCGAGCGGGCTGGCTTTAGGCCCGGACGGCAGGCTCTATGCCTGCCAGAGCGCCCGCAAGCGCATTGTCGCCTACGACGGCACGGGCAAAGAGAGGGTGATTGCTGGCGGAGTGAATACAAACCACCTTGCCATTAACCATCGAGGAGAGATCTACTACACAGAACCGCGCACCGGCAAGATCTGGTTCCTCGGCACGAACGTGCGCAAGCGCGTCGTGGAGGCGGACTTGCCGGGCGCAAGCGGGTTGGTGCTGACACCCGATCAGAGTCTCCTGCTCGTGACCCTGGGCGGGCCGGGCAATCTGGCCTACTCCTTTCACATTCAGCCGGATGGCTCCCTCACGGACCGACAGCCCTATTTTGATCTGCATATTCCCTACGGCCAGGGTGTCAGCGGCGCGGAGGGGATGGCGGTGGACACGCAGGGCCGTCTCTATGTGGCCTCGCGCGCGGGCGTGCAGGTATGCGACCAGGCGGGGCGCGTCAATGGCATCCTCTCTAACCCGCAGCGCACGCCGACCACACAGATCGTTTTTGGCGGGCCGAACCGGGATACGCTCTACGCCATCACGGGCGGCAGAATCTTCCGGCGCAAAACGAAAGCAAAAGGCGTCCTCTCCTTTGAGGAGCCGATCAAGCCGCCCGCGCCCCGGCTTTAGTATAGCAAAGGAGAAAGCTGTTGCCGCTTATGGTGAGAAGGGCTTGCCTGGAAGAGGCGGAGCAAGTGGCGGACGTGTTCCTTCACGCCAGAGCCACGATGACCTATCTGCCTCGCCTCCATACCGAGGCAGAGACGCGCGCCTGGATGGCCGGTCATGTCCTTATCAACGATGAGGTATGGGTCGCCGAGGGAGAAGGCGAAATCGTGGGCTTTCTGGCCTTGCACGGCGATTGGGTAGACCATCTTTATATCCTTCCTGAGTACCAACGTCAAGGAATAGGCCGTCTCCTGATAACAAAGGCCAAAGAGCGCCTGCCGCAAGGGATGCAGCTCTGGGCCTTTCAGAAGAACACGCAGGCACGCCGCTTCTATGAAGCACAGGGCTTTGTTCTGAGCAAACTCACCGATGGCGCGGACAACGAGGAAAGGGAGCCGGACGCTCTCTATGTCTGGAAGCCGTTTGCCTCCGAAGCCTGAAGCCTCGCCTGGAAGCCCGTCCACCGTCTGGCGCGCATCCAGGCGAGGTTCCTGTAACAACCGCTCTGCTGCCAGCCGAAGAGCAGACAGCGTTTCCTGTGCCGGTCGCTCTCACCATCGTGGGGATGGCCGCGCACATGGTTTACATCGCCTTCTGGGGTTTTGCTATTTGGGATGTCTCCGCTCAGACCGTGCAGCAAATGGCACAGGCGGCAGACCGTCACCTCTGGCCCGGTGGCTGGTGGCGCCTGCATCTGATAGGCGGCCTCCTCTGGATGGCGCTGATGACGGGTTGGGCGCTCTGGCGATTAGGACAGAGCCTGTTCGGGTCAGGCTCCGGGACAACACCATGACTCTCTGACACATTTTTGCACTCCATATTATACTTGGGATATAAGGCTGAGCGATATGCCGGTCAAGCGATGGTTATGTTCTGCGCTGTGAGCTTCTCTGTCTGCGAGGGAAGAAGGGCACGCCTTTGTCCGGTTGTATCCAGAAAAGCGTGTACCGTCGGCCTGCATGGAGTCATGAACCGAGCAAAGGCGACACCCACCTTCTGACCCGATCCCTTGTCCAGAAAGGAGAGAATTGAGTATGCTTCCCAAGTCCCGTCTCCTGTTCATGCTCCTGCTCACCTCCTCCTGAGTACCATCGGAGTAGGCAAGAAGGCTGCCGCACAGGACCTGTTCCTCACCAGCGAATTGGACAACACCGTGCGCCGCTATGACGGCCAGACCGGAGCCTTCCTGAGCAATTTTGCGTCCGGGGGCGGCCTGAACGTCCCTACCGGCCTCGCCTTCGGCCCCGACGGAAACCTCCTGGTCGGCAGCTTTGGGACCAACGACGTCAAGCGCTACAACGGCACGACCGGCGCGTTTCTAGATACCTTTGCTTCCAGCGGCCTCAACGGCCCGATTGACCTGACGTTTGGGCCGGACGGCAATCTGTATGTCGCCAATTTCCTCGGCAGCGATATCCGCCCGGTTTGATGGAAGCACCGGAGCGTTCCTGGGCAGCTTTGCTTCCGGAGGCGGCCTCAACCAGGCCGGCGGATTGACTTTCGGCCCGGACGGCAACCTCTACGTCAGCAGCAGTGGAACGGGCGAGGTCAAACGCTACGATGGCATGACGGGGACCTTCCTGGATAACTTCGTCCCGGAAGTCCCGCTATTTACGCCAGGCCGCCTCTTTCAGCCGATTGGATTGGCCTTCGGCCCGGACGGCAACCTTTATGTTGTCAGCCAGGGAGCCGATCAGGTGGAGCGTTAGAGCAGTTCCGGCGCGTTTGTGGACGACTTTATCTTTGAGAGCGACTTCGGTCTGCATGGGCTGATCTATCTGCGCTTTGCTCCGGCGGCGGTCCCGGAGCCGAGTACGCTCTGCTTACTCCTGAGCGCAGGGGCGGGTGGAGCAGGTCTGGCCTTCCGGCGTCGGCGTGGCTAAGCGCGCCTCTCTGTAAGGCAAGAAGCCTCCGGTTCGTCAAGCAACCGGAGGCTTTTCTGTTGCCTGAACGCCCAATAAGTTACGGCAGCAAGCACGTGCGTGGGGCTAATCTGTCGAGCATACCATTCAAGAAGTTCAACCGCAAGACATAGCGATGCTTCCCAATGAGCAGGCGTGATTTTGTACTATCAACGCCCCATGCCAGGCGAAAAGATCAGGGCCAGGGGAAGAAGGGAGTGGGCGTGAAGCGGTTGTAGAGGGCGGGCAGCGTGAAGAGTACCGCCGTCGTGAACTCGCCCAGCACCATGCCCAGGAAGAAAGGACGCGCCTTCGCATAGAGCTGCATGCCGCCGTAGCGCAGGAGGAAGACCTTGCAGAGCCAGGCGACAAAGCAGGGGAACCAGAAGACCATCATCGTCCAGCAGCCGGAGAGGGCGTAGCCGAGCGGGTGGAAGGGGAACCAGAGCAGGCGGGTGCGCAGCGTCGCCAACAGCACCGTCACCAGCGCCCCGATGAAGAAGTTGAGCGTCGCAAAAAAGGGTAGGGGCGGCTGTGCGCCGTTGAGGGTCGAGGCCGCGTTGTCGAAGGCCATCACCGGGTTGCCCTGATAGACGTAGCTGTACATCTGCACCGCGCCGAGGCGGTAGGGCAGGGAGATGTGCAGATACCCGGAGACGCCGACAGCTACCAGCAGCGCAATCACGAAGACCCCCAGCAGCGAGCGCCGCCGCACCCGCACGCCGTCGGCAAACTTCATCGAGTCGAGAAAGCCCGTCAGCAGCAGCCCGCGCTGGTCGCGCAGCCACAGGCCGTCCAGGAACGCCATGCCCGTCAGGTTCGCCCCGCCCAACTGCCGCACGTCGCCGACCATGCGGTAGATGTCAATCGGGCGGAACGAGGTCTCGGTCATCAGCATTCCCGACTCGCAGGTGCTGCGCGCCATCACCAGCGCCACCACAAACAGCATCACCCCCAGCTCAAACAGCGCCAGCCAGTAGGCCGTGCCCAGCAGCGTCATCCAGCCCGCCGCCAGCAGCAGGCTGACAATCAGTCCCCAGAAGGCAAATGGATAGGAGAGGACTTCGTCGGCATCCTCGTCGCCTGATCTCGCCCGCAGCCGCAGCGCCGCCCGCGCCACGCGCGCCAGATGGGGCCGCGCCGACCAGACCATGTAGCCCACCAGCACGATATAGCAGCCGATGATCTGGTAGCCGATGAAGGTCTTGCAGCCATACATCGGCATCACTTCTGTCTGGTAGCCCAGCGCCGTCGCCTGCACCTCCTCGTACTTGGTCAGCAGGAAGAAGAACCACAGCGAGAACAGCAGATCCGTGGGCAGCAGGTAGAAGAAGCCAACCGCCGCGAACGAGAGGAACATATGGAAGTAGGTCATATCGTTCCAGGGCGGCTGGTTAAAGTAGGCGTTGAGGTCAATGTCGGTCTGGATGTCGGGGATGCTCGGATACCACTGATGCAGGCCGTTGAAGCCGAAGAGGAGGGCCGGCAGCGCAAAGCCGATCCAGGTGAGGGGGTTCTTGAGAAAACTGCCGCCCGGCGCTCCGCCGACGCCCGGCGTCTCGCCGCGCACCATCTCCAGCGGCAACTGCACCAGCGGGAAGGCCAGCTTCTCGTTATCTACCCACTGCCGGCGCAGGAGGACCGCCAGGCACAGCATCGCCGTAAACACCAGCGCGACAAACACGGCCCAGCAGCAGAGCGGCACGATCCAGAGCTGCCAGGGAATGTGTTCGCCGGGCCGCAGCGCCTCATAGAAGCGCGCCGCCACAAACTGCTTGGGATCGCCGTTGGGGTCGAAGGGCACGACCCAGCGGGGAATGAAGGCAAAGAACTTGGACTTCCAGCCGTTTTCTGGGGTGGCGTAGTAGTCGGGGACGATGAGCAGGGGAATGAGCTTTTGCAGCAGGCCGCGCGAGGAGACCATCGAGGCCAGCAGCATCATCACATAGATGGTAAACATCTCGTGCGGCCGCAGGCGCAGGCGGGCCGAAAAGCGCGTCAGCACCGCCTGCACTCCCAGGATCAGCACCAGCATCCCGATGACCACCGGCGGCAGTTGCAGAAATCCGATCTGTATCTTGCCGACGACCAGCTCGGCGTAACAGACCACAAAGCAGGTGATGACCACGCAGACCAGCCCGACCATCAGCGCGCGCGGCGAGAGCGCGTTGATGCGCTCCTCACGGGCGCGTTCCGGGACCGGTCGTTCTCTTTCTTGCGATTGCGGATGGATCATCGTATGCGCTGTGCGCCCTGAGCGGCGGTCGTGACGTAGATGGTGGTGTTCAAGCCCGTCGCCTGCTTATAGCGTGGCGGCACCGCGCGCTTAAACGCCTCCACCGCCGCATCGGCCACCAGGCTGACCGTGCAGCCGCCGAAGCCCGCGCCCGTCATGCGGGAACCGTAGACACCTTCGATGGCCCGTGCCGCCTCGACCAGCGCGTCCAACTCCTTGCAGCTAACCTGGTAGTCGTTTTTCAGGCTCTCATGGGAGGCGTTCATTAGTTCGCCGAAGCGGGCAATATCCCCTGCTTTAAGCGCCTCCACGCTCTCTAAGGTGCGCGCGTCTTCGGTGATGACGTGCCGGGCGCGCTTGCGGATTGTCTCCGGCAAGCGGTCGGCGTAGCGCTCGAAGTCTTCCACGCTCACATCCCGCAGCGCCTTGATGTCGGGCAGCCACTGCTTCAGGATTTCCACCGCCTTTTCGCACTCCGCCCGGCGCGTGTTGTACTCCGAGTCGACCAGGCCGCGCCGCTTGTTCGTGTCCGCGATCACGATGGAGACGCCCGATTGCGGCAGCGGCACGGCCTCATACGTTAAGTTGCGGGTATCAATCAGCAGGGCGTGGTTCTTCTGGCCCAGCGCCGAGATGAACTGATCCATGATGCCGACGTTGACCCCGACAAATTCGCGCTCCCCTCGCTGCGCCAGCAGCGCCAGGCGCACCGGTTCGATCTCGATCCCGGCAGCCGTCGCGTAGGCCAGGCCGCTCGCCACCAGCATCGCCGCCGACGATGATAGCCCCGACCCCAGCGGCACATCCCCCTGCACCACGCAGTTCATGCCGACCGTCTCCAGACCCTCCTGCGCGAACACCCAGGCCATCGCGCGCACGTAGTTGCTCCACCGCTCGCGCCCCTCGGTCGCCGGCTGGACGCCATCTAATGTGAATGTTGACGACTGGTTGAAGTTGAGCGCATAAGCGCGCACCTGCCGGTCGTTGCGGCGCGTGCCCGCGATCAGCACGTCCCGGTCAATGGCAGCGGGGAAAACAAAGCCGTCGTTATAGTCCGTATGCTCGCCGATGAGATTGACCCGTCCCGGGGCGCGTACAAGGAACTCCGGTATCCCACCGAAGAGCTCGGTATATTTCTCGGTAATCTCTTGAATGCGCTGTGCTTCCTGCGTCATGTGCCTCTACCTCTCGCGTTGGCTCCTGGCTTTGATACGTTGCACGCCCGGCTTTGTTTGCGGAGTATCGCATTCCTATCTCCGGCGTAAGGGAGGGCTGTGCCTTTATACCCTGGTCTGGCGAAAAAGTTACCCCTTGTTCCCGGCGCAGGGCGAAGGCTCTGTATCGCCCCAATCGGCAGCGCAGAGCCTGCAGATACAGAAAGAGAACGTATTCTTTGTGCGTCGGTGACGAAGATCCGTATAGGGTTCGGATTGTGCTGGGCCTACTGCTTGTGCCTTTAGATGGGCAGGCGGGAAGCGTGCCAGGCGTTGGGAGGCAGGACCTGCGGACCGGGATAAAGGGTGAACCGGACGATATTGGCCGGGTTTAAGATCGCTACTCCTCCGCCGCGCCGCCGCGCATGCAGACCTGCCGCCGAGAATATCTGCTGCAGAAGGACGCCCACATCCATCGGCGTGCGCTCCTGTGCCTGCACCTGCAACTCCATAAAGACGCGCTCGCCGCTGGTCAACTCCGCTTCCGCGAAGGCGACAAGGGGTGTGCCGGGCGCAGGCGCTCCCTGGCGGAACAGGTTCGCATAATGCTCCGGGTCGTAACGCTGGAAGAACTCGTCGTCTGAAATTTCCTTGACATCCAGCACTCCGTGATGGAAGGGCCATTGGGGGAGATTGTCGGCGACGAGATCTACTCGGACGATGTGAGAGCACTGGATGGCGGTCATGGTCTGGTCCCCGCCAAGCACCAGATGGTGCTGGGCGAAGAGCCGATTGGGTTGGATGTGCTCGACAATCTTCTGGATCGCCGTCGCGTCGTTCTGCGCAAACTTGGCAACGCGGCCATCCTGCAAGTAGACATGGATTTCCAGAGGGGTGGAAGGGACACTCATGGCTGGCGGCTCCTTTCCGGGACATCCGAGCGCACCGTGCGTCCGGCCTGCCTACAGATTACGCGCATTGGCAGCCTGTGTCAAGAGGCAGTTTCTCCGGCGGCTCTGAGGTTAGCCTTGTGCTGAGTTGCAGTGACAATCAGCCATCTAAGCAGGAAAGGCGGGCAGGCGCTTGCTGCGCACGGTGGAGGCCGCAGAGACGGAGTTCCACCGGGCATGGACAAAGGAGACCCAGCTTGTCTGGCGGCTTAACGCAGGTTAGTCTCTGTCTGGCTTGATCTGGCTTGCATCGGCCTCAGGCTCTTCGGGAGCGCCGCTTCCGTATTTGCCGATAGGAAGGATCTCGGCTGTGTCTGGGACCTGAGGCTCGGCTCTGGGCAGATCCAATCCTGCATCCTGGGCAACCTCAGATTGGGCGCGTTTGCGGTTGGCCTGGTTGCCGGTTGAGACGGCTTCGACCGCGCTGCCTTGGGTCTTGTTATCTTTCTCTCCCATTCCTCTCCTCCCCGGAATCCATAGGCTTGGCGGCGGGTGGATGGCTGCAATTCGGATAGCCAATAGACGCGGGTGAGGAGAGATAGAGTTCCGAAATGTCGTTCCCTTCCTGGAAAGAGAGGGCCGGGTTGCAACCCTCTTTCCAATTCGCGCCCGTGGGCAATGGCAGCAATTGGGTTTGTATCCGTGAGGCAGAGCAGGAATTGATGGGCCGTACGTCGAAGAAGCGAGCATTCTAAACCTCTTCCGATAAGGAGAAGCGGCCCATGCTCGCCCATGTCCAATCCAGCGCTGTGCTTGGCATTGATGCCTATCAGGTGCATGTGGAGGTAGATGTCAGCAACGGCCTGCCGTCCATGTCTATCGTAGGGCTGCCCGATGCGGCGGTCAACGAGAGCCGGGAGCGGGTGCGGGCGGCCATAAAGAACTCTGGGCTCTTCTTTCCCTACGACAAGCGTGTGGTCATCAACCTGGCTCCGGCGGACGTGCGCAAGGCCGGACCGAGTTTCGATCTACCTATTGCCATCGGACTGCTGGTGGCGACGGGACAGTTGCCCGGCGAGCATCTGGAGGGCGCGCTGCTGGCAGGCGAACTCTCTCTAGATGGCGGCGTGCGGCCCATCGCGGGGGCGCTGCCCATTGCCATCGGCGCGCGGGAACGCAGCCAGAAGCGCCTGTATGTCCCCGCCGCCAACGCCCGCGAGTGCGCCATTGTTGCCGGCGTGGATGTCTATCCGGTGACGACACTGGCGGACGTGGCCCGCGCCCTGGCCCTGCCGGAAACGCTCGATCCCTTGCCCTACGACGCCTCGCTGCTGGTCCCCCATGCTCCCCACTATGCCTATGATTTCGCGGACGTCAAGGGGCATGGCCACGTCAAACGCGCCCTGGAGGTGGCGGCTGCCGGAGGGCATAATGTTTTGCTGCTTGGCCCTCCCGGCTCGGGTAAGACGATGCTGGCCCGCCGCCTGCCCTCTATCCTGCCGCCCATGACCCCGGACGAGGCGCTGGAGACGACCAAGCTCTATAGCGTCTCGGGTCTGCTCTCTTCGGAGGCCGCCCTGGTCAACACCCGCCCCTTCCGCTCGCCCCACCACACGGTTTCCACCGCCGCGCTGGTTGGGGGCGGCTCGGTGCCCCGTCCGGGCGAGGTTAGCCTGGCCCATCACGGCGTGCTCTTCCTCGACGAGCTGCCCGAATTTGCTCGCGACGCCCTGGAGGTGCTGCGCCAGCCCTTGGAAGATGGAGTGGTCAGCCTCTCTCGCGTCCATGCCTCCTACACCTATCCCGCTGACTTCTGCCTGATCGCTGCCATGAACCCCTGTCCCTGTGGCTATTTTGGCGATGTCTACCGAGCGTGTACCTGCTCGCCGACCCAGGTGCACAAGTACCAGAAGAAAATCTCCGGGCCGCTGCTGGACCGGATTGACCTGCATGTGGAGGTGCCTCGCCTCTCAGAGGAAGAGCTGCTCCAGTACGCCCCCGGCGAGAGCTCTGAGGCCATCCGAGCGCGGGTGGTGCGGGCGCGGGCGGCCCAGGCCAAGCGTTTCTCGGCTCCGCCGTGCCAACCGGAGGCGCTGGAGGTCGAGGACGCGTCGCCCCATCCGGCCGAGAGCGCCGCCGGCTCCCGCTCTGGGGGGGCGCGTCGGCTCTTCTGTAATGCGCAGATGGGCCCCAGGGAATTGCGGGCTTATTGCGCGCCTTCGGAGGCGGTCAAGACGCTGTTGCGGGGAGCCATTCAGCAGTTGGGGCTGTCGGCGCGGGCGTATGACCGTTTGCTGAAGGTGGCGCGCACGATAGCCGACCTGGCCGGGGAGCCAGACATTCAGGTAGCCCATATCGCCGAGGCCATCCAGTACCGCAGCCTGGATAGGAAGTTCCTGGGAGGGTAATGCGCTCGCAAAGCGCTGTGTTATAATAGGGCAGGAGCAAACGACAGTGGCTGTGTTAAGTATAGAAGAGCTCTATGAGCGATACATCAAGCCCTTGACGCCGGCAGAACGCCTGCGCCTGCTGGCGATGACTGCGCACGATCTGGCGCAAACTTCCCTTCTGCCGGAGAATTCCGGCGCGGGGCTGGCAGCCGGCCTGGCTCGTTTCATCGGGGCAGCGCAAGGAAGCTTCGCCACACCCGCTGAAGCAGACGCATTCATTCTTCGGGAACGTGAGGCATGGCACTCTTAAGCGCTGTCCGTGGCCCCTTTATTTACCTTGACGCCAACATCGTTGAGAGGCCAAATGTCGTACAATATCATGCTTACTGTGGAGGATAGCCACTTGTTGTCTATCCTGCGAGAGCAACTAACGGCGGCGGGGTACGCGCCCCGCGAGGTGCGGTACGAGGACGTGTTTGCTATATCCCCTGTCTTCGGACACAACGAGGAGGCGGTGTTCTTTGTGTATGCCGGGCCAGACCGCCAGCGGATGCACGCCTTGGCGCAACATCTATACCACGAGTGGTCTCTGCGGGGCGGCGTTCTCTATATTGTGTATCACCTTGGCGAAGCGCAAGAAGAGGACGTATTCAAGCTGTGGGCGCTGGATGCGCTGTGGAAGTACAACGCCGAGCACGCCTTCATCGTACTCAACCAATCCCTTGCGTGCGACCTGGAAGAGAACGTCCGCCAAATAGTCAGGGTGCTACCCCGCCTGATCGGTGAAGGACGCGAACCCGAAGCCGGTCTTCCTCGCTGAGCCGGCCTGGAAGCATTAGGGTGCATAGGGCGCAGAGGGGCTGACAGTGCGAAGCGAATGGCGTCGGCTACAGATGACGTCAGCGCGCTCCACAACGGCGGCTGACCGGGGAGCAGGAGGCATGACACCGAGCGACAATATTCGGTACCGAGAAGCTACAAGCGCCGACGTCGAGGCGATGGCCCGATGTCGGCTGACGGACCCTGCCGCTGGCGCCGCCGACCCGCGCATGGCCGCGTACTTCGAGGGCGAGCATCACCCGCAGCAGGCGCTGCGCCCGCGCATCGGTTACGTGGCGCTGGCCGGGGAGACGGTCATCGGCTACATCGCGGGACACCGGACACGCCGCTACGCTTGCGACGGCGAGGTGCAGTATCTCTTTGTCGCGGCAGAGTATCGAAGGCGGGCAGTTGCCACCGCCTTGCTGCGATTGTTGGCCGGGTGGTTTCGAGAGCAGGGCGCAACGAAGGTCTGCGTGAATGCTGACCTCGATAGTCCGGCGGCTCAGCCCTTCTATACCAGCCAGGGCGCGTCTGCGCTCAATAAGCACTGGTATCTGTGGGAGGACATTGGGACCGTCCTTAGAGATGATGTGCCTAGTCAGGTTCGGGGGTGAGGTCGCATCGCTATTGGGGAACTTTTCCTCCCCCGCTGCGTTTTTAGAACAACGAAATCCATGCCCTCGGACTTGGGAAGGAGGCACCCACGATGCAAGCTCCCCACGAGCGCCTGTTGCGCTATCTGGATGAGGCCCATGCGGCGGAGGTCGGGATTGTCGAAATGCTGCAAGACATGATGCAGCAGACCCAGCAGGAACAAATCCGCGCTGCCTTTGAAGCCCATATGCTGCAAACCAAGGAGCAAGCGCTTCGGGTGGAGACGCGACTGCGCGCGCTGGGCGGGACGCCTTCGGGCGGGAAGAGCTTCTTCAACAGCATGTTGAGCAGAGTGGCCGATCTGCTGCACGGCAGGCAGGATGCCTATGATAAGACCACCCAGGACGTGATCAAAGCCTACAGCGTGGAGCATCTGGAGATTGGGATGTACGCGGCACTGGCCACCTTTGCGCGTCTGTATGGGGACCGCGACACGGAAGCGCTGGCCCTTCAGATCATGGCCGAAGAGCAAGCCGCAGCCGATCAACTGCGGCCTTTGATCGATAGCGCCTCGGCCAAAGCGTTTGAGGCTTCCAGCAAGTGAGCGCTCTCAGGTTCTACGGAGCAGGATTTCCAGGCAGATTGCCAACTCCCAGCCCAACCCAACTTCGACTCATCGCCTGATCAGAAGGCTCCCGGTAGGCTGGGGCAGGTGATGTCAGACCATGCGTGTGCCACGGGAGAAAGAGAGCATGACAGACAAGCCCTTCCTCGCGATCAAGATGAACCGTTATGAGCATCCGATGCCTTGTGCCTTGTGCGACCGGCCCACGATCCCGGCCGAGGGGCCGGAACTGTTCCTGGTGGAGCGTTGGGAACTGGTCTGCTGGGACTGCGGGCAGAAGATTGCTCCTGAATTGGTAGAACTATTGACCACGCGCCGCGCACTGCGGACCCCACCGCCTCCAGAATAGGCATGTGCTCTGCCTATCCTGCCCTCCACTCATTTCCAGGCGCTGCATAGAGGCGCCAGCGCCTGGTATCGCTCCCTGGTCTGTACCGTTGGGCGTGACTGCACACGCTGCATAGAGGTTGCCAATGTTCTCTTTCCGCATGTTGATCATGGGCCTCTTCGTTGTCCTGGGGCCGTTAGCGGCGCAGGGCGCGCCTCTCCGAGACGCAGGGAGGCTGCTTCTGGTCAAGCAGGGCCGTCCTGCCGCCGCCATCGTCCTTGCCGCTGCGCCGACCGAGAACGCCCGGATCGCAGCCGGCGAACTCCAGCATTATCTAGAGAAGATGACCGGTGCGCGCCTGCCCATCCTGGCGGATAATCAAGCTCCGTCCGGGCCGCTGGTCCTGGTCGGGCGCAGCCGCCTTACCGACGCCATTTCCCAACTCCAAATCCCCAACGGGCGTACCAAGGATCTGAAGGAAGAAGGCTTCCTCCTGCGAACGGTGGGGGAGCGGCTGGTGTTGGCAGGCAACGACACCGAGCCCTATCTGGGGACGCGGTACGCCGTGATCGCGCTGCTGCACCGCCTGGGTGTGCGGTGGTTCCTGCCTGGAGAGTTCGGAGAGGTCGTTCCAAAGCGGGGTACCGTGGCCGTCGGGCCTGTCAGCGTTATCGAGCGCCCGAGCTTCCCCTTCCGCACCTTCTGGGAGCATGGCCGGGGCACGATGAACCAGGAGCGGGAAGAGTGGCAGGTCCATAACCTGATGAACCCACGCATGGCGTCCTGGGTCGGCGTGCCCGGCGATGGCTCGCTCTTCAACTTCTTGCCGCACGAAGAGTTCAAAGCGCACCCGGACTGGTTCGCCCTGCGCCGAGATGGCAGCCGCGACGACCACATGGTCTGCATGACCAGCCCCGGCATGATCGCCTGGTTCATCGAGCGGCTGAAGCAGGAGGCGAAAGCCGGAAAGCGCTTCGTGGCGTTTGCGCCGGAGGACGGCGCGCCGCGCTGCTACTGCGAGCGGTGTATGAGACTCGCCTCCGCCTTCGACGGCTACGGCTCCAACGACCGCGACCCCTGGCCGGAGTCCTCTACCAGCCAGGAGTGGTTCTACTTTATCAACAAGGTGCTGGACGGGGTGAACCAGAAGTATCCGGACTTTCGTATCGCCACCAACGGCTACTCCAACCGGGAACTCGCGCCGAACCTGCCGGGATTCAATGCCCACAGGAACCTGGTGATCATGTTCGCCAACATCTGCGCCTGCACGCTCCACGCCTACGACGACCCGCACTGCTGGCAGATGCGCCGTCAGGGCCAGATGATCCGTCAGTGGACGCGCCTATGCGACAAGACCTGGATATACAACTACAATTACACCATGCTCGTCAACAAGGGCACGCTCACACCGATGGTCCATCGGGTGCGGCGCAATCTGCCGCTGCTGAAGCAGTGGGGCGTTTACGGCTTCGACGATCAGGACGAGTGTGACTGGTCCATGAGCGGCCTGGCTACGCGGCTGGTGCGGGCGCGGCTGGAGTGGGACGTCCATGCGGATGTAGAGGCGATACTAACGGACTTCTACGCCCGCTGGTTCGGCCAGGCGGCCCGGCCGATGCGCGCCTACTACGACGCGCTGGAGCGCGCCTTTGAGGAGACCGAGGCGCACGGGCATGAGGATGTCGTCCTGCCCCACATCTACACGCCGCGCCTGATGGCGTCCTTGAGGGCGCGGATGCATGAGGCGGAACTGGCTGCGCGCACCAACACCGAGAAACTTCACGTGCGGCTGGAGCGGCTGATCTACGACCACCTGCGAGAGTACGTGGCGCTGGAGCAGGCCAAACAAGCGTGCCGATATCGGGAAGCCGTCGCCCATACTAAGCGCATGATGGCGCTCAAAGACGAGATGAACAAGATCACTCCGTTCATGGGCTGGCATCCCTACCCGGTCTACTATACGGACTGGGAGCAGGAGCGCATGGAGGGTCTGCTGGCGCGAACGGAGGGGCCGCAGGGCGCGCTCGTGGCCGTCTTGCCGGCGGAGGCGCGCTTCCGGCTGGACCCGGAGGACGACGGACGGTACGCGGGCTGGCAGGCCCCGGACCTGGACGACTCCAAATGGGCGACAATTCGCACCACCACCGGCTGGGAGCAGCAGGGCTTTCAAGACCAGGAAGGCCATCCACGCCGGGGAGTCGCATGGTACCGGCTGAATGTGGAGGTTCCGGCCTCTACGAAGGGCAAGAGGGTCCGGCTCTGCGGCCCGGCGGCGGTCAGCGAGGTCTGGGTCTGGGTCAACGGGCGCTATATCGGCCACCGGCCCTATATGATCCCCTGGACGCGCCCGCAGGCGTTCGACTTTGAGGTCACCCCGGCCCTGCGGCCCGGCGCGCGCAACCAGATCACGATCCGCGTACTTTCCAACTTCGAGGTCTTCGGCGCCAGCGGCCTCTACGAGCGCATGTTCCTCTACGCGGCCCCTCCGGCCCCGTCGGTATCGTCCAGGATGCAGGCATTATTTGCCGTATTGGGGACGATCCCCGTGACGCGCCTTCTGGGGAAGTGGTGACTTGCCCGCACGGACCTGTTTGTAGGCGCTGCGGTGGCGGTCATGGTAAGTCGCCGTCGTCTCGAAGCCGAACTCCTCCTGAAGCTGGGCGCAGGTGAGGGCCGGGTCTCTTGGTTCCACCACGAAGTGGGCGCTGCCGGGGTCCCACTGCCTGATCTCCACACGGTCGCCATACTTGGCCCGGATGCGATCCGGGATGCCCATGTTCCAGTCCCAGTGGGCGACCGCGTAATCCAGGTTCATGTCGCGGGCGATCACGGGAGCCGAGTCGCTGGTTTCGGCCAGGACCTCTCCACAGGGGTCTATGATGCGCGAGCGGCCGGTGCGCGTGGAGGACATGACGTAGTAGTGGTGCTGGTAAGCGTAGACCCGCAAGGGGAACCCGCCGTCATACGCCGAGGGCCAGAGCACCAGCCGCGCGCCCTGGTCGGCGAGCGCCTGCCAGTTCTCCGGAAAGCCGATATCGAAGCAGATCTGGATGCCGATGCGGCCAAAGTCCAGGTCCAGGATTGGCAGCGAGTCGCCGGGGGTGATGCCCTGCTCCAGCACTGTGTAGTCGGCAGAACTGGTGACGGGGCAGACCTTGTGGTAGATGCCCGCCACCTCGCCGTTGCGGTCGAGGACGACGGCGGAGTTATACACGCGGCCATCCTCAAGGGTGTGGATGGGACAGACGATGTAACATCCCGCCTGGCGCGCCTTGCGGGCACAGGCGGTGATGGTCGGCCCGGAGAGGGGTTCCGCCGTCTCCTGCAGCGGCTTCCGGACGCCCACGTCGTGAAAGGCTTCCGGGAGACAGACAAGGTCCGGTTTCTCTCGAAGGGCCATATCCACCAGCCCCAGGATATACTCCAGGTTCTCCTCCACGGTGGGCTTGAACTGTCCACCCTGGCATACCGTAGCGATTCGCGCCTTCGTTCCCATTCTCTCCCTCCTTCGTTTCTCCTCGCTTAATCAGCCTAGTGGCCGCTTCGTTCACACAGTTACTCATCGGGAAGGCGTAACCTTATGACACCGTTTCAATCGACGGTAGTGTCCCTCTACAGAGTTGATAAGGTCATTGGCGACGAAGTATCAACTCTCTATGGGTACACTACCCAATCGACAACGGCAGGGAAACCGGTTCGCCTGTCTTGAGCGAGCGGTGCGCCGCCTCGCTCAGTTCCAGCGCCCGGTATCCGTCCCAGCCGGTAACGAGCGGCGGTTCCGCGCCGCGAATGGATTGCAGAAAGTTCTCGATCTGTCCCATGAAACCGCCAAACTCCTCGTCGAACAGCAGTGTGTTCGGCACGACGGGACGCCAGGATTTCGTCGGCCCTTCTTCGCTGTCGTAGAGCAGAAGCTCGTATTGGTCCTCGACGGCAAGCCACGCCTTGTCGGCATAGATCTCCACGCGCTCCCAGGGCTTGAGGCTCAGGGCCGTCGAGCTCGTCAGCAGCGTGCCGACGGCTCCCGAAGCGAAGCGGCAGGTGATAATCGCGTTGTCCACAGGATAGGCGTTCCGGTTACGGTGGTAACGGTTTTGTCCGATGGCGGTTACGGTCTGGACATCGCCCATGAAGTAGCGTGTCAGGTCGAAAAGATGAATGGTTCCCGCCTCGAACAGATCCACATAGTCATAGCCCAGGTTGAACTTGCCGCAGAACATGGCCGGATCGCGTACCGGTCCTTCAGTCACGAAGCGCTTGGCGCGACGGTACGGTGGGCTATAGCGCTTGTTGGAGACGGTCATCAGCAGCACGCCGCGCTCGTCCGCCAGGCGGCATAACTGCGCCGCATCGGCCAGCGAACGGGAGATCGGCTTTTCGACCAGAACGGGCAGTCCCTTCTGGATACAAGCGAGGCTGTGCTCGACGTGCAGCTCATCCGGTCCGCAGACCAGCACGCCGTCCAGCGCTTCGTTTTCCAGCATCTCTGCGTGGTTTTCATACCAGCGGCAGCCGTACATCTGCTGGATTTTCTGTCCCCACTCCTCGCCTTTACGCACGACCGCGACCAGCTCGACCGGCTCCCAGATCGTTTTCAGACGCAGGAGCGCGGGAATGTGTTTAGAGAGGGCCACCCCGCCCGTGCCGATGATACCAAGCCGCAGCGGCTTGCGGGAGGCCCGCTCCTCATCATAGCCGACTCCATAGACGTCGCCCTGGTCGAACATCTTCCTGGGAGGCGTGTGCCCATAGGTATCGTCCAGCATCGTGACCATCTCCCCGAAAGAGCTATCCAAGAATGCCCACGATGGAGCAAGGCCCGCTGTCCATGCCCTGCACGATCCAGGGATTCATCCGCACTTCGCGCAGCCGGCTCAGGTCCTGCTCCAGATTCATGTCCTCGATAATCAAAAACCGCCGTCCCTCCCCGCCGAGCAGTTCGTTATGACACGCCATCGTCTCCTCCAGGTAGGGGATACAGGCTACCGAGGGCACATCCATGCCGATGGCCCGGAGGGTAGGGCAGCGTTCCCGCAGCCAGCGTCCCCCCGGCACGCCGAAACCGGGGCAGCGCGTGCTGTACCGCTCCGGCTCGTTCCGCCGGACGGGACCATAGCCAAAACGAAATAGGACAAGGTCCGCGCTATCCAGCTTAGCCGTGTGCGGTTCCAGATGTTCCGGTCCCACTACAACGGCATCCGGAAGCGACAGATCGATCACGCTTGGGCGGGTGAAGATAAACTCCTCCGGCGCGAAATCGGTCAACTGCAAGCCCGTATCAATCACGTGGCGGGGCGCGTCCACGTGCGTTCCGGTGTGGCTGGCGACGCGCAGAATCTGCACGTTCGCGCCGTCGGCGGCGACCGTGTAGAGGGGCGTCAGTTCGGGCGCGGGAATGGCGGGAGGGCGCGGGTCCTGGACGTTGAGGGGATAGGACAGCCAGATCATCTGTGTCATGGCGCTCACCTCGTTTCGTTCTGCGTGAAGTCTTGCAGCCAGCGCCCGTCCCAGAGGGACGGAAAGCTGTTCTTGACGTAGGGATGGGCCGCACAGACGGCGGTATCGAGCTCGATGCCCAGTCCAGGCTTCTCCGGCAGCAGGAACTCGCCGTTTAGCACCGGGTTCCAGCCGCGCACCAGCGCATCGCGCCAGGGCACGTCGAACTCGGCGAAGTTCTCCTGAATGCGCGCGTTGGGCGTAGACCAGTCCACATGGAGGGCCGCACAAAGCGCGACCGGGCCGATGGAGACATGCGGCGAAATCTGCATGTCCTGCGCCTCGGCCAGCGCCGCGATCTTCTTGGTCATCCGCAGGCCGCCGCAGTGCGAGGGGTCCATCTGCACGACATCGGCGGCGCGCAAGGCTGTCAACTGCTGGAACTCGTGCAGCATATAGAGCCGCTCGCCCGCCGCGATGGGAAACGGCAGGGCCTCCTTGACCTCTTTGAGCAGCGGCAGGCTGTGCGGCGTGACGGGTTCTTCATACCAGGCAGGCCGATAGGGGGCCAGACGCCGCCCCATCTCAATCGCGCAGGCCACGGAGAGCCGCCCATGCGCTTCGATCATGAGGTCTACGCGCTCCCCGACCGCTTCCCGCACGGCGCTTACAATCGCCTCGACCTCCTGCATCTCGGCCTCGCTCATCTCTTTCCAGGCTGTGCCGAAGGGATCGAACTTGAGCGCCGTATAGCCGCGTTTCACGGCAGTGGAAGCGTATTCGGCGTACTGCATCGGGGTTTTTGCGCCGCCGTACCAGCCATTGGCATAGGAGCGAAGGCGCTCATGGCAGCGTCCACCGAGCAGCTTATAGACGGGCTGGCCGCATTCCTTCCCTAGGATGTCCCACAGCGCGACTTCAACGCCGCTGATGGCGGTCATGATGGTCGCGCCGCCCTGGTACTGGTCGCGGATCATGCCGCCGATGACCGCCTCAATGTCGAAGGGATCGGCGCCAAGTATGCGATCTTCCACCCACTCGTGAATCAGGGTTTCGACGGTCTTCTCCTGCCACTCCAGCGAGGCTTCCCCGATGCCGGTCAGTCCGGTATCAGTCGTCAGGCGGACAAAGAGGTAGTTGCGCAAGCCTGCATTGGTCAGAAAGGTTTCCAGCTTGGTAATCTTCATCGTTCGCCTTCCACTTCTTCATTGCCCCTATTCCAGCAACTCCCACGCTGCCGCCGCAATGTCTTCGGCCTGCATGTGATACCGCTCGGCCAGGTAGGGAAGGGAACCGCTCTCGCAGAAACAGTCGGGAATGCCTATTCGCTTGAGACGGATGGGCACGCTCGCGTCGGTCACTGCGTCGGCGACAGCGCTGGCAAGCCCCCCGGTGATGACGTGGTTTTCCGCCGTGACGACCTTCGGCACGCGGCCCACCAGCGACAGGACAGCCTCGCGGTCGAATGGCTTGAGCGTGCTGACGTGCAGCACGGATGCCTGAATACCCTGCATTTCCAGAAGGGCCGCTGCCTCCAATGCCCGCCCGGTCATCAGGCCGGTGCTGATGAGGGCGACATCCGCACCCTCGCGCAGCCGTTTTGCCCTGCCAAGCTCAAACTGATAGCGCGCCGGGTCCAGCACGACCGGAACCTGCCCGCGCAGCAGCCGCATGTAGACCGGTCCGTCGTAGTCGGCAATGGCAGCGACGGCTTGCGCAATCTCGGTCGCGTCGCAGGGGTCCAGCACGACAAGGTTAGGAATAGAGCGCATGAGAGCCAGGTCTTCGATGCCCTGGTGCGTGCCGCCGTAGCCGGTTGTCAGGCCGGGCAGTCCCGCGATGATCTTGACATTGGCCTTGCCGAGCGCCGCGCCGATGGCGATGAAATCATAGGCACGGCGCGCGGCGAACACGCAGTAGGTTGTGGCGAAGGGAATAAAGCCGGTACGGGCCAGTCCTGCCGCCACGCCGATCAGGTTCTGTTCCGCCATGCCGATTTGGAAGAAGCGCTCCGGGAAACGCTCGGCAAAGACGTGTATATCGGTGTACTTGCCCAGATCTGCCGTCAGGCCGACGATACGCGGATTTCGCTCCGCCGCCGCGACGAGCGCGTGGCCGAAGGGCGCGGCTGTCACGGCGCTGGCTCTGGTCGTATCGGAGGAGAGGAGAGTTCCGGTTACGCCTTTGGGCGGACTGGTCTGCCGGCATGTCGTCATCGTCGTCTCACTCTCCCGCTTCCAGTTGCGCCCGCGCGATGGCCCACTCCCCGGCGTCCACGCGAATAAAGTGATTCTTCTCACGCTGCTCGAAGAGCGGTACACCTTTGCCCATCACGGTGTCCAGCACAATCGCGTGGGGACGGCCTTTCGCGGCCTTCGCGGTGTCTATCGCCGCCAGAATCGCCGTGATGTCGTTGCCATTGATGCGCTGAGCTTGCCAGCCGAACGCTTTCCACTTCGCCTGCACCGGCTCGATGCCCATGATCTGCTGTGGGGGGCCATCCGCCTGCTGGCTGTTGCAGTCTATGAAACAGAACAGGTTGTCCAGCCTATAGTGCGCTCCCGCCATCGCCGCCTCCCAGGTCGCGCCTTCTTGAAGCTCGCCATCGGAGAGCAGGTTGAAGATGCGTGCCTGCCGTCCATCCAGGCGCAGGCCCAGCGCCATACCGACCGCCTGCGACAGCCCATGACCGAGGGAACCGCCGGTGATCTCGAACCCTGGCGTGGCTTCGCTGCCCGACATCTCCAGACGCGAGCCATCCTTGCCATAGGTATCCAGTTCGTCGAGCGGGAACACGCCCGCCTCTGCCAGCGCGGCATAGAGGCCGATGGAGTAGTGGCCGATGGAGAGGACGAAACGGTCGCGGTCGGGCCAGTCCAGGCGGTTAGGGTCATAGCGCATCTCGTGGAAATAGAGGACGGCCAGCAGGTCGGCGATGTCCAGCCCTTGCCCCACATAGCCCTGCCCGGCCACTTCCGCCATGCGCAGCACATGCCGCCGCAGGTTCTTGGCGCGGGCCTTCAGCGCCGCCACCGGCATCACGTCCAGACGTTCTTCAACCATGCTCCTCTGCAAGCCTCCTCGCCACGTACGGAAGTTTCAAGGCAGACGTTATGCCCTTGCGGGGCGCTATCCGGGATCAAATCAGGCCGCGATGGACGATAGCACCGCCTGCCTATCTTTTCGCCGTGACGTGCCAATATCCCTTGATGTGGTTGTGCGCCAATGCCGGGGTGAGCGACCGTAACGCATAGTCCTGATACATGGGAATAGCGGCAAGGTCGGCTTTGAACCGAGCCAGAGTGTCTGCGAAGGTCTTCTCGTCCTCAGCTTGGGCCAGTTGGAGGTAATAGCGCTGCGCTTTGATATATCCCTTGAGCCAGTCACGGTCGCCAACGAAATGCGGACTCCTCTCCAACTGCGCCGAGGCATCCTCCGCGTGTCTCACCGCGTTTTCCATGTCGTCGAAGCGCGTTGCGCGGACAAGATCCTCCATCGCCGTCAGCAGGTCTAAGAACGGCTTTCGCGCGTCGCCCTTTGCGAGCGTGGAGGCCAGACGCTGCGCGGTGCTCTCCCAGACGGCGCCGTCCTCGTAGAGCGTATCCGCGAAGGCGAACACGCCGGGGTAATTGGTGGCGGCGTACTGAATGAAGAGCACTCCTTCCTCAAGGCCGCGATCTCTTGCCTTGCCCATCTGTTCAGAGAGATACTGGAGCTTGAACGGGGCGAACGGGTAGGCTTGCTCGCTGGCCATGCCGAGAACGGTATACATGAAGGCGTTCCGCTGGAACTCCTCCGGCTTGACGAAACCGTTGTAGATATTCGTATTATCCGCCTCGCAGCTATCCATGATGGTCAGCCCACGCGGGCCGAATTGCGCCAGGCACTTTGAGAGGAAGTCTCCGACGAAAGCCTTCACATCGTCCGGCGTGTATCCCTTGCCGGGGAAACCGATGTCTTTCGTGTGAGACGGGAAATCCCAGGTGGGCCACAGCACAGCCTCGAATTTTGCGTTGGGGCTGATGGTCTTGGCTAGGTTGACGACGGTCATCAACTGATCGAATAAGCGGTCGGCCTGGTGCGCGGCGCAGTCCGGGCAGAAGCACCCTCCCGGATCGTAGAACCAGACAATGTAGCCATCCACGGGGCCGTAGTACTCCATCTCGGTCTGCGCCATCTTGCGCGCCAACTCGCGCGCTTCCGGCTGGCTCCAGCAGACCGAAGTCCGGCCATAGTAGCCCGTCGCCACGAACTTCGGATCGTTGGGCAGCAACTCCACATTGGCGTGGGCCGGGGTGAGCTGATGGTATACCTCCAGCCCACGACGCCTCGCGCGGTCGAACACCTTGCGCATCGCCTGGTGGATTCTCTGGTTATCGGCTCTCCGGTCCTCGGCGTTGCCCGGATAGAGGTAGAGCGTGCTCCACTGCCAGAAGGAGATACGGGAGTAGCGCGCGTCCACCAGGCGATCCACGTAGTCCGCTAACTGCTCGTCGCTGAAGTATTCCAGAGACAGCCCCGGATTGCAGTTGTGGCTATTCATCAGATAGAGGGTGCGATTCGGCATTCGAGGGCTGGCGAGGATCGGCTGCATGGGCAGCGCGAATCCCCACTGCCCGTTGCGAATGTCGAGGCGGCGCAGGAGCTCACCCAGGGCATAGCTCATTCCGAGATAGGCCCGCGCCGTGCGCTTCGGACCAAAGCCGGCAGCCAGGAGGATCGGGCGCGTTGCATCGTTGGGCGCAGGGACGTCCACGACGTAAGACTGGTTGGCTACGTCCTCCGTTTCCCCGCTTCGGGGCAGGCGGTATCCGCCTTTGACGAAATAGCTCTCCAGGGTGGCCCGGTTGCCGACGACGATGCTAGCATGATCGCCTGCCGAAACGCCGCACATCGTCGGGAGCGACCTGCCGGTTATCCGCTGGAATTCCCGGTTAAAGTGGCCGATGGCGAGGTTTTCGGCCTCGGTCGGCGAGGAATCGCCGATAACAACCATATCCTGAACAGGGATAAAACGCTCGCTCATGCCTTGTCCTCTTCTCCGATACGCATTCGGGTCGGGCTGAGCCGCTGCCGGCACGGCGGCGATCAACGCTGAGTGTAGCGCCATCGCTGCCAGGATAAGGACGATCCTGTTAGAAGCCATGCATTCTCCCCTTTCCCTCAGCGGGGCCTATTGGGCTGCCTTGCGCAGGGCAGACAGAAGGCGCGGCGTAAAGCTCTCCGCCAGCCGCAAGGCGTTGGCGACGATCTCGAAGGGCGTCCCCGGCGTTTCGGGTGCCGGAGGCACAAAGGGGTTGAACTGGCTGTCCAGCACCGCATTCACGTCCGGCGAGCCGATCTTGCGGAGCGTGGTATCCAGGTCGGGCCACCACCACGAGTTCTCATAGCCGTGCTGGGCCTGCCATGCTGAGGCCGTATCCGAGAAGGCGCGCACCAGCTCCTTCGGCGGCGTCCCTTCCACCGCTTTTAGATTGCCATAGGCCGCGCGCATTTGAAGCTGCATGGCCAGGTCGGACAGGAAGCGGCGGGGACTGCCGAACAGCAGCCCCTGAAGGCGCCCCGGACGGAGGGACGATTCCGGTACGGCATTGAGCGCATCAGCCGCCGTCCGCATCGCGGCGGGATCGTTCCCCTGAAGCGTCTTCCAGCCCTCGACGATCTGCTTGCCCAGCCCTGGAAGCAGGTCTTCGGCGAAAGCCACGTAATCGGCCTCGGTCACCGGCACTCCGCGCGCACCGCGCGCAAAGGCGAAGGTGTTGGGAAGCTGCACGCAATGGGTCTGCGCGTTGCCCATCACGCCGCGCGGGCCGGGAGCGCTGCCGCCCTCCCAGGCGCTGTCGCCGCCGAAGTTGGTCAGCGGGAAGGAAGGCTCGCCCTCGATCCGACCGTAGTTGAAGCTGATCACCCGATCCGCGATGCCCAGTTTCTCGGCCAGCGGGAGACCATTGGCGATGCCCCAGGGTTCCGGGTTGGCCTGCATGAGCCGTGAGAGCGCGTCGGTGTTCTCCTCATCGGTGGAGAACGAAAGGACGGCGGTCTCATAGAAGCGGTTATAGCCAAGCCAACCGGCGTGCATCCAGTAGATAAGCTCGATGCCAGGACGCAGACGGTCGAACAATCGCCGATGCTCCACCAGCAGGTCCACGAACTCCTGGTTTGTCGATCCGGGGTATCCGCCGGGGTCGCTGTCAATGATGCATACGCCATCGGCCTGGCGCAGCGGCCCCAGCACCTTTTCGCGGCGGGCCATCAGGCGGGCCATAGCATCGCGGTCGCCGGGATCCACCCGCCGGTCGCAATAGAAGAAGTGCCGCTTCTCAAACGGGGCACTCGCGGCGGCCTCGTCGTCCGGGGCCACGTTTGGGCAGAGCACAAGCCAGACGCGTATCCCGTAGTCGGCATGGAGCATATCAATCACATCGTGTATCTTTTGCAGGTTGGCGATGTCGCTTGGGGTCGGCGGGTCGGGAATGGTTTCCAGCATCGGCCAGATGAGAACAGTGTTAAAGCCTAGCTGCGTCAGCCCACCGGCATACCCGCGCCAGTCCTCGCGTGTCCAGGTGCGCGCGCAATAGGGACGATTGTAGGGCCAGTGCTGATGCACATACATTCCGACTATCTTCTCGGAGCTTGCGGTTGGTGCGGCCACGAAGGGTTCTCCTTTCACGATGGGGTAGGGGAAGAGGGCGCGTTGCCCACCAGGCTCGGCGGGATAGGCGCTTTCCAGAGTCCGACGGCACGCCGCCCGAATCCGTGATTCCAGTAGAGCAGGAGCGCGCCCTTGAAAGGCACCAGCGACCAGGCTTCATAGAGGGGAGCGTGCCAGAAGACGCGCGGCAGCCGTTCCAGCGTCTCGTCGCCTCCTTTGAAGGGAGTCTCGCTGCGCGCCAGCAGGCGGGTTGGGTCCTCTCTGTCAAATAGCGCCTGCGCCGGATAGTGCGCGTAACGCATCAGGCGCGGGTCGCCATCTTCGGTTGGGTCGGCGTTGATGCCGTTGTAGATGAGCAGGATGCCGTCGTTGCGCATCACGGCGGCGGCGGTATCTATGTACTGGCTGTCAAAGCGCCCGGGGCGCAGCGGCATCGGATGGACGAGCGCGCCCGCAGCGTCGCGCGCGATCGCCCAGTCCAGCAGGTTCTCCGACGTGGCGGCGCACAGGCATTCGCGTCCTTGCGTGGAGAGGCAGTTCAGGTACATCCAGTATTTGCCATTGATTCGCGCGGCGACGAACCGGTCGCCCTCCAGCCGCGTGACGACAGCCGGATGCGGGAAGCGCCAGGGCGCTTTCTCCGGGATGACGTCCCTATCCCGCGCGGCCACGCGCGCGAAGATGCGCCCGTGAACGGTCCAGTTCGCCATGTCTCTCGTTGAGGCGACGGCGAGCTCCTGCTGGGGAGGCATATCGCCGTGCCGGAAGTAGTTGAAGAGCAGATAGTAGGTTCCGCTTGAATCGGCGAAGAGCCGGGAGTCGCCGTAGGATACGCTTGCCGTGCCGGAATCGCGCAATGGCCCCAGAAAGGCGTCCTTCGGCTTGGCGTGGAACACCGGCTTATCCGCCCGCGTAAAATGCAGTCCATCATCGCTCCAGGCCAGCCCCATGCGCCACTGCTCATCGTCGCCGTAGGCCCGGTAGACGCAGTAGACGCGCCCGTTGTAGATCGAGCCTGTCGGGCAGTACACGTCCTGCTCCCACTTCACCTCACGGCGAATCAGAGGATCGTAGAACGTCTTGTCCGATTCACCGGGCATGACGGACAGAACACTGCTGCTGACATCGGCGAACTTTATCTCCCAATCGGGTCTGTTTGGATCGACAAAAGAGGCCATGTGTTTTCCTCTCCTTTTGACCTAACCCCCCGGCCTCTTCCGGCAGGCTAAACCCTGCCACTGTGGGGCGCTGCAAGGGGCGGCGCTGCAATGGTTTGCGCCTCCGCCTAGCGAGGCCCGCTGACTGCAAGGGTCGGGGCTGCAATGGTTGGGCCCTCCGCCTAGCGACACCTACGCGGGCAGTGGCAAGTCCTGGCTTCTCCTCTCCCCTCTCCCGCAGCGCCGGGAGAGGGGCTAGGGTGAGGGCACCCCTACACCCTATCCCCTACACCCTGCACGAGGGGTTGGGGGTGAGGGCTAGGTTCACATCAATACGGGGAGGTGCCTCTGGCTCCCGCCAGGCTCAAGCCCACGCCCCACAGGAATTGGGTCACCGCGTCTCCAAGCGCCAGGCCCAGGAAAAAGGGCACGGACGCCCGGTAGAGGCGCAGCCCGCCATAGCGCAGCACCAGCGCCTTGATAAGCCAGGTCGCCAGGATGATGTTCCACATGCCCCATTCCAGCCCGAAGCTGCTGGCGAAGAGATATCCGATGGGGTGCAGTGGAAAGCCGATCCAGCAGCTGCGGGCATACGATAAGAGCAGGACGACCGACGCGGAAGCCGCCGTTCGGCAAAGCGTCATGACCTGTACCGGCTTCGGGTTGCCCACCCAGTCCACGTACCGGGACCACGCCGTACCGGCCAGCCACACCGCATCATTCTGTACTCGCGCCGAGGCCGCGCCCCGGTCGTAGAAGATTTGCAGCAGCGTGAGGATGCCGACCACGATGCCCACGACAATGGACAGGAGAAGCACCCGGAACATGGCCCGTCGGCTCTGCTTAAGCCGGTCGGCGAACACCAGCGCCTCCAGATGGTGGGCCATAGGTAACTGCTCATAGGTGCGGTCGAACCAGTAGAAGGTGGTCAGCGTCGAAGCCTCGGTTCGGGTGATGCCCAGGGTGCCCGTGAAGGTCGTCGTCCAGGAAGTGAAGCTGAAGAAGGCCATGCAGAAGAGCGGTAGCGATACCTGCGCGTACATGCGCGTCATCACGACGATAGCGATAAAGTAGAGGACGAAAGCGAGCAGGGCCACTTGCAGGCGCATTCCCATTGCCGTCCCGATGGCGACGAGCAGCGCAAAGCCCACGACCGCCCCGCAGAGAGCCGCCCGGTACGAAATCGCCTCAGTATCGTCTCCCGGTATCTTCTCCCCGCGCCGGATCGCCCCGAAGAGCCGACGGAAGAACCCGCGCGCATTCCACATGACCACCGCGAACATTCCCAGCCAGGCCCCCTCCGCCGCGTTGCCGAAGTAGGGGAACTGGTTCAGATCGTAGGCCGATCCGGGGTCGCGCCAGCCCAGCGCCGTCGCCCCGACGACCAGCAGCCGGATAAAGAGAAAGAAGAACCAGCAGCTAAACGAGACGTCGAGGGGGATCAAATAGCAGAGGCCGATGGCGTAGGGCCACCAGACCGTCAACAGCGGGGTCACGCTGCTCCAGGGCGGCGACACGAAATACGGCGTGCCGATATCGCGCTCGGATAGCTTTATGCCGGGAACCGAGGGATACATGGAAGACAGATAGTTTACGGAGAGCAAGACCGAGCTGATCGCAAAGCCCAGCGCCAGCAGGCGATTGGAGAAGAGCGCACCGGCATTGTTCTCCCGTACCATCATCACCGGAAGCTCAATGATGGGAAACGCAACCCGCTCCTGATCGACCCAGGGGCGCCGGACAATGACGCTCAGGCAGAGCATCGTCCACAGCAGCAGGAAGAGGAAGAGGCCCCAGAAGGCCATCGGCAGCAGCCAGGGCTTCAGGATGTCGGGACGAAAGAACGACCAGAAGCCCTGCGTGCCGACAAAGAAACGCTCCACCAGGCGGGGATCGTGGGGCGCGCAAAAAGCCGGCAGGCTGGCGAACGCCGCCTCTCCGCCGACCAGTTCGGGCTTGTAGCCAGGCCAGAGTAGCGTCGGGAACAGGTAGTGCAGCAGCTTGCTCGCCGTGATGATCGCGCCCAGCGTGGTCATGGTGAAGATCACCATCAACTCAGGAGGCGAAAGGACCCAGCGCGGCAGGAACCGCCTGAAGACGGAGTTGGCGAGCATCAGCACGAAGAGCAGGCCGATCACGGTCTGTACGAGGGTGAAGAAGGTGGGCGTGCCGATATGCTGCAAGGCCAGCTCTTCGTAAATGACCCAGCAGGTGTGGACTACGGTGAGCGCCAGCCCGATAACGATGGATCGGGGTGTGATGCCTGGGGAGGCGGCGAGTCTGGACCGGCTTGCGGTTGAGTTGGACGGCGCCTCGGTGGAAGGCGGAATAGGGAGGGCTTTCACGCAGATACTCCTGAGAGGCAGCGGTCAGGCCGTCTGCGCGCAGACCTGGCTGCGCAGAGCGCGCATGTAGCCGATGGTATACGCCGTATGGATGCCCTCCAGCCCATCGCCGGGCACGTGGTCGGGAAGCAGAACGCCATCGAAACCGACACGGTGCAGCGCCTTCATAACCTCATACATATCTACGTAGCCGTCATCCACCAGCGTCTCGCGGAACTTAGGCAGCGGGGCATCCACGTTGCGGAAATGGATTTTGAACAGCTTGCCCTGTTGGCCGAAGTAATCAATCATGCCGAGGACATCTTTTCCCACCGCCGCGCCGCCCTCGGCCCAGCTTCCCACGCAGAGACAGAGGCCGAAATTGGGACTGCTGGCGATCTCCGTCGCCCGCCGATACCCCTCGAAATGCGAGAAGATGCGGGCCACCCCGCCCAGCGACGGCACGGGAGGATCGTCGGGATGCAGGCCGATCCGAACGCCCGCCTCCTCCGCGACAGGTATCACCTCGCGGATGAACGCGGTGAACGTCTCCCAGATCTCGTCCTCCGTATAGACGCGATCATGCGAAAGGGGCTGGTTCTTGGCGATCTCCAGGTCGAACTCGCGGGTCGGAATCCCGCCGCGCGTCGTGCCGACTGCGGTCTGATAGTAGGGGAGCATCTTGATGTTCGCCATGTGGGCGTAGGTTGTGTAGCCGATCCCCGCCCGGCCCAGGTTTCGGAGATAGGCTTTATATTGCGCCACTTTCTGCTCAAAGCCCGGCAGGCCCAGCACCATTGTCGGGTCACAATGGAGATCAATGATGCCGATGTTCCAGAGCAAAATGCCGTGCGACTCCAGAGTGCGGCGCGTTTCTACCATGTACTCGTAGTTGGCGTCTTCCATGGTCGTCCAGATCGTGGCGGCTTCGATGCCCATCTGCTGGAAAAAGGCCAACTCCTTCGCCGACGGTCGGGAACTCATGCGGTGCGCGATCTTGATTTGGGGCATTGTCGTCTTCATGGGCGTGTCTGATTTACTGGGTGGGTTTCGATTTCACGATGGGCGCGACGCCGCCAATCTTGCCTTCCGCAATCGCTTCCAGCCGTCTCTGTAGACGCTTGAGGTAGGCGGCAGGCGGTTCCGGCAGCGGGATCGGCGGCTTTTCGCGGGGCGTGACCTTCGCCAGCCAGGCCATCGCGACCTGTGCCGAGGTCACCTCGCCGCTGTCGAGCGGTTTCAGGCGGTACTGCGGCGGCAGGCTGTTCTCCCAGTTGCTATGGTTCTCGATGAACCTGAGCACTTGCGCCAGAGGCCGTTTTGTCGCGTCGTCGGCGATTATGCCGGCATACTCATCGAGAAACGCCTCCGGAGTCAGATGCGGGTCATGGCACATTCTGCCGAAGGCATAGATGTTGAGCGGCTCGGCAAGAACATAAAAGGCATTCGCGACCAGGCCGTCCAGGCCGAGCGTGCGCCCCCGGTCAATGATGGCGCGGATATAGCGGGTTTCGGCCTGCGACTGCCCGCCGGAGGCCACGTTGTTGGGTGTGATAAAGCCGTCGTCTATCTCATCCACCAGGAAATAGGGCCATCCATAGATCGGTTTCACGCCGCGCTCGTGCAGCTTCTTGATATCCGAGGCGAGCGGGTAGAGATCGGGCTTGAGGCCGGCGTCGGCATAGCACGCCAGGGCCAGCGAGCGGTAGTAGTTGTCCAGGGAGAACACGATGCCGCAATCCGGGCCGAGAAGGTCTTTCTCCTCGGCGACGGCCTTCGACAGAAGAACCTGCTTCTGCCAGAACTCCAGCGAGAAGGGCGAGGGGAAACCGGCCCATTCCGCGACGGCCCACAGGTTCACCACAAACTTTGCCTTCGGTGCTTCCTCCCGGACAATCTCCCGGACCTTGCGGGCGAAGGCGATGCAGTCCTGCACGGTGCTGCGTCCCTCCGGGTCGCCGCCGGGGTCGCCCGCGAAGAACTCGAACCCATCGGCGTTGCGCAGGTTCTGCACGGCCTGCCGGAGATAGTCCAGCCGCTCCCGGAGCAGGTCTGCGTTCAGGGCGCTGAACGTGCCTGCGCTTCCAGCTTCCGCCGGGCCTTTCCACTGCTTCATCCCGGCCAGCAGCAGAATCCAGACACGGAACCCCTTCCGGTGGGCGGCGTCTATGGCCTCCGCCATCTCCGCATAATAGGCGGGCAGGCGGTCGGGCCTGTGGCCGAACCCTCCCTCGCAAAACTCCAGGTGGTTGTAGCCGCAGGCTTTGTAGAAGTCGTAAAGGTGGGACTCCTGGCTTGTGGGCGGCGCAATATAGATGCCGACGGCCTGGAAACCGCCCTCGCCGGGCGCTGTCGGCTGCAAGTCGGCGGATTCGACGGACGAGGTCATAGCTTCTTCCTCCTTCAGAGCGCTTCTGACGCCGCTCCGCACTGGCGACGCCGAAACCATGTTTTTTACGGGCCTGGGCGCGCGCTCCGGCGTGAGCTTCTTCGTGTCGCTGCGCACTGGCGCCGCCGCGAAAAGAACGCCTGCGGCCATGGCGATCCCACGCAGCCCTCTCATTCTCCATGTAGCGGCCACTGTGAACGCTCCTCTATCGGCCTGGCCTGTGATGCCAGTAATCCTCGACGAACGCGGCAACCTGTTTCACGCACGCCTCGATGAGCGTCCGCCCGGTCTCTGCCGAGGCCGGAGTTGGGTCGCCAAGCAGCCCGGTCTTGCTGGGATGGTAGTTCCAGGTGGACCAGAAGACCCGCGTGGAGCCGATGAAGTTGTCGCCGGCGACGAAATCGGTATGATAGGTGACGTGATCCACGTCGGTATACCTGGCGGTATCCACCGGGTAACCGTAATGGAGCATTACCGAGGTCTCGTCCTCGCCCCCGTGAATGCTGCCGCCCGGCGCACCCTGGCGGACGGCGTTGTATTCCTTTGCGCCGAGATAGAGAAAATTCGCCACGGCAGGGTAGACGTTATGGTCATCGGCGACCTCCCGCGCCGCGACCCGTAGCAATTCGGTGTGATGCCCGTGCCCGTTGAGGATGAGAATCTTATCGAACCCCATCTCGCAGAGGGAGCCGACGATCTCGCGCATCATGTTCATGACCGTGCGGGTGCGCATACGGATCGTGCCGGGCCAACGCTGCATCTCCACGGCGGAGTAGCCCGTCCAGATGGCCGGAAGAGTGAGGAAAGGAACCTGGCTGTGATCCTTCAGGTAGGCGCAGAGGTCGTCCATGAACCGCTGCGTGATGAAGAGGTCCGTGCCGGTGGGCAGGTGCGCCCCATGCTCCTCAATGGTGCCGATGCCCATGAGGATCAGGGCTTTCTGCTCGATGAAGGGCTTCAGTTGCTCGGAGGTGAGGTACTCAAAACGATGTTCCATTCAGTTGCCTCAGGGTGTCGGTAGGTACGTATTCAGGTCCTCCCGCCGTCTTCCGCGCAGGTGAAAGACGCCTTTCCAGTCCGGATTGGTGACTCTGGTGTGCGCGGAGATGACGCGAATGACGAGATTAATTCGCCACTGATCGCGGGAGGTGTTCGCATTGGAACCATGAATGATGTTGGGATGGTGGATGGAGACGTCACCGGGCTGAAGCTCCATATCCACTGCCCGCGACTCGTCTACCAGGCTGTTATCGATTCCCGAATTGAGGAGGTTGCGAACGTCTGTTCGGGTCTGAACTTCATGCAAACACATATGCTGCGTTCCGGGAATGACGCGCATACAACCGTTCGCGGGCGTCGAGGGCGTTAAAGCTACCCAGATCGTGCAGACCTCCATCGGATCGAGCGGCCAGTAGCTGCCGTCCTGATGCCAGAGAATCGCCATCTGTTGCGCCTGTGCCGCAGGCGGTTTAATGATATATCCGGTTGCGAACAACGCCAGGTCCGACCCCAGGATCGCCTCGGCCAGGTCGATGAGTTGCGGCTGATTCACAAAGCGGTGATAGAACGGGTCCTCGAACCATAAGGGACGTGCATGAACCTGTTCCGGGGTTTCGTCGGGAAACCGTGTCAGCGTGTCCAGCGCGTGCTGCTTCGCTTCGGCAACGCGCGCGGCATCCACTACATTGCGAACGATCACATAGCCATCCCGGTTGTACTGGTCGCCTAAACTCATACTGCCCTCAATTGTCTCCGCGGCGGGAAGATGACGAAGCGCCTTTCAGCCCCGGCGATTGGCAATGATCTTCGCGACGCCGACCAGGCCCGGATGCTCTCCGGCGGTCGGTTGCAGAGTCAGGTGGTGCCGTTTGCCCAGGAGTTCCAGCCAGTGCGCGCTGCGCGAGAGGCCGCCCCCGGCAAAGAGACGGCGCGGCGGCTTCCCGGCGGCGGTGACGCCGGCCAGCAGCGCACCGAATTGCGCCGCGTAGTACTCCAGCAGCGCGCGGGCCAATTCCTCCCGACGGCAGCCGAGGCTCAGGTCGTGAATGTCCAGCCGCCCGCCGCCGTGCAGAGCAAACTGCGGCAGTGCGGTGGGAACCTCTTCCGCCTTGAGCGCGGCCTCGATCATCGTGTCCACGCCCTTGCGCGGGTAGAGCAGCCGCGCCAGCCACTCCACGACGTTGCCGCACTCCGATTCCAGGCCCAGCAGGAACCACCGTCCAGGCAGCGGGCTTATCCCCGCGATCTGGTCTTCGGAGGATGGTTCCATCGGTCGGGACTTGAGCGCATAGACAACCAGCGCCGTGCCGAAGTTGCAAAAGAGATCGCCCTCTTCCTCGATGCCCGCCCCGACAGCCGCGCAGCTCTGGTCGTTGCCGCAGGAGTAGACCGGCACGGCGGGCAGGTCGAGCGCGCCGCAGACTAGCCGCGTCAGGCACGCGCCCCGCGCCGCCGCCGGAGCGACCGCCGCAAGGTTGTCTGCCGTGATGCCTGCCAGCGCCAGCGCGCGCTCGTTCCAGGCCTGCTTCGTGATGTCATAAAAGCCGCCCATGCCCTGGTTGGTCGAGTCGCCGTAGAGTTCTCCGGTCAGGCGATAGGTGACCCATTCATTCAGCAGCACGAACCAGCGCGCCTGGCCGCCTTCCCGACGAAAGCGCATGACCTTCGGAAGAAACTGCATCGGGTTGGGCCGAACGAAGCCGCACGTCCGGGCGAAGTCCGGCAGGGCACGCGCCGCCTCCTCCGCCTCCGGCACGGCCTGCGTATCCGTCCAGACGACGGCAGGCTGCACCGGCTGGCCGCGCTCATCCAGCGCGACGTAGGTTTGCGCCTGGGAAGAAAGCCCGACCGCGCGGACGGTAAGGCCCTGTTCGCGGGCGGTGCGCGCGGCCCCGCGCAGGGCTTTCCACGCGCACGAAACATACCGCTCCGGGTTGCAGGTGACGCGGCCCTCCGCGTAGTCCAGGTAGTCCAGTTCGTAGGGTGTGACGGTCACGCGCCCCCGAACGCCGGTCTCATCCACCGGTGCGGCCTTGAACGCGGTCGTCCCCAGGTCCAGCGCGAGGATGCAGCTAGAGGTCATTCAGCGCGTCCCTTTCTCGCCAGATTGGGCAGAGCGCGCGATCACAGCACTCCGTCCCTGCCGATGCGCCTGTCCTCGAAAATGTTGTCGCCCGGAATCGAAGGGAGCGAAACTTCCAGCACGAGGGCAGGCCCGCCAACCGCGGCGAAGGTGTGCACGACGCCGGGAGCCATCTGGTAGGTGTCGCCCTCCTGCATCAGAAACTCCCTGTCATCCGCCTCCATCGCGACCGTTCCCTTGACAATGAAGAACGTTTCGTCCTTCATTCGGTGCTGGTGGCGCGGGCAGCGCTGATTCTCAAAGAGGAGGAGAAACTTGCCGCAGTAGTTTCGGTCGCGGTCGTTGACGATCCAGTACTCGATCTCGCCGATGCGGCGAAAATTGCGCAGGCCGAAGTCAATGGTGAGCGGGTCCACGGGAGGCATGGTCAGGCCCCAGTCTTTCAGGATTCGCGCGGCCTCGGCTAGCGCCTGCGTCCGTTCCTCGCCTTTAATCTCGAAATCCAGCGTCCATTGCGCGTCCGCGTTTCTCATGCGTATCCCAATTCCTTTTCCGTCTCGAAGATCGCTTCGTCTATGATGTCCATGCCTTTGGCGGCGATCTCTTCGTCCATGATGATAGGCGGAGAGAGGCGCAGGATGTGGCCCGCCGGAATCCAGGCCAGCCCCTTCTGGAACGCCTTCTGGTAGACCCGCTTCCCGGCCTCGTCGAACGGCTCCTTGGTGGCGCGGTCTTTTACCAACTCGATTCCCAGCAGGCAGCCCTTCCCGCGCACGTCGCCGATGATCGGGTGCGCCGCCTTCATCTGCTCCATGCGCCGCAGAAAGAACGTCTCCAGTCGCCGCGCGTTCTCCAGCAGCCCTTCCGCTTCGATAACCTCGATGGAGGCCAGAGCCGCCGCGCAAGCCATGGGATTGCCGCCGTAGCTGGTTGAGGCGGAGATCGCCTCGAACGCAGCCTTGACGTTCTCGCGCGCCACCATCGCCGTGACCGGAAAACCGTTGCCGAAGCCCTTGCCGAGCGTGCTGATGTCCGCCACCGTGTCCCAGTGCTCCATAGCAAGCCAAGTACCCGTGCGGCCCATGCAGGTCAGCACCTCGTCGGCGATGAGCAGCATCTCGTGCCGGTCGCAGAAGGCGCGCAGCTTCGGGAAGAAGTCATCGGGGGGAAGGATCGAACCGGCCCAGCCCTGTATCGGCTCGACCACGAACGCCGCAAGCTGCCCGGTGGTCACGTTCGCGACGAACTCCTCATAAAAGGCGAGGTAGGCGTCGGTGTCAATCGTCCCGTCGGCCTTGCGGAAGAGGGCGCGGTAGGGATGGGGGCGGGGAACCAGGTAGAACCCTTCGGCGCGGGCCGGGCCGTTCACCCGGCTCATCTTCGCCAGGCTGACCGCGTGGCCGGTCTTGCCGTGGAAGTCCATGTAACAACTGAGAAATTCGTGTTTGCCGGTGTAGGCGCGGGCGGCGCGCAGGGCGGCCTCGACGGCGGTTGTGCCGGAGTCGTAGAGTTGCACCCCGTTGACGCCCGGTGGCAGGACTCCCACCAGCCTTTCCAGCAGCTCTGCCTTCACCGGTGTGGTGAAGTCGTGGCAGTTCATCAGCGTGCGGGCTGCCCGCGCGATCGCCTCGGAGACTTTGGGATGGCAGTGGCCGAGCGTCGTCACGTAGATGCCCGAAGAGAAATCCAGATAGGTGTTGCCGTCCACGTCCTTGAGGACGACGCCGAAGCCCTCCTGGAAACAGACGGGGTGCAGCTTCACCTGCGAGGAAAGCCCCTGGATGATATGGGAGGCGCGGGCGTGTATCGCCTGCGACTTCGGGCCGGGGCTTTCCGTCACCATATGCGGCACGCAGGCGAAATCAATCCCCTGCCGCCACCAGGCAGCGCCGTAGGTTGTCATAAATAGCTCCTCACGTTGCTTGGATAGGTCTGTGATCCAGGCAAAGGCGTTCCTCTAAACGCATCCTCGCCGTAACTTCGCAGATTTCCAATCGCGGAGAACTGCGGAGTTGCTCTGCGTGGGTGTTCAGCGATCCGGAAAAGAGATGCCGGGAACGCCCGCCGGTTTTGTCGCGCCTGCCGGAGGGGTAGGGGCCGCGTGCGCCCTTCCCCCTCCGAATGCCTTGCGCAGCATCCGCTCCGTTTTCTCGGCATTGGCCCCGCCAGGGGACGTGCCCTGCCAGAACACGTACCCCAGCACCAGCACAACGACGGTGATGATCAGCGCCACAACCGGCGTCGGAATGTTCACACGCATTACGATCTTACCTCCACACGCTCTCTTGCGCCCTCTCCAACGACCACTAGGGATCGGTATCCCTGAAGTTGGACGTGACCGGCCATCCCAGCCTGGGCCAGATCGGATCGTAGCACGGCTTTGGCAGCCAGGAGAAGCGCCAGAGCAGCTTATCTACCGGATGGGCCTTAGCATGGCCGTCGAAGAAGACGACGTTCATCTTGGCATCCGTCTGCCAGCAGGCGTACCAATCGTCCCCACCCACGTAGTCGTTGGGAATGTGCCGGTTGTCATGCCAGGGGACCAGCTCGCTGAACAACTTGAACTGGGAGGGATACGCGGTGGTGCTGTCGGTCCAGGGCGAGGGGAGACTGAGTCCCCAGGTGCTGGCCCAGCCGCTTGCCGAGGCAAAGAACTGGTAATAGTAGGATGAGTATCGCTTGTCCAGCACTATCGTCGGGTCGGCCCCGATATCGCTCGGGCACTTCCAGATCCCATCGTTCTTTATGTAGGGCTGAAGCTGCGTCTTGAGGCTATACTTCCTTTCGTAGTCGAGCGTCGTGGCATCCGGCGGAGCGCCCACCCCACGATAGTAATCCGTAAAAAGATCAATCGTCTGGAAGGTAGCCCAGTCTACCGTCGGGAAGGCGCCATCCCAGTCCTGCGTGTACATGAGCGTGGCCAGGCCGAGCTGCTTCATGTTGGAAAGGCAGCTCGTGGCACGGGCCTGCTCCCGCGCTCTCGCGAAGACGGGGAAGAGGATGGCGGCGAGTATGGCAATAATGGCGATAACGACGAGCAGTTCAATGAGTGTAAAACCACTCTGCGTTCGTTTCACAGCTTTCTCCTTAACTTGCGGCGCCCGGAAAACGGCACATCCGACACGGGAGCGCCCCGACTCCGGCGCATCCCGTGCCGGGTCGGTTACTTCGGTTGCGGTGCGGAGGGTCCGCCTGCCGCTGCTCCCGGGGCGCCGGGAGAGCCGGGGTCGAGCAGGGGACCCGCCGCTTTGGACCCGGGCTTGGCGATGGTGGCGTTGATCGCCGCCTCCATATCCTTAGCCTGCCGTCCGGGGCCGGTGCCGAAGTAGAGGTAAGCCACCATGATCAAAACCACGACGATGACGATGGCTGCTGCGACCCACGGAGGAATCTCTGTTTTCATTGTTTACTCCTGCAACCGGCCTAGTCCACATCCCAGAAGTTACCGAAGCTATCCGGGCAGGGTTCGGCCGCGCCCCCGTGCGGCGGAATGCAGCGGGGCCAATGGACGTCGAAGACATGGGCGGACCCGCTGAGCCATCCGAAGTAGGGGAACAGCGATGCCTGAGAGGTGTAGGTCTTCACGTGGCCGTCCATGAACGTCAGGTTCATCTTGCAATCGGGGAGCCAGGCGTAGGCATCCCAGAAGGTGCCCGCGGCGGCCGGGTCCTTGCGGAAGTCATGGAAGGGGATGATCTCGGAGAGGATGAACGCCTGCGCCACCTTTTCGGTTGCGGCCAGTTTCACGGCGGTCTTGGCCCACGACGGTTGGATCTGGTCCACGTAGCCGGGGGAGAAGGGTATGGATATCGGGTAGAACTTCCAGTGGTACGACGTGAAGCGCTTGCCGACTACGATCCGCGTATCTACCCCCGGGTCGCTCGGACAGCCGAAGAGGCCGGCATTCTTGATGTAGGGCATGAACTGAGCCATGTAGGAGGAGGTCCGTACATACTGGGCGGTGGCGTCATCGGCAATGGGCGCGTGCCCGTTGTAGACCTCGCTGTAGATGTCGTCCGGGATCTGGCGCGCGGCCTCCAGATACATGCAGGGCCAGGTTTCGTCGTAGTCCTGCACATACATCAACGCGGCCAGGCCGATCTGCTTCATGTTGGAGAGGCAACTCGTTTTGCGCGCCTGCTCTCGTGCCCTGGCAAAGACGGGGAAGAGGATGGCGGCGAGTATGGCGATAATGGCGATAACGACGAGCAGTTCGATAAGTGTAAAGCCACTCTGTGTTCGTTTCACAGCTTTCTCCTTTTACAGCACCCAGAAAAGGGCGCATCAGCGACAGAACAAACCATCATTCTATTTCCTCGTTCTGTCTTTCCACCTCCCTTTGCAGCGCTTCCGTGCCGGCAAGGACGACCTCCACGCCGGTATCACGGATAGCCTGCACATCCTCCGGCGACGCACCGATGTCGGTCACTATCGTATCCAACAGACTCAGCGGGCCGACACGGGCGTAGGAGCATCGACCGAGCTTGGAGGAGTCGCACAGGGCGATCACCCTCGTCGCCCGGTCAATGAACTTGCGTTGCCGGACCGCCTCAGGCGCATCCCGCTCCGTAATGCCATAGGACACATCCAGCGCGGCGGCCCCGACGAAGGCGATGTCCCAGAACAGCATATCGAGCGCCTCTATCGCGAGGCTGCAATCGGTGGCGAGCAGTTCCGGCCGAACTCTCCCACCGAGCAGTTCCACCGTGCAGGCCGTCTCCGTTGTCAAGCGGGCTGCTATCTGAACCGAGTTGGTGACGACGTGTATCGAGGCGTTCGGAGGAATCCGCATGGCGAACGCCTGGACGGTCGTTCCGTCTGCCAGAAACACGGAGCCGGTCTCCGGAAGGAACTCCAGGGCGGCCTCTGCGATCCACTCCTTTTGCTCCGCGTGCTCATGGCGCACCTGAACATAGGGCAGCCGCGTGAAGGCCGGATCGTTGGCGACGGCGCCGCCGTGCGAACGGATTAGCTTGCCTTCTTTGGCGAGCATGGCAAGGTCGCGGCGGATCGTATTGGGACCAACATCCAGCGTCTGAGCCAGTTGAGCCACGTTGGCCGCGCCGTGACGCTGTACCCAGGCCAATACCCGCCGACGTCTCTCGACGGCGAGGAGCGCCCCGCGCTTCGTATCGCCCTGTGTGTTTGTTTCCCGGATCGCCATTGCGCCTCCCCGCCAGATGGCATATGCCATTGCCTGCATCAGAATTACCGGAATCTAACATATATCATCACGAATGTCAATAGAATATGGTGAAATTTTTTAACATCTGGTGAATTATGCGCGATTATGGCCCCAAACCTCGGCGGTGACAGGCTATCCCAGGCGTGAGCGAGTCCGCTTTGGACTCCGAGGGCTCACTTTTTTCTTGATTCATGGGATCCCATTTACATTTAGAGGAATCCGAAGCGAAAGAGATTAAGACACGAGAACATCCAACCTGGGAGACAGACATGACATTATCAGCCCCGAAGAGGTCACGCTAATGGAAGTGCTGGAGCGGACCCGACCTTATGAGGAATTTGTTGCCGTCGTGGAGGCGGTCGTCCGACGGTTGCAGGCCGAAGGGATCGCCGCCCTCGTGCGAATCCAGTTCTATGCCCACTCCAACTCGACCGAGGTCGGCGCCCTTCTCACCTTTTCAGACCGCAACCAGATCATGCAGCACATCCAAATGATCACGGACTGGGAAGAGTTCCGGCAGTTCTTCCAGACGGTCAAGCCCCTGGATGTGCGGACCTACGGCAAATTGAGTGAGGAAGCAGAGGCCTGGATACGTCAATTCGATGTGGTGAGCAAAACCTTTGAGGAGCACGTAGCCGGGTTCGTGCGCTGAAGCCGCAAGGAAGAACGTGATACATTTAACGAGGCTCAGCGAAGGAGAGAAAAGGGGATGCGCCAAAAACCGGACTTTCCCGAGGAGAAGATAACCGCCTGTCTTCGCACCCAGTATGGCCTCGACGTCATTTCCGCTCGCTTTCTGCCCATCGGCCATGACCTGAATGCCTTTCTCTACGAGGCGATCACGGCGGAAGGCGTCTCCTACTTCGTCAAAATTCGGGCCGGAGCCATCCACCCGCCCAGCCTGCTTGTCCCGCGCGCTCTCATTGAGCATGGCATTCCGAACATCCTCGCGCCGCTAACCACCCGGACGCAGGCGCTCTGGTGCTCCCTGGATAGTTACTCGGTGATTGTCTACCCCTTCATCCGAGGCGAGAACGCGATGGTTGTCGGCCTGACCGACAGCCAGTGGCGGGAATTCGGCGCCACTCTGAAAGCCATTCACTCTGGCGGCTTTGCTTCGCTGCTGCGTGGGCAAGTGCCTACGGAAACGTTCTCCATTCCGTCGGCCCGGCTAGTCCAGCGCTTGTCGGCCTGGATACAGGACGCCCGTTTCGATAGTCCGGTGGCTTCGGATCTGGCCTCATTTTGGGCCGAGAAGATGCCTGTAATAGAGCACATCATCGCACGCGCGCAGGCTTTAGGAAAACAGCTTCAATCCCGGCCGTTTGAGAATGTCCTGTGTCATGCCGATATTCATCGCGCGAACGTTCTGGTCAGCCAAGAGGGGCAGATCTACCTCATAGACTGGGACGGTCCTCTCCTGGCTCCCAGAGAGCGGGATCTGCTCTTTATAATTGGTTCCACCATTGCGGGTCGCGTGGAACCAGGAGAAGAAGAATTGTTCTTTCAAGGGTACGGCGCGGTGGATGTGGATCTCGCCGCGCTGGCGTATTACCGCTACGAGCGGGCCATCGAAGACATCGGTGAGTTTGGACGAAGCGTGTTCCTGGATACAGGTCTGGGGGAAGAGGCAAAGGCAGGTGAGGCGAGGCTTCTCCGCAGTCAATTTGATCCGGGCGATATCATAGAGGCGGCTATGGAGGCCGACCAAAAACAGGGCGGGCCTACCTTCTGTGCTCAGGGATAAGAAGGCTCACACTGCGCTGGCATATCCGTTATGGTATTATGGTACTGGTATGCTTCTCAACCATATATTCACGGTATGTCCGGTAGCGCTATTCTATTATGGCGACTCTCTTTCTGATATGCGGTTTGCCGGGGGCAGGCAAAACAACGCTTGCCAGGCAACTGGAGCAGGAACGGCCCGCACTGCGATTATGCCCCGACGAATGGATCACGCAAATCATCGCCGATCCGACGGATCAAGCCGAGCTAGACAGGCTGCGCTCGCCGGTGGAAGCCGTACAGTGGGAGGTTGCCACAAGGGCTCTTGTTTTAGGAATCGATGTCGTCCTGGAATGGGGATTCTGGTCTCGGGAGGAGCGCCGACATTATCGGGCGCAGGCGGAAGCGTTAGGGGCCTGTGTCGAGCTGCGCTACCTTGAGGTTGGCCGGGAGGAATTGTGGGCCAGATTGTCGAAGCGCAATGCAAATCTCCCGCCAGGAACCTTTGTCGTCACCGAGGAACAGCTTAATCTCTGGTGGTCGTGGTTTGAGCCTCCCACCCAGGAGGAGCTTGAATTGAACGCAACATAGCATCAAATTGCCAGAATGTGTAAGGAAACAGCCATTATGTCCCAACCGTGCACTGTTCTCCGCCGCCTGACATTCACTGCGACCTGCGCCGCCCTCCTCGGCGTTGCCGTTGCCGCCGGATGGACGCGCGCCGGCGCGCGCCCGAACCAGGCATCTCTGCCCAAATCAAAGCCAGCCACTCCTTCTGCCAGTGCCGGAAGTGCTGGCAAAAAGTCGGAGTGGGCGCAGATAAGCGCGGAACGCTGGACGCACGACGACGTAACCAGTGTGGGCAGCGGGCGCAACTTCCGCTATGTCGAAGGGGAGACGACCGTTACCGGCGATGCCTTCCGCTATAACAGCAAACAAAAGCAGTTGGATGCGGAGGGGCATCTGGTTCTGGACGACCTGAAACACCATGTCACGGGCGATAAGGCGACGGTGGATAACAGCCGCAAGAAGCTGGCTATCATCACAGGCCATGTGGTTCTGGTACTCAAGCCGGAGTCGGAAGCGCAGGGCAGTCCTCCGCCGGGGGCAGTAAAGGGAGCGGTCGGGCTGGCGCCGATAGAGGTGCCGGGCAAGACGCCTCCGCCCACTGAGGAGAAAGAGGATGCCGGCGCGATTCGGCGGCACGGCGTCACCGCGACCTGCGACCGCCTGGAGGACTACTACCGGAGGAAGTTCGCCATCCTGCGCGGCAACGTCGTGTTTACACAAAAATATACCGACAAGGACGGTAAGCAGATCGAGCGCACGGCGACCGCCGAGCACGCCGAATACAACGGCAAAACGGAAGTTCTCGTGCTCTTCGCGCCGGTTGAGATGCACGATAATCAGGGGCAGGAATTTCACTTCGACCAGAACCTGACCATCCACACGAAAAAGGGCGAAGAACAAATCTCCAGCCAGGGGAAACTTCAGGGAAAGATCCACGTTGACGAGGAGGATGAGGGGGGCGAGGAAGAGGGCGAGGCGCCCTCCGCGCCTGCCACCCCCACGCCCTCCCAGCCTGCTCCGCCTTCTCCCACGGGGAAGGGCGGATAAGCCCAGGCGCCCGGCCCTAAAGGACCGGGCTGTAGGCGGCAAGCCCGCTAAAGCGGGCTAAGAGAGGTGGGTGAGCCCCTTTCAGGGGTTACAAGAAGGAAGGTTAGCCCCCTTCAGGGGGCTTGCCGTCCGCAGCCCATCCCTTTAGGGGTGGGCTGCCTTACTGCCAGGGCTTGAGCAGGATTTTGGCGCAGTTGTGCGAGGCGGAAACCTCCATCGCCTGCTGGATCTCGCTCATGGGTATCTCGTGGCTAATCAGCTTGTCCAGCAGCGGCGATTTCTGAATGACCTGCATGATCTGCGGGAAGAGCGCCAGGTTGTAGTGCCAGGAGCCGATGAGCTTAAGCCCCTTGCGGATCATATCCGGGCTAATGCGCAGACGCAGCTCGTCGTCGTAGCACTCGCCGACAAAGGCCAGGCTACCCTTGCGTCGTAAAGCGTCAATGCAGACTCGCTGCGCCTGGGGCACGCCGGAGCAGTCCAGCGCCTTATCTACTCCACGCCCCTGCGTCAGATCCCGGATCTGGCTCACCACGTTCTCGCTCTTCGGATCGATCACGGCCTCTGCGCCAAGCTGTTTCGCGCGCTCCACGCGCCAGGGATGGCCCTCCACCACGATAGGCCGCGCGCCCCGGTAGACGGCGTTGACAATCGCGCCCAGCCCGACCGGCCCGGCCCCCGTAATTAGCACCGTATCGAACGCATCCACACCCATCAGGTCAAACGCGCCAAACGACGGCCCCAGTGCGCAGCAGGCCAGCGAGGCGTGCTCGTAGGAGACGCCCTCCGGGATTTTGGGCAGCAGCCAGGAGGGCTTGAGGATATACTGGCCCATCGTGGCGCTACCCTCCAGCGAGCCGTGCAGCCGGGCGTAATCGGCGGCTTGCTCGCAATGGATATAGTCGCCGCCCACGCAGAGCGAGCACGTGCCGCATCCGGCCAGCGGCATGGCGACCACGCGATCCCCGACCTTGACGCGCCCCGGCTGGGCGACCGCGACCACTTCGCCCGCCGCCTCATGCCCCAGATGCTCGGCGCGATTTCCGGCCAGGAACGCTTTGTACTCCGTACACATGGGCGCGACATGCACCTTCACCAGAACCCAGTCCTCTTTCGGGCGCGGGTCCGGCACTTCCACGATCTCGGCCCGACGTGGGCCGCTCACGACCACTTTTTGCATCTATCTCTCCCTTAAATTGGAATCACTTTGTAAGTCTGCACGCCGGTAAGGGTGCCGAAGAGCGCCCAGAGACCGCCGGAGACGTAATCGCCCAGGATCAGGCCGATAAAGAACGGCAGCAACTGACGGTAGAGCTTCATCCCGCCATAGCGCAGAATCAATGCCTTGATCAGCCAGCCGACAAACGTCGCGCACCAGAGCCAGGGCATCGTAAACGTCCCGGCCAGCGCGTAGCCGACCGGGTGAAACGGCCACCAGAGAAAACGCGCCCGGCCCGCCATTAGCAGCCCCATGACCAGCATCCCGATGCCCATGCCTTGCAGGCGCAGCACATCAAACCGATTGGGCGTATCTATCCAGCCGGAGAGAATGTTCCAGGGCGTGCGGCCCATCGAGGTGCGCCAGCTATCTACGTGCGCCGATCCCGCGCCGTAGCGGTAATAGCAGGCCAGGATGGCGGCCCAGGCAACCAGCGTGCCCAGGACGGTTGCCAGCAGGATCGCCCCAAAAACCTGCCGCTGCCGCATGCGCGCTTCGCCCGCGATCTTGAACGCCTCCAACTGGTAGGGCATCAAGGTTGGGCGGTAATCCAGGTCCATCCACTGAAACTGGGTCAGCCCGACCAGGTTCTGCATCCCGTAGACCTGCGGGTTGGCGGCGGAGGTAAGCATCTGATGCGGGGTCATGTCCGGCCCAAACGCCCAGGGCAGGCCCGCCTCCGCCCGCAGGCGCGTGTAGGTAACCACCACCAGCAGATAGAGCAGGAAGAAGAGCGCCGCCAGCCAGGCCGACATGCCAAGCGCCACCGCAAACGCCGTCATCCCCACAAAGCCGAGTACCGTGCCCGCCAGCGCCCAGCGATAGGGAAGCGGCTCCTTGCTGTCGTCCCCGGCGGCCCCGTCCGACCGGAAGGCCGTGCGGAATACCTCCCGCAGATAGCCGCGCATGTTCCACAGCGAGAACAGCGCCAGCCCGATAAACGCGCCAAACGCCTGCTCCCCGATATAAGGAATGCGCGCCAGGGCCGGGCGCGCCCCCGGATCGCGAAAGCCCAGCGCCGTCGTGATCACGTCCTCCGCCTTGCGCACAAAAAAGAAGAACCAGCAGGAGAAGGAGACATCCGTGGGCAGGAAGTAGACTACGCCGATAACTACCGGGTAGAACGACATCTCCAGCGTGCCAACGGCGTTCCAGGGCGAGGTGGTGAAGAGGGACGTCAGGCTCAGGCGCGGATCGCTAGGCTTGAGGGGCACGAAGGGAATGGATGGATAGAGATAGGCGATGCCGGCGAGGTTCTCCAGCGCAAAGGCGGCCAGAAACCCGGCCCACAGGAACTTATTGGCAAACAGGGCGCGATTGCCGCCGTCGCGGGTCATCTCCAGCGGCAGCAGGACGATGGGGAAAGTCAGCCGCTCCTGCTCGACCCAGCGCCGCCGCAGGATCGCGCTCAGGCAGAGTGTCGTAAAGAGCATGACCACGATAAAGGCCGACCAGGCCAGGATCGGGCCGAGCCAGGCGGAAACGTGCGCCCACGTAAAGAACGAGGACTGGCCGTGATAGAACCCGCGCAGCGCGTCCGGGCGGGGAAACGCCCAGGCGCGCAGGTACGGGTGAAACTTCTCCGCCCACTGGTTTTCGGGCGTCGCCTCGTGCAGACCGCTCGCCTGCATCATAATGAGAAACTGCATCATGCCGACGCTGCTGATGCTGATGGATACCGTCTGCAAGATATAGATGAAGAGCAGCTCCGCCTGCGTCAGCGCCAGGCGCGGCAGCCATCGTTTCAGGGCAGCGTTGACGGCCAGCAGCACCAGCAGCGCGAAGGTCACTCCGACGCCAAGCGCCGTGACGGCCAGTTCGGTGGACTGGGCCACGATGTCGCTGTAGACGTTCCAGAAGCAGAGCGCCGGAATGAGTAGCGTGCCGATGAGAAGCGCACGCGGAGTGATGCCGTAGGCGCTCAGGCGGCGTGCCCGGACGCCGCCCTGCGGCTGCGATGGCGTTTGTCGTTGGGACGGCGCGGGTCGCATCATCGCCCGGCTCAATCGGCGATGGGGGCCGGGTTGTGCTCCCAATCGAGAATGACGCCCAGGTAACTCTCCTTCTCGTGCAGTAGTCCCTGGTAAGCGTTATTCAGCTCGGCGGGCGGCAGGACATGGGAGATGAGCGGCGTCACCTGGAGGCTGCCGTCGCCGATCATGCGCAGGATCAGCTCGGCGTTGGCCTCGGTGGTTACGCCCGGGCTCTGGCGCTTCAGCAGCGGGATCGTCCACTCCAGCGCACCGATGATCTCGACGCCGTGGAAGTGCGCCCGCTTGAGCGCAACGGTGACGTCGCCCTGATAGGGCGCGCGCGGCGTGCCGAGCATGATGACCTGCCCATTGTTGGCTACGTGGTGTACCGCCTGCTCGACGATGCGCGAGTCGCCGACGGCGTCCACGACGATAGGCGGGTTAACGCCGCCGTTCAGGGCGTTCACTCGCGCCCAGAGCTCGTCTTCCGAAAGCTCGGACGGATCGAGGGTCGCGTAGAAGCCGACTCTCTCGGCCAGGGCCCGCCGCTTGGCCGCGAGGTCTATGCCGATGACGCGCTGCCCATCCCGCTGGAAGAACTGCCCGGCCAGGTTCCCGACCAGCCCCAGGCCGATCATGACGACCGTATCGCCCAGCGCGGCCCGCGCCCGGCGAATGCCGGTGATCGCTACGCCCGCCATGCGCGCCATGACCGCCGTCGTCGAGTCCAATCCCTCCGGCACGGGCACGCAGAGCCGCTTGGCCGTGTCCTCCAGCGCATAGGAAGCGTGGTTGTAGATGCCGTAGACCCGCTGCCCCGGCGCGATGCCCTGCACGTCCGGTCCGATCGCCTGCACGCGCCCGATGCCGCCGTAGCCGGGCCGCCAGGGATAGGCGCACCATCGGCCCGGCACGCGCGTATCCGGGTCCAGGCCGGTGTAGTTGGCCAACTCTGTGCCGGCGCTGACGATGGTGCGCTCTATCTTCACCAGCACCTGCGTTCCCTGCGGCTCGTCCGGCAGGTCAAACTCCTCAAACCGCACCGTCTGTTCGGCAACGATGCTCGCGCGAACGGCTTTCATGCTTCTTTCTCCTATGTAAGGGGTTCCATTGTTATGGGGAGAGGCTAGCGGTAAGGGCGTTAGCCTCGTCTTGGCGTCCGGCGTCGTGGAGCGCCTGCGCCAACTGGCGGCGTGCCTGCTGATCATCAGGCTGCATCTCCAGGATACGCTTGTACTCCACGATAGCCCGCTTCAGGCTGCCCACCCGATAGTATTCGCGGGCCAGAGCCCGGTGAGCGTTTATGTCGTTGGGCTTGAGGGTCACCCCCAGGGTCAGACGCGCCAGGGTATCGCTGAGCGTATGGTCTTGTTTGTGCTGCTTGAGAAGCTCCGCTCCCTTTTGCGTCTCTCCCTTTTGAATGTAAAGCTGTCCCAGGTGCAAAAGCACTTGCTCCGTATGGCTATCGGCGGCGCGCACCTGCTCCAGGTCGCGCAGGGCGGCGTCGGTCTGGCCGAGCATCTTCTCGGCGACGCCCCGGATATAGAGGGCGCGTATATTTCCGGGATGCAGCTGAAGCGCCTGGTTGGCAGCGTCAATTGCGGCGGGCGCGTTGCGCATCTGGATATAGATCTGCGCGCGCTCCAGCAGCAGCAGGCCCTTATCCGGCAGAATTTTGAGCGCCTCGTCTATGGTTTTGAGCGCATCGGGGTAGCGCTGGGCGTGCCGATAAACTTCGATCAGGGGGCCGATGCTGGAGGCGTCCTGAGGATCGAGCCGCCGCGCGGTCAGCAGTTCCCGCTCCGAAGCTCGAAAGTCGTTATTCTGGAAGTAGACCATGCCGAGCGTCACGTGCAGGCGCGGATCGTTGGGCAATTGCTTCAGGGCGCGGATGAGCAGTTGTTCCGCCTCGCGATTCCAGCCGAAAGCGATATATTTATAAGCCAGCAAGGAGAGCGCCTGGCCGTTATTAGGGTCAAGCTCCAGCGCGCGGCGGAACTCCTCCGCCGCCAGGTCGGGTAATCCGCTTACGTCGTAGATCTGGCCCAGGGCGACGTGCGGCTCGGCGCTTTGCGGGTTGAGCTGCGCGGCGATACGCGCCTCCTGCGCGGCCTGCGGGTACTTGAGCGCCCGGCCCAGCACAGCGGCCAGCGCCAGATGCGCCTGGAAATTCTGCGGATCGGCGGCGACGCGCTTGCGGGCCGCCGCTTCCTCGGCTTTTTGCCGCTCCAGCGCGCGGAGGGCCTGGGCCTTTTGGGCGGTATCCTGCTCAATCCGGGCGGTTTCGCGGCTTAAGCGGGCGCGCAGCGGCCAGGTAGCCAGCCAGGCGACCGCCAGGATACCCAGGACGATCAGCAGAATGCGGTCACGCCTGGAAAGACGGCCTGCGGTGGGTGAGAGCGAGAACGGCTTCAATTCAGGGACTTGCTTCCTTACTCAGAGCGCGGGCTGAGAGCGCTGCGCTCGTTTGCGCGACGGCTTGCGCTTCGCTCTGTCTGCCCATAGATTTCAAGGCCGAAACCAGCAAGCGGCGCGCCTGGCCATCGGTTGGGCGCAGCTGGAGCGTGCGGCGCAGCTCCACGACTGCCTGCGGGGCGCGGTCCGATTTCAAGTACCAGAGGGCGACGCTGCGATGGGCGCTTGCATCGTTGGGATGGGCGCTTACGGCGGCGCGCGCCTCGGCAAAATGGCGGGCATTAGCTTCCGCCGTCGTATAGAGCGAGATCAGGCGCTCGCCTTCGGCGCGTCTGGCCGGCTCTGACGCGCGCCGATAGATCCGACCCAATTGGAGTGCGACGGATTCAAACTGGATATCCTGGCGCGCGGCAAGCGCATAGTGACTTTCCGCTTCCGCCATCTTGCCCTGTAGCTCCAGCGCCCGACCCAGCCAGTAGTGGGCTTCCAGGTCGTCGGGACTCTGGCGCAGGGCCATGCGCGCCATCTGCTCCGCCTCCGCATAGCGCAGGGGCTTCCAGCTCGGCTCCAGCAGCAGGTGAGCCAGGCGCGTATAATCACGCGCCTGGACGGAGGGATCCGCGGAGAGCCTTATCGCGCGGCGCAGAAGCTCCTCGGCAGCGGGATAGCGTCCCTGCAAACGGTCTGCCTCCGCCAGGATGACCAGCAGCGCGGTGTTCTGCGGCCAGCGGCGCAGTCCCTCCTGTGCCGTCTGCTCCATGGCCGGATACTGATGCCGCAGATAGGCCAGCGTCGCCTGTCCGATCAGAACGCGCGGCTCCTCCGGCGCGGCGCGCGCCGCCTGATCGAGCGCCTGCCGAGCGTCCTCAAGCCAGCCCAGATCCAGGTAGATGTCTCCCAGCCGGAGCGCTGTCTCCGCATCTCCGGGAGCGAGGCGCCGCAGCGTCTCCAGCGTCTCTAGCTCACGGTCGAGATAATTCGCCTTCCGGTAGAGAGCCGCCAGAGCACGGTAGGCCTCCACACTCTTTGGATCTAACCGAATGGCAGCGCGCAGTTCCTGGGCCGCTTCCGGCGCTTTCCCGCTCCGCGCGTAGAGGGAGGCCAGACTGATCCGGGCCGAGACGTCCCGTCTATTTTGGCGCAGGCGCTGCTCGGCAACAGCGACCTCAGCCGTTGTGGGCGGCGGCAGATCCGGAGGTGACTGTTGTCCAGGCGCAGCAGCGTGCTGGCTGGATAGGGCGGAACTGGTTAAGAGCGGTTTGACTCCTGAAGAAGGCGGGGAATGCTGTACGCAGGAAAAGGCCAGGCCTGGCAGCAGCGTCAGCAGGCAAGCAGCCCATCGTGCGCCGGAGTTTAGGTTCGACGCTCGTAAACGACGCCTGATATTCACCATGTTTATAGGCTGAGTCAGCCGATTATGACCTATGCCCATCTCAACGGGTCATTCCGAGGGCTAGAGAACTATCCGTACAGAGAAGCAAAGGGCATCACCTGCCGGAGGGAGCGGGAGTAGCTGCGGCGCTGCCCGCGTTCCCCTGTCCGGATGGATGCGCGCTCTGGTATCGCTGCTGCATCATCTGCTGCATACCTTTTTCCATCCTCGCTTTGCTTTCCTGGGGCGTCAGCTTTGTCTCATGGAAGTAGGTCATATAGAGTCCTCCCACGATGGCCAGGGCAGCGACAACGATAACGACAACGGCGACGGGTCCGCTAATCTTTTGCTTCATCACAACTTCCTTAGAGTTTAGAGTACAGTTTCGAAAGCGGAGCGGGGCAGGCGCAATACAGAGACGCCCATTCGGTTTGCTTTCCGATTGCGCCTGCCGCCCTTCAATCTACCGGACGAAAGTGCCCCGGAACAGATCGTTTGTCGTCTGGGTGTTCTTGAGCCACTTGACGTGCCCATCCGCATAGCCGATCACCTGCCCACCGGAATGGCGCGTGCCGCTCTCCCACTCCGGTTTGGCCAGCGTGCAGTCGTTAGCCCAGGTGCCATCGTTGTTCTGGGAATAGGCGACACGGCGAATCAGGCAGTTGTGGTTGGGATCGTTGGGGTTGTTCGGATCCGGGTAGGTGCCCCAGCTCACGCCGTCCGCCGGGTAGGGGCTGCCGGTCGTGAAGTGGACCGAATCGGCGAACGCCATCACCTGCGCCGGTTTCTCCAGTTGCGAGTCGGTGGTGGGGCTGGTGCCGTTACCGAAGAGCTCGCCAAAGTGGAGCGGCTCGCTCATGCCATAGGAGACCTGCTGCTTGAGCACGGCAGGATTGATCCCGAGTTTCTCGCCCACGCCGGCCTTGCTCAGATCCTGGTTTGTCCACCACCAGATATTGCTGTTGGCAGGGGTAAGCTGCTGCGCATCGCTGGGGCAGGCATAGATCTGGGAATTCTTGCTATACGTATAGACGGCGTTGATCCAGAGCGTCTCATAGCGTCCGCAGCCCGCATCCAGGGCCGGGTTGCCCCGGCTGCCGCAGCCGCCTGCATCCGATTGGTACCACCAGTTCCAGTAAGGGAAGTTGCCGTCGTAGTCCTGGACGTACATCATGGCGGCCAGAGTCAACTGTTTCAGGTTGGATGTACAAGAAGCCTGGCGGGCTTTGGCGCGCGCCTGGGCGAAGACGGGGAACAGGATCGCCGCGAGAATCGCAATAATGGCGATGACGACGAGCAATTCGATCAGAGTAAACGCCGTACGGCGCTTTCGATACGGAGATGCGATCTGCATGTTAATTCTCCTCAAAGAGATGGTCTGCCGGCAGCGGCAAAGCCTTACAGCGTAGTTAGACGAAAGAATGAGAACCTCAATCAGGCCGGATTATGGGCAGTGACGGCTCCCCATGCGGAAGCGCCGGGCTTCTACGGTCTTGCACCGATGTTGTGCCGTCCCATAGGTTTCAATCCTCGCCCAGCCTAAGCACCGGGCGCATCGAATCCAATTCGTAAATCGCAACGGAGTGTTCTCACCTCCTCCCTTTTCTCATCCATCGGGCTCAAGCCCACGACGGGATGCCCATTATGTCAGACAGCCAGATTGCTACCAAACGAAACGGGTGGCGCGGTAGATTGCCGGATAATAAGCTCGACCGGGCAGATAACCCCGGAAGGCATTTTGGCATCCGGCACGGCGCAGAGAGTCTCCAGCGCGAACTCCACGGCGGCTTTGCCCAGGCAATCCGGGTCTTGCCGCACGGTCGTCAGGGACGGCAGCATGGTGCGCGCGGAAGGCGCATCGTCGAACCCGACAACGGAGAGGTCTTCCGGAATGCGCAAACCCCGCTCCCGTGCGGCCTGATAGACGTCCTCCGCCGCAAAATCGTACCAGGTCAGCAGGGCCGTCGGCGGCGTGTCGGCGGCCAGCCATTGGTCTAGCTGCGCAGCCGTGGCGTCGGCGTTCCAGGTATAGGGCTGTATCCAGTCCTCGCGCACCGGCAGGCCGTGCGCCTGGAGCGCTTTGCGGAACGCGGCCACGCGCGCAAGAACAATTGGCTCGTCGCTGCGCCCGGTCAGGTAGGCGATATGGCGGTGTCCCAGCCCTGCCAGATGGGCGATAGCCGCATAGATGCCGCCCTCGTTATCGCTATCCACCCAGCGCGCGTGGGGACCGGAGTCGCGGCTCAGCACGGTGATGGCCGGGATGCCGACGCTCTGTAGATACTCCACCAGCGCGCTCCGGTTGGGCGGGTTGATGAGCAGAAACGCATCGCTGCGCCCATCGCTATAGCGCAGGAATTCTTCGATCCCGGCGTCCTGATCCGGAAAGCCGTAGATCTGGGGGTTATAGCCGCGCTCCAGGGCATGATAGAAGATCGCCGAGAGCAGGGCATGCTCGAAAGCATGAGGCGCCATCTTCGCAAACGGCTGCACCGCGCAGACGATCCCAAGTACCTCCGCTCGCCGCCGCACCAACGCCCGCGCTACGGCATGAGGACGGAACTGTAGCGTCTCCGCTGCCGCCAGCACCCGCTCGCGCGTAGCAGGCGGAATTCGGTTGTTGCCGTTGAGCGCCAGGGAGGCGGTCGTCTTGGAGACGCCTGCGGCCAGCGCTACATCTGCCAGGGTGGGTCGCTTTCTCATGCCAGGTAGAATTCCCCCTTCACGGGCGGCTGCATAGGGCAAACCGTCGCGACCGGGGCCGCTCTCTTCTCGGCTTCTCGCCGCCGGACGGCCTTCCTTATTGGCGGCTGCGCGGGGCAAACCGTAGCGATTGCGGCCCGTAGTAAATCGGTTCACCTGCTCTTAGATTAACAAACGATGTGACCGTTGTCAAGTGTTTTTTTGGCGGTACGGAATAAGACTGGAACAACTGCGGGCGCGGTTCGGAGGCGCGCTCGGCCAGCGTTCGAGGCCACCTGGAGGACCCAACCTCCGCAAACGCGGCCCGCCTGCGGCGTCCGGGAGTTCAGCCGCGATTGCGAATGTACTCCGGCTGGGCGACCTGCATCTCCTGGGGAGGCAGGCCCGCCAGGATCGCCTCCAGGTCGTTGATGACCATGCGCCCGATCATGCGGTAGGTCTCCGGGCCGCCGCCCGCCCGGTGCGCCGACAGGATCGCGCCCGGCGCCAGCCGGATCGGATGGTCTGGCGGCAGCGGCTCGGTTGGGAAGACGTCAATGGCTGCTTTGAGCCGCCCGGCCAGCACCATCTCGGTCAGCGCGTCGAAGTCCACCAGATGCGCCCGGCTGATCAGCACCAGCACGGCGCCCGGCTGCATCGACTCCAGCCGCTCGCGGCTGAGGAGGGCGCGGTTGGCTTTGCTGGGAACGGCCAGCACAAAAACAACGCGCGACGTGCGCAGCAGCGTCTCCAGGCTGACGGGCGTGACGCCCTGCGTGCGCAGATAGGCGTCGGTCAGCCAGGGGTCGTAGACCTGAATCTGACAGCGGAAGGGGGCCAGCAGCGACTTGAGCGCGCGTGCCAGCCCGCCGAACCCGATAAAACCGACGGGCTTATCAAAGAGCAGGAAGTCATGCACATTGCCCGCGTAGCCCCAGACCTCTCGCCCGGCGCGAAACGCGGCGTCGCTGGCCACGATGTCCCGGGCGGCGGCGATGGCCATGCCCAGCGCCATCTCCGCCACTGCCGGCGCAAAGCCCGGCGCGCAGCTTAAGACACGGATGCCGCGCGCAAAGCAGGTCGGATAATCCAGGATTTCCGGGCTGGGGAAGCTGCCGCCGACCTCCAGGATGGCGCGCAGCTTCGGAAACGCCGCTACGGAGCCGTAGCGCCAGCCGCCCGTGATGATGGCGACGATCTCCTCCCGCACGACCTCCACGGCTTCTGGGGGCATCGGCTCGTCCCGCGCCCAGACGATTTCGGCCAACGTGCGCAGGCGCTCCATCTCCTCCGCCCCGAACAGAGACGCCATCTTGCGAAAATGGGGATCGAGAATGACCTTCTCGGTCATGGAGTGGCGCTCCTCTAGAAGTTGGGGATAGGCGAGTAGTCGTTCTTGCCGCCGGTGCGGTCTTTGCCGCGTACCAGATAGATTCTGTGCTCCCTGTTCCAGCCTTCTCGGTGGAGCTTGACATGGGCCGGCATGTAGCGCATGGTATAGCCGCAGCGGCGCTTGGTGGAGGTGTTCGGGTTCGAGCCGTGAACCGTCCAGGCGTCGTGGAAGTGGCATTCGCCGACCGCCAGTTCGAGGTCTACGACTTTGTTCTCGTCAATCAGTTCGGGCGGGATGCGCGCATGGAAGACGTTGGTGCTTTTATCCACCGGCTCGTAAGCCTCAATGGCCGTCTTCATCGCCCGGTGTGAGCCGGGAAGGACGCGCATACAGCCGTTCTCTACGGTGGACTCATCCACGGCCAGCCAGAGCGTGATGACCTCCATGGGATCGAGGCGTCGGTTCCAGTACGCGCCGTCGGTGTGCCAGGGAACGGCCTTGCCGTCGCCCTTGGGCTTGGCGATGAAGTGGCTGGACCAGAGAACAATGTCCGGCCCGATAAAATCTTCGATCACGTCCAGGACGCGCGGATCGGTCAGGTAGCGGAACAGCCACGGGTCGGTAAAGTGGGGGACGTCCATCTCTTCGGGGCGCTTGCCTTCCGGGAGGGCCGCGATCATCTCATCCACATGCTGGCGGAGGGCCTCGATTTCGGCCTGCGTGAAAATACGTCCAAACTTTAAGTAACCGTTCTCACGGTAAAGGGCGACCTGTTCCGGCGTGGCGTGCCGCACCGTTTCGCTGTCTTTCCAGGTCGGCGGCGTTGCGATGGTCATGGGGGTCTTCTCCTTTGAGTTCCCTGGAGGTAAGCCAGAAGCCGTTCGAGTAAGGGCAGCTTCCTGGCGGGAATACTATTCGCGTTGGTGAACCGATTTACCTGCACAGAGCATACCAAAACAAATGGAGGGTTGTCAAGGCTCTTTTATGCGTTTGCGAGAATGCAGGGAGAAGGAACAGGCTGGCGTTGGGGTGAATAGGCTCATGAAAAAGGACAGCCCCTCCGTAGACGTTTGGGCTGCCTTATCCTGCATGGGAGCCTTTGCCGATGTGTCGGTTCTCTCTCTTTTTGCGCGCGCTGCTGACGGCAGCCGCCCTGGGGGTTGTTATGCCGCTTGCACAAGCCGCTACGCTCTATGTCGCGCCCGACGGCAACGATGCCTGGTCCGGGAGGCGATCACGCCCCAACGCCGCGCATAGTGACGGCCCGCTGGCCTCCCTGGCGGGCGCGCGGGACGCCATCCGCCGGCTCAAGGCGGGCGGGCCGCTGACCGAAGCCGTGCGCGTTGTCATTGCGGGGGGCCGCTACACGCTGACCGAGCCGATCGTCTTCGGCCCGCAGGATAGCGGCACGGAGCGCTTTCGCATCGTCTACGAGGCGGCGCGTGGGGCCAGGCCGATCTTCAGCGGCGGGCGCGTTCTGGGCGGCTTTCAGCCCGGAGCGGACGGCCTCTGGAGGACGGTCGTGCCGGAGGTTAAGGCCGGGAAATGGACCTTCGAGCAGCTCTTCGTCAATGGCAGGCGGGCGACGCGGGCGCGCACGCCCAACAAGTTCTATTTTTATATGCAGGGCAAGGTCGGTGAGGGCACCGACCCGCTGACCGGCAAGCAGACCAATCTCGCCAACCGGGCCTTTATCGCCCGCCCCGAAGACATCCAGCCGCTGCTCGGCCTCTCGCCGGAACAGCTCCGCGACGTGACGCTGGTGGCCTATCATTCCTGGGAGGTCTCGCGCCTGCGAATCGCCGCCATTGACCCGAGGACCAACATGGTAATCACGACCGGGCCGGCGGCGTGGCCGTTTCTGGAGTGGGGGCCGAGCCAGCGCTACCATCTGGAGAATTTCAAAGCGGCGCTGGATGCTCCCGGCGAGTGGTTCCTGGATCGCGACGGCACGCTGACCTATAAGCCGCTGCCCGGTGAGGAGTGGACAAAGGCGGAGGTCGTCGCGCCGGTGGTGGAGCAGTTCGTGCGCTTTGAGGGCGAGCCGGGACGGAAGGTGGCACATATCACGCTCAAAGGGCTTTCCTTCCAGCACGGGCAGCGCCTTCTGGAGCCGGAGGGCCACAGCGACTCACAGGCCGCCTATAGCGTTCCCGCCGTCCTCATGGCCGATGACGCGCAGGACATCGCCATACAGAACTGCGAGATCGCCCACATCGGCGACTACGGCATCTGGTTTCGGCGCGGCTGCTCCAATTGCCGGGTCGAGCATACCTACATTCATGATCTAGGCGCGGGCGGCGTGCGCATCGGCGAGGGCGAGATACGCCCGGAGGAGGCGGAGCGCACCGGCCATATCACCGTGGACAACAACATCATCCAATCCGGCGGGCATCTCTTTATGGGCGCGGTGGGAGTCTGGATCGGCCAGAGCGGCGATAACCGCGTCACGCATAACGACATTGGCGACTTCCGCTACACGGGCGTCTCGGTCGGCTGGCGCTGGGGTTACGACGAGAGCCTGGCGAAGCGCAACGTCATCAACTTCAACCACATCCACCATCTCGGCTGGGGCATCCTGAGCGACATGGGCGGCGTCTACACGCTCGGCCCCTCCGAGGGCACGACCGTCAACAACAACTGCATCCACGACGTCTACTCGTATGACCGCTACGGGCGCGGCGGCTGGGGCCTCTATAACGACGAAGGCTCCACGCATATCCTCCTGGAGAACAACCTGGTCTACAATACCAAGACCGGCGGCTACCACCAGCACTACGGCAAGGAGAACCGCGTCCGCAACAACATCTTCGCCTTCAGCATGGACGGGCAGTTGCAGCGCTCGCGCGTGGAAGAGCATATCTCCTTCTTCTTCGAGCGCAACATCGTCTACTGGAAGGGCGGCAGGCTCTTCACCGGCTCGTGGAAGGATGCCAACGTCGTACTCGATCACAACCTCTACTGGGACGCCTCCGGAGCGCCGATCTCTTTTGAGGGCCTGAGTTTTGAGCAGTGGCAGCGGCTCGGCAAGGATGCCGGCTCGCTGGTGGCCGATCCGAAGTTTGTCGCGCCCGACCGCTACGATTTCCGCCTGCGTCCCGACTCGCCCGCCTTTTCTATTGGCTTTCAGCCGTTCGACTACCGCCAAGCGGGTGTCTACGGCGATCCGGCCTGGGTGCGGCTGGCAAAGCGCGCAGCCTATCCGCCCGTGGAGTTTGCGCCGGAGCCGCCGCCATCCACTGCAACGACCTCCCGCTAGTCCACCACGCAAACAGGGGTCCTCTCACATTGAGCCGGGTACGTTCTATGCCCGGCTCAAGCTCTTTGTGACCGGGCATTGAAAATACCCGTCTGTAGGGCGGCTACGCCGCCAACCGTCCTTCGGACGGAACACCTGGCTTTACTGTGCGTCCGCCAGGGCGCTTGGCCGTTAGGCCCTAGAGCCGGGGGTTGAAAACCCCGGACCTAGCCGGGCATGGAAAATACCCGTCTGTAGGGCGGCTACGCCGCCAACCGTCCTTCGGACGGAACAACCGGCATGGCGGCAGGTGGTTGCCTTAGTAAAGCGGGAAGAACCTGCCGCAGCGAGGCGTCCGCTAGTCGCAAGGCAGAGGCGCGAGTGTCGCCAGGCGGAGATCGCCAGGCAGAGCCGCGAGCCGTTGAGCGGCGTCCCTGGCAGTCGAGCGTGCGTAGTTCCGACCCTAGCAGTCGCTTGGCGGCGTAGCCGCCCTAGAGACGGGTACTTTCAGTACCCGAAACTATGGGGTAGAAGAGGGAGCGTTGCCGGGCTGGTTGCCGAAGGGTGGTCCACCTCGCTGCACTCCTGGCGGTGGTCCCGTCGGCGGACCCGGTCGTTTAAAGACGGTCGTGCTATCCACAACGCGGTTGGAGGGGGTCATAAAGTGCCGGTAGGCCAGTACGATGATAACCACCGCCACGACGACGATGATGGCAATGGCCGCTGCTGGGCTAATCTTTTGCTGCATCCTACAACTACCTTTCCGTATAAAATGGCATTCTCTATCAGAGCGCAAGCGTTCCTCTCTGCCTGCGGCCCTTTTCAGGGCGCGCGGACGGGAACGGATCGCCCGGCCCTGTTACTTTTTCGTCCCCGTGGTAAAGGTCTCGATCTTCTGGGCGCGGATGGCAGGATCATCCTGATGCTGCGCCGCGAACTGCCGTAGGCGGGTGATCAGCACCGGAGAGCGCTGCGGCTCCAGGCGGATCGCCTGGTTGTACTCGTCCGCCGCCTCTTTGAGCCGACGCATCTGCAGCAGGGCGTTGCCCAACTCCTCGTGAGCATCCGGGCTGCGGCGGGCCAGCTCGACTGCGCGCAGCGCCAGCGGCAGCGCCAGGTACGCATGGCCGCCCTGCGTCAGGTCGCGCGAGGCGGCGATCAGCACGGGCGGCGCGTCCAGCGCCTTGTGCATGGCCATCGAGTAGTTATGCACGCAGCCGTCGGCGTCGCCGTGCCGGCCTAGCCAGCGCGCCAGCCGCATCTTGCGGGCCGGGTCGTTGGGATCTACCGTCACATCCTGGAGCAGCTTGCTGCGTTCGGAGGTCAGGTTCTGCCGCAGGAGATATTCTCGTTCCCAGGTCTTGAACTCGTCCGTATGGCCCAGGGCGCGGTGGATCTGCATCAGCGTCAGCGCCGGCGCCGGGTCGTCCGGGGCCAGTTGGGCGGCGCGGGTGAGCGGTTCGATGGCCCCGACGCGGTCGCCGTTATAGTTGCGCGCGCGCCCCAGAATCAGGTAAGAGGCCGAATCACCGATGCCGAGCGCAATGGCCTGCTGCGCCTGCTGCGCCGCCAGGCTCCGGTCGGCGGGCGTTTTGGCGGTATCCAGCAGCCAGCGGGCGTACTCCTGGTGCGCCACGGCATGGCGCGGGGCCAGGGCCAGCGTCTTCTCAAACTCGGCGCGGGTCAGCGCGGGCGGTTGATTGGTGCGGGCGCACAGGGAAGCAAAAGCCAGGTGCGCCTCCGCGCTCTGTGGGTTGAGCGCTACGGCATGGGAAGCCGCCTGCCAGGCTTTTGCCAGGTCGCGCAGGCTATCCTCCGCCCCGGCCAGATAGAGATACGCCGCGGCGTAGTCGGGTTTGAGGGCGACGGCACGGGTAAACTCTTCGCTGGCCCGCTCCATCGAGCGCTGCGTATAGTAGAACTTGCCCAGGATGTAATGGGCCTCGGCTAGATCCGGGTGCCGTCCGGCGAACTCGCGCAGCTCGCCGAAGGCCGCCGTCGTGTTGCCGCTGCCGAGTAAGGCGCGCGCCCACTCGTCCCGCAGGCGCGGCGTGTCCGGGTCCAGCCCGACGGCTTGCCGCAGATACCCGTCCGCCTCCGCAAAGCGCTTCTGCTGATTGAGGCGCAGGCCGATATAGTAGAGCAGTCGGGAGCTTTCCCCACGATCCTGGAGCTCCTGCTTCAATTCAGACAAGGACATCCGGGAAAGCCGCCAGTCCTGGTAAGTCCCGCTTTGGAGCGTCAGGGAAGCGCCGACAGCGAGCACCGCCGCCAGGCAGATCAGCGCGGCAAAGCGCGGGGAGATCCGGCGGCGCGGCGCGGGGGCACTGGCGCTTTGGGTAGGAGCAGAGGCAGCGGACGCTGCCTCTCGCGTGTGGAACATCATAGGGTTACGTGCTTTTGGGCCTCTCTCCACAAGCGTTCTGCCAGGGTAGGCATATCTGCCTGTGGGGAGAGGCCATTAACTGCCGCGCAGACGCAGGCGTTACGGATGGTTGGACATCAGGTCTTCCGGGGAGCCCTGCTTGGCATTCATGAACGAAGGCGAGAGCGATTTGACATGCCCGTCAAAGAAGGCGGCGTTGAGGCGGCCGGAGTGGCGCGGGAAGGGACGCCGGG
>DASRGZ010000174.1:0-30043 GCA_035650735.1 Chthonomonadaceae bacterium
CGAGTAATCGCTTGGATCAGGCCGGTTGAAATGCATCGGCTCCTTGAGGGCGACGGGCGGATTGGTCAGGAAGCGGGGCTTGCCCGATAGGTTCTGAGAGGAGGCGTGCAGGATGTAGGGATGCAGCAGGACGATGTCGCCAATGCGGCCCGTGACCTCGATAAAATCGCGGCACTCCTGGACCAAGCTGCCAAAGTTGAACTCGCTCAGGATCGTGCCTTCCGGGTGATCCCGCAGGTAGCGGGCCACCGGCGCCACGGAATCGCAGGCCACGAACGTTCCCCCGCCCTGATGCGCGACATCCGACCAGAAGACCAGGGTGAGCAGTCCTTGCTCCGGACTATCCAGGAAATGCCGGAAGAACCCGCCATCCTTGTGCCAGCCGGGAGACTGCGCGGAGGGAGGCTGCCAGGGCTGGTCGGCGCGAATGTGAAAGTTGACAATGAACCCATCGCTGAGATGGCAGGGTTTGACGCGCTCCTCGCCCCCCAGCAGCTCGCAGGCCGCCGCCCACGCTTTGGGCGCAAAGGTTTCCATTGGGAAGAACTCGACGTTGGGCATATGGATCCGCGCCTGCTTCCAGGTCGTCGGGTCGTCCGGGTCGTAGCCCAGCCGGGTAAAGGCATGGGCGGTCAGGCGCTCGGCGACTTCGCGCGGGAAACAATCGTGCAGAATGATATAGCCGCGAGCTAAGAACTGCTCTCTCTGTGCCTCGGTAAGAAATCGGTAGCGGATCGGCATCGGCGCGCTCCTGAAGGGAAGGTTCTGGGTCGTGTTAAAGCAACCTGCTGCACGACAGGCTTATATTGGTCAGCGCCAGCCAAATCCCTGCCGAGTGCGATTTAGCGTTTGGGCGTCGTGGCGCTTGCTGTATTCGAATAGCTGGAGTAGCCCGCGCCGTTATGCGAACGAACGCGATAGTAGTAGGTTGTTTGGCGTGCCAGGCCGGCATTTGCGTAGCTGGTCGTGGTGCCGCTAACCGTGGCGATCTGGCTGAAGTTAATCCCATCCAGTGACCGCTCGATATAGACGCCATCCTGATTGGTGGTGTTGTTTATCCAGGCCAGATTGATCTGCTTGACGGAGACTGCCGTTGCCGTTAGATTGCTGGGGGCCGCAGGGATGGCAGCGGGTATGGCGCTGGCCTCATTGGAGGGGGAGCTCTGCGCGCCAGCGCTGTTGACGGCGGTTACCTGGTAATAGTAGGTTGTGCCGTTGGTGACGCCGGTATCGGTGAAGCTCGCTGTCGTTACCCCGGTACGATAGGGCGTCTGGCCTTCCGCACCAGAGGCCGTGGCGCGGTAGATGTTATAAGAGACGGCTCCCAGGCTGGACTGCCATGACAGGCTGACCTGACCGTTGCCAGCCGTTGCCGTTAGATTCAGGGGCACGCCGGGAGCGGTGGAGGTGCCTGCCGCTTGCAGCGCCTTATAGACGTTGATGCGGCCTGCGCCGGCGGCAAGCGTGCGGCCCTGGTAGGGAGTATAGGGGTCCACTTTGGAAGTGATCAAGCTGTTGATCTGGCTATTGGGCAGAGTCGGGTTCTGGGACAGTATCAGGGCGGCCTCCCCGGAAACATGCGGGCAGGCCATCGAGGTGCCGGAGAGATAGCCGTAGTTGGTGCCGAAGTTTCCTCTTGCGGGATAGGTCGGCAGGGTGGAATAGATGCTATCGCTGGCGGTGTTGGCGCCGCCGGGCGCAGCCACTTTGACCCAGGAGCCATAGTTGCTATAGGAAGCCAACGTGTCCGTTCTATCTGTGGCGGCAACCGAGATGACGTTGGCGTAGCCTGCCGGGTAACTTGGGGACGAGCTACTGCTATTGCCTGCGGCAGCGACGAGGACACAGCCCTTTTTCCAGGCATATTGGACCGCATTGGACAGGGTAGACGAGCTAGTGCCGCCCAGGCTTAAGCTGATGATCTTGGCGCCATGATCGGCGGCCCAGGTGATTCCATTGGCGACATTGGCGCTTGTCCCTGATCCGGTGCTATCCAGCACTTTGACGGGCATCAGAAGCGTATAGCCTGGATCAAAAGCGCTTGCCTGCGCGTTCCAGCCGGCAATGCCGGTACTGTTATTGATCTCCGCCGCCGCAATGCCGGCGCAGTGGGTGCCGTGCCCGTTATCATCCGTGGCGTTGCCTGTCCCGGCAAGCACGTTATAGCCAATCGCGACGCCGGAGGCATCCCGGTACACTTTGTCGCGCAGGTCGGGGTGGTTTGTATCGATCCCTGTATCCACAATGGCAATAATCACCTGCGCCGCTGGCTGCCATATATTCCAGGCCAGATCCGCCTGGACTTTCTGGGGGCCATATTGATAGGTAGCAAAATAGGGATCATTGGGCGTGGCATCGGCATACAGGATATAGTTGGGCTCAGCATAGACGACGGCAGGGCGCTGTTGGAGGCTGGCGATGGCCGCCTCCAGGGATAGGCCCGGCCGCAGCTTGAGTCGAAAAGCGTGCAGATCCCTCTGGTGGCCGACCACCTGTCCGGCCACGTTTTCGAGTTCCGCTGCGACATCCTCTGTATCATTTTCTGCACGTACCCCCACGAGCACTTCTCCAGGGACAGCCGGAGGCGGCTCCTCCGCGAGGGCATGGAGAGGCTGGAAGGACCAGAAGGTGAGGCAGGCGAGCAAGCAGGAAATACGGAGTAGCTTCGGCGATAGCATAGGCAGACGCTCCTGATTAGTAGGGAGGCTTGGCGGGAAAGAGAATGGGGGTCGCGCTTATCACGTCAGAGTCGGGAGTGCTCTCTCCATACCCGCTGGATGCTAAGCAGGCGATGCAAGGAAGATGCCACGACGACCGGCACCGTCCGGAGTCAGGCAAAACAGGTATCCTTCTGGAATGGTGATCGGCGTGGTTTGAACCAAACGAAGGAAGACCTCCTGTTTCCCAATTGGAAGACAGGAGGCTCGGTTGTGCGCAACGATTAAGGAAGCGTTAGCGGCGGCGCAGACGGCGGCAGGTGTAGGCGAAGCTACCCGCTCCAATACCGACCAGGAAGGCCAGAGCGCCTGGCTCCGGCACATCGGACGTGGGCGGCGGATTGTTTTCCGTGGTGATAGGGGGGGTCACGACGCTGAGGGAGCCGGCAGGCAGCTCAAAAGAGCCGGCCTGCGTCTGATACTTGACCGCAAACGTATCGAGGGTCACCAGAGGAGTCAGGCCGAAATTGCCGGCCAGGTCGAGCGTGAACGTATCCGTCTGGCCTCCGCTCTGCAGCCCCTGGTTGATGTTGCCGCCGTTGAGGTTATTGGCGGCGTAGGCGCCCACATCAATGTTCTTGAAGCCGCCGGGAAAGGTCTGGTTGGGGCCGTTGCCTGTCGAAGCGCCATCAAAGATGGCGCCCGGCACGGCGATGGAGACGACGGCGTTCGGGGTGGCGTTGATCCCCAGCGACATCAGCGCCGCCTGGAACGCGGCGCTGGTGGTATTGGTCAGCGTGACGTTTAACCGCAGGTCGCTGGAGTTGAAGCTGGTGACGGTGAAGGTGCCCGTCGCTTTGAGATCGGTGCTGATGCCGCTGGCCGTGGTGGGAAGCAGCCAGTTAGCCATAAAGGACTGCCCGACGTCCCCGGAGTTTAGGGTGACGGTGGGCAGCGTTTGGTAAATGGCCGGGTTACCCAATGGCGTGCTCACGGAAAGGGAGCCGATATTGATCGCCTCGGCGGATTGTGCGGAGGCCAGGGCGGCCAGGCAGAGCAGCGCAGCGCAAACGCGATAGCGAGAAAACATGGATCCTCCTCTCCTGCCAGGGCAGCAGCGGGCCAAAGGGACATTCTTTCTTGTGTTCAGACACTCCCCCGCAACGGCAGCAGACTTTATTGCAAGCCTAAGGGGGGTATCCTGTCTCTTGCCCGGACGCTCCTCTCAAGAAATCAACTGAGAGAGTCGGCAGGATTACGGTCACTATTATGGGGAGGAGCAGGCAGAAGATTACTCTCAAAGATGCGGGAAGAGAATCACCAAGCACAAGCGGAAAACTTGACAGTCTGCCTGGAAAGCATTATAATCGCGTCAGTCTCGCTGTTGCCAGTTTGAAGGAAACGCCGAGGCCAATCAGAAACGGCTTTTCTGGCCACTGGCCACTAGCCACTGCCTCGCTGTTGCCTGTCTCCAGGGAAACGCCGATGCCGCCCCCTCCGTCCGAACCGACGCGCGCTGATGCCGGAATTATGCTCACGTGGCGGGTGCACCTGCTGCGTCGTGAGCCGCACAAGCTGCCCGGCCTGCTGGCCGTCCTGATCATTGCCGTCGTCTGCGTCTGGCTGATGTTCGGGCAGGCGCTGACGGCGCTGGTGGCGGCGCTGCTGCTGCTCGGAGCTAGCAGCGACTTTCTGCTTCCGATTACCTACCGTATCACCGAGGAGGGCGTCTTCGCCGATGGGCTTACCAGTCGCCTGGCCCTGCGCTGGAAGGAGACGCGCCGCTGCCTGCGCGAGCCGTTGGGCGTGACCCTCTCGCCGCTGAGTAAGCCGTCACGCCTGGATGCCTTTCGGGGTGTCACGCTGCGCTTTGCGCCGGAGGGCGAACCGGGCGACCGGGAGTCCGTGCTGGCGGCCATCGCCCGCTTTGCGCCGTCCCTGCTTTACCCGGCCGGAGAGACGCCGCAGGAGGCTATAGGCTAATATGCCTGGCTTTGATTGGGATGCAGAACTTCCTGAGGCCGAGCGCGATCAACTGATCGAGCGCCTGGCGCAGCAGGTGGCGCGGCGCCGGCTGCACGGGCCGGCGGTTCTGCTGCTGGAGATGCACAAGCCGCTTACGTTTCTTGCCAGCCAGTCGCTTTTGCTCGGCTCCGGGTTTCTCGCGCCGCTATTTGGCCCGCAGAACATCCAGCGCTACTCCAAGCTGCTCGAATCGCGCGAGAATATCGAGCGGCTGATTCGGCGCATTGAGGAGTTGGCAACCTGATTCCCTGGAAGCGAAGCCAAGTTCTCCCCTCATCCCCGGCCCTTCTCCCTTGGAGGAAGAAGGGAGAGCCGAAGCCAGCCTTTCCTCTGCCTGCGCAGGCAGGCAGCATGTTTCGCCCACGTAGGTGGGCGACGGGCCGTAGGCCCCCCAGCGGCAGGGTTTAGCCTGCCGGGAGACGGGGAGTCAGGTAACTAAGGAAGCGCCCGCATGGAACACGCCAGTCTGACCGTACAGATCCTGCTTCCGCTGATCAGCGTGATTATCGTGGCGACCATCCTGATGGCGCGGCGCCGGCAGCTCTTCATCCGCCGTATCCAGGGGTTGACGGCCATTGACGAGGCGATAGGCCGCGCGACGGAGATGGGGCGCCCCATGCTCTGCTGTCCGGGCCTGGGCGGCATTGACGTGCCTACGCTCCAGGCGCTCTCTATCATCACTTACATCGTCCGGGCCTCGGCGCGCTTCGGCACGCGGGTCATCGTGCCTGTGTCCGATCCGACCACGTTCCCCATTATCGAGGAGGCGATTCGGGATGCCTACGTCGCGGAGGGCCGCCCGGAGCAGTTCAACTCCAACGATATTCGCTTTCTCTCCAATCGCCAGTTCGCCTATGCCGCCTCGGTGGCCGGGCTTATCTGGCGGGAGCAGGTGGCCTCCTGCTTCCTGTTCGGCCTCTTCTACGCCGAGTCGCTGATCTTCGCGGAGACCGGCCAGCAAGTCGGCGCCATTCAGGTGGCGGGCACGCCCTCCACCACCCAGATCCCCTTCTTCATCGCGGCCTGCGATTACGTCATCATCGGCGATGAGTTCTACGCGGCCAGCGCCTACCTGTCGCGGGAGCCGACGCTGCTGGGCAGCCTCGTCGGGCAGGACATTTGCAAAGGCATCCTCATCCTCCTGGTCCTCATCGGGGCGGCGCTGGTGTCGCTGGCTCCCCTGATAGGCCCGCCCGCAGGACAGTGGTTCTTCAAACTCTTCCAATAGGAGCCGAGGCACGTGTTCCAACCGGTGCAGGGGTATAGATGGTACGGCTATATTGCGGGTGCGCTGCTGGTCAGCCTGGTGGTGGTGCTGATACTCCAGCAGACGCCGCCGCGCTTCCGCAAGCCTCTGATTCGCGCCATCACCCTCCTCGGAGGGCTGTTCTACGCGCTGGAGTTCTTCCTGCCCACCCATCCGATGCCCACGCCAGAAGATCCGCAGCGCGTGGGCAACTTCCTCACGCCCTACGTGGTTCCCTTCGGCAACACCAGCGTCATCATCGCTGCGTGGACGGTGGGCTTGGGCTTCATCAATCTGGTGCAGGTGCATAGCCGACGCCTCCTGCGCGGCGCGGAGGGAGCGTTCAACAGTGCCGTGCTGCTGATCAGCATGGCTGTGATGATCGTCGTCCATATCCTCCAGAAAGTACATCCCAACGCCATCAACAAGAACCTGCACCACTTGCTCTTCGACGGCGCGCTGCAATCGCTGGATGCGACGATGTTCTCCATCATCGCCTTCTATATCGTCTCGGCAGCCTATCGAGCCTTCCGGGTGCGCTCGGTGGAGGCGACCTTCCTGCTGGTGACGGCGGTGCTGGTGATGCTGGGGCAGATCATGGTGGCGCAGGCGGTGACGATGCACCTGCCGCATAACCTGCACGTGGAGGTAATCCGCGACTGGATTTTGACCAAGGCCAACGCCCCGGCGACGCGCGCTATCGCCTTCGGCCTGGGCATCGGCGGGTTGGCGGTCGCACTGCGCATCTGGCTGGGGCTGGAGCGCGGCAGCTACTTCGAGGCGCAGGAATAGCGCTGTGTGCAATCCGAATGGAAATGAGTAAAGGGCTCTTCCCGTGGACCTGCTGAGACTGTTGCAAACCATAGATCGGCGCTTTATCTATGCGCTGCTGCTGCTGGCGGTTTCGGCGCCGTTTTTCCTGAGTATCCGCATTCCGGTGCCGATCTCGCCGCAGACTCAGGCGCTCTATAACGCCATCGAGGCGCTGCCGCCCAATAGCTTCGTGCTGCTGGGCGCGGACTGGAGCGCGGGCAGTCGCGGCGAGAACCGACCGCAGACCGAAGCGCTGATGCGCCACCTCATGAAGCGCAAGCTGCGCTTTGCCCTGCTTTGCTTCGACCCACAGGCGGCGACCCTGACCGAGACGATGGCGAAGCGTCTGCAAAGCGAGTACGGCGTCCAGGAGGGAGTGAACTGGGTCAACTGGGGCTATAAGGTGGATCTGGAGAACTTCCTGAAGGCGCTGGTGCTCAACGTGCCCCAGACCGTCAGCGCCGATATTAACGGCACGCCGGTCGCCAACTTGCCCGTGATGCAGGGTATCCAGACGGCGCGCGACATCCGCATGATTCTCGACGTGACGCCCTCCGAGACGTTCAAGGCTTACATTCAGTTCGTGCAAGGCACCTACAAGATCCCGATGGGCCTGGCGCCGACCTCCGTCATGGCCCCTGAAGCCTTCAACTACCTGGACAGTGGGCAGTTAATCGGCATGATCAACGGCCTGCAGGGCGCGATAGAGTATGAGCAGAAGGTCGGCTATGTCGGGCAGGCGACCCGCGCAGGACTCTCCTCTTCCTTCGCCCACCTGCTGATTATCTCGCTGATTCTGCTGGGCAACCTCGCCATGCTGCTGCAGCGCCGCCAGCGCGCCCGGCTCCTGGAGGGGCGACGATGACCTGGTTTTCTCCCTGGCTCTCCGCCCACCTCCCCACGCTGCTGGTCTGGATCGGGGCGATCTGCACGCTGGGCCTCTACTCGGTGCTCTACCGGGAGAACAGGCTCTATCGGCTGTTCGAGCATATCTTTTTGGGCCTGGCGACCGGCTACCTGGTGGCGCAGACCTGGACGGACGTGCTGCTGCCCAAGTGGTGGGTGCCGATGTGGGATAAGGGGCAGTGGGTCTATATCTTCGCGCTCGTGGCGGGCCTGTTCTATTACTTTATCTACTCCCGCAGGCACAACTGGCTGGCCCGCCTGATGATCGGGTTTTTCCTGGGCGTGGCCTCCGGGCGCACCTTCCAGGCGTTCGTCAACGATACCTGGCCGCAGATACCGACCTCCTTCAAGCCGGTCGTGCCGCATCCGGCCCTCCGGGACGCGACGGGCAAGGTGGTCGCCAAAGCCGTTACCTGGCCGGACGCCATCAACAACATTCTCTTCCTGGTCATCCTACTCTGCGTGATGAGCTACTTCTTCTTCTCCTTTGAGCAGAAGAACGCGGTCTTGCGGCGCTCGGCGCAGTGGGGGCGCTGGCTGCTGATGTTCGCGTTCGGCGCCATCTTCGGCCAGACGATCATGGCCCGCCTGGCCCTGCTGATCGACCGTGTAGACTATCTCTTGAACGACTTCGGGCCGGCCATCGGCGGGCCGGTCGTGATGTTTGCCGTGCTCATGGTCCTGGCGGCGCTGGTGCTCTTCCTGGCGCTGCGCCCCGGCGCACGCGAGCGCGAGCCGGGCGAGGAACCCTAGCCAAACCGAAAGCCCTCACCCACGCTACCTACAAGGAGAAATCGAATGGCCTGTTTACGGTTGGCTCGCATTGGCCGCTGCCTGGCCCTTGGCGCGGCGCTGCTCTGCGGTTGGCAGGGAACCTCCCTTCCGGTCGCAGCGCAAACCCCGCCCACGAAAATTTTGTTCGTTTCCAATCGCGCTGCCAAGCCCCAGTTCAACATCTATACGATGAACCCCGACGGCTCCGCGCAGACGCCACTGACCAAGGGCAACGCGATAGAAGTTGATCCGGTCTGGTCGCCCGACGGCAAGCAGATTGCCTTCGCGGCATTCGCAGCCGACAAGCCGAAGGCCGAGATCTACGTCATGAATGCCGATGGCTCCGAGCGCCGACAGGTTACTAAGCTTGATGCGACGGCCTTTGGCCCGCGATGGTCTTCCGACGGCAAACGGATTTTCTTCTCTACCCTGGAAATGAAGGACTCCCCTATGCCGCCCAAGATGCGTCTTCAGGTAATAGATTCGGACGGCAACAACCTGAAAGACCTGGCCGACGGGATGCTGCCGGTACTCTCGCCCGATGGCAAAAAGATCCTCTTCTCAAGAATTTGGACTCCCCAACCTACCCTCTACGTCATGGACGCGGATGGCAGCAACGTCAAAGCTTTAAGCGAAAAGGCCATGATGGGCGCATGGTCGCCCGACGGCAAGCGCATTGTCTGTGTTGCCGACGGCGAGGACAATCAGCCGGATGTCTTTGTGATGAACGCGGACGGCTCCGGCAAGACCCAACTGACCCAAACCCCGGACGTGGAGATCGGCCCGCAGTGGTCGCCCGATGGCAAGCAAATCTTTTTCGTTCGCGGCCCGAAAGATAGCCCCAATAACGCCTCGCCCATCCCCGCCAAAATCTCGATTTACGTCGTGGATGCGGACGGGAAGAACGCTACGGCGCTGACCACAGACGACAGCATCAACCTGCTCAACGGCAGCGGCTTCGTCCTCCTCTTCCTGCGGATGATGTCGCCTCCTGTAAAGCAGCTACCTGCCCCGGACAGACCACCTCGGTGATTCCCTCCGGAAGCCTTCTCTCCCTCAGGCAGAGAAGGCTTCCGTTCTGCCTCTGCAAACCGTTTCCGCATTCTTCCCAGCCATGCAGTATAATAAGGGTGAGGAGAAGCCCACTCTATGCCTGAGACATCCCCCCAACCAACCGAAACCGTGACCGCAACGCCAACCGAAAATCTGCATCCCCTGCTGCAAGGGCTGAGCCCCGTCCAGCGGGAAGCCGTCACGCACGGCGAGGGTCCGCTGCTGATCTTTGCGGTCGCGGGCAGCGGCAAAACGCGCGTCCTGACGCACCGTGTCGCCTACCTGATCGCGGCGCAGGGCATCTCGCCGCGCCGCATCCTGGCCGTTACCTTCACTAATAAGGCCGCGCAGGAGATGCGGGAGCGTATTGATCGGCTCGTCGGGGAGAGCGTCGGGCGGCATCTGTGGGTCGGCACGTTCCACGCTACCTGCGCCCGTCTGCTGCGCGAGCATGGCGAAAAGATCGGTCTGAAGCGCGATTTCGTCGTCTACGACGACAGCGACCAGTTGACGCTCATCCGCGAGTGTATGCGCCAGCTTCACCTGGACGAGAGGCAGTTTGCGCCGCGCGCCATCCTCTCCCACATCAGCCGGGCCAAGGAGAAGCTGATCGCGCCGGAGGAGTGGCGCAAGCACTTTATCGGCTTCTTTGAGGATGTCTGCGGCAAGGTCTATCCGCTCTACCAGGAGAAGCTACGCCAGAACAACGCGCTCGACTTCGACGATCTGCTGACGGAGACGGTGCGCCTACTGGAAACCCGCCCCGACGTCCTGGAGCGCCTGCAAGATCGCTACCGTTATATCCTGGTGGACGAGTACCAGGACGTCAATCACGTCCAGTATGTGCTGCTCAAGCATCTTGCCAATAAATATCAAAATCTATGCATAGTGGGTGACGACGACCAGTCGGTGTACCAATTTCGCGGGGCAGATGTCGGCCTGATTTTGCAGTTCGAGCACGACTACCCCAACGCCAGAGTCCTCAAGCTGGAGCAGAACTACCGCTCCACGCAGACCATTCTGGATGCGGCCTATGGCGTCGTCCGCAACAACCGCAGCCGCAAGGACAAGAAGCTCTGGACGGCAAACCCGGCGGGCGTGCCCATCACCAAACAGGAGGCGGAAAACGAGCAGGAAGAGGCCGTCTGGATCGTGCAGAAGATTCGCGAAGAGGTGCGGGCGGGCAGGCGCAGGTGGGGCGATTTCGCCATCCTCTACCGCACCAACGCCCAGTCCCGGGCGCTGGAAGATGTTTTTCGAAACTGGAGCATGCCGTATACTATTGTCGGCGGCGTGCGCTTCTACGAGCGCAAAGAGATCAAGGACGTAATGGCCTACCTCCGCGTCGTCCAGAACCCCGCCGACAGCATCAGCCTGCGCCGTATCCTGAACGTTCCGGCGCGCGGCATCGGCGCGACTACACTGGCGGCGCTCGAAGAGGAGATGAACCTGTCGGGCCGCACGCTCTGGCAGATTCTGGAGGACATCGGCTCGGTTAGCCAGATACAGCCGCGCATCCGCGCCAAGCTCGCCGACTTCGCCTCCCTGATTAGCTCCCTGCGCGCCCAGCGCGAAACGCTGACCGTCACGGAACTGACTCAACAGGTTCTGGCGCGCAGCGGCTACCTGCAAGCGCTGGAGGAGGAACAGAGCATCGAGGCGCAGACCCGGCTGGAGAACGTCCGGGAACTGTTCTCGGTGACCAAGCAGTTCGAGTCGGAGGCCGAGAAGCCGACGCTGTCGGCGTTTCTGGAGCAAGTCTCGCTTGTCGCCGATATAGATACCCTCGACTCGGAGGCCGACAAAGTGACCCTGATGACCCTGCACGCGGCCAAAGGGCTGGAGTTTCCGGTCGTGTTCCTGGTCGGTATGGAGGAGTGCATCTTCCCGCACCTGCGCGCGATGGAGAGCGACCGCGAACTGGAGGAGGAACGGCGGCTCTGCTACGTGGGCCTCACGCGCGCCAAAGAGGAACTCTACGTCACCCACGCCAACCGACGCACGCTGTTCGGCAGCATCGCTTATAATTCGCCGTCGCGCTTCCTCAAGGAGATACCGGAGGAGCTATTCCATACTGACAAGACCCGGGGCGGACGCGGCCCTGCCGTCTCCAGCTTCGACCCGGACGAGGACGACTCTGCCGACCGCTCCCGCCGCCGGCCCACGCCCAAACTCTGGACGTCGGGGCCGATCTCGCCGCGCGAGGAGCAGCAACGGGCGAAGGCCGAGGGCTTCCGGGTCGGGCAGAAGGTGCGCCATGCCGTCTTTGGCGTCGGCGTCGTGCTCAAGGTTACCGGCGAGGGCGATAACACCACCGTCGAGGCTGTCTTTCCTAACGTCGGCCCCAAGAAACTCCTCCTCTCCCTGGCCAAACTCGAAAAGGTCAATTAAACCACCCGCTCCGCTAGAGGCACAGAGGAAAAGCCACACGGAGGAAGACCAAAAACCGATTCAGACAGGATTAACAGGATTTACGGGATTAGGGAAAAGACAGAGAAGCCTTACTTGTCTGTGTTGTTGAAATCCAGTTAATCCCGTTCATCCTGTCCAAGGGTTTTTGCTTTTGTCTTTCTCTCTTTTGCTTTTCCTCTGTGTCTCTGTGGCTCTAGCGCAGCGGGTGGTTATTATTCTTTGCTGTGCTTGATTTTGGGCCAGAAGACAGCGAAGCGGAAGTTGGCGCTATTTTCCTCATCATGGCAGCGCACGCAACTGTTGGGCGTGAGCGCGGAGAACATAGCGGTGGCGGCGCGGCCTCGCTTGCCGGCCCGAACTGCCTGGATGTGGGCAGAAGCGCGTCCGTGACAACTCTCACATTGCACCCCGGCAAGCTGCGGCGTCGTTTGCAGGTTCAGGAAGCCGTCGCGGGCGCCGTAGCCGACCGTATGGCAGCGCAGGCATTCCGGGTCATATTGGGAGCCCTTCTTGACCAGCGTATCATAGGCGTGGGCGTGCGCGGAGGCCAGGCAGATGCGATAGGCGGCAGCGTGGCAGGGCTGGCACTTCTCCTGACCGACGTAGGTATCGGCGGTGGTCGTCTGCGGGTGGATGGGATCCATGCCCTCCGTTGCCGCCAGTGCGATGTTCTGGCGGCGCAGCGCGTCCTTATATTCTCGGATGAGCGCGACCATCTCCGGGGCAGGCGGGATGTCATCGGAGGTTTTGAAGGCGCGCGAGTCGGCCAGAGCCAGGCCGCCGTCGGCCGCGCGCCGGAAGGCCAGGCGCCCGATCACTTTGCCGAGATTCGTGACGCTGAAGAGCGCGGCCCGGTTGATCGTTTCGGCCTGCTCGGAAGCCTGCGGCACGTCGCCGCCCAGAACGGCCCCGACCTCGGGGAATTTGGCGGCGATGTCGCGCAGGATTTCCTCCGGAGCAAAGGCCAGCACGACCACAAAATCGCTCTGCGTCCGCAACCCCGGCAGGATTTCCGCCAGCGCCTCCTCCGGCGGACGCACGGAAAGCCCCGGCCCGACCGCATCCCCCTCCGCCTGCACGACGCCCGTAATCCCGATGCGCAGCCCTCCGACCGTCTTGATGAGAAAGGAGAGAGCGAGAGGCTTGCCGGTCTGCCTGTCGAGCACGTTGCAGGAGACGAACGGCAGGCCGCTGCCCTGAAGCTTCTGCCGCAGCGTATCCCGATCCAGGTTGACCTCTTGTTTGCCGAGGTTGACCGCATCGTAGCCCATGCGCGCCATGCCGCGCAGCAGGTAATCGAGCTTGAGCAGTTCGTAGCTGCGGCTGCCGCTGGTGAGGTTGCCGACGTCGAGCAGCAGGCGATAGGGCGCGCGATCTTGATCGATCAGCGTCATGCGGGCGGGCAAGCCGCCTGCCTGGTCGCGCCGACAGCCACACGGTTCCAGGTAGCCGCGCGTATCTCCCGAAACCCAGACGACCAGCTCGCCCCCGTTCGCCAGAGAGGCCCCGGAGGTGGCGTGCCGCACCATCCACGCGCCGAAAAGCAGCGCGGCCAGCAATCCGCTCAGCATCAGCAGAAGCAGCTTGAGCGTAATGTGTGCGCCTTGTTCCCGCATGTTCCTCCTTGAAATACTGCCACCCACAAAGTTGACGGCTTCCGCGTCAATATCATTGTTGCAAGAGAGTGCCCTTTGTCTGAAGACCGCAGTTCATTACGCTGTACTCTTATGGAGACGATACTGGACGGGCGAAAAAGAGCGCAACTTCCCCATCCGTCAGGCTCTCAGGATAATAGAAAGTATCATCAAACCCACAGAACCGGAAGCCGGAGCGCCGATAAAATTGGATGGCCGGGTAGTTGACATTCTGCGTTTCCGCCCATAGCCATCGCGCTCCTACCGACCGGGCGAACGTGTCCAGCGCGGCGAGCAGTTGCGTTCCCACGCCGAGACGACGGTAGGCCGGCGCGACGTATAGATTCAAGATGACTACTCGACGGTTCCAGGCGACATATTGCGCCGCCGCACAGCCGGCTAACTGGCCCTCTGCCTCGGCTATCGCCGTATAGTCCCAGTTCCGGCGCTCGTCTGGGTCGGCGGGGCGGAAGTCATGTTGTTTTCTCAGTGGTGGGCTCACGTCCTCTTCTATCAGCCGAAAGGACCACTCCTCTCGCAGAGGACGATAGATGCGCTGGGTAATATAGGACGTGTCCAGAGCAGATAAGGCCGCGACATCCTGGGGCCATTGCGCCAACCGAATCGTAATCATCTCAGCGCCTTCATTCTTAAAGGAGATTCCTGCGCCTGGCGATCCAGAAAGCGCGTGAGAATCTCAGCGCCTTCATTCTTAAAGGTGATTCGCCCTGCGGAGACGAAAAAATTAGATAGGGGAACAAGACCGTCGCCTGTCTACGTCACTGTTTATCTGAGCGCGTGTAAATTCCTGCAACTATCCGCAGTGGCAGGCGTTGGAATGTGCCGATCTGTCCGCTATTCTCTATCGTTATGTGATGTGCCGCCACCCCTTCGGAGGGCAGGAGAACCAGAATGTCAGAAACCAATCCAGACGCTCTCTCCCAGTTGGAGCGTAGATTGCGCGCGGAACTGGCGCGCAAAGATACGCGGATCGCCAGGCTGGAAGCAATGCTGCGCACGATGGTTGCGGCTTCGGTGCTGATCGCGCTGACGCTGACCGGCGCATTGGTTTACAGCATCACGCGAGTGCCTGCCGCCCCCGAAGCAGCCCCACAGGTCGCCGCAGTCCCTCCCCTGCCGCAGCCGGTTCAGGGCGTCCTGGCCTCGGCGGCAGGCAAAACGCCCGCTTCCAAACCCAAAGCCTACGGCGGTGTGGAGATACTGCCCATTGAGACGGAGCCAGGCCCGAAGCCCAAGCCGGAAGCGGCCAAATCCGGCGTCTCCGCCTCTTCGGCTAACTCCCCGGCACCGAAGCTCAGGGCGCATCGCCGTCATCGTCGCCATCCTTCCTGGCGCTCCCAGGAGCAGGCGACGCCAGAGCCGGAGCAGGAGATGGATCAGGGCACGGAAGAGAGTGCCCCGGACTATGCGGAGGCTTCGGAGGCGGACTCTGCCGGGCGCTCTCACCGCAACCGCAAGCACGGGCGCCACCGCCCGGCTCCGCAGCCGGAACAGAATCCCGATGAGAATACCGAATCGCCGCCCCCATCGGATACAGACGCGGATACCCCCTCCCATCTTCCGCCCGGCTACGATGAGGAATCCGACCGGTGGCTGGATAGACAGCCCTAGAGCCGGGACGTCCCTCGGCACGTCGCAGCGGTTCCCGCTCTGGCAAGACATTCCTCTCCGGGAGCGGGCATGCCGGGGGAACCGGCAATTCCTTTCGCGCGTATAGCTTCCCGGTAGGCTTCCTGCTGCCTGCCGTCGAAGGCACGGAAAACTCTCCAGTATGAGGCAATCACCATGATCGAGAAAGGCGGCTATATCCGCGATATTCTCCACAGCCCGGTTGGGCGCACCGTGACGGCGCACGGCTGGGTCAAAACCCGGCGCGACAGCAAGGGCGTGCACTTTCTCCAGATGAATGATGGCAGCAGTTTTGCGGATCTCCAGGTCGTCGTCGAGGCGGATACGATCCCGGAGGAGACGCTTAAGCACGTCACGACGGGCGCCTGCGTGCGCGTTACCGGTGATCTGGTCGAGTCGCCTGCCGCCGGACAGGCCGTTGAGCTTAAGGCAGCAGAGATCGAGGTCATCGGCCCCGCCGACCCGGCTACCTATCCCCTTCAGAAGAAGGGCCACACGATGGAGTTCCTGCGCGATATCGCCCATCTGCGGACGCGCTCGAACACCTTCGGGGCCGTGTTCCGCGTGCGCAACGCCCTCACCCGCGCCATTCATAACTTCTTCCAGGAGCGTGGCTTCCTCTACATCCAGACGCCCATCATCACCGGCTCCGATGCCGAGGGCGCGGGCGCGATGTTTGGAGTAACCACGCTCGACCTGATGAACCTGCCGCGCATCCAGGAGGGACCGCACGCCGGACAGATAGATTTTTCGCAGGACTTCTTCGGCAAGCCCGCCTACCTTACCGTCAGCGGCCAGTTGGAGGCCGAAATCTTCGCGCTGGCCTTCACCAACGTCTATACCTTCGGCCCCACGTTCCGCGCCGAAAACTCTAACACGCCCCGCCACCTGGCCGAGTTCTGGATGATCGAGCCGGAAATGGCCTTCTGCGACCTCAAGGGCAACATGGCCCTGGCGGAGAGCTTCCTCAAGACCCTTATCGCCGACGTGATGGATAACTGCCGCGACGACCTGGAGTTTTTCAATAAGCGCATTGATAACACGGTGCTGGAGACGCTGGAGCACGTCGCCACCAGCCGCTTTGAGCATATTACCTACACGGAAGCCATCTCCATCCTCGAAAAGAGCGGCCAGAGCTGGGAGTTTCCGGTCTACTGGGGCGCGGACTTGCAGAGCGAGCATGAGCGCTACCTGACCGAGCAGAAATTCAAGAGGCCCGTCATCGTCACCGACTACCCGAAAGAGATCAAAGCCTTCTATATGCGCGCCAACGACGACGGCAAGACGGTGCGGGCGATGGACGTGCTGGCCCCGCGCATCGGCGAGATTATCGGCGGCAGCCAGCGCGAGGAGCGCTACGATGTGCTCCTGGAGAAGATACGCGCGCAGGGGCTATCGGAGGAGGCGTACTGGTGGTACCTGGAGCTGCGCAAGTACGGCAGCGCGCCGCACGCCGGCTTCGGGCTGGGCCTGGAGCGCCTGATGCTCTACCTGACGGGCATGAAGAACATCCGCGACGTCATTCCCTTCCCGCGCACGCCCGGCAGCGCCGAGTTCTGAGATGAAAACGCAATCACCCGATACGCACCCTAAAATCGAGAAGTTGCAGATAGAGGGCTACCGCAGAATGTCGGCAGCGGAGAAGCTGAAGATCGTCCATGAAATGACTGAGTTCGTCACCTCTCTGGCGCTGTCCGATGTCAAACAGCGCCATCCCGAAGCGGACGAACGAGAATGCCGACTGCGCCTTGCGTCCCGCTGGCTGGATGCTGAATTGATGAAGAAAGCGTTCGGTTGGGACGTGAAAGAGAAGGGATATTAAACGTTGTCTTCGCCTCTGCCCATTATGCGGATAATGAAGACGGTATTCGCGGAACTCGGCATCCCTTACCTTATTGGAGGCTCGATAGCAAGTTCCATTCATGGCTTTCCGCGTACAACCCACGATGTAGATTTTGTCGCGGACGTAAAAGATCAGCATGTGCCTGCGCTGGTGGCCGCTTTGGAAACGGACTGTTATCTGGATGACGAGTTGATGTATGATGCTATCCGCGACCGCTCCATGTTTAGCGTGCTGCATCTGTCCTCTATGCATAAGGCGGATGTCTTTCTGGTACAGGCAACTCCCTGGGCTGCTGAAACTCTAGCGCGTCGAAGAGAAAAGGTTTTTCGCTTGGGTGAGGACGAAGAGGTCATCTATGTCGCCAGTCCGGAGGATATGGTGCTGCAAAAGCTGATCTGGTTCCGCATGGGCGGCGGCGTTTCCGACCGTCAGTGGGGCGACATCACCGGTATGCTGAAAGTACAGGCCGAGAAGCTGGATTATGCCTATCTCCGGCGATGGGCCAACACGTTAGGGCTTTCCGAACTGCTGAACCAGGCCCTAAGTGATTCGGGAATAGAACTTCCTCCTGCTGAGGCATAGAAAGCGAATGGTAGAGAGAGCGGCTATAGGCGTCGTGTTGTGCCTGATCGGACTCCTGATGGGCATCTGGCCGGCGCAGGCGGAGACGCCCCCGGCCCAATGGGGTCGGGAGACGCTGGAAGCAATCCAGGCGGCGTTCTGGCTGCCAGAGCGTCATCTCTATGCAAACGAGGCGGCGCTAGGCCAGCCGATACCGGACAGACCGGCCTTTATGTGGGGCTGCGGCGTGCAGCTTTCGGCGCTGGCAGCGGCGGCCCGCATGGATAGACCGGCGTTTGCCCCTCAACTGCGCCGCTATGCCGACGCCCTGAACGCCTACTGGACCACGCACAACGGCATCGGCGGCTATGACGTGTTGCCCGGCCCGAAGCCCTCCGACCGCTATTATGACGATAACGCCTGGATCGTGCTGGCTCTCGTGGAGACCTATGAGGTGACGCAGGAGCCGCACTACCGGCAGCGTGCGGAGGAGACGTTCCGCTTCGTCCTGAGCGGCGAGGATGAGACGCTGGGAGGCGGCATCTACTGGCACGAGAACGAGCGCAACTCCAAAAACACCTGCTCTAATGCGCCCTCTGCCGCTGCTGCCCTGCGGCTCTACCAGGTGACGAGCAAGCCGGAATATCTCCAGGCCGCTCGCCGTCTCTATGCCTGGACGAACGCGCACTTGCAGGATAAGGACGGCCTGTTCTTCGATCATATCCGCCTGGATGGTAGCGTGGAGCCGACCAAGTGGTCGTATAATTCGGCGCTGATGATCCGCACGAACGGCCTGTTCTATACCATCACGCACGAGAAAAAGTACCTGGAGGAGGCGCAGCGCATCGCCCGCGCCGCCGAAGCCCGCTGGGTCCACCCGGATACCGGCGCGCTTTCCGACGAGGCGGCGTTCGCGCACCTGCTTGCCGAGGCATTCCTGGCCGTCTATGACCTGGATAGGGATACGCGCTGGCTGCATATTGTGCAGCGCGCCCTGATGTTCTTGCATGACAAAGGCTGCGATCCCAACGGCCACTACGGCCCGCGCTGGGATACGCCTCAGCCCACTCCCCTGACCACCTTCCGCCAGATCGATCAGGCCAGCGCCGCCCGCGCCTACTGGGTTGCCGCCCGCTATCCCTGGTCGGCTAACCAGTCGGCGGCGACTCCGCGATAAAGGAGAAAGTGACGGAGAAGCCGGGCGAAGTGACCACACAAAGGCATCCCGGCAATCGTCCGTCTCCTGCCGCAAAGGAAACTAACGCAGCTAACTCAACACAGGAGGGCAAATATGGCCGCAAAGAAACTCTCGCCTGAAGTCATGAGGGACCTGGAAGAATGGCTCAAGATGCTTCCAGAAACGTTGGAACGATCAGTAGATCAGTAATACATCGGGCCAAAGTCCGCGTTTTGGACAAAAATGGACGGGGAAGCCAGTGACGCCGGATACGAATATCCGAGGGGAGCAGAAGCCGTGCCACCCCCTTCCCTAGCGAGGTACGAGCGGTCAGGGAAGGGGGCCGGGGGGCTAGGTCAAGAAAGAACGGGATGAGGGTTATAGCGCGATGCCGTTGATGTTCAGGTTAAAGCGGCAGCCAAGCTTCTCCGCCGCCTTGCGGCACATGATCATGCGCACGACGAAAATCTCGAAGTACTCGATGACCGTCGCCTCGTTGGTATCCACGACCAGATCCAGCGTGAGGGTCTTGGCCTCCTTATCCACATGCAGGTGCGACTTCTGGACTGCGTGGTTGACCCGGTCGTGGATGTCGTAGGTGGAGGGGTCGGGATTCTGGACGCGCGTAAAGTGTACGTCCGACTTGTCGGCGATGATGACCGCCGCCGTGACCGGGTTGATCGGCACGCCCTCCGGCTCCTCATGATTGCCGATGGCCCCGATGATCGTGGCGACCTCGTTCGCAGGCATCCCCATCTGATCCAGCAGTTGGAACGCCATTGTCGCCCCGATCTGCGGGTGATAAAAGCGGTGGACGCAATTGCCGATGTCGTGCAGGTAGCCTGCGATAGCGGCGATCTCGGCGGTGCGAGCGTCGTAGTCGAGCGCCAGACAGATGTTGCGGGCGATGGCAGCCACCAGTGCGGCGTGGCGCAGGCCGTGCTCCGAATAGCCGATGACGGCCATCTGCTCGTTGGCCTTCTCGATATACTCGCGCACCTTCTCGTTGTTGCGCACGTCCCGCAAGGTCACGACGCGCTGCGCGGCCTGGGTCGCCGCCTGAATGGCGTTACCGGCGCCATTGTTGGCGGCGCGCGCCCCGTTGCCAGTCGTGGCCGATTTTACCGGGTTGGCGTTTAGCTCCGTTGCGTCAGCCATTGTCTTTCTCCTCTTGATAGCGCCGCAGAAACGCTTCCCGAAACGCCAGGAACTCTTGGGCGCGGATGGCGGCACGAATGCCGGCCATCAAACGATGGTAAAAATACAGGTTGTGATAGGTCGTCAGGCGCGGCGCCAGGATCTCTTTGGCCTTGAACAGATGGCGCACATAGGCGCGCGTATGCCGCCGACAGACCGGGCAATCACAGTTCGGGTCGAGCGGGCGAAAATCCTCCATGAACCGCGCGTTGAGCAGATTCAATACGCCTCGCGAGGTAAAGACCTGCGCGTTGCGGGCGTTGCGCGTGGGCAGCACGCAGTCGAACATATCCACGCCCCGCAGCACCGCGTTCAGGATGTCCTCCGGCGTGCCCACCCCCATCAGATATCGCGGCTTCTCGGCAGGCAGTAGCGCGTTGGTCCAGGAGAGGACCTCATTGCGAACCTTCGCCTCCTCGCCGACCGCCAGTCCGCCGATGGCGTAGCCGGGAAAATCCATCGCGACCAGCGTGCGCGCGCTCTCCTCCCGCAGCTCCCGGTAGACGCTGCCCTGGACGATGCCGAAAAGCGCCTGCGGCCAGCCGCCCGCCGCCCGTCGTTCGGCGCAGTCGTAGGCGGCCAGGCAGCGCTCGGCCCAGCGGTGCGTGCGCTCCATCGCCTCGCGGGCGTACTCCTTGGCGCAGGGGAAGGGCGCGCACTCGTCAAAGGCCATGATGATGTCGGCACCCAGGTCCCGCTCGATCTGCATCACGCCCTCGGGCGTGAACTCGTGACGCGAGCCGTCAATGTGCGACTGGAAGCGCACGCCGTTCTCCCCGATGCGCCGCAGCCCCGTCAGGCTGAAGACCTGAAAGCCGCCGCTGTCGGTCAGCATCGCGCCGTCCCACCCGCAGAAGCGGTGCAGTCCCCCCGCCCGCGCGATCAACGCCTCGCCGGGCCGCAGATGCAGGTGATAGGTGTTGCCCAGGAGGATGCCGAAACCGATCTCGGCCAGTTCGCCAGGCGTCATGGCCTTGACGGTGGCCTGGGTGCCGACGGGCATGAAGACGGGGGTTTCGACGGTGGCGTGGGGCAGGGTCAGAAGGCCGCAGCGGGCCGCGCAGCCCGGCTCGTTGGTCTGCGCCGTGACCGTAAACGCAAACGCGGAATCGTTAGTCGCCGCGTCTCTTGCCTTTTGCAAAACCAGTCTCTCCTCCTGACCTCATTGTACCATAGCCCGAAAGCTACAAACGCGCTCCCGATAGGCGGGAGCGCGCGACATCTTTCTGCGGGAATGCCGGGTTTTCGGATCAGGCGGCGCGGCGGCTCCCCTCTTCCGTACGCTCGTTTTCCATGCCAGGTTCCTGCCTGTCGGAAGCCCCGGCAAGGCCGAGATTGCTGCACGCAACTGGATTGTTTGGCTCGATCTCCAGGGTCTGCGCGAAGCAGGCGCGCGCCTCCTCCAGGCGTCCGTTATCCCGCAGCGTGATCGCCAGATTGAGCAGGGCCTCCACGAAGCGCGGGTTGATGGCAAGCGCCGCCCGGAACTCCGCGACAGACTCCGCGACCTTGCCGCAGGCGGCATAGGCGATGCCCAGGTGGTTGCGGATGTCGGCGTAGTTGGGATTGAGCGCCAGCGCCTTCTGATACTCCTCGATGGCCGCCTTATACATCCCGCGCTTTTGCAGGTCATCGGCCAGTTGATAGTGGAACAGAATATCGTCTACCTCGGTATGGGAAACCTGCTCAAAAGAGAGCAGGGCCGAGGCGAAATCGCCCTGGTGATGATAGCGGAGGCCCCGCTGATAGGCCTCGGTGTGGAACCCCGGCTCAAACTCTAACGCCGTGCAGAGCGAGGTCAGCCCCCGATCATGATCGCCCAGCTCGTAGTGGATCAGGCCCCGCAAGAGGTGCGCCTTGGCAAAGCGCGGGTTGATCTCCAGCGCCCGCTCCAGGGAGGCCAGGGCCGCGTCAAGCTGCTTGCTGGAACGCTGCGCCGCCGCCAGGTAGAAGTGCAGATCGGCATAGTGCGGGTGGATCTCCAGGGCGCTCTGGAAGCAGTTCTGCGCTTTCTCCCACTGGCCATGCTGGAGCGCCGCATGGCCCAGATGCGCATGGGATTCCGCCGTATAGAACGCCGCCAGCCGCTCCGTCATCTCATCCCGCCGCCCCTTTTGGGCGGCACGGGCCTGCGCAAACTCGGCGATGGCCTGCTCATATAACCCCTGATCAAATAAGCGAATGCCCTTATCGTAATGCTCATTGCGTCCCAGGCCAAACATCTTGCCCAACATTGACATCCTACAACCTCCGGTTGCGGGGCTGCGTCCCCCTTGTTGGCATGCCTTCTGCGCCCGAATGTGATGAAAAGGAAGGCGCGCCAATCTTCTGGAGACAGTCGGCTGCGGCCACCGGCGGTGAAGAAACATCCGTTGCCCGGCTGCCGATGGCCGACTGCCAACTCCCGCGTCTTATTTTCCGTTGAAGGCGGCGGTGGTGCGTCCGACGCAGTGGTACTCGAAGCCCAGCCGCCGCAGCTTGACCGGGTCGTAGATATTGCGCCCGTCAAAGATCAGCGGTCGCTGCATCAGCCCCTTGATCCGCTCCATGTTTAGCAGCTTGAACTCGTTCCATTCGGTCACGATCACTAAAGCGTCCGCCTCTTCGGCGGCCTCGTAGGCGGTGTTGGTGTAGCAGATCTGGGGGAAGATGTGCCGGGTGTTCTCGATGGCTATTGGGTCGTAGGCGCGCACCTCCGCGCCCTCCGCCAGCAGCTTGCCGATGATCTCGATGGACTTGGCATCGCGCATGTCGTCGGTGTTGGGTTTGAAAGCCAGCCCCAGCACGCCGATCTGCTTGCCCTTGAAGGAACCGCCCAGCGCCGCCCGCAGCCGATCCAGGAAGCGGACAGGCTGCTCCTTGTTGACCTCCATCACCGCTTTGAGAAGCTTGAAGTCGTAGCCGACCTTCTCAGCGGTGCGCGCCAGCGCGCTGCTGTCCTTGGGGAAGCAGGAACCGCCGTAGCCCAGGCCCGCATTCAAGAACGCCGCGCCGATGCGATGGTCGTAGCCCATGCCCTTGATGACCTGGATGACGTCCGCGCCGACCGCATCGCAGATGTTGGCGATGGAGTTGATGAAGCTGATCTTGGTAGCCAGGAAGGCGTTGGAGGCGTACTTGATCATCTCGGCACTGGCGACATCGGTGATCAGCATGGGTCGCTCCAGCGGGGCATAGAGCTCAAGTATCTTCATCGCCACGACCTGGTTAGGCGCGCCGATAACGATGCGGTCGGGCTCCAGGGTATCCTTGATGGCGCTGCCTTCACGTAGGAACTCCGGATTGCTGACCACATCAAAATCCACGTTGCGGCGGCGGTTGGTCTCGATGATCTCGCGCACCAGATTGCCGGTGCCCACAGGCACGGTGGACTTGTTGACGATGACCTTGTAGCGGTTGAGCGCGCGGGCGATGCCCTGGGCGGCCTCTTCCACATAGGTCATGTCTGGGTCGCCGTTCTCCTTAGGCGGGGTGCCCACGCAGATAAAGACGACGTCCGAATGCTCCACCGCATGGCCGAGGTCCATGGTGAAGAACAGGCGGCGATCTTCGACGTTGCGCTTGACCATCTCCTCCAGGCCAGGCTCGTAGATGGGCATCTCGCCCCGCTCCAGCATGGCGATTTTGGCCTCATCTTTATCCACGCAGATGACCTCGTTGCCCAGGTCGGAGAAGACGCTGCCGGTGACCAATCCGACATATCCTGTCCCGATTACGCAGATATTCATGACGAAAGATGTCCTCCATAAATCCAGGGAACGTGTTGGCTGCCGTTCGGCGCAAGCGTTTCGCCCCGCCTTTGGATTATCGGTTGCGTTCGGAGGCGGGTTTAGGCTCTTGCGAGGCAGCCGAGAGTGAGGTGAGCGCGTACAACGCGGAAGCAACGTGGCTGGTTTATGCATAAACTGTGCCAAAAACGCGCGATTGCGCAAGGACAGGGCCAGCCGTTAGCGGCCTGACCGTAAAAATACGGGTTTTCGGTTGGAAACCCGCAATCGTGCGTGGCGGCCCTGTCGAAATCGCCAGGCAGGGCCTAAAATCAACAGGCGCCGGTTAAGCCGGGTCCTTTACCGGCCCGGCTCTTATCAGTCCGGCTTGCAGTTGCGGTTTGACGGAGCGCATATTTCAGGGAGCGAAGCACATGTTTGTGATTATTGGCCTGGTCGTTGTGGCCCTCAGCATCCTGTTAGGCTTCACTATGGAGGGCGGCAAAATCGGCGCGCTGATCCAGGTGACCGAATTCATCATCATCGGTGGGTCGGCCCTCGGCAGTATGCTGGTCGCCAACCCGCTCAACGTGGTCATGCAAACGTTCCAGAGCGTCCTCGGCCTGCTTAAGGGCAACCCGTATACGCAGCCGCGCTACATGGAGCTGCTGCAGATGCTCTACGATATGTTCATGATGGCGCGGCGCGAGGGACTGGTCACGCTCGATCAGCATGTGGAGCGGCCCCAGGATAGCAAATTCTTTGGCAACTACCCTTTCTTTTTCGCCAACCACCACGCGCTCTCGTTTCTGGCTGACACCATGAAGGTGATCATCACCGGCACGGTCGCCGATTACAACCTGGCCGATATGATGGAAATCGATCTGGAGGTCGGCCACGAGGAGTTGGTCAAGCCGGCGCAGGTCCTGGCGAAGGTGGGCGATGCCATGCCTGGCTTCGGCATTGTAGCGGCGGTGCTGGGCGTGGTCATTACGATGGGAGCCATTGGCGGCCCGCCTGAAGAGATCGGTCACAAGGTCGCAGCGGCGCTGGTGGGCACCTTCCTGGGCATCCTGATGGCCTACGGCATCTTTAATCCGCTGGCGGCGGCGCTGGAGGCCCAGATTAAATCGGAAGAGCAGTACATGGGCTGCATCAAGTGCGCCCTGCTCTCGTTTGCGCGGGGGGATGCGCCGCTGACCGCCGTGGAGTTCGCCCGCCGCAACATCGAGCCTTCGGTGCGGCCCTCGTTCTCGGCGATGGAGGAGGCACTGCGCGGGAGCGGTTCCGGCAGCGGTCAGATGAGCGCGGCGGCGTAAGAGAACATAGCGTCCCACCCTGGCTCCTCTCCTTGCTTAAGGAGAGGAATGGCCGCAGGGTGGGGCGTGATCTAAGGAGTGAGCAGGAATGGCTACCAGTTTGGGCGGCGGCGAGCCGGTTATTCGCATCGTGCGCAAAAAGAAGGGACACGGGGGCCACCACGGGGGAGCCTGGAAAGTAGCCTACGCCGATTTTGTGACGGCGATGATGGCTTTCTTCCTGGTCATGTGGATCATCGGGCTGAGCAAGCCGGTACGCGAGGCCATCGCCGCCTATTTCCGCGATCCGTCCGGCTTTATGAAAACGGCGCAAGGCGGCAAGAATCCCTTGAGCGGCGGTGAGTCGCCGGAAATGCATCCGGGCAAGCCCACGCCCGTCCTGCCTACCGGAGGCGACCTCGGACAGATGGCTGCGCTCCAGGCGCAGTTTAAGGCGGTAGGGGAGGCTATTCTCAAGGAGCTTGCTAAGCACCCGGAATTCCGCCGCCTGCGCGATAGCGTGGAGGTGCATCTGACCGACGAGGGCCTGCGGATCGAATTGATTGAGAAAACGTCCTCTCTGTTCTTCGATACCGGCAGCGCCCGACTCAAGCCGAGCACGGTGCGCCTGCTTCAGATCATCGCCCGACAGTTGCGCAAATTGCCCAATCCGGTGGTGATCGAGGGGCATACGGACAGCCGTCCGCTGGGCGGGCCGGGAGGCTACTCCAACTGGGAGCTTTCGACCGACCGGGCCAACGGTGCCCGGCGCGCGATGGAGACGGACGGATTGCGTTCCGGGCAGGTACTGGCGGTGCGCGGCTATGCCGACCGCAAACTGCGCCGCCCCGACGACCCGCTGCACTTCTCCAACCGGCGCGTCAGCATCCTGGTGGCCTACCAGCGCCAGGGACAGTAGCGAAGGCATTCTCAGGAGCCTGGCTGCGCCGCCCGGATCAGGGCCAGCAGTCGGCTTTGCTCCTCCGGAATCCCATCTTCCAGACGGGCTGCCGCGACCGGGAGCATCCAGGCGGAAAGCGCCGCGCGGGAGTCAGGGCGCAATTGGAAGTAGCGGCGTAAGTAGGCGGCATGGAACAGGCGGCGGCCAAAGAGTACCAGCAGGCGCTCTGCGCTGCTGGACGGCGCGGCCAGATGGATCATCAGAGACGTGCGGGCGACATCGGCGAGCGGGCAGCCGCGCGCCGCGTCCGTCCAATCAATGACGATGGGGCCGCGCGGCGATATTAAGATGTTGTTGGGATGAAAGTCGCCGTGACACAGGGCTTCCCCATCCGGCAGCTTCTCCAGCGCCGCCAGCGCCTTATCTCTGTCGCTTGCCGGCAGGGCTTCCGCTGCACGGATGCGGGTTTCCAGTTTTTCGCGCAGGGGAGGAAGCGCTGGAACCGCGCATTGATGGATCTGGGCGTGCAGGGCCGCTAATTGACGGGCCACGCCCAGAAGCATCCAGGGCTTTGCAAGCATGAGCCCAAGCTGCGTTGGCCCTTCGACGCGCTCATAGATAAGCCCGCCTCTGCCGCCGGTCTGAATCATCTCGCTTACCGCCGGGACATCCAGGCCCGCTTCCTGCACGATACGCGCGATCCGCCATTCGTGCTCCACCCAGGAAAGCGGACACCATTCCCTGTACAGCTTGAGAATCTGCGTCTCGCCCCAGGCGAAGACTTCCGCCGTTCGCCCCTCCGCCAGACGCTCCCCTAACATCATGGGGCGTTTTCCAATCCATGTAATCGGGAAGACGACATTCTGGCCTCCCGTGAGCGCTGCCTTTAATCCGGTACGCCTCTGTTCGCTCCAGGAACCAGGCTCTCCTGCTAAGCCTCCGAATCGGCATCAAAGCGGGCCGCAAGCTCTGGCGGGAAGCGACGGGGCTTGCCGGACGCGCGCTCCACCAGCATCTGAAGCGTCTCCCCTTCGGCCAGCAGATCCTCCCCGCGCCTGACCTCGTATTGCATACTCAGTAGGCTGCGCCGACACTCGACTACCCAGACGCGCACGGTAATCTCCTCGTCATAATGCGCGCCGCGCAAAAAACGGCAGCGCGCTTCGATGACGGGCAGAATGAGGCCGTCCCGCTCCATCTGCGCATAATCAACGCCGCGCGCACGACAGAACGCCGCCCGCGCCGCCTCAAACCAGATGAAATAGTTGGCATGGTGCGCGACTCCCATCTGATCGGTCTCGGCATAGCGGACACGGAGGGTCATCTCCACCGCCTGCGCCGGGTCTATCTCGCCTGATCGGTCTTGGCGTGGGGCGCGTCGAGGCATTCTGGCGTCTCCTCTCTAAAGGGCCGGAGGTGGGTTATAGCTCTCCCGGCTTGAGCGTGCCGATTTCGGTGCCGTCGGGGGCGACGCGCAGAGAGCCGAAGCGCAGCACGCGGGCGGCTCCCGGCGCACGGAGAGGCGTGACGATGCCCAGAGTGCGGCGGCGAAAATCCAGGGCTTCGAGCAGGCCCAGGCCCAGCAGCTTGCCGCTAGCGCCCTCCAGTCCCAGCAGGAGATGCTTCAGGCGCGGCGCGACCGTGATGGAGACCGCCTGCGCCTTCAACTGCTCCTGCGCCAATCCCAGGCCCGGCGCATGGGGCGGGATCGGCTGGCTGACCATCAGGCCCAGTTGCCGGCCTGCCATCTCCGCATAGTAGACGCGCACCTGCGGCCCCAGCGTCTGGTTAAGGAACTTGAGAAGGTGGGCGGCTATTGGCTTGCCGCTGCCCATCCACGTGCCGAGAAAGGCCACCTCATCAAAAGAGTAGGTATGCGGCTGCGCGTCCTGGAAATAGGCGGCAAACCGCATGGCCCGGCGCTGGGCGCGCAGTCGGGGCGGCTTCTTCTGGATGACGGCGGGGATGGGCGGCGTGTGAATGCGGCAGCCCTCGCGGCGGCGCATGGGAACCAGGATAGGCTCCAGCTCGCCGTGCCGCTGCAGGGCGACGACGTGCGCGGGCACCAGCAGGTCAAAGACGGCCTGGTAGAGGCTGCGGGCTGCGCCATGCACGTAGCCGCTCGTATCTATCAGCATCAGCGGGCGGGCAGACTGCGGCGCGGCCTGATCCGGCGGAGGTGGGCAGGAGGCAGTGGATACAGGAGGGCAGCCTTCGGCTTCTGGGCCTGGCACGCGGAATTCGGCGTGGGCCATAGCGGCAAGGCGGCCAATGGCGGCCAGGTACTCCACAAGATGGCCGGACGGCGAGGTGCTGCCCACAAAGGCCAGCGCGTGCGGCGGCAGGCCGGAGAGAGCGGCGACCGGCGCCTCCACGAAAGCCAGCCCCACACAGGTAGGCGGACCGATCTCGGATTGTCCCAGGTCGGCATCCAGCAGCGCGACCCGGCGCCCGGCCTGCGCCGCGTGGTTGACCAGCAGGCGCGTGAACGTTGTCTTGCCAACATCGGTGGCGCCCAGCAGCAGCGCCGTGCCGCCGGTGGCAGCGACCTCGGCCAGCGTCGCCTCCCAGACGGCATACGGCTCCTCGCGCGCCTGCGGCTGCGGCGGCCCGGGCGTGGTCATGGCCCCGACGCCTCCGCATGCCGGAGGAGAGCATTGGTATCCGCCACGCCGGAGAGGATCAGCTTGCCTGCTGCCGCCTGCACGCCCGTCAGCGTCACGGGAAACGGCAGCGTGGAGAGGTCAATTGCGCTCTCAAATCGGCTCTTGAGGAAGCGCAGCGGCGCGCCGCCGAGGGGAATGCCTATCACCGTCATATGGGTCGGATCGATCTCAATGCGGCGCGGCCCGACCAGCCGAAGCGGGCCTGTCATCTGGAACGGAACGCCCACCCCCAGCACCACCCGCTGCCCGGCAATCGTCACCCGGTTTTCGCCCAGCGTCAGGCGTATCTGGCGCAGCGGCTCGCCCTCCGATTCCTCCCCCGCCAGGAACTCATCCAGGCTCATCGCGCTCACGACCGCCACGAAGCGCGCCTCCTGAATACGCCGCACCTGCCCGTGCCGGGTATCTACCTCCACGCCCTGCAAGTCCAGATGCAGTTGATCGAGCAGCAGGCCGTTGGCAAGCTGAACGTCCTCGCCATCCACGGCCACATGCGCCAGGCGACCGCGCAGCGTGCGCTCCGGGGCGTTGTCCACATGGGCGCGATACTGGCGGGCGGGGCCGAGCAGGTCCGGCAGCGCCTCCCGAATGCGCCGCTCTGCCGTCCGGTTGATGGCGCGGCCACACCCGGCCAGAGAAAGCAACGCGGCCAATAAAAGTATATAATAGTTGGCTGTAGGACGTATTCGCAGCAGCATGCCTGTCATTTTACCTTGTTACCTTACACTACTGAACTTACTTCTGCCCTGGAGCGTAAGAGTAGACAATAATCAGCCTGTCGTCTCTCTAGATTCGCCATCGGGAAAGCAGGAACCGGGACGGTCTCTGTCCAAAAAGAGAGAACTACCGGGTCGCTAGATTTGCCTCCCCCCGCAAACGAGGACGCGGTAAATGCTCTCCCGAGGGAATCTATGGCTGTACCAAGCGAGGACGCAGCAGGCGCTGAAGAAAGCGGCGGGACGGGCCCACCTTTACAGATCGCCGTGCTGGTCTCCGGGCATGGGCGCGGGACGAACCTGGGCGCTCTGCTCGACGCCTGCGCCTCCGGCCAGATCGCGGGCCATATCGCTGTGGTTATCGGCACGCGCGCGGACGCTCCGGCCCTGGAACGGGCGCGCGCTGCAGGCGCGCGCACCGTTGTTGTCTCTCCACGTAAATACGCAGAAAATGAGGCCGGCTACGCCGACGCGCTGCTGCGCGTTCTGGCCGCCCATCACACCGGACTGATCTGCCTGGCAGGTTATATGCGTAAGCTGCCCTCACAGGTCGTCACGGCCTACCGGGGGCGGATTATGAACGTGCATCCGGCGCTCCTGCCCCTGTTTGGCGGGCACGGCATGTATGGCGAGCATGTGCATCGCGCCGTTCTGGAGAGCGGCATGAAGGTTTCAGGCTGTACCGTGCATTTCGTGGATGAGCAGTATGACACCGGCCCGATCATTCTCCAGACCGCCGTTCCCGTCCTGGATACGGACACCCCGGAGACGCTGGCGGCGCGGGTCTTGCCGGAGGAGCACCGGGTC
>DASRGZ010000175.1:0-36843 GCA_035650735.1 Chthonomonadaceae bacterium
GCCAGGGTCGGGCCTGCAATAATTCGGCCCTCCGCCTTGCGACACCGACGCGGGCAGAATACCCGTTGACAACGCCAGGGGCGTCACCATCGTTCTCTAGGGGCAGCCCTGCTGCCTACGCAGGCAGAGAGTTTCGCCCACAAGGATGTCGCCAGGTGTCGCTAGGCGGAGGAACGAGCGAGCGCAGTTGCGACCCTAGCAGTGGCGCGAACCGTTGCAGCGCCGACCCTGGCAGTCGGCGGGCGCTTTGCTCCCCACAGCGGCAGGGTTTAGCCTGCCGCTTCAGGATCAGGGGATTAGGTGCCCCTTCCTGCTGCGAGAAGGGGATGGCGCAGGCCCGATCCCTTGCATAAGGGTGCGGCTGGCGGCGTCCTCCACTACAATCCGCGCCTGCGTGGGCGCGCGGCCCTCCTCATCGAAGACGATCAGCGTGTTTTTGCCGGGACGCAGCCAGCACTCAGGTAGGTAGAGGCCATTGACTGGGACTTTCTCCGGGTAGCGGCCCAGGTTGTGGCCATTGAGCCAGACGAACCCGCGCCCCAGGCCCGCCAGCGAGACGCGCAGGATCGGGCGGGCTCCAGGCGAGGCGGGCGGCGCTGCCGTGAACTCCGCGCGATAGAACGCGGGAACGCCGGGGCCGTCCACGCCGGCAAACGCCTGCCAGGATGTATTGTCCAGTGGGTCCCCGATACCGCCGCGCATCTTCCAGCCGCGCACGGGCATGCCTTCGTTCTCGGGCACGCTCTGCAATTCCACGTCGCCCATAATGCCGCCCGGACCGGCGTTGTTCTCGACCAGCACGGCCAGGACGTTCGGGCCGCCCTCGCGCCACGCCGTATCCAGCGCCACGTCGAACGGCTGCCCCCACCCCTCATGTCTCCCGATGCGCTTGCCGTTGAGATAGATAACGGCGTTGTCGTCCACGTTCTCGAAATGCAGGCGTCGGTGCGGCCCCGGCACAGCTTCCAGCACGGCGCGGTACCAGATGTAGCCCGGACGTCCATGAAACATATCCTGGCCGGGGGCGGTGTCCTTCCAGTCACCGCCGTCGGTTTTCAGGTCGGGCGCGGCCATCTGTGCTGCCGAGTCCTCGCCCCAGGGGTCGGCCTTCCAGCGCCAGCGCGTGAGGGCGACGCTGTGCGCTGGCTCCTGCGCGAGCGTGACCGGCCCGGCCAGTCCTTTGGCGTCTATCGTGCCCAATGGGCCAAGATAGCTGAAGAGCTTGTGCCGCCCGTAGTGGGCAGCGAGCACGGCGATGACGTTCTCGCCCGCTTGCAGCGGCACGTTGACGCTGCGCGGGACGGGCTTCTGGAACCGCTGGCGGATCGGGCTGCTGCCGACACGCCGCCCGTTGACAAAGACCGTAATCCAGTCGCCAGCGTCGCTGAAGTTCAGGGCGAAGGTGCCGGCCTTAGGGGAGCGGAGGGTCGTTCGGTACCAGGCGTAGGCGCCGTAATCACCGTCGGCGCCCATCGGCAGAGGCGTCTCGCTGGCTTTCCAACTCGCATCATCGCAGGACGGCAGGGCCTCGGCGTCCGCGCGGCGCACCTGCCAGGCCGACAATGCGGGCACGTCGAAATCCGGTTTGCGGGCAAAAGCGCGCGCCGTCCAGGTCAGTCGCTGCGGCGCGTCGTCAGGACCGTAGGCCAGGATGCTGCCGTTGGGATCGATCCCGCGCAAGAACGGCTGCTCCGTGCGAACGCGCAAGCGCCTGTCCTTTGTCCTCTCCACGTCGCCGACGTACTCCGGCCCGCAGACAACGTAGGTTTTGCCGCCCGCCTCGACAAACCAGGTGCGATCTGCCATCTCCTGAGTGACCGCCAACAGGCGGATTTTCCACGGTCCGAGGCGATGCAGCGATTGAGACGGCTGCCCGGCAGAAGGAATCAGGACGAAACTCCCTCCTCCAGACTGCGCCGCGAGGCTTACCGCCATCGGACGGTTCGCAGGGCCGTAGAGGACAACGGTGATTGTGCGTCCCTGTCGCGCGATCCCCAGTATCCGCCCCGCCGCGTTCTCCAGAGTCACGCCCGGCGCAAGTTGGTAGCTAATGACGATAGGAACGATCTCGCCAGGCGCAATCCACAGCGGCCCATTGGAGGCCGTGGAGATAATCGCGCCGCTTTTGTCCTTGATCTGGGTTCGCACGGTGTCTTTGCCGCGGTTATCCAGGAAGAGGATGGTTCCCGCCGGACTCTTGCGGGCCGTGACACGGACGTTGGGATCGGGCGCGGCGTTCTGATATTCGGCATCCGCGTTAACGCTATTTTCCAGCACGTCGGCGAAGCTGCGGGCGAACAGGTTAGCGCGCTTGAAGCCGTAGTAGATGGGGCGCACGTCGCCCGCCTGCCCGATGGCCCCGCCGTAGTCGTAGCTGGAGGTCACTTCGTCGTCGTTCCAGGCGGCGAAGTTGGTGCCGCCGTGGAGCATGTAGAAGTTGTAGCCGTTGCCGCCATAGGCGAGGATCTTCCAGACGCCGCGCTCGATGGACTGCTGGCGGGCGGGATCCAGGGGGCCGTAGAGGTCGTACCAACCGGGCCAGAACTCAGTGCTGTACCAGGGGTTCGTGCGGCCTTTGCTGTCCCAGGAATGGTTGCCCGCCGGATCGAAGCCGTGGTGCAGGCCGCTGAAGAAATAGGGAACTTCCAGGCCGAGCGAGACGGCCTTATCGCGCAGGTGGCGGAAGTAGGCGTTGGGCATGTCCCGCCCCCAGCCTTGCGGGTGCTCGTTCTCCAATTGCACCAAAATCACCGCACCGCCACGATGGATCTGGTTGGCGGCGATAATGGGAATAACCTTCTCGTACCAGCGATCTACCGCTTCCAGGAACGGCCCGTTGTCCTCGCGCACGCGCAGGCCCGGCTTGAAGCGCAGCCAGACCGGGAATCCTCCGCTGTCCCATTCCGCGCAGACATAGGGGCCGGGACGCACCACCGCGTACATGCCCATCGCCTTGACCAGCTTCAGGAAGGCGTCGAGGTCTTTGTCGCCGGAGAAGTCCCAGCGGCCCTCCTGCGGCTCGTGGAAGTTCCAGAAGGCATAGGTCTGAACGGTGTTGAACCCAGCGCGCTTCATCCGAAGCAGGCGGTCACGCCAGAGAGCGCGCGGCACGCGGCTGTAGTGGAGGCTGCCGGAGCAGAGGAAGGTCCGCTTGCCCCGGATGCGGAAGCCGCGTCCGTCGAAGTCAATGGAGGCTTTGGCGGCGGGCGCGGGCGGAAAAATGCCGTCGTCGGCGCGCGCAGGACGGGGAGACATCAGGGCCAGCGAGAGGGCGAAGAGTGTCGTCAGCAGGCAGGGCAGAAGCAGGCGCAAGGGGCATTGTCGCATGGCGTACTCCTGGAGCATTTTGGCGCTGACGGATTTCCACATTGCGGCGGGAAAATCCTGCGGAGATAGTCCGGCGTTGGATAAGGTGAAAAAGGTTGACAAAGGTGGGCGCGCGCCGCTATACTGAAATAGGTCTGCGCGTCGGTGACGACGCCCTATTTGAGAAGGAGTGCCTATGCCTGCAGAGCTATCCCCACAGCCCGCTGTAGCGTTTGCCCATTCGAGCGAGGCGGAGATCGCCCGTCTGCTGGATTTCTATGGCGTTCGATGGGAATATGAGCCCCGATCGTTTCCCCTGGAATGGGATGCTCAGCAGCGTCCCACGCAATCTTTCACTCCCGACTTCTACCTGCCCGACTACGACCTCTACCTGGAAGTAACCACGATCAAGCCCGCGCTCGCCAACCGCAAAAACCGCAAAATCCGCAAGCTGCGCGAACTTTACCCGGATGTGAATATCAAGCTGCTGGCGCTCAAGGACGTAGAGGCGCTGCTGGTCAAGTACGGGCGGAAGATAGAGGCGCGAAGCGGAGAGAGGCAGGCGTAAAAAGACGTGGAATGCCTGGGCGGATACGATCTAGGAGAGGGGTAGGCATAAAAAAAACCTGAGCGATGGCAGATATCTCACGGACTTCGCTGAAGCTCGTTTATCCGCCCATGCTGCCTCGCGCGTCTCAACAGACCTTTCGACCCATCAAGTTCGCTCGAAGCGCCTGGATACGGATTACTGCATTCAGCGCACGCCCCTATTGGGGTAGCTCTCCGTCGCTCTTTGCTTGCGGAAGTTTCCAGAACACTCTCGACCTACCTTGCGGCATTTCGTGAGTTATTCTGGCGACTAACCGTTCGCTCCGAGCTACATCAACAAGCTGTCCGTGCAGCGTATCGCAACATCGCTCAGGTTTCCGCTGCAAGGATTTTACTCCGTACAGCGTAGCTATATTATAAGCACGGGTTTGCAGGTTGTCAAGGGGGTTTGGAGAAATTTTTCAAAGATTTTTTTCGGGAGGCGGAGGCTGCTGTGGAAGAGGATATAGACCAGATCATCGTTCCCCCAGCGAAGTTGCGGGCGCGGGTGCGCCAGCTGGGCCGCCAGATCATGCGCGATTACGCCGGGCGCGACCTGCACCTGATCACCATCCTGCGCGGCGGCCTCTTCTTCCTGACCGACCTTGCCCGCGCCATGCCCCGCCCCCTCTCGCTAGATTGTCTGGGCATCTCCAGCTATGCCGGGCAGATGCAGGGCACGGTGCGGCTGACCAAGGACCTGGACGATAACATTCAGGGCCGCAACATCCTCATTGTGGAGGACATCATTGATACCGGCCTGACCCTGGCCTATATCCGGCGCAACCTGCTGGTGCGAGAGCCAGCCTCCCTGCGCATCTGCACGCTGCTCGACCGCCCTTACCGCCGGATCGTGGATATTGCGGTGGACTACGTTGGCTTTGAAATCCCCGACGCCTTTGTGGTCGGCTACGGCTTGGACTGGAGGGGCCAGTATCGCAATCTTCCCTACATCGCCACGCTCAAGCCGGAACTCTACCGATGAGGCCGACTGGTTTGAACGTGGCAGAGCCGCCGTCGCACGCCGGGCCGGGACTCTGTCGAGGACGCTTTCGCTCCAGGCGGGAAAGTTCGCCCTTCGGACTCCTCCCGGACAGAGCTATTCCGGCTTGATCTCGATCTCCGGGCCGGGCGCCGCCCAGACAACCTTGCCGTCCTTGTCCTTGAAAACGGCGACCGGGTTGCCGTCGGGCAGTATGATCAAGCCTGCGCCGCCTTTGCCCTCCTTATTGGAGAGTGACAGGCTGACGCTGCCATTGGTCTGGGTATCCAGTTCGGCGCGGCTCTTGCCATCGGGGTCGTGCAGGGAGAGCGCCGGGCTGCCGTCGGGACGCACGCGCAGCGCCGCGCGGATGGCCTCGCTTTTATCCTGCAGGGCGAGCGCGGTCGTGCCATCGGGCAGCATGGTCAGCCGGGCGCGGAGCTTGCCGTCACTGCCATAGAGCTGCAGGCCGGGCTCGCCCGCCTCTGAAAGGCCGAAGCTGGCGCGGCGCTTGCCCTCTTTATCCAGAAAAGCCAATCCTGGATTGCCGTTGGGCTGGAGAGCGAGCGTGGCGCGTGTCTTGCCGTCTTTATCCGCCAGGCGGAACTCCTGCGCGGTCAGGACTTTCGGCGGACCGGCCTCATTCTGCGCGTGGACGTAGTGCAGGGCCGTATCCCCGGCCAGCAGCACGGCTCCGAGAAGCATCACATTCCAGATCCGAGCGCGAAATTTCATAACGTTCACTCGATTCCTTAATCCCGTTTCGCCCGGCCCTAAAGGCGTGGGCTGCCCTATATATCCGCATGGTCATCGGTCTTTTCGGCGCCGGCGGCCTCTAGCCCCGGTACGTGCGGGGGCGTGACGACCACCGGATGGACAGGATGCCCGCCGAATTCCCGCCGCAGCGCCGCCAGCACTTTCATGCTGAAGCTATCCGCCTGGCGCGACCGGAAGCGCAGGTAGAGCGAGAGCGCGATGACCGGCGTGGGGACGGCGTGCTCGATGCTCTCCTGCACCGTCCAACGGCCCTCCCCGGAGTCTTCGACATAGCCGGTGATCTGATCGAGGTTGGGGTCTTTGGCGAAGGCGTCGGCGGCCAGCTCCAGCAGCCAGGAGCGGACGACGCTGCCGTGCATCCAGAGCGCGCTGATGGCGTGCAGGTCGAGGTCGGGATAAGGCGAGGCTTTCAGCAGCTCGAAGCCTTCGGCGTAGGACTGCATCAGGGCGTACTCGATGCCGTTGTGAACCATTTTGACGTAGTGGCCGGAGCCCGAGCGCCCGGTATGCAGCAGGCCGCCCTCCGTCGCCAGGGCTTGCAGCAGCGGCTCGACCGCCTGGAACGTCTCCGTATCGCCGCCGACCATCAGGCAGTAGCCTTCTGTCAGCCCCCAGATGCCGCCGGAGGTTCCCGCATCTAAAAACTGAAGGCCCTGGGCCTTGAGCTCGTTGTAGCGGCGCACCGAGTCGGAGTACCGGGAGTTGCCGCCGTCAATGATGATGTCGCCGGGACGGAGCGCCGTGGCTATCTCCCGGATGACGTTTTCTGTGACCTGACCGGAGCGCACCATGCTCCAGAGCACTTTGGGCGTCTGCTCAAGATTGGCGATCATCTCGGTGATGGAGCCGACGGCCACCACGCCCGCCTTTTCGGCCCGCTCCCTGGCTTCGGGAGAGGGGTCGCAACCGACGACGCGATGCCCACGCTGTACCAGGCGCTCGGCCATGTTGCCGCCCATGCGTCCCAATCCGACAATTCCCATTTCCATAGGGCGATCTACTCCTCCCTCCAGCGTCTATTCATCCCATGCCGGATTACGGCCAAATTAGACACGGCGACCTCTTTGCCCTGCCCTATTTGCAGCAGTCCAGCACTCGACGCCGGGCATGGAAAATACCCGGCTCTAGGGCCTACGGCCAAGCGACTGCAAGGGACGCCGCTCAACGGTTCGCGGCTCGGCCTTGCGACTAGCGGACGCACAGCCAAGCCAGGTGTTCCGTCCGGTAGTCGCAAGGCAGAGGCACGAGTGTCGCTAGGCGGAGGAACGAGCGTGCGTAGTTCCGACCCTAGCAGTGGCAGTGCCGTCCCTTGCAGTCGGTTGGCGGCGTAGCCGCCCTAGAGACGGGTCATTCATGGCCCGACTTAGCCTGCCCGCATCCGACGCCACTCCTCAAACTCGGCCTTCATCTGGTCGTTCCAGGCCCGATCCACCTCGCCGGGCGAGTAGCGGCCCGCACGGATCTGCTCCTGGCCCCATTCATCTTGCAGCCGGATGCGCTCAGAGGACTCCACGACCTCCTCCACCAGATGCGGCGGAATGAAGGTGACGCCGGAGCAGGTGCCCAGCACCACATCGCCGGGCAGCACGGTGGCCTTACCGATCTCGATAGGGCAGTTCAGGCCCACCAGCGTTACGCCCGAAATGCCGGCCACGTCCACGCCCCGCGCGAAGATGCCCAGGTTCGGGATTTGCTGAAGGCGGGCGAGGTCGCGAATGCTACCGTCAATGACCATGCCGGCTTTCGTGCGGCGGGCAATCGCCGTGCCCAGGTTATCTCCGGCAAATGTGCCCGCCTCGATCTTGCCGAACAGATCCACGACGACGACATCGTTCTCGACCAGCGTATCAATGACCCAGGAGTTCTGGCCGCCCACGCCGCCGTTCTGCGCGCCCCATTCTTCAATCGCCTCATGTAAATCGGGCCGGGAGGGAACGAACTTGGCCGTAACCGCCCGCCCGACCATTACCTTCTCCGGGTGGACATTAAACCATCCGCCCTCGAACTGATGGTGGTAGCCATGGCGGGCCATCACCCCCCACGCCTCCTCGGCGGTGACGTGCCGCATGCGCTCCAACAGATTATCGGGCACATGCGGACGGCCATCCGGAAAGCGGTCGAACGGATTCTTGCGCGTAAAGTAAAGAATATCCTCACGACGATTCAGCGGCATGATCGAAACCTCCAAAGTTGGGCCGCCCCCACTCCCTTGCCCACTGCCAGGGTCGGCCCTGCAATGGACTGCAAGGGTCGCGCCTGCAACGGTTGGGCCCCTGCTCGGGTCGGCGCTGCCATGGTTCGCGCCTCCGCCTAGCCACACCTGGCCACAGCCCTCCGCCTGGCGACACCTAGCGATCCCCAACAACAGGGGAGGGGAGAGCAGAAGCCAGGGTTTGCCTCTGCCTGCACAGGCAGAGAGTCTCGCCCACGTAGGTGGGCAGCAGGCCGCAGGCCCCACAGCGGCAGGGTTTAGCCTGCCGGAATGAGGGGTTAGGTTACACACAGCCGGGATAGGAACGGCCCGCGATGGTTATGTATTCCGGCTGTGGGGGATTGCCGACATAGCGGGAAGTGGCGCGCATGTAGGCGGTCGTCATGGCGATGCGCGGCCTGGGCGAGCGATTGGGCGACGTCTCGTGCAGCACCAGGCTATGATGGAAGCTACAGCTTCCCGCCTTCAACTCCACGCAGACCTCTTCAGGATGTTTCGACAGCTCCTCCCAGCCTTCCGGGACGATGTGCGGCCCTTCCAGATGGTGATGCGTCAGCAGGCCCTGCTTGTGGGAGCCAGGCAGGAAGCGCATGCATCCGTTCTCGACCGTAGCGTCGTCCAGGGCCATCCAGCAGGTCACCAGCTCCCTCGGCTCGATGGGCCAGTAGGCCGAGTCCTGATGGTAGGGCTTGGCCGAGCCGTGGAAGGGCGGCTTGAGCAGCATCTGATCCGTATAGAGCTTGACATCCGGCCCCAGCAGGTCTACCAGCGCCGCCACGATTTTCGGGTGGCGCGCATATTCGCGAAAGACGGGGTCATACTGGGTCAGATTCCATATCTTGCGCACGCGATGTTGCAAAGGGACACCCTCGCCCTCGCCCGCCTCAAACACCGGCTCCAACTGGATATACTCCTTCGGGAACTCCACCTCGCCCAGGATGATCTGCTCCGTGCGCCTTTTGAGCGCCGCCACCTCCTCGGCTGTCAGTACATCGTGCACCGGCAGGAACCCATCCCGCCAGAACGCGGCCTTTTGCTCTTCGGTCAACATGGCTGGCCCTCCTTCCTTCCTCCCCGAACCGCCAGGCAAAGCCACAAATCTCCTGATGCCTTTTTGTCCTGGTGGTTTCTATGGATGAAACTCCCGACGCCTCTTTATCCCGGTGGCCTCTACGGTTTAACTCCAGAGCCGATCCGACGAGCGCTCGTCATCCCACTCCGGCGTCGGCTCAAAGTAGCCCGGCGCGCGCAGATGCGCGCGCACGACGTCCTCATTGAGCGTGATGCCCAGGCCGGGCGTCTCCGGAACCTTGATGTAGCCCCGATTGACAATCGGCTTCTCGATCCCCTCTACCAGGTCATCCCACCAGGGAATATCTACCGAATGGTTTTCCAGTGCCAGGAAGTTCTCGGTGGCCGCTGCGCAGTGAACGTTTGCCATGCAGGAGACCGGCGTGCCGGCAAAGTGCATCGCCATCGGGATGCCGTATTCCTGCGCCATGTCGCCGATCTTCTTGGTCTCCAGAATACCGCCGGCAGTCGCCAGGTCAGGATGGATGACATCCACCGCGTGCCTCTGGCACAGCTCCCGGAAAGGCTCCTTCAAGTAGATGTCTTCACCGGTGCAGGTGGGCAGGAGGATGGCGTCCGTGATGCGCTTCCAGAGATCGGTATACTGCCAGGGGATCATGTCCTCCAGCCAGGCCAGGTTGTAGGGCTCCAGCGCCTTGCCGAGCCGGATGCAGGAGTTGATGCCGACGTGCCCGAAGTGGTCGGCGGCGAGCGGTATATCCATTCCGATGACCTTGCGCACGTGCGCCACGTACTCGGTCAGCACGCCGATGCCGCGCTCGGAAATTTCTATGCCCGTGAACATGTGCTGCGTGTTGACCATGTCGCGGATGGAGACGTCGGGCGGAAGCGTCATCATGCCGGGCACCCGCTCCAGCAGCCTTATTCCCAGATCCATCTTGAGGAACGTAAATCCCTGCTCCATGCGTTTCTGGAGCTTTTGCGCGGTCGTCTCCGGATCGGGAGCCATCTCGGTGTCGGCGTAGATGCGAATTTTATCCCGGAACTTGCCGCCGAGCAGTTGGTAGACCGGCACGCCGTAGTACTTGCCGGCAATGTCCCACAGCGCCATCTCCGCCGCGCTGACTCCCCCACCCTGCCGGGCATGGAAGCCGAACTGCTTGATCTTGCGGAAAAGCCGGTCCACGTCCAGCGGGTTCTCGCCCAGCAGCCGGCTTTTGAGCATTAGCGCATAGGTCTTGCTGGCCCCATCGCGGACTTCGCCCAGGCCGTAGAGGCCTTCCTGATTGGTGTCAATGCGGATAAGCGGACAGGTCATCGGCGCTCTGCCGACGACGGCGACGCGCAGATCGGTAATCTTGAGGTCACGAGGCATGACAGCATTTCTCCGTGGCGTTTGCGTTCCTGCCGGGTGGTTCACCTTCGGCGGCGCGCTCTCCTGCCGCCAAACGGGCCAGAATCAAAATGAAGCCTGCGGCGGAGGAACCGTTTGCCTGTGCCTGCGTATTCCAGAGTGTTGCATAAAGTGCCAGCCATCGGCATTGTCACTGTTTCCCCCCGCACACGTAACGATGGTTTGAGGCGTTCTCAAAGAGCGGCGACTCTCCGCTCCTCCCTGCGCACGGCCCTGCGCCTCTGTATGGCTTAACCCGACCGGATGGATTGGCGATTCCCAGGATTGGTCATTCCTAAGAAGGAGAAAGTGTGCTATGCATCTTCGCAGGAGTGCTTTGTTCACCTACGTAAGTATCGCCGCGATACTGGCGGCGCTGCTGGCAGGATGCGGCGGCAATTCCAGCCTCGGCCCCAGCGCCAACACCAATAGCCGCGTCCGCGTTTTCAACGGGATGGGCGGCTGTCCCGGCAACGGCGCCATTGATGTGCTTGCCAGCAACAACACGGAGCCGTTCAACCCTGCCGGCGGCGTCGCCTATGGATCGGCCTCCAATTACATGCTGGTACGTTCCGGCAACGGCCTCACCACCAACGTCTATGCCGCCGGCACGACGACCAACGCGCTCGCTCCACAGGCTCCGTTCACTCTGTCGCCCCACGACCCCGGCACCAACAACGGCACCTATACCATCACGGCCAGCGGCGTCTGCGGGCAGCCTGTGGGCAGCGCGGCAGCCCCGCAATTGGCGCGCTTGATTGATAACCCGCCGACGCCTCCCGCCAACCAGGCGCTCGTCCGGCTGGTCAACCTCTCTCCCGACGCCGGCAACATTACGCTCTCCAACGTCAGCGGAAATCCCCCGCAAACCGTGCCCATCGTGACGACCGGCGTGGCCTATACGCAGAGCTCCAACTACGTGGCCGTGACGCCCATCGCAGGGCAATCCTTCAATTTTAGCGTTAGCTCTGGAGGGCAGGTATTGCCGATACCCGCAGGCTCCAGCACGCAGACTCTACAAGCGGGCAAGGCGTATACCGTCTTCGTCTTTGGAGAGGTCAACCCGGCCAATGGCGGCCAGCTAATCAACATGGCCGTCGTGCAGGACGCGCCGATCACCTCTCCCCCCTAGAGGGTGTTATGCCCTTTTTTGCCTGCTTCGAGAGAGGACTTGGAGGCTGATGACCGCGGAGACGTGCGCGATGGCTTGGACTCAGGGACAGGCGATGCCGTTGGAAGAGGCCGTTCGGTACGCTCTGGAAGCCATCTAAAGGATATGCCCAGGAACTAGCAGGCCGCAGAGCCAGGAGACTCTGGTTCCGCGGCCTGCCTCCTATTTATTTACCAGGGCCACCATCAAGTCGTAGGTTACTTCCCAATGGCCCGCGCCGCGCGCGGCAGGTACTAACGGGGATCGCCGAAGAGGATAGCGAGGCTGTCTCGGTAGATGATCTCGTCGAGCAGGGTATGGGAGATGCGAGGTAGGTTGGTTCCCTCTACCATGTTGTTGAGTCGGCGCAGCCCGGCAATGGAGTCGGCGGGCGTGGCGAAGGGATAGTCCGAGCCGAAGAGGATCTTCTTCATCACGCCGTACTCCTGCGCCAGCACCAGGCTGTTGTAAAGCTGCCAGGGACGGTAGTAAAGCGCGGAGAGATCCGACCAGACGTTGGGATGCTTGCGGATGACGACCAGGGTTTCCGGCTCCCAGGGATGGCCGAGGTGGGCCATGATGAACTTGAGGCGCGGAAAACGCATGGCAAGCTCGTCAATCAGGATGGGGCGCGTGTGGGCCAGCGGCGCAAACTGGCAGAAGGTCGTGCCGATATGGGAGAGAACGGGCAGGCCGTCGCGCTGCGCCCGCTCGTAGATGGGAGTCAGCCGGTCGTCGAGCGGGCTGAAATCGGCGTACATGGGCGCGAGCTTGATTCCGGCCAGCTTCAGGTCTTCGATGGCGTGGAGGAAATCCTCCCGATAGGTCGGCTCATTGGGGTCTACACAGCAGAAGCCGATGAGCTTGTCCGGGTCGTTCCTGACAAAATCGGCGATGTAGCCATCCGGGACGACAATGCCGACGTGCCGCGCCTTCAGCCCGAAGACAATCGCCTTCTCTACCGGCTCCATCGCCTGCCGGTACGTTTCCCACTCGATGGTGAGATCGATGGGCGTGCCCCGCGCGATCTGCGCTTCCCGTAAGAACGAGTCGGAGATATGTTCCGGGTAACGGAAAGCGTGCGTGTGAACATCTATGAGCATGGCGTAGTTTCTCCCTTTTCAGGCGGTGAACTTGCAGGACACCCAGACGGCAACTCTCCCGCCTTGATACAGGATTTCATCACTGTTTCTAAAAAACCTCCACCCTTCCCTGTCTGGGCGACACGGCACGAAACCGTAGTTGTCTGTGAAAGGCCCTACCTTAAACCACAGTTTCGGTGGGCGCTGGCCGAGCAAATGGTTGTACAAAATTTTAAAAGATTTTGGTGAAATGGATATTGACAGGCTTTTTGAATCGTGTTATATTGCTGCAATAGTGTGAATGTCGGGCATTGCAATATTATTCGGAGAAGATGATGATCTGTATAGGTTCCACAACGACCCAGACCTTGCAGGACGCGCACTTCACCACGCCTTGCTTTCTTCCTCTTTCACCCCCCATCACTAGATATTTTATTTCTGTTTATTCCTGTTCTCCGACTAACTCAACAGTTTGTTGACCTTTGCCTGCGCGAGTCTTTCCGTGCCCGCGCTGGCGAATCTTCTACACGCAACAACACCCCAATCTACTCTCGATATCTACCACGCACCCCGCCTAGCCTGGACCAGATAGGTTCTGCATAAATGCCTGTTCCAAGCTGGATCTACATAACAGGCAGCCCTTTCTGCAAGCGCAATTGCCTCTCCAACGCTCCATATCAAACCGTGTAAGAGAACAACTGCACAACAAGTTACTGTCAGGAGAACATATCATGAGACGGATTAAGCTCGGAACCCTTGCCGCTTTTGTTTTCTTATGCTTGGGCATCTCAACCGTTTCCCATGCGCAGGGTTGGACTGCCAGCGACTATTCTGGCTATACCATCACCTCAACGCTTACGCCGCAAAACGATCCTGATGCCCGAAGTCTCAGTATCACCACCACTTCGGTGAGTGCATCTAGCCAACGCCCTTACGCCCAGGCCTACGCGATGATTTACGCAAAGCGTACATTTACCTGGACAGGCGCTTTACCTGTGCCTGCGTTGACGCTGACGTTCTCCGGCTACGAATCCGGCAGTGCCTCCGGGACAATGCCGCCTTTTCCACTAGCTTCTAGCACACTTCAGCCAAACCCATCAACTCGCTTCCCGCCTGCCAGCTTTAGCGCACCGCCTACTTATGGTGGTACTGTAACCTATGATCCCTGGCAGGCTACAGCCGGCGGTGTTTCCCCTTTTACCGCCAGTATGCAGATATCTGCAAACGCACAAAATTTATCTGCCAGTGCGTTTACGTCCGGGGCAGTAGCAAGCAATTAGCCCGTCTCTACCGGTAGCTCTCCAGGAACTGGTGCGTTCCTCTCAAACGCTCAATTTCACGTCATCGCTTAGTGGAGTGCTGCCTCGTTACCTTTTTCATGATGGTATTGCGGTTGTTAATAGGTCCGCTCAGAGAGAGGTTTCTGGTAACTCTGTCTGCCGTGATTTAAGATAGAGCATTCCAGAGGTAACTCTGGTGATGGAGAGAGCTACGACAATTCTCTGAGCAGCCTTTTTAGAAAGAAAGGGCAGTTATGAAGTTGACCACTCGAATGACCGGCAGCCGTGCTGTTCTGCGCATTTGCTTTACGCTCGGCGCTGCGCTTCTTTGCGCTTGCCCGATTTTTGCCCAACCAAGCAACCTCTCTCCTGATTGGATGGCAAAGCCCATCGCCTTAACGGTGCAGAGGCAATCGCTTTCCGACATTACGGCAATTTTATCAGCGCAATTGGGGCTTAGTATTGTGGCGGATGGAGAGCCGCTGACCAGGCAGGCCGACGTTGAATTGAACGGAACCGCCAAAGAAGCGCTGGATCGCGTGGCCGATATTTTCGACTATACATGGATGCCCTTGAAAAGTGGGGTCATTTTGATGCGTAAACGGTTCAAAAACCCGGACGACTATCCACAGATGAACCTGGAAGAGATGCGGCAGATGGCGCGGGAGATTGTGGCCGTGCTTCAAGCTCTGCCCTTCGATCCCAACCCTGCTCACGAGAACGCCATTATCACGGAATTGTTTCGTTCCTTCACGCCTGCGCAAGTACTGCTCCTGCGCTCAGGCAGGGTTCTGCGCGGCAGCGAGCTTTCGGTTCAACAGTTGAACCTGCTGCAACAGGCCGTGTTGAGCAGCTATTTCTCAGAGCCATGCTCGGCCTGGACCTTACTGTTGGCTCAACTGGATTCGATGCCGCAATCCTTTTTGCAGATGCGGGAATGGCCGACCTTCTACCAGAAACGCATGGGGTTGCCTGTGGAGCCTGTCAAGGGCATCCCTAATCACTGGCAATTCACCTTTGTCGGCAAAGACCAGAATGGCGGAGAACTCATCACTTGCCTGCCCTGGCAAGCCCCCCAGCCGCGCCTAACGCCAAAATTTCAAGGAGGGCAGTAACCATGTCGTCCCTTTCTGCCTGCCTAAATCGAAGTCTACGCTTTCTAATAGCTTGCTTCGCCATTGCTTATATAAGGATGCCTGCCTGCTCTCAGCCGGAGGCGCAAGAGGCAAAGCTAGCCATTCGTGTACATCTGCGATTAGGACCGACTACTTTAGAAAAAGTCGCCGCGGCATTATCTCAGCAGACAGGACTCGCGATTAACGCCGCAAGTTATTTGCGGGAACACAAGTTGATAGTGCAGATGGACAATCTGCCGGCGCAAGATGCGCTGGACGCCCTGGCAGCCCTGAATGAGTGGATATGGTACAAAACGGAGCCAGGGCACTATCTGATAACACGCCCTAGAGTTCGCCTTCCAAGAGAGATTGCCGAAATCCCGCCGGCGCTGTACAAGGCCATGCCGATAGAAATGCGCCGCTATGCCGGATTCGGCGTTTCGGTAGAGGAATTATCGCCCATCGCAGACCCGCAGATGCGCCAGGAGCTAGAAGCGCTCAAGCAGCAGGGAACTTACGAGTTGATGGCTCCCCAAGCCAGCGTCGGCGCAAAGATGGACTCTCTGCGCCTCAAGCAACAAAATCTGCTGGTAGAGGTGCTGAAGCCTGATCCCTTTGATGGGAAGATAACTCCCTATTCCAGGCTCACCCCGGAGCAGAAACAGGCTTTACTCATATTCTTTGTTTCGAATGCTCTGGAGAGCGCCATCGCACAGCCCAGGTCTCTGGCATTTAGCGGCAGGCTGCTGCCATTCCAACGCGATATAAGGAAAGCGGACATTGTAATGACCGCAGAAAATTGCCTGCAGATCGGCACCTTCTTCTCTGATGAACAGGGACGCCACTTCGTGGGCTTTTTCGGTGAGATTAAGTCCGACCAAAACTCTTTAGAGCCGATTCCCCAGGGCAGCCGCTAATGCCTATATAAACCTGGGGCCTGGCTTTCCAGCCAGGCCCGATTTAGAGTAAATCCCAAAATGCCGCGATTACTTATGCGCGGCGGCGAACTCATCCAGGTAGTCAGCGAGGGCGCAACAGCCTTCGACCGGGAAGGCGTTGTAGATGGAGGCCCGGAAACCGCCGACGGAGCGATGGCCCTTCAGGCCGTCCATGCCGCGCGCTTGCGCGCCCGCCAGAAACCCCTTCTCCAGGTCGGAATTCCTCAACCGGAAGGTGACATTCATCAGGGAGCGGTCGGCGTTGTCGCGCACGGCGGGGTCGTACACGTCCGGGTGGGCATCCAGCGCCTCATACACAATCGTCGCTTTCTCGCGGTTGCGCGCCTCGATGACCGGCAGCCCTCCCTGCTCCTCGATCCACTTCAGCACCAGCCCAACGACATAGACGGCGAAGGCCGGCGGCGTGTTGTAGAGCGAATCGGCCTTGGCGTGCGTCTTGTAGGAGAGAATGGTGGGCACGTCGTCGTTGGCGCGCTCCAGGAAGTCCTTGCGCGCGATCACCAGCGTCACGCCAGCCGGACCGGCGTTCTTCTGCGCCCCGGCATAGATCAGGGCGAAGCGCGAGTAGTCCAGGGCGCGGGCCAGGATGTCGGAAGAGGCATCGGCGACGAGCGGGACGCTGCCGGTCTCCGGCAGCGTCGGCCACTCCGTACCCTCGATGGTGTTGTTGGTGGTGATATGGACGTACTGCGCGCCCGGCGTGAGATTGAGGTCTTTCGGGATATAGGAGAACCGCGCCTCTTCGGAAGATGCCGCCACGTTCACGCCGCCAAAGCGCCTGGCCTCTTTGATGGCCTTCACCGCCCACTCGCCCGTGTTCACGTAGTCGGCGGTCTGCCCGGCGCGCAGGAAGTTCATCGGCAGCATGGCAAATTGCAGGCTCGCCCCGCCGCCCAGGAACAGCGCCGTATGCGTCTCGGGTGAGAGGCCCAGCACGCGCAGCAGCCGCTCCTTGGCGTCGAAGTGAATAGACTCATAGTCCTTGCCCCGGTGGCTGACTTCCAGAATGGACATTCCCGAGCCGTTGATCTCCAGGATGCCCCGGCTGGCCTCCTCCAGAACCGGCACCGGCAAGATAGCCGGCCCTGCGCTAAAGTTATAGATTCTCTTCATAACTTGATCGTCCTCTTCCCTATTTGCTATGTGCAAGCCGCCCGGCCCGTACCGCCCGCAGGGCACAGCCATCCTTGCTGCCCGCACGGACGGCCCTGCGGCTCTCTCTCCGCCAGTCGTTACTTCGTATCAACCATGCCTGCCGCGACTACATGCGCGACATCAGAACGGGGTTCTTCCTCTCCGTGGATCGTCACTTCGCACAAACTATGCCTGCTGCCCGCACAGACAATAAAGCAGCACGGTCTAGTCGTGCCGCACCGGCTCGACCGCTCTCTCCACCACAGCCTGAGCGTGGTACAGCGTACCGGCAGGCTGCCAGGGCCGCTGCCGCAGGCGCCAGGGCATCAAAAATGATTCAACCAGCACGGTGCGTGAGATTTTGGAGTGCCCGAACTGCCGGTCGGTAAAGACGATGGGGACCTCGACGATCCGCATTCCGGCCAGACCAGCGCGGTACGCCATCTCCACCTGAAACGCATAACCCTCCGAGGTCAGCGTCTCCAGATCCACCGCCTGTAAGGCATAGCGCGTCCAGCAGCGGTACCCGGCAGTGGCGTCGGCAACGGGTATTCGGGCGATGATCTGGACGTAGCGACAGGCGAAGCGGGAAAGCAGGAGGCGATGCCAGGGCCAATTGCGCACGCCGCCCCCCGGGCAGTAGCGTGAGCCGATGACCAGATCGGCGCGCTCACTGGCCTCCAGCAGAGCGGGCAGATAGGCCGGATCGTGCGATAGATCGGCATCCATCTGGAGGATGCGGTCGTACCCCTCGTGCAAGGCGCGCTGAAAACCGTCTCGGTACGCCCGGCCCAGGCCGCGCGGTCCGGTGCGCCGTATCACCCGATGGTGGGCGTATTCCGGGCGCGAATGGAATAGACGTTCGGCTATCTCCGCCGTGCCATCCGGGGAGTTATCATCCATTAAAAGCAGGTGCGCCTGGGGAGCATAACGGGTGACCTGTTCGGCCAGCAGCGGCACATTTTGCGCCTCATTATAGGTCGGAACGACGATGACAGTCTTCATGCAGCGCAACGCATCCTTTGCGTGAGCGGATAGATTTTCACACCCGCGCTCTCTATCCGGCCCCCAGATGGCCTATTATACCCGTTTTCCTCTCCGATAAGCCAGAGGCGAGGAGCAGAGCTATCAGCAAACAGGCGAGGCAGGCCAGGTAGAGGCCGACGCGGAAGCTGGCCGGATCGTAGCGGAAGGCGATACGGTGGCGTCCCGGCGGCACGGCGACGGCGCGATAGATGGGCGCCGCCGCCTGCCGCATGATGACGGCGGGGCTGCCGTCTATGGTCGCGCGCCAGCCGGGATAGAACTGGTCGGCCAGGTTCAAGGTCGCAGGAACGGTGGTGTCTACGTCCAGCGCCACGCGGGTCGGGCCGTCGTCCCGCCAGGTGAGGCGCGCCGCAGGCGATGCTGCCGGAGCGGCAAGCGCCTGGAGCCAGGCGCGCGGCCTGGAGTTGGGCAGGGCAAACAGGGCCATTTCTCTCGCGGCGTCGTAGAGGGGCGTGGCGGAGGGCACGGCCTGCGGGGCGAAGGCTTCGGAGGTGAGCGGGAGCGTCACGGCCAGGGCAGCCGCCGTGTAAGGCGTGAGCGGCGCGGTGGCGTTCTGGAAGAATACCATGTTGCCGACTTCCGGCGGGCTGGCGTCCAGGACGCCCTGCCGGTTCGGGCGCGCGAATTGGTTGGCGAACGCCTTGTACTGGCCCGGAAACAGCGAGTCGTAGCCCTGCACGTCGCGCAGGCCGTAGACCATGGCCGCGTTGGGCGGCAGCACGGCGGGCGGGGGCTTGTAGAGGCTCCACTGCTGGTTGATGGGGAAGATACGCTCATGCGGCCCGACCCGCTGCCGCAACAACTGCAAGCCGGGCGTCTCCGGATAGACCGCCGCGGGAGGAGCCGTCGGGTTGACGTTGAGGCCCACCAGGAAGAGGTCGGCAACAACGGCCAGCAAGGCAGCTGGCACCAGCGCGGGCACGCGCCGCCACGCTCCTCCCCTTCCCTCTGTTCCCGTTTCCGCGTTGCCCTGCCCTGACGTGCCCCGCAGAGCGGGCAGTAGGATCGCGGCGCCGGCAGCCACAGCGGCGGCCAGGCGAATCCAGCCCGCTCCGATGCGCTCAAAGACGTCACCCAGCGTCGGCACGGTGAGGTTGGGCGGCGGGACGGCAAGCGAGATCGCCGCTAGACCCAGGCCGAGGATTAGGATTAGCGCGAATGCGCCCAGGACGATCCCGATCTCGTGTCGGGAAGGAGGGCGATCCAGCAGCGTGTGCAGGCCCAGACCAGAGAGCGCGGCCCACGCCAGCGCCCACAGCACCAGCGACCGCGCGGGCGAGCCGGACTGCCCGAAACCCGGCACCCCGAAGTAGAAGAGCGCATTGAGCGGCGTGCCGAGCGCCAGCAGCAGCGCCGCCACCGCCAAGCCGCCGAAGAACAGCGCGCCGCCGCTCCTCAGGCGCGATTCCGGCTCCGCCTCCCTTTCGGCGGTTGTGCGGAAGGCGCGCACGCCGCGCAGCAGAGCCAGGATGCCCAGCAGCAGCGGCACGATGCCCACATACGCGGCGGTTTCGGCGGGATTGTGACGGACTGCGGCGACGCTGCCGTCCGGGCCGACCTTGATATAGTAGCCCCAATAGGGGTTGTTGGGATCGTAGTTGTTGCCGAAGAACTCCGGCAGGGTCAGCATGGCCAACCCGGCGGGAGGCAGGGCGTATTCGATATAGGCCCGGTAGCCTGCCGCCGTCGGCGTGCCCGCCCGGTGGGACATGCGCGAAAGCTCCAGCGTGGGCAGCAGTTGCGGCGCAGCCAAGAGGAAGCCCAGCGCCAGCCCGCCGATGCAGGCCGCCAGGCCCCGTGCTGCGGCCAGCCAACCGTGCGCCCGTCCACCCGCTGCCAGCAGGCATAGCGCCCAGAGGCTGCCCGCCAGCAGACCATAGAACGCGATCTGTAGGTGACCGGCCAGCAGCATCAACCCGACGACGGCGCCCAATCCGGCGGCGGATCGGGCCAGGCGGAGGCCGGAGGGCGTCGGAGTGCCGAGGACGGTATATGCCCGAGCCAGCAGCAGCGGAAACCAGCAGGAGGTGGCCAGGAAGGTCGGCAACTGTAGCCAGGCGACCTGCCAGGCCGAATAGGCATAGACCGCGCCGCCGAGCAGCGCCGCTGCCGACCCGCAGCGCAGCCGCCGCAGCAGGAGGTAAGTGAACCAGCCGCAGAGCGTCAGGTGCAAGAGCGCGCTGACGCCAAACGCCTGTGCCGTGGGGAGCAGATAGAAGCCGAGGTTGCCGGGATAGAGCACGGCAGACTGGCTGTTGGCGACGAACGGCGTGCCGCAGAACTGGTAGGGGTTCCAGAGGGGTATGGTTCCGGCGCGCAGGGTGCGTGCGGCAAAATGGCGCCAGGGATAAAACTGGGCGATGCCGTCCCAGCGCAGGGGATCCCAGGACGGCAGGGATCCGCCGGGAAAATGGGCCGTCCAGGGCGCGACCTGTCCGAGCAGCCCTGCCGGGAGGAAGACCTGCCCGGTAAAGGTCGAGCGCCAGAGGAACAGAGTGGCCAGCGCCAGGTAGAACAGCGGCGGGAGCCAGAACGGCAGCGCGGGCAAGGGCGCGGCAGAGAAAGAGATCGCAATAGGTCGCGGCGGGACGACCGGGATTGCCGCCGAGGAAGGGGACGGCTCAGGTTCAGCGTTGTTGGGCCAGGCAGGGTCTGGCGGCGGAGTGGGCGCGGTCACGACGGCTCAGCAAAGAACTGGAGGTTTTTCAAGGCCTTTTCGTTGTTGGGATCGCGGCGCAAGACCTCCTCGAACTCCTCCCGGGCCTCATCATACATGCCGAGCATCGAGTAGGTGAGCGCGAGGTCATTGCGAATATCGGTGCGTGCCGGTGCAAGCATAGCGGCATGGCGTAGCTCTTCCAGAGATTCATCGAACATGCCGGTGAAACCATATACCAGGCCCAGTTGATGGTGCGCATCGCTGGAGTTGGGATCTTCCTCCAATATGTGGCGAAACTCCGCCACGGCCTCATCATAGCGACCCTCAACTTTAAACGAGATCCCGCGATCCAGGTAGGTCTTGAGATGGCTGCTCATCAGCGTGTTGCTCCCCTACGGGACTGCGACGACAGAGTCTAGGGTGAGGCGAGACGGGCATTGGGTCGCGTGCCTGTCCGAAGGGCTCTGTCTCGCTTGAGCGCAAGTATAGCATGTTCCGTTATGAAAATCAAGCGGAGAAATTACCGGGCTGGCGATGAATTCCCACCGATTTTAACGCCTACAACCAAGCCCACGCCTCAGTTCTTTCCCTTCGGTCTCAGGCAGCTGTGGCCGCATAATGACATAGGGCTGGCATTAGGGAACAGGGTGCAAGTGTTCTAGGTACTGGTCGCGGCCACATAGGGAATGACGTAGGGACCGCGCGGGATCGCCAGCAGGCTGGCCTGTGGGCCGTGCCGCTCCAGCGCCAGGGCGACTCCTGCCTCGACGGTGGGGACCGGCGTGACGAAACATCGGGAGAGCGTGTCGGCGGGGATGCCGTCGGCTACGCAGACGATCTCGGCGTGGCGGGCCGCCCTGGCCAGTTCCTCCACCTCCCACTCTTCCGGGACGAAGACCTCCGGCTGGGAGATGTGCTCCACGAACGCCTGCAAATCCTCGGTCTCCAATAAGACTCGCGTGAAGTCCGGGCTGCCGACGCCTTCGGCGCACTCGGAGGCGATGACGATGGTGCCGCCAGGCTTGACGACTGGCAGGGCGCCCACCATGCCCTTGACCGCCTGATAGAACGTGGCGTCGAGCGGATAGCCCGCGCAGGTCGTCACTACAATGTCAGCAGCCTGCGGCGCGGCGGCGCGGACGTGTTGCGCGGCAAAATCCACGCCACACAGCCACGCCTGCTCCATCTCTCCTGCGAACACGCCCGTTATACGGTTGGACTCGTCGAGCGTCACATCCAGGATGAAATCGGGTGGAACGAGGCGGGCAATGGCGATGGATTCGGCGTGAACTGGATTGCCCACGACGACGCCGTTGGTCGCCAGGGGCGATTCGAGGAAGCGCGGGCAGTGCCAGCGCTGCACCGTCTCGAACGCGGCCAGTCCCGGCATGATGAGCTTGCGTCCGCCGGAGTAACCGGCCATGAAGTGCGGCTCGATCAGCCCGACGGTGATCTTGAGGTCGGCGTCGCAGTAGGTCTTATCCAGCCAGACGGGGACGCCGTTAGGCGAGACGCCCAGGTAGCGGTGGGCCTCACGGTCACGGCAGTCATGATTGCGGACGGGATAGCGCGCGGCGATCTCGGGGCCGAGCAGGGCGTCCAGTTCCGCGCCCAGGTTGGGACGATGGGTGCCGGTGGCGATGAGAATGGTGATGCATTCCGGGGGCAGGCCCGCCGCCTCCAGCGTGCGCAGCACCGGCGGGAGCAGGATCTTGTTGGGCACGGGCCGCGTAATGTCGCAGACGACGATGCAGGCGTCGCGCCGGCCCGCTGCAAGCTGGGCCAGCGGGGCCGTGCCGATAGGATGGGCGAGCGCCGCTTCGGTCGCCGCCGTCGGGTCGGGCAGCGGCGGGGCGGGCTTGAGCCCAAGAACGCCGATCAGGTTGGCGTCCGGCAGCTCCACCTCCAGGCCCGTTTTGCCATAATCCAATCGCACCCGCATCGTCTCTTCCTTTCTATCTCCCCTCGGTAGGGCGTAACAACTCGTCCGGCGCGGTCTTAGGCGTTCCATTAGCCGGGCGCAGCAGAACGTTGGCAGCCCCCTCCTCCGCCTGGGCGGGCCGCAATAGGACCTGGTCGGGGAGGAGTTCTACAGGTTGGCCGTCAATGCGTAGACTAAGATACGAAGGCACGACGAGGGTTACTACGCAGGCGTGCTGTCCTATATGTAAAGAGATATTGACTTGCTAGAGTCCAGCGCAGATCATCCGATATCAATTGACCGTCCACACGCAATCTTTCCCTGGGAGACCAATGGCTGTACTCTACTTCTACCGTATGCAGGCCATCCTCAAGGGCAAACGTCCAGACTTTTCCCGCCATCACTGCCCTCCTACCCTCAAGCCTGTGCCATTTGGAAAGCATACCCTTTGTACACGTCTCCAAGATAACGTTCTACCTAGGGATGCATCGTTGTATTTTCTTGTTCCTTTCTTAACTTTACGTGACGGCACGTTGCAGGTCTTCGGCCAGGGAGCGCCACTGGCTGTGCGGGTAGCGCTCCAGAAAAAGCCGCAGCAGAATACGGGCCTCCTCGCGCCGGTTCAGCCGATGGACATAGAGGGAGGCCGCCTTAAGCAGGGCTAACTCTGCCTCCGGCGCGTCGGGTTCGTGAACGGTGAGGGCGCGATAGGTTTCGGCGGCGAACGCAGGCTGCTCTCCCTCCTCCAAAGCGCCGGCGAGGAAGTAGCGCTGTGCCGCCGAGAGACCCTGCGCCGGCAAATCGTGCTCGCGCATTTCGGCGTAGAGCCGCGCGGCCTCCGCGCGCCGGTTGTGGCTCAGATAGCCCTGAAGGGCCGCCAGGTAGTGCTGGCCTGCCTGTTCCCTATCGCCCAGCAGCAGCCAGGCGCGGGCCAGCTCCACCCGCGCCGTCAGGTTGTTGGGCTCGCGCGCCAGCAGGGATTCCCACCGCTTGATGGCCGCACCCGGCACGTTCTTCTCCATGGCCTGTAGGGCATCCGCGCGCAGGTAGGCGCGCTCCCCGGCCTCGCCCAGCCGAAAAGCCTGCGCCCAGACCAGTCCAAAGACGAACCCGCCCACATGCGTCCAATGCGCCGCGCCCCCCGCCCCGGACCCCACCCAGATATCCCGGAGTCCAGTCCCGATCTCAAGGGCCAGAAACAGCGTCACCACCGTCACGACATGCGGGCGCCAGGGCAGTCCCACGAACGACAGCCGCGCCCGATAGTAGCGAACGGCAAACACGCCGATCAGGCCCGCGCACGCCGCCGAGGCCCCGACGATGGGCTGGGCCATCAGGCCAGGCTGCTGCAGCACCGCGACCGTAACCCAGTATTCGAGGAGGCCGCCAAAGGCCCCGCTCGCCAGATAGAGCAGCAGCAAACGTCCCGGCCCAATCGCCTCCTCCACGCCCCCGCCAAACACCCACAGGTAGAACAGGTTGATCAGCAGATGGGCCAGGCCCGCATGGAAGAACGCATACGTCAGCAGCGTGAAGGGACGGAAGTGCGCCGGGACAATGCCGACCGTGTTGTAGATGGCCTCGGCCTGCCACCAGCCGCCGCGCCGCGCTGCGATCCATGTCCACAGAAAGAGTGCGGCGTTGAGGCAGAGCAGCGCCCAGGTCATATAGGGCCACCGCATGGGGGGGCGATCACTGGCATACGGGAGCAGCACAGGCGTTCTTGACTCCGAAATTGGACGGCTAGCGTGTTCCGGGCGTTCTTTCGTGCCCGTCGTCGCCTCCAGATTCGATAGAAAGGCGCGCTGCTCCTGCCGGGGCTGAACCGCTATAGCTTGACCTCGGTTTCGGCTCTGGCCCTCTCCAGGATGGCCTGCACCAGCGCGTCGGTCTGGATGCCCTCGGCCTGGCCCTCGAAGTTGAGGATGATGCGGTGGCGCAGGGCGGGAAGGGCCACCTGGGCGATATCTTCGATGGCGACGTTGTAGCGGCCTGCCAGCAGGGCGCGTATCTTGGCGGCGACCACGACCGCCTGCGCGCCGCGCGGGCTTGCCCCGTAGCGGACGAACTGCTGGACCTGCGGGGGAGCGTGCGGGGAGTCGGGATGGGTGCCGAGCACAGTCTTGATGGCGAACTCGCGCACCGTGGGCGCAATTGGGACTTCGCGAGCCAGCGTCCGCATCTGAAGAATGGTCTCGCCGTCGAGTACAGGGCTGATGGGCGGGATCGGCAGGCCGGTGGTGCGGTCTACGATCAGGGAGAGGTCTTCAAACGTGGGCGAGGTGACCAGCAGCTTGAACAGGAAGCGGTCGAGTTGGGCTTCGGGCAGAGGATAGGTGCCCTCCATCTCCAGCGGGTTCTGTGTCGCGAGCACAAAGAAAGGCTCTTGCAGGAGATGCATGGTTCCGGCGACGGTGACGGAGTGCTCCTGCATGGCTTCCAGCATCGCCGACTGCGTTTTGGGCGTGGCCCGGTTGATCTCGTCGGCCAGAACGATATTGGCAAAGACCGGGCCGGGCTGGAACCGGAACTCTTTCTGCCCACTCGCCGACTCGAACAGAATATTGGTGCCGGTGATGTCGGCGGGCATCAGGTCGGGCGTGAACTGGATGCGGGCGAACTTGAGAGCCAATGCCTGGGCCAGCGTGCGGACCAGCAGCGTCTTGCCCAGGCCCGGCACGCCTTCCAGAAGCGCGTGCCCGTCGGCCAGTAGGCAGATCAGAACGCCATCAATAATCGGCTCGTTGCCGACGATGACCTTGCTTATCTCACGCTTCACCCGGTCAAAATCCGCCTGGAATTGGGTGGTTTGTCGTTCAATATCGCTCATAAAGTTCTCTTTTCAGGGCTTGATTCTTTGGGAGTAGCCACGCGTCGGGCGTCTGAAACTCCCGCGTCGAGCGGCTCTATTTAACCCAAGTTGCTACCTAGGAACACGTTTGAGAGAGAATTGAGAGAGAATTGAGAGAGAATTGAGAGAGAATCGCTCTGGAAACCGGCTTTTGCATCACCGTTTGCCTTCTCGAAGAGGCAAGGTAGCAACTTGAGTTATTTACTTTTTCAGGGCTTGATGCTGTCGAAGTAGTCGCGCACCTGCTTTTTGTAGGCGGCGGGAATATTCTCTTTATTGAGCGCGTTTTCGGCGGCGCGGCGGTTGGTCTGGTAGACCTGATAGTAAGGCGAATTGCTTTTGAACGCCTCCGGGTCGCCGGTCATGTTCTGCTGGAGTTCCTGGCCGTTTTGCAGGCGCTGGCCGGCGACCTTGGCGTTGGGCAGATATTTGCTTGACTTGGAGGTCATCGCCAGATATTTGGCCAACTCCTGCGCAGAGCCGGCTTTGCCCTTGCCGGGCTTGCCGTTGTTCTCGCCAACGGTCATCAGGTGTGCTTTGGCCTTGTTGCCGGGATCTTTCATGGGATTGGTCGGCCCGCCGCTGCCGGCCCATCCCCGGCCCGGCCCCTTGCCGCCCATCCCCGGCATGTTACCCTTACCGAAGCCTTTACCCAGCGCCAGCGTCAGGCGGCCCTCCTTCAGCGCCTGGATAAGGTCCTGGAGCGCCTTCAGATCCATCATGGCCTGCATATCACCTTTGCCCATCTGCGCCTTGCCCATCTGCGCGGCGATGTCCTTCATGAGCTGGGCCATTTGCTGAAGGGTGCTCGCGTCCATTTTGTTTAAGTTTGTCTGCATTTCTTGGGCTAATTGCTGAAGCAGCTGCGATGCTTTGTTCTGGCTGGTGTTCTGGAGCGCCTGCGCCAGCTGCTGCATGGCCTGCTGTAGTTGCTGCATCTCCTGCGAGGACATCTGCCCGGACTGTATCTGCTGTGCCAACTGCTGCATCGCCTGCTGCATCTGCCTGGCATCCTGCCGCTGCATGGCCTGCTGCATCTGTTCGAGCGCCTTGCGCGCCTGCTTCATCGCCTCCGACTCTTTGGGCTTGGGCTGTTCCTTGCCGACGTTGTTCTGCCCCTCCTTCTTGCCGCTCGAATCCTTTTTGCCCTGGGCGTTCTTTGCCGACTGCCGGGCCTGCTCCGCCCTCTTCTGCTGCGAGGTGGCGATCTCCTGCTGCATCCGATCCAGGGAGCGCTTGAACTCGCTCTGCGCCTGCTCCATGGGCTTGGTGGGCTGGCTGGCGGCAAGCCGCTTCTGGGTCTCCTCCATCTTGCGCGTCAGCTTTTGCATGGCCACGAGGGCCTGCTTTTTGTTGAGATCGCCCTTACGCATCGCCTCGCCGAGTTTCTGGGCCTCCATCGCCGCCTTTTTGGTGGCGTCCAGCTTCTGCTGATCGGCGGCTTTCGTCGTATCCTGGGCCAGCCTCTCGATCTGGATGCCCTGCCGCTTGACCTCGGCCATCTCCTCCCTTTGCCTGGCAGACCAGAATGCGGGCAGAGTCGGCAGGTAGTAGGTCAGAAAGAGCGCCAGCGCGGCCGGCAAGCCGATGAACAGCGTTCTAGGCAGGCGCAGGGGATACAGATGCTTTAGGTTGACGCCGGCGGCATGGTGGTCAGCGTCCACAAGCTGTGCCGCGTAGAACGGGCCGGCGCCAACCAGGCCCTGCTGTCGGAATTCGACGGCGCTGCTGAGGCGTTCCTTAAGGTCGGCGCGCTGTTCCGTCAGGCGCGCGACCTCCAGATCCGTGAGCGGTCGGAGGAAGGCGAGCGCGATCCCGACCAGCAGCCCGACGCCGATAGCTCCGGCCAGCAGCCAGGGACTCGGCATCTCGATCAGCCGCAGCTTGCTCAGCCCCACGACGAGCAGGCCGGCCAGCGCCGTCACGCAGAGGGCGAGCGCCCCATAGCGCAGCAGCTTGAGCAGGCGGATGCGCCGCGCGGCCCCCGCCAGCGCCGCCTCCAGCGCGCTAGCCTGACGGCCCTGCATCGTCTTCAAGACGGGACTATCAATGCTCATCACCGATCTCCTCTAATGCCTACCTCACCCCACCCTGAAGCGGCAGGCTAAACCCTGCCGACCGGGGGCGCAAGGCGCCCGTCGCCCACCTATGTGGGCGAGCCTCTCTGCCTGCGATAGAACGCATTCTGCCTGCGTAAGCAGGCAGCGGGCCTGGCTAGGCGGAGGTTTCCGAACCGTTGAGGAAACGACCCTAGCGGAGCCCCACAGCGGCAGGGTTTAGCCTGCCGGAATGGAGGGGTTAGGTCTACGTACTCGTCGCCATCTCCTCGTAGGGGATCGCGGCGTTGCGGCGGCTCTCGCGGGCCGCCAACGGCAAGGTCAATGCCAGCGAGGCGACACCAACGAACGCCCAGAGCAGTGTGGTCGCCTGCCACATCGGGGTTTCGCCGAGGACCAGAGGCCGCTTGTCCCAATAGCTATTGTGCGGCGTGCTCATCTCCGCTAGAGCCTGCGCCGGGTTGAAGTAATAGAGATTGATGGAAATTCCCGGCGCCTCGCCATTGTTGGCGCTGGAGCGGGCCAGTTCCGGGGCGGCCCAGATCACCGCCAGAAACAGATAGGCCAGGCAGAGCGCCACCCAGCGATTGCGGAAGGCAGCGGAGAGAAACAGGCACAGCAGCGAAAAACCGGCCACCGTGACCAGCAGCACGATAGCGGCCTGCGGAAAATCGCCCGCCAGGGACGGCGACTGCGCCGCCGGTGCGGAGGCCGTGGGAGCCGGGGGGGCCGGTACCGGCAGAGGGCGCGCGATAACGTTCGGGCTCGACGGCGGCGCGTAGGACGACGGTGCGGCGGCGATGCTGGAACGGGCGATCTCCCCGGCTTTGTCGGCAAAGACGAAGCTGAGGGCGTAGAGGCCCAGCGCGAACAACGTCACCAGCAGCAAAAACGGCAATCCCGAGGCCAGGCGGCCGCGCGCCAATCCCTTCGGTGTCCAGCCGCCCGCCAGGTACTTGCCCAGATTGCGCGCCTCTGCCGGACGCATCTCGCCGGTAGCGAAAATGGGCACTAGCAGCATCAGCAGGATCGCCGTCAGGATCAGCACGGCGATGGGCGGCTGCACCGGCACCTGCACGGCCTGCGCTGCGCGGTTATACCAGGCTTGCAGCCACCAGAGGTCCACGCTGAGCAGCTGCACGCCGATCAAGAGCAGCGTCAGCCCGCGCAGCAGCGGCGCTTTCTGCTCCGGCCACGATTCCAGGCGGCTCATGGCGATGGCGGCGAGCAGCCAGCCGCTCAGAGCGCTTAGAATCGAGAAGCCGAAGCCCGTCCAGCCGTGCAGGCCCAGAAACCGGGCGCTAAACCACGACTCCCCGACGGCGCGGAGCAGGTTCACCCCCAGGTCGCCGCCCGGACTGGCGGTGCCCACAAACCCGGTGAATCCGACGAAGACGGGCACGAGCAGCGTTGCATAGGTATAGAGCACCGCCGCCGACGTAGAGCGGGCGATGCTCGACCACATCAGCCCCATCGCTCCGACCAGGAAGCTGCCCACGAGCATCACGATATAATAGCTTACCACCATCGCCGGGTCCACGCTGCCGAGCATAAAGCAGATGGAGATGAGCGGCAGCGACGAGACCAGCAGCAGCGCCGTGAACGAGACCGCCGCCAGGAGCTTGCCGGCGATGATGCTGCGGCGGGAGAGGCGGGTCATGGCGAGCATATCCAGCGTGCGCTGCTCTTTTTCGATGGTGATGGAGCCGCTGGTGATCGCGGGCGTGATGAACAGCACCAGAAATGCCTGCGTCACGATGAGCCAATTAAAGATGCTCTCGCCTAGGCGCGACGCCTCCGACGCCCCGACGGCTCGGCTCTGCACCTGATTGAGCCACGCTGCGTAGTTAAGGATAAGCACCAGAGACAGAAAGCCCAAATAGCCGAGCAGGATCCAGTAGGCCCGCGCGCCTCGCATCCGCACGCGCATCTCTTTGGTCAGCACCGGGTTATCCGGCAATACCCGCGTTAGCAGCGACATGATCAAGCTCCGTTAGGCCACTTGGCCCTTCTCCCGCCCCACCTAACCCCCCGTCCCCCTTCCCTACTCGCTCGTACCTCGCTAGGGAAGGGGGGGACCCGGCTTCCCCGTTCCCCTCTCCTTCATAAGGAGAGGGGCCGGGGGTGAGATCCTTTGTGGTGAGGGCCTAAGCCACTTGCCCCTTCGTGACGCGCAGGAACACGTCCTCCAGGTCGGTCTCCGGCGTATGGAACGAGCGCACCTTGATGCCCGCCTGCACCAGCGCCGACAGGACTTTATACTCCTCGTCCGGCTCGCCGACGTAGCCGATCTGGATCACGCCACCGCCCGCCGATTCGCCATGCCCGTTGCGCTGGAGAGTCTGCTGGCGGGCCGCCTCTTCGCTGTTGGCCTCCAGCCGCCGCAGGCCGCTCGTGACCTTGACCTCTCGGATGACGTCGTTCATGCCCTGGAGGAAGTCGCGCGCCCGCTCCAGCTCGTCTACCACGCCGACCTCGATGGTATGCTGGCCGCGCACCTGCCGGGCGATGGTGTTCACGTCGCCTGCCACGATCAATTCGCCCCGCTCGATGATGCCGATCTTGTTGCAGAACTCCTCCATCTCCGGCAGGATGTGCGAGGAGACGATGATGGTCTTGCCCATCGCCTGCAACTCTTTGAGCAGCTCACGGATCTCGATGCGGGCGCGCGGGTCCAGGCCGGAGGCAGGCTCGTCTAGCAGCATAACCTTTGGGTCGTGGACCAGCGTTTTCGCCAGACAGAGCCGCTGCTTCATGCCGCGCGAGAGCGACTCCACGTAGGAGTCCTTCTTGATCGTCAGGTCGGTCAGCGCCAGGACATCGTCAACGATCTGGGGCCGCCTGTCTTTGGGAATGCGGTAGGCGGCGGCGAAGAAGTCCAGGTACTCCCAGACCTTGATGTCGTCGTAGACGCCGAAGAAGTCCGGCATGTACCCGACGACCGAGCGTACCTGCTCCGGCTGGCGCACCACGTCCAGGCCGGCGATGTAGGCCGTGCCGGCGGTCGGGGTGAGCAGGGTGGCAAGCATCTTGATGGTGGTTGTCTTGCCCGCGCCGTTGGGGCCGATGAACCCGAAGATGTCGCCCTGTTCCAGCTCCAGGCACAGGTCTTTGACGGCGACGAGGTCTTTATATTCTTTGCGCAGGTGTCTGATTTCGACCATCGGGTGCATGGCGGGTCTGTCTCCTTGATCATACTGCCGCGAGTTGGCGGTGCTCATCCAGTTCATCAAAAACCGGGTGTTCGGTCTGTCTCCTTGATCATACTGCCGCGAGGCCGGCTGCCTGGCCTCTCTGTAGAGCAACGTCTATTCGTGCGCGAAGCGCGGGAACCGGGTGATCATATGGGCCAGCAACAGCAGCGTCGCCGCCGCGTAGCCAAACAGCCCGGCCAGCAGCACGGCGCTGTTGCCGGGCTCGTTGGGCGCCATCGCCGCCCAGATAAGCCGGATCGGATTAAACCACATCAATGGGGAGTGGTCGAAGAGATTATAATCCTGTACTATCGAGCTTAAGAGCGCCGTGATCAGCGCCGTGCCGATGCACAGGACGCCGATGACGAGCACATAGGCCAGCACGATCACGTAGAGCGTGCGCTTCAAGGCCAGCGACAGGAACAGGCTGAGGGTGGCGAAAAACAGCGCGGAGAGCAGCATCACCAGATAGGCGATACCGAACTGCCAGGGCGAGATAAAGCTGGGCGAGGCGGGGCCACCCTGGGCGGCGTGCAGCCAGCTAAAAAGCGTAAAGGGCAGGCAGATCCCCAGTATCAGCCCGACCGTGACCAGCCGCGCCAGCAGCTTGCCAAGCACGATCTCGGCAGGCTGTAAGCGCGTAAAGACCAGCATCTCCCAGGTCTGCTGCTCCTTCTCCTGGGTGATGGCGTTGGCGGTCAGCGAGGGCGCGACCAGGCAGATGATCAGGTACTGTATCCAGATGGCGACCATCCAGGCGTCCCGCCCGGCAGCCGGGGAGGCGTCGCTCAGCAGCCGGCTCATCCCGGCCCAGTACATCCAGCCGAGCCCCAACGTGATCAGCAGCCCCAGGCCGATGCGGGTCGGGGTTGGCTGGCGCATGCGAAATCGCAGCAGCAACTCTTTGCGCAGGACGGGGTTGTTGATCACTTGAAAATCCCCTGGTGAGCACCGCCAAACGGCGTCGCGTCCTCCAGCGTGCGCGCGGGCGCCAGGAAGGGATTGGCGGCGACGCGCAGCGTCTGGGGGCCGTTCTCCGGCGTCGGCAGATGCACAAACAGCAGGTTGACCTCCTCACCCGCCGGCGCGCGGTCGTTGACCGTCACGTTCAGCACGGGATCATAGAACCAGCCGATAAAGGCGTTGGTCGCGTGCCCGTACCGGTCATCGTCCTCGTCATCGCCATACATGCGGTAGGGTGTATTTTCGGCGCTGCCGGTGAGCGCCTGGGCCATCCCTGCCTGGATTTTGGCGCGGGCGGCGGCCTGTTTGTCCGTGGCGGAGGCGTTCGACCCCGGCTCCGTGCTGACCGAGGAGGAGGGCACCGAGAGCTGGCCCGCCCCATTGCCTGTACTCCAGAGCATGATCTTCTGTTTGGTCTCTCCCGGCCCCAGATCGCCCAGCCTTGCGATGCTGTTCGTGGTGACAAGCGCGCAATCGGTGAGGGCGTAGCGGGTCTTGTTGGTCACGCGCACCTGGACGTGATTGCCGCCCAGGTACTGCGTGTGGACCTCGACAGGCCCGCCGAGCCGCGCGAACACCGGCGTATCGAAGCTGCGCTTGTCCCAGAGCTTGATGGGTACATCGCGCAGGGTGGTCGTCTTATCGTGATCGATGGTGAGCGTATCGCCCAGGCCCGGATCGGAGGTATAGATCTCGCTGGGGGCGGCATCGCGGTAGGCGGCATCCGGCGCGTCCGGGGCGAGCGCGATATTGTAGGTGGCGCGGGCCGGCGAGTAGAGGGTCATCTGCGCGTAGCCGGCAGCCTGATCGGAGTTGGCGCTGGTCTCCAGCACGACGGCGCGATTGACGACGAGCATACCGCCCTTGATAGACTGGGCAATCATGTAGGAGGCGACGGTGAAGCCCAGAATGAGGACGGGAGCGGTAAACCAGGCCAGCTCGCGCTTATCCAGCCGCTTGAGGATGTAGTAGCTGACGGGCACCAGCAGCACGATGTACGCGCCGAGAAACACGAGGATAGTGGCCAGAGCGGGCGTGTTGGCAGCCTGCTGGCCCGCCAGCGCATCGGCCAGGGCCGGCGCGCTGCGGAAGTAGCCGTAGTTGTAACCGCTGGCGCTGGCGAGCAGGCCGCGCGCCGAGAGGGCCTCGTTGCCGCAGCGCAGGAGGTCCGCCCAGAGCGTGGGCGCGCCCGCCCAGCCCCGAAATTCCGGCGCCAGGTAATCAAAGGCGGTGAAGACAACCACACCCGCGCCGTAGGGTCGCGCAGAGACAAGCGGCAGCCTCCCCGGCCCCGGACCGAAGAGGGCGCGGGCGTCCGGCTTGAGCGCGCCGTCGGCGAGGAGGCTGGCCTCCTTCAAGACAAGCGGCTGGTGGTAGCGCTGCTCCAGGGCGGGCAGGCTGCGAGTGGTCACTGTGCCGGTCGGTTGGACGGGCAGCAGGTCGGTGAAGAACTCTCCCTTGAGTCGGGGCAGATCGCCGCCGCCCGAAACGATCAGCAAGCCGCCCCGGCGCACATACTCCTTGATCGCCTCCTGCTGGTCTTCGGTGAGGTTATCCAGAGGCTGATCGGCCAGGGCGATGGCGTCCACCATGTCATAGCCCTGGGCCATCTCCGGCAGGGCGCGCGGGTCGGAGTAGAGCACCTGCGTCATGGCGAACACGTTCGGGTTAGCCCCGTTCATATTGGTCAGGACAGCGGGGTTGAAATGGCGGTGGATCAGGTTGAGCTTCTTTTTGAGCAGGAAGTTCAGGCCGCTGCCGTCGCGGGTAAGCGCCAGGATGTTGTAGGATTCCGGGGTGAGGGCGGTGGGCAGGGCGACGGTCTTTTCCGCCAGCTTGCGGCCCTCCATCAGCAGGCGCACGGTGATGTCGGTGCTGGTGTTATTAGGGCCGAAGCCGAACATGCCATAGGCCATGCGCGGCAGGAAGACAAAGCGCTGCTGCTCGTTGAGGGCGCCTTCGTGGAGGGGAACGCGGCGGGTATAGAGGGTCGTGCGCTCGCCAATACGCACGGCCAGTTGCAGCTGCCCGACGCCGTTCACGCCGGTGCCGGTCAGATAGACGGTAAGGGGCGTCCAGGTGTTAGGACGATATCGGGAGGGTAGCGAGCTGCCCGGCCCGAACCCGACCAGCGCGTCCAGATCTACGGCGGCGGCGCGCTCAGGACCCAGCAAGAGCAGGGCGCTCAGCACAAGGACGAAGCAACCCAGGCGGCGCAGGAGGGCGCCGCTCCCCGGAGGGAACGCATGAACGGGGGACGGGAGCGATTTCATAAGTGATGCGACCTCCGAAGAAGCTTGCCCCCACCCCAGCCTTCTTGACCTACCCCCCTATAGCGGCAGGCTAAACCCTGCCACTGTGGGGCCTGCGGCCCTGTGCCCGCCTACGCGGGCACAACCTTTCGAGAGGCTCCTGAGTGTCCCGTAGGGGGGCACTGGCCGGAACGCCACCCAGCGAAGGGCTTTAGCCCGTCGTATAAAGGAGAGACGAACACCTTTGGCAACCTGTACGTGTCGGCGTAGACCACCGAGCGAGGGAATTTATTCCCTTGCGCCAGAGGCACCAAACGGGAATACCTACCCTTCTTTGGGGCGAGGGCCTTAACAGCGGGTGAGGGCGATAGGCTGGAGGTGAGGGCGTAAGCCTACCGACCTGCCGCTTCCAGGACTTCGTCCGGGATGTCAAAGTTGGCGTGGACCTGCTGGACATCCTCGTTGTCTTCGAGGGCATCCATCAGCCGCAGCATCTGCTCGGCCTCCTTGCCTTCCAGGTGGACCGTATCCATCGGCTCCATCGTGTACTCGGCATTCACAATAGGAATGCCCGCCGATTCGATGGCTTGGCGCACGGCGGCGAAGTCTTCCGGCTGGGTGATGACCGAGTAGTTCTCGTCATCGCTGCGCACGTCCTCGGCCCCGGATTCGATGGCGACCGTGAATAAGGTATCCTCATCCACCGTCGACTTAGAGATAGTGATCAGACCGACGGGACGGAAACGATAGGAGACCGAGCCGGACTCGCCCATGCGCCCGCCATGCTTGCTGAAGATACTACGGATGTTGGCGACGGTTCGGTTTCGGTTATCGGTGGCGCACTCGACCAGAACGGCCACGCCGCCCGGCCCGTAGCCCTCGTAGGTCACATTTTCGTAGGTGGCCCCTTCGATCTCGCCCGTGCCGCGCTGGATGCTGCGCTTGATGTTATCCTGCGGCATGGAGTTCTCACGCGCTTTCTGGATCGCCAGGCGCAGGCGCAGGTTAGAGTCGGGATTACCGCCGCCGGCTTTGGCCGCCATAATAATTTCTTTTGCCAGCTTGGTGAAGAGGTTGCCGCGTTTGGCGTCCTGCGCGCCTTTGCGAAGGCGGATATTATGCCATTTTGAGTGTCCAGACATCTGGTATGCACTCCTTTCCCATCCGAATAAGAATCTCACCCTACGCAGGCCAATCTTCCCAAAAGGCAGCAAGCCGTTCTCGACCTGGAACAAGCTCCCCTCTCCTTGTGAAGGAGAGGCGAAGGGGGTGAGGTCTTTTCCAGTGGTGCGCCATCTCAGGAAGAGCCCCAATGCGTAAGGTGAGTAAGAATATCTAACCCAAGTTGCTACCTAGGAACACGTTTGAGAGAGAATCGCTCTGGAAACCGGCTTTTGCATCACCGTTTGCCTTCTCGAAGAGGCAAGGTAGCAACTTGAGTTATCTAAGGTAAGTAAGAATATCAAGGATAACCAGCGTGGGAGCCGGAAAACAGAGTCAAGCTTGAGATAAATATCCCCAAAATTATATCACAAAGCCGTCTGCCCGTCAAACGGCACGCTCCTCCTGTTCCCCTCCCGGAGCGGGGAGAGCCCCCTTCCGGTAACATTGACAGGGACAGGCGCGTTTGCTATACTGCTTACGGGTCGCGGCCACTCGCGGTCCGTGTGGAAAAGCGTCGTCAGGAGAGAAATTATGCCGCGCGTTTTGGTCACCGGCGGAGCCGGTTTTCTTGGTTCGCACCTCTGCGACCGTCTGCTGGCGGAGGGATGTGAAGTGGTCGCGATGGACAACTTGATTACCGGCAGCACCGACAACATCGCGCATCTGATAGACAATCGCCGCTTCCGCTTCATCTATTATGACGTGACTGAATACCTCTATCTGGATGGCCCGCTGGATTTTGTTTTCCATCTGGCCTCGCCGGCCAGCCCGGTAGACTTTCCGACTAAGCCCATTCAGATCCTCAAAGTCAACGCCCTCGGCACGCACAAGACGCTGGGGCTGGCACGGGCCAAGGGCGCCACCTACTTTCTGGCTTCCACCTCAGAGGTCTATGGCGACCCGCTGGTGCATCCGCAAACAGAGGAGTACCTGGGCAACGTCAATCCCATCGGCGTGCGCGGCGTCTATGACGAGGCCAAGCGCTTTGCCGAAAGCATGACGATGGCTTACCACCGCTATCACGGGCTTAACACCAAAATCGTGCGTATCTTCAATACCTACGGGCCGCGCATGCGTCTCGACGATGGGCGCGTCGTGCCCAACTTCATCGGGCAGGCGCTGCGGGGTGAGCCGATCACGGTCTACGGCACGGGCCAGCAGACGCGCTCCTTCTGCTACTGCTCCGACCTGATTGACGGCTTCTGGAGGCTTGCCAACTCCGATCAGTCCGGCCCTATCAACATCGGCAACCCGACCGAACGGACCATTCTGGAGTTCGCCCAGGAGATCAAGCGGCTGACTAACAGCAAGAGCGAGATCGTCTTCCAGCCGCTGCCGACCGCCGACGATCCTAAGCAGCGCCGTCCCGACATCACCAAAGCCCGGACACGGCTCGGCTGGGAGCCGAAGGTGCCGCTGGAAGAGGGCCTGAAGAAGACCATCGAGTACTTCAAGCAGCGCATCCCGGCCCAGTAAGCCCTCAGCCCCGGCCCCTCTCCTTGAGAAGGAGAGGGGAGCGGCCCTCACCCCCTAGCCCCCTCTCCCGCAGCGCCGGGAGAGGGGGAACCGAGAAGCCGGGGTGTCCTGCCCACGTAGGTGGGCAGCGGGCCTGGCTAGGCGGAGATCGCCAGGCAGAGCCGCGAACCGTTGAGCGGCGTCCCTGGCAGTCGAGCGTGCGCAGTTCCGACCCTAGCAGAGCCCCACAGCGGCAGGGTTTAGCCTGCC
>DASRGZ010000176.1:0-43393 GCA_035650735.1 Chthonomonadaceae bacterium
CAGTCGCAAGGCAGAGGCGCGAGTGTCGCCAGGCGGAGATCGCCAGGCAGAGCCGCGAACCGTTGAGCGGCGTCCCTGGCAGTCGAGCGTGCGTAGTTCCGACCCTAGCAGTCGTAGCGCCGTCCCTTGCAGTCGCTTGGCCGTAGGCCACACAGATGGGTCATTCATGGCCCGGCTGTGAGTTCTATTACAATGCGCCTCCGCCCGTTTTGGCGGCCTTTGCAGGCGTTGTGTGGAAATTGTAAACAGGAACGATTACGTAGAGATGAACTCGATGGAGACATCCCCGGCTGCCTTACAGCCGCCGTTTAGCGTCCAGCAGATCGCCGCTCTGGTGGGGGGAACGGTGGTCGGCCCTGCGGAGGCAGCGATCACCGGGGTGGCTAGTGTGGAGGAGGCCGAGGCGGGCGATCTGGTCTTTGCCGAGTCGGCGCGCTACCTGGAAGCCGCGCTGCGCTCGAAGGCCGCTGCCGTCCTCGTGCCTGCCGCGTGGGCGGAGGAGCTTCCGCAGGCCGAGAAGCCGCTCATTCTGGTTGCCGACCCGCGCGCCGCGTTTGTCCGGGTGCTGGAAGCGTTTGCGCCGGCCTGGAATTTGCCCGTCGGCATTCACCCCTCCGCGCAGATCGGCCCGAACGCGCGTTTGGGCGAGCAGGTAAGCATTGGCGCGAACGTCATCCTCGGCGAGGCAGTCACCCTCGGCGACCGTGTCGCGCTCTGGCCCGGCGTCTACGTCGGGGACGGCTGCTCCATCGGGGACGAGACCATCCTCTACCCCAACGTCGTCCTGTATCGGGGCGTAACTATCGGCAAGCGCTGCATTCTTCACGCGGGCTGCGTGATCGGCGCGGACGGCTTCGGCTATATTCCGGTCGGCGCCGCGCTCAAGAAGGTGCCTCAACTGGGCACGGTCGAGATCGGCGACGACGTCGAGATCGGCGCCAACTGCTGCATTGATCGCGCCAAGACGGGCGCGACGGTTATCGGCTCCGGCACCAAGCTGGACAATCTGGTCCATGTCGGCCATAACGTGCGCGTGGGCCGTTCCTGCCTGCTGATCGCGCAGGTGGGCATTGCAGGCAGCACCACCCTCGGCGACGGCGTGATCCTGGCCGGGCAGGTCGGCGTGATAGATCACGTCACGGTCGGAGACGGCGTGCGCGTGGGCGCTCAGAGCGGCGTGTTGAACAATGTTCCCGCCGGGGCGACCTATTTCGGCTATCCGGCGGTGCCCCATGCGCAGAAATTGCGCGAGCTCGCCGCCTGCGGCGCGCTGCCCGACTATATCAAGCGCATCCGGGCGCTGGAGAAGCGGCTGGAGGAACTGGAAAGAAAGTTAACCGGAGGTTAGGTGGAACAGCAGACGCTTGCCCAATCCTTTGCCCTGGAAGGGGTCGGGATGCACACGGGAGCCCCTTGCCGCGTCGTCGTGCATCCCGCCGGCCCGGATATAGGCCGTGTCTTTCTGGTCGGGAGGGTGCGCGTACCGGCGCGCGCCGATTATGTAGTAGATACGATGCGCTCCACGACGCTGGGCCATGAGGGAGCCTGCATCCGCACGGTAGAGCATCTGCTGTCGGCGCTGTACGGCTGCGGCGTGGACAACGCTCTGATCGAGGTGACGGGGCCGGAGATTCCGATCCTGGACGGCAGCGCCGCTCCGTTTGCGGAGGCGATCCTGGCTGTCGGCCTGGAGCAGCAGGGCCGCGCGCCGCGCGCTCTGGCGCTGTGCGAGTGCATCGAGGTACAGGAGGGCGCCAGCCGCCTGGCAGCGCGGCCCGCGCCCGCGCTGACGCTGGATGTGGCCACGGAGTTTGCCGAATGGCCCGAGGGGCGGGCCTGCCAGCATGGCCAGATCGGCCCGGAGTGGGCGGCGCGCTATGCCGCCGAGATCGCCCCGGCCCGCACCTTCGCCTTCCACCAGGAGGTCGAGCGGATACTGGCCGCCGGGCTGGCAAAGGGCGGCTCGCTGGAGAACGCGCTGGTCATCACGCCGCCGCAGGGGTTTTCCACCGCGCTGCGCCTGCCGGCGGAGTGGTGCGCGCATAAGCTGCTGGACGTGATCGGCGATCTGGCGCTGACCGATGCGCGTCTGGCCCTGCATCTGGACGCGCTGCGCCCGGGACATCGCATCAATACGCTGCTGGCGCGGCGCCTGCTAACACTGCTTGATGAGGAGACGCAATCTGCCTGCGCGCAGGCCAAGAAAGGGGACAACGCATGAGTCACGAGGACGCCAGGAGCGGCACAGGCGGCGAACCGGAAAGATACGTGCTGGATATTGAGGACATCCGCGCTATGCTGCCGCACCGGTTTCCGATGCTGCTGGTGGATAAAATTCTGGAGTTGGAACCGGGCAAACGGGTCGTCGGCCTCAAAAACGTTACCATCAATGAACCGCATTTTACCGGCCACTTTCCAGGGCAGGCCATCATGCCTGGGGTGCTGATCTTAGAGTCGATGGCCCAGGTCGCCGGGCTGATGATGCTGGCGCTGCCCGATCATGAGGGCAAGCTGGCCTATATCGCCGCGATGGATAAAGTCCACTTCCGCAAGCCCGTCATTCCAGGCGATACCCTCATTACCGAGGCCAATATCCTGTGGGTGCGCGGGAAGATGGGCAAGGTCCGCATGGTCGCACGCGTCAACGGCGAGGTCCACGCGGAATGTGAAATGACCTTTGCGCTTATGGAGCGGCGCACAGGCGATCAGACCAAGCAAAAACTTGATACGGTCCGCCGTGAGGCCAACGGCGGGGAAGGCAATTCGGCAGGAGGTCATATCAGTGCCAGGCCCATCCATCATCACGTCCCCGGCGATGCCGTCGCCGCAGGACAAGGCAGCCGCGAACTCCGAGGAGCCGGCGGCTGTGAGTGAGCTGCCGCAAAAACCTCGCATCCATCCGACCGCCATCATTGACCCATCCGCCGAGATAGAGCCCGGCGTCCAGATCGGTCCGTACTGCATCCTCGGCGAAAACGTGTACATTGGGGCGGGAGCGAAGCTGCATGCCCATGTCACCATCGAGAAAAATACGCGCATCGGGCGCAACTGCGAGGTCTTTGGCGGCGCCATCATCGGCGGCCCCCCGCAAGACTTAAAATATAAGGGCGAAAAGAGCTACGTCATCATCGGCGAAAACAATATCATCCGGGAGTGCGTCACCATTCACTGCGCTACCGGCGAGGGCAACATCACCCGCCTCGGCGATAACAATATGCTCATGGCCTACGCCCACGTCGGGCACAACTGCGATATCGGCAATCACGTCACCATCGCCTCGTATGTGGGCATCAGCGGCCACGTGACGGTGGAAGACTATGTCAACTTTGGGGGCATCTGCGGCGTACATCAATATTGTCGTATCGGCACGCTGGCCATGATTGGGGGCATGTCGGGGGTGGTGCAGGACGTGCCGCCTTTCATGCTCGCCAACGGACGTCCGGCCAAAGTTTATGACATCAACGTGCGAGGCTTGCGCCGGGCCGGGATCAGCGCTAAAGTGCGCGGCGAGCTGCGCGCCGCCTACAAGCTGCTCTACCGTGCCGACCTCAACGTCTCGCAGGCCATAGAGGCCATCGAGGAGGAGATTGAGAAAAGTCCCGAGCTGGAGCACCTCCTCCAATTTATTCGCAGCACTAAGAACGGCTACGGCGGGCGCGGCAACAACCCGTCCCCCCTCTAGGGCGCTATGAACATCGCGATCTTTTCCGGGGAACTTTCGGGCGACCTGATCGGCGGGGCGCTGGCGCAGGCGATGCGCCGCCGCAGCCCGGAAGCGGCGCTGTGGGGGCTGGGCAGCGCGGCCATGCGGGCTGCCGGCGTCGAGCTGCTGGCCGACAGCGCGGCGTGGGGCGCCATCAGCATCACCGAGGCGGTGGGCAAAGTTCCCGGCCTGCTCTTTAACGTGCTGCCGAAGGTCAAGCGCGCCTTACGTGAGCGCCGTCCCGATGTGGTCGTGCTGATCGATTTTGGCGCGTTTAATGTGCGGGTGGCGCGTGCGGCCAAAGCGCTGGGCCTGAAGGTGCTCTACTACTTCCCGCCGGGCGCCTGGCGGCGCACCGGCACGCACGGGGCGGAGCTTGGACAAATTACCGACGTGCTGGCGACGCCGTTCCCCTGGTCAGCGGAGCGCTTTCGGCAGCTGGGCGCTAACGCCGTCTGGGTGGGGCATCCGCTGCTGGAGCGCGTGCAGACCACCATGTCGCGGGCCGAGTTTGCGGCGCAGTTTGGCATGGACCCGGCCCGGCCCGTCATCGGGATGCTGCCAGGGAGCCGCCATCAGGAGGTAGCGCATCTGATGCCGACGCTGCTCAGCGCCGCGCGGTTGATTTATCGGCAGGTGCCGGAGGCGCAGTTTGTGGTGGGGGTGGCGCCCTCGATCTCCCAGGAGACCATCGCCAGATACCTGACCGGACACCAGGAACTGCTGGATCGGCTGGGAGAGATCTGGCACGAGTTTACCCAGGAGGCGGAGACGAAGGTCTGGCGGCGGATGGCGGGCGCGGCCAATGCCCTCTCGCCCGCGGGCCCCCCGATGCTGGTGACTGCGGGCGGCGTGCTGGTCTCGCCGAAAGCCCTGGAGCAGGAATTGGAGGCGCAGCGGCGCTCCGAGCGGCTGCATGCGCGCGCCCAAGAGGCGCTCCCGCCGACGGTGCTGGCCAAAGGTTTGACCTATGAGGTGATGGCCCACAGCGATGTGCTGCTGACCTGCTCCGGTACGGCCACGCTGGAGGCCGCCATCTTCGCAACGCCGATGGTCATCCTGTACCGAGGCTCCAAGATCATGGAGCTTGAGTACAAGCTGCGCGGCCTGCATAAGAAGCTGGAGTTTATCGGCCTGCCCAATATCCTGGCAGGGTGCTCCATCGTGCCGGAGCTCATTCAATGGGCGGCCACGCCGGAGGCCATCGCCGAACACGCCTTGAATCTGCTCAACAACCTGGAGACGCGCCACCGCGTTAAGCAGGACCTGCGCGCCGTGACCGAGGCGCTGGGAACGCCGGGTGCCAGCGACCGCACTGCCGATCTCGTACTGGAGTTGGCCAAGACCTAAGGAAATCTATGGACACGCAGCGCAGACTGCTTTCCTATCTGAAGCCACATGTGGGCACGCTGGGCCTGGGGCTGGTCTGTACCGCCGGCACGGCGCTCATCACGGCGGGCGTCGGCTGGCTGATCCAGCGCGCCATTGATGCCATGGGCGATGGGCGCGTCGGCCACCTCAATTTCCTCTGCGCTGCGGTGCTGCTCGTCTTTGTGATCAAGGGCATCTTCTCGTTCGGGCAGAGCTACCTGCTGTCGCTGGTCGCCAACCGGATCGCCACGCGGATGCGCGATGAGATCTATGCCCATCTGCATACCCTCTCGCTCTCCTTTTTCAATCGGCGGCGCACCGGCGCGATCATGTCCACACTCACTAACGACGTGCCGGTGATTCAGAATGCGGCGATGGCCGTGCGCGATGTCGTCGCCGCCCCGATCACCATCCTGGTCAGCCTGTCGGCGCTGTTCTGGGTAAGTTGGCGCCTGGCGCTCGTCTCCCTGATCTTCATCCCGTTCATGGCGGCGGTGATCGCGCGCATCGGACGGCGCATCCGCACTATCTCCGGCGTGGTGCAGGGCAAGCTCGCCGACGTGACCACGATTATTGAAGAGACGGTCGCGGGCGTGCGAATCATCAAGTCTTTTGCCGCCGAAGACCATGAAATCTCGCGCTTCAGCGCCGAAAACCACCGCACGCTGCACGCCGTGCTGAAGGCGGCGCGCCGCAGCGCCCAGCTGCGGCCCCTCATCGAGTTCATCGGCGCGTTCGGCATCGCGCTCGTCCTTTTTCTGGGCGGAAACTACGTCGCCAACACCAACCGCTACCAACAGGAGCAGCAGACGGCCTGGATCAAGGCGCATCCGGGCGTCTCCGACGTTCCGGCGCCCTCCGCCTTTCCGGTGCCTCCAGGCGGCATGACTCAGGGCGAGCTGATCGCCTTCCTCTATCTGCTCAACGCGGTCGCGCGGGCGGCGGGCGATGTCGGGGGCATCGCGACGCTGCGGGCGCAGGCGCTGGCGGCGGCCCGGCGCATCTTCGAGGAGGTGCTCGACGTCGAGTCGGAGGTCAAGGAGAAGCCGGACGCCCTTCCGATGCCGCCGCTTCAGGGGCATATCTGCTTCGAGAACGTCTGGTTCCGCTACAGCCCGGACGGGCCGGACGTGTTGAAGGGCATTACGTTTGAGGTGCGCCCTGGCGAGGTGGTCGCTCTGGTCGGGCGCAGCGGGACCGGCAAAAGCACGCTGGTAGACCTGATCCCGCGCTTCTACGACCCGACTCAGGGCCGCATCACCATTGACGGCATAGACATCCGGGAGGTCAAGCTGGAAACGCTGCGCCGCCAGATCGGGATCGTGCCGCAGGAGACCTGGCTGTTTGCCGGGACGCTGCGCGATAACATCGCCTACGGCAACCGCGACGCCACCGACGAACAGATCCAGAACGCCGCTGCTTCCGCCAACGCCTACTTCATCGAGGGCATGGAGAAAAAGTTTGATACCCTGGTCGGGGAGCGGGGCATTCGGCTGTCGGGCGGCGAGCGGCAGCGCATCGCCATCGCCCGCGCCATTCTGATGAACCCGCGCCTGCTCATTCTCGACGAGGCGACCTCCTCGCTGGATGCCTCCTCCGAGGCGCTGGTGCAGGAGGCCCTGGACGAACTGATGAAGGGCCGCACGACCATCGTGATCGCCCACCGCCTCTCAACCATCATCAATGCCGACCGCATTCTGGCGATGCAGGATGGCCGCATCGTGGAGATGGGTTCGCACCACGAATTGATGGCCGCCGGGGGTTATTACGCGCAGCTCTACGAGACGCAATTGCGCGGGTTCGAGTAGATATACCGGCAAGCCAATCCCTAGCGCCCTGGCTTAGTAAGTGCCGGTAAACCAATCGCCCCTGGCCCCGCCTTCGCAAGGTTCAATGGCGGACCCTTGTTTTCGAGGGAATAGAATTCCTTCGCTGTATGGCCGTCCGGGCCGCGTGTCCCTGCGGGACACTCTCTGCCTATCGGCAGGCGGGACGTGTCCCGCAGGGACCCACAGCCGCAGGCTCTATAGCGAAGGGTTTCTAACCCATCGCTATTCCATTCCATCGCAAAACCGATCTGTCCGCCCCTGGCCCCGCCTTCGCAAGGGCAGTAATCGGGGCAGAGGCTCAACGCTATGTCCGCAGAACCGATTCCCCTTCCCGCCCAGGCCGAGCGGGAAGCCAAAACCGAGCTAACGGAGGAGGAGCGCGCCCGCATTGAAAGGCGTTGCCGCTTCCTGGGCTGGCTGATCTATACGCTGGTCCGCGCGATCTTTGGCACGCTGTGCCTGCGCTTCGAGAACGCCGAAGGGCTGGAGACGGGCGGGAAGGGAGCGATCTTCGTTACCTGGCATGGCCGCTCGCTCATTCCGGCCAACGTGTTCCGCAACCGGGGCTACTGGGCGCTCATCTCCCTTTCCCGTGACGGGGAATTGCAGAACAACATCTTCCGGCGCTTCGGCTTTCAGACGGTGCGCGGCTCGACGGGGCGCGGCGGCATCAAGGGCGCGCTGCAAATGGCCCGCAAGGTCAAGGAGGGTGGTGTCCTCGCCTTTACGCCGGATGGCCCACGCGGGCCGACTCATAAGGTACAATTAGGCGTAATCTTAATGGCGGAGAAGTCCGGTGCGCCGATCATTCCGCTGGGCGTGAGCGCCAGCCGCCGCTGGCTGATGCGAAGCTGGGACTCCTACATGATCCCCAAGCCCTTCGCCCGCGCCTACTTCCTGGTCGGGCCGCCGATCTTCGTGCCCCCCGATCTGGACGATGCCGGGCGCCAGACGTATGCCGAGCAGGTGGAGATCGCCATCAACCGCCTGGAGCGCGAGGCCGAGGCCCGCGCCGGCTTTCCCGACTATCCTGCCACGTGGCGCACGGAATTGTCATAACTTGCGATTGCACGCTGGAGGCGAGGCTCTATCTACTACGCGCTGTATAACTCCATATTGGCGCTGGGTTCGCCGCTGTTGGGTGCGTACCTGCTGCAGCGGTACCTATCGGGCAAGTCGCGACCGGGCTGGCGCGAGCGTTGGGGGCATCTGCCGGAGACGCTGCGCTGGCAGCCGGACGGCAGGCCGCGCGTCTGGATACATGCCGTTTCGGCGGGCGAGGTCGTGGCGGCGGCGCCGATCCTGCGGGAATTGCGTGCGCTCCTACCGGAACATGAACTGCTGCTTTCGGTCATCACGCCGGGCGGTTACGAGATGGCGACGCAGCAGGCATCAAAGTACGTGGATGCGCTCTTCTACTTCCCGTTTGACCTGCCCTGGGTGGCGCGGCGCGTGGTGGAGACGATTCGCCCGCAGGTATTCGTCAGCCTGGAAAGCGAACTATGGCCCAACGTCCTGCACGAACTGAAGCGGCAGGGTGCGGCGACCGTAATGGTCAACGGGCGCCTCTCGGAAAAGAGTTTCCGCCGCGCGCAGAGGTTCGGGCGCGGGATATTCCGCTGGGCGCTCGGTAACGTGGACCGGCTGCTGATGCAATCGGAGGCGGACGCGGAGCGAGTACGTGCGCTAGGCAACCTGGCCGAGCCGGGGCGCGTGGCCGTGCTCGGCAACTCCAAATTTGACCAGGAGATCAAGCGGCTGACGCCGGAGGAGACTCTGGCCCTGCGCCGGGAACTGCGGCTGCCTGAGGAGGCGCCCGTCTTTGTGGCCGGAAGCACGCGCAGCCCCGAAGAAGAGGCGCAGGTCATTGCGGCTTACAAGGCGATGCAGGCGCAGGTTCCCGAGCTCTGCCTGCTGATCGCGCCGCGCCACATCGAGCGCGCCGAAGAGATCGCTGCGGCCATGCGGTCGGCGGGCCTGTCGCCCGTGCGCCGCACGCAATTGGCCCGCCCCTTAGAAGACCTCACCCCCGACCCCTCTCCTTCGCAAGGAGAGGGGAGTGGCCCTCACCCCCTGCCCCCCTACTGCCAGGGTCGGGCCTCAACGGACTGCCAGGGACGCCGCTCAACGGTTCGCGGCTCTGCCTTGCGACACCCCTCCGCCTTGCGATCCACGCTGCGGGAGAGGGGGAACCGAGAAGCCGGGTCCCCCCCTTCCCTCGCAGGGAAGGGGGACGGGGGGTTAGGTCAAAAGCAGAGGGGAGAGCAGAAGCCTTGTTCTACCCTCCTCCCCGGCCCTTCTCCCTTGCAGGGAGAAGGGGGAACAGAAGCCAGCACGACCTCTGCCCACGTAGGTGGGCAGCGGGCCTGGCTAGGCGGAGGTTCCGAACCGTTGAGGAACCGACTCTTGCAGCGCCCAACAGCGGCAGGGTTTAGCCTGCCGGGGGCCGGGGGGTTAGGTGAGGCTACCGTCCGGCATCTCATCCTGGATACGCTGGGCGAACTGGCGAACGTCTACGCGGTGGCGACATTCGCCTTTGTCGGCAACAGCTTCGAGCCGGTCGTCAAGGGCGGCGGTCAGAACTTGCTCCAGCCTCTCGCGCACGGCAAACCGGTGCTCTTTGGCCCGCGCACGGCCACGATTCGCTCGGAAGTGGCACTGGCGGTGGGGGCAGGCGTCGGGTTCCAGGTGGCCGAGGGCGCGGCGCTGGCGGCGGAAGGCTTGCGCCTGCTCTCCGATGTGGCGGCCCGCCAGGAAATCGAGCGCCGTGCCCTCGCGCTGATCGCCGCCAACCAGGGCGTCTCGGCCAGATACGCGCAGGCGGTGGCGGAGATGGCAAACGAATCGCGTCGCCCTTTGGGGAACCCCTCGGCTCTCGGCCCGAAGGCGCGGCTGAGGAGACAGCAGCCGTGAGCGCTGCGGAGGAGTATCTGCTCTCGGTAGCGCATGGGCGGCGTGGGCTGGTTCCGGCCCTGCTGCGCGGCGGGCTGAGCGCGCTCGCCCCGGTCTACTGCGCCGGGCTGAAGACCTACCTGCTGCCGTATCGTCTGGGCCTTCGCAAGCGCGCGCGCCTGCCCTGCCCGGTCATCAGCATTGGCAACCTGACCACGGGCGGAACGGGCAAGACGCCCATGACGCAGACGCTCTGCCGCCTGTTACGGGAACGGGGCCTGCATGTCGCCGTGCTCAGCCGGGGCTACGGCGGCAGACACGAATATGGCTGCGCGGTCGTCTCCGATGGGCAGAAGACGCGGCTGAGCGCGGAGGAGGCGGGCGACGAGGCGTACCTGCTGGCTAAAACGCTGTCCGGCGTGCCCGTCGTGGTCGGCAAGGACCGGCGCGTGACCGGCGCATTGGCCTGGGCGCAGTTTCAGCCGGACGTGCTCCTCCTGGACGACGGCCTTCAGTTCTGGCAGTTGCATCGCGATCTCGATATCGTTCTGCTCAACGCCTGCGCGCCCTTTGATAACGGCTGGACGTTCCCGCGCGGGCTGCTGCGCGAGCCGCCCTCCCATCTACGGCGGGCCGGGATCGTCGTGCTGACCAACGGAAAGCGCGCCGGGCCGCAGCAGACGCAGGCGGTACGTGATATCGCGCAGCGATTAGCGCCGGGCCGTCCCCTATTTACTGCCGACCTGGAGCCTGTCGGCCTGCGCGCCATCGCGATGCGAGCCGAGTACCCGGTCTGCTGGCTGGAGGGACGCCGGGTGTCGGCGCTGTCGGCCGTCGGTAATCCCGACTCCTTCGAGACGAGGATCACCGAGTCAGGCGGCGTGCTGGCGACGCGGTTCCGCTTCCGCGACCATCACGCGATCACGCTGGCGGACCTGGAGCGCGTCATTTCGGAATCTTGCGCGGCGGGCGCGGAGGCCGTAATCACCACCGAAAAGGATGCGGTCAAGATCGCCCCGCTCAAAAGCTCGCTGCCGCTGCTGGCCCTAAAGGTCACGATGCAGGTGGATGGCGAAGCCGCCTTCCTGGCGGCGGTACAGGAAGCAATACAGCATGACGGATCACACCACGCCTGAGGCGAACGGCACGGCGGTGCCGCTGCGCAAGCGCCTGGAGCGCGCCGCAGGACGGATCGGGCTGCGCCTGGTGGTCGGCCCGGTGCGGATGATGCCGCTGCCGGTGGCGCGCGCGTTTGGCCGGGGGCTGGGCGGAGTGCTGTTCCACTCCCTGGGCCGCTATCGGCGCGTGGCGCTCAAAAACCTGGCCCTCATCTATGGCGACCTCCCGGAGGCGGAGCGTGCCCGAATGGCCCGCGCCGTGTTCCGGCACTTCGGCGAGATGGCCGCCGAGTTCGTCAAGCTGCCGCAGCTGGATCGCGACGCTATCGAGAGATTGACGCGCGTGGAGGGCGAGGAGAACCTATGCCGCGCCTTCGAGGCCGGCAAGGGCGTGCTGCTGATTACCGGGCACTTCGGCAACTGGGAGTTTCTGGGGCGCTGGCTCTCGACGCACGGTTACCCGCTCAATGTCGTCGCCCGCGACGCCCGCGACCCTGCCGCGACCAAGTTCCTGGCCGACACGCGCGAGGGCAACGGCGCGCAGGTGCTCTATCGGGGCAGCTCGGCCCGCGCCGTGCTGCAATGCTTGAAGAAGAACCAGATCGTCGCCCTGCTGCCCGATCAGAACGCCGCCGACGTAGTCGTTCCCTTTCTGGGCCAGCCGACCGGCACAGTGGACGGCCCGGCGGTCCTCCATCTGCGCACCGGAGCGCCGCTGCTGTTTAGCTGGTGCGCGCGCACGCCCGACGACCGATTTCAGATCACCTTCGAGCCGCCGGAGGTCGTGACACCGACCGGCGACCATGCCGCCGACATCGCGCGCGTGATGACGCTCATTAACGCGCGGCTGGAGGCGCAAATCCGCCGCAGTCCGACCCAATGGCTCTGGCTGCATGACCGCTGGAAGGCATCGCCGGGGGTTTTCCCCGACGGCGAGGAGCAAGCCCGAATATTGAAAATGCCTCACAATAAATACCATCAGGAGATGCGCGACCGCCATGACTCTAGCCGCCGTTGATATGGCGTCCGTGCGGCGCGTGCTCATCATCAAGCTGAGCGCCCTGGGCGACATCATCCATGCGCTGCCCGTCTCTGCCGCCCTGGGCGAAGCCTATCCGCATCTGGAGCTGACCTGGGCCGTTGAGGAGGGGTTTGCGCCGCTAGTGGAGGGCAACCCCTACCTGACCGATGTGCTCACGCTGCCGAAGGTGCGCAGCCGCCAGTTACGCTCGGTATCGTTCCACCAGGACTACCTGCGCCGCCTGCGGGATGTCCGTCACCGCCGCTTTGATCTCACGCTCGACCTACAGGGGCTGACCAAGAGCGCGGTGATAGCCGCCGCATCGGGCGCGCGGGTGCGCCTGGGCTATCACCACCAGCGCGAGGCGGCGTCCTGGCTGGTGCGTCCCGTGCCGCCCCGCCCGGAGAGCACGCACGTGGTCGATCACTACCTGGACGTGGCCCGGTTCCTGGGTGCCGATCCGGAGACGGTGCGGTTTCCGTTTCATATCCCGGAAGTGGACGATGCGATGGTGCAGGCCATGCTGTGCGAGGCGGGACTCGATCCGTGCGCGCCCTTTGTCGCCTTCAATCCGGCGTCCGCTCTGGCAATCAAGCAATGGGACGCGGAGAACTATGCCGCCCTGATGGACGCGGTGCAGGAGCGGCTGGGGCTGCCCGTGGTCCTGGTCACGGCGGATTGGGTCGTTGCGGACCGGGTGGCGGCGGCGGCGCGGCGGCCTTTCGCCAATCTGTGCGGGCGCACGACCTTGAAGCAGTTGGCGGCGGTCCTGCGCCGATGCGCTCTCCATATCTGCGGGGATACCGGCTCGGGGCATCTGGCGGCGGCGCTGGGGCGTTCGGTTATCGCCCTCATGGGGCCGACGAACCCGGATCGCGCCTGCCCCTACGGGCAGCGGGAGAACGTGCTCAGCCTGCGCCAATTCTGCGGCGCGACCTGCAATGGGCACCGCTGCCAGTTTGCGCGTCCCCGCTGCCTGGAGGCTATCGGCGTGAGTGATGTGCTGGCGCGCATCGAACGGCTGGCCGGCAGGGCGCTGGAATGGGCAAGCGGCCCGGCGCGCTAACGGCAGGATGGGACGGCTCAGAATAGGAAACTAATGGAGACAGAACAGGCGCGCACAACGCAACTAATATATCGTGAGGAGCCCGATCTGACGGCGGAAGCGTTCGTGGATGTTCTGGAAAGGTCCGGGCTGGCGGCACGTCGGCCGGTGGACGACCTGGAGCGCATCCGGCGGATGCTGGCCCATGCCGACCTGATCCTCTGCGCCCGGGCTGGGGAACGGCTAATTGGCGTTGCGCGGACCATCAGCGACTTTGCTTACTGCGCCTACCTCTCGGACCTGGCCGTGGATCGGGCGTATCAGCGGCAGGGCATCGGCAAGGAGCTCATCCGGCGCTCGCACGAGATTCTGGGGGAGGAGGTCATGCTGCTGCTGCTCTCCGCGCCGGCTGCGCACGCTTACTACCCGCACATCGGCTTCGCCAAAGCGGACAACGCCTGGTTCCTTCCGCGCCAGCGGTAACTGGTTTACCTAACCCCCCGGCTCCCACTGCCAGGGTCGGGCCTGCAATAATTCGGCCCTCCGCCTCGCAACACCTTGCGACCCTACTCGCTCGTACCTCGCTAGAGAAGGGGGGACCCGGCTTCTCTTTTCCCTTCTCCCTTGCAGGGAGAAGAGACGGGGATGAGGGGAGATAAAAGAGAACGGGAAAACCTGGGAGTGCCGGGCCTCCCCTCTCCTTACGAAGGAGAGGGGCCGGGGTGAGGTCTACTGGGGGGTGAGGGCATTAGCCGTCCACGGCGAAGCAGGAAAATGCAGCAACAATCATCAATAGTACGCAAAGTTTGCACAGCGTAATGGAGTTTTGGTAATCCCTCCCAACCGTGTTGACGCTTCTCATGGAGCGCACGCTTTTGAGATGTATCCACACGATTGGGGGTGTCTACGGGAGTTTTACCAATGGAAGTGATTCCGATGGATACGAATCGGATAGAGGAGAGCGAGTACCGTCTCCGGCTATGCGAGCAGCTGGAGCGGGGCAATATCCTGCTGCTGCCCCACGCGCCGTTTGTGCCCTCGGAGGCGGACAGCGCCTTTTTGCGGCAACAGCACCAGTCCGAAAAGGCTTATCATAAGAATATCGCTTATAAGCCGCGCCTCAACCGCACGACCGGAGTGAAGGCGCTCAACACGGAGGATGCCGAGCGCATGAACGCGATCCTAGGCGACTATTCGCGCGGCGCGGTGGCGTTCCTGAGCGCGCTGTTCCCCAATTATGCGCGCGCCTGGCAGGTGGATTACGCCAGCTTTCGGCCCGTGGAGGAGGCGGGACGGATGCTGCCCCTGCGGCACCGCAACGACCTGATGCACGTGGATGCGTTCCCTACCCGTCCCACCCACGGCGGGCGCATTCTGCGGGCCTTCACGAACCTGAATGCCGACCGTACGCGCGTCTGGGCCACCGCCGATTCGTTCGAAGACCTTGCCGCCCGCTATGCCCGCGACGCCGGGCTGGATCGCGTTACCAGCCCGCAGGCAGCGGTCGCCCGCTCCATCGCGAAGTTAGCGCGTAAAATCGGTATGCGCGTCCCGGATCGCTCTCCCTACGACCAGTTTATGCTTCAGTTCCATCACTATCTCAAAGCCAACGCCGAGTTCCAGAGGACGGGACAGCGCCGCACGCTGGCCTTCGCGCCGGGCGCAACCTGGATCACCTTCACCGACCAGGTGGCCCATGCCGTGCTTTCCGGGCAATACGCTCTGGAGCAGACCTGTATCGTCCCGTTCCAGGCCATGACGCTGCCGGAACTGGCCCCGGTGGCGGTGCTGGAGCGGCTGTCAGGGCGGCCTCTCATCGCGCACCCGTCTGTGCCTGCCGCTGCGCCGGAAAAACTGGCCGTCTGAGCGTCTGTACGGTGATGCCCCAAGCCAATCTGCCCGATCTGCATAACGTCCGCCGCCTGCTCATCATCCGCCTGAGCTCCATTGGCGATGTGGTTCACGCGCTGCCCCTCTCCGCTGCCCTGGCAGAGGCGTACCCGCACCTGGAACTCTCCTGGGTCGTTGAGGAGATGTCGGCCGAGGTCGTTACCGGCAATCCCTATCTAAAAGAGGTCATCGTGGTGCCGCGTGGGCGCTGGAGGCAAGGGCGGCTGCGCTCGCCGCACGTATGGAGCGAGTACCTGGCGTTCCTGGCCGGGCTGCGCCAGCGCCGCTTCGAGGTCACGCTGGATTTGCAGGGCTATGGCAAAAGCGCGCTGATGGCCCTGGCAGCCGGCGCTCCCTACCGGCTGGGCTGGTGGCGGCTGCGGGATGGGGCTGGGCTGGTCTCTCGCGCCCTCCCACGCCGACCGGAAAGCGCACACCGCGTGGATTGGTTCCTGGACGTGGCGCGGGCGCTGGGCGTGGAGCCGAAAACGGTACGCTTCCCGCTCTCTATCCCCGACGTGGCCCGCGCGCAGGTCGCCGCACGGCTCTGCGCGGCGGGCATCGCGCCGCAGCGGCCCTATGCCGTTCTCAATCCGGCGACCGGCAACGAGGTGCGCCGCTGGGGCGCGGAGCGATATGCGGAACTGGCCGCAGGGCTCGCCTCCCGGTTCGGGCTGCCTTCCGTGCTGATCGGCTCCGGCAAGGACAGGCCGATCTGCGAGGAGGTCATAACGCGCGCCCGACAGAAGATGGAGCGGGCAAGCCCACTTGCGTCCGCCACGAACGCCGAGGCGCCTCTGGAGCCGGTCAGCCTGGCCGGGCAGACGAATTTGAAGGAGTTGGCCGCGCTACTGGAGGGCTGCGCGGTGCAGGTCTGCGGCGATACCGGCTCGGCGCATATTGCCGCCGCGCTGGGCCGCCCGACCATCGGCCTGTACGGGCCGACCGATCCGGCCCATGCCGGACCCTGGGGCCAGAGCGAGAACGTGCTTTCCCATCGCGCGCTCTGCCATGCCGATTGCACGGTGCGGCAGTGCGCGTTTGTGGACGCCCCTCCTCACTCGAAGCGGGAGGGCGAGGACGCCGGCCCGGAGGGAAAAGCGCTTCCCGAAGACACGACCGCGCGCTGCCTGCGCGCCATCACACCGGACGAAGTCCTTCAGAGAATAGAACGAGTGCTCCATGACAGGTAAGGTGGATAACGATCCGGCCCGCTGGAACGGGAAGGAGCCCGGGCGGGCTGCCGAAAGGGAAGCGACCACGCTGGCTTCGGGCAGGGTGGTCGAAGCGGTGCGGAGCGCGCTGGCGCAGGCCGAGCGTGTCCTTGTCGTGACCAAGTTCCGGTTTATGGGCGATACCGTCGTGGCGACCCCGTTTCTGGGGCAACTGCGCCGCCACTATCCCAAGGCCCATATCACGCTGCTGACCGCGCCCTCCGTCGTCACGGCGCTGGCCAACTGCCCGCACCTGGATCGGATGATACCGCTGGAGACCCGTGGCGTGGGGCGGTGGCGGCACAGCCGGGAACTTTACCAACTGCTGCGCGCGGGACGGTATCAGGCCGCGTTTGTGCTCAACCGCTCGCTCCATTGCGCGCTGATGTGCGCGTTGGCCGGCATCCCCAACCGCATCGGCTACGCCAACGAGTTCCGCCGCCCCTTCCTCACAGTTCCGGTGCCTTATCTGTTTGATCGCAACGAAGTGGATTGCCATCTGGATATGCTGCGCGCCCTCGGCCTGCCGGCGGAGGCCGCGCTGCCGGAGCTCTGGATCACCGAAGCGGAACGCCAGCGTGCGCAGGCGATTCTAGCGGAACATGGCTGGGACGGCAGTCGCCCCCTGATCGGCGTGCAGCCCGGCGCCAACGACCCGCATATCCGCGAATGGGGGGCCGAACGCTATGCGCGCGTGGCCGATACCCTGGCCGACGAGTTGGGAGGCCGGGTCGTGCTTATGGGCGGCGCGGCGGAGCGGCGCACTGCTGAGCGCATGGCGTGGGCGATGCAGCACCAGCCCCTCGATCTGGTGGGCGCGCTGGAGCTGCGGGAGGCGCTGTCGGTCATCGGCCAGTGTGACCTGTGGCTCGGTAACGACACGGGCCTGCTGCACACGGCGGTGTCGCTGCGGGTCGCCAGCGTCGGACTGTTTGGGCCCAATAAAGTAGTGCGCTGGGGCTATCATGCGCCGCGTCACCGCTCGCTGGTCGTCTTTCCGGAGCGCCCAGCCCAGGACGACGCGACGGTGCGCCGCTGCCTGGATGCCATCTCGGAAGAGCAGGTTTTAGAGACGGCACGCGCCGTCCTGCGGGCGCCCGTGACGCCGGTGTCCGAGCGGGTCGGTGCCGCGGCCAGCGTCGAGCCGGTTCTGCGCCGGCCGCCCTATTTTGCGGCAACGCTCAACGACGCGCAGCTTCTTCCGGCACGCCGGCGCTAAAGGGTATCAGGAAACATGCAAACGGTCACGGTTGGAAACGTCGCGATCGGGGCGGAGCGGGGGGCGCTGGCCCTGATAGCCGGGCCGTGCGTGGTGGAGAGCCTGGGCCTCTGCCGCCAGATTGCCGCCGAGGTACAGCGCATCACGCGCGAACTGGGCCTGGGCTATATCTTCAAGTCCAGCTTCGACAAGGCCAATCGCACGGCAGTAAGCTCGTTTCGTGGGCACGGCCTGGAGAGAGGACTGGAGATCCTGGAGGCCATCAAGCGCGAGTTCGGCGTCCCTGTGCTAACCGACGTACACGAGACCTGGCAGTGCAAGCCCGTCGCGGAGGTCTGCGATGTGCTCCAGATACCGGCCTTTCTCTGCCGCCAGACGGATCTGCTACTCGCCGCCGCCGAAACGGGCCGCGCCGTCAACGTCAAGAAGGGCCAATTTCTGGCGCCCTGGGACATGAAAAACGTGGTGCAGAAGGTGGAGGCGACCGGAAACCGCAACCTGCTGCTGACGGAGCGCGGCGTCTCCTTCGGCTACAATACGCTGGTGGTGGACATGACGGGCCTGCCCCAGATGCGGGCGCTTGGCTATCCGGTGGTCTTCGACGGCACGCACAGCGTGCAGCGGCCCGGCGGCGCGGCGGGCGGCACGGCCTCCGGCGGGCAGCGCGAGTTCATCCCGCACCTGACACGCGCTGCCGTGGCGGTCGGCGTGGATGCGCTCTTCCTGGAAGTCCACCCGGAGCCGGAGAAGGGACTATCCGACGCGGCCACGATGCTGCCCCTGGCAGAGCTTCCTGCCCTGCTGCGGCAGGCCGTGGCCATTGATGCGATGGTGCGCGGTTAGAGGAGCAGGAATGAGAACCGCCTTAATTACGGGCATCACCGGCCAGGATGGCTCGTATCTGGCCGAACTGCTGCTGGAGAAGGGCTATCGTGTCTTCGGAGTGGTGCGCCGCTCCAGCACCGAAAGCTTTGAGCGGATCGCCCATATCAAAGATCGCCTGGAACTGGTGCAGGCCGACCTGCTGGATCAGTACTCGCTGATTGAGGCCGTGCGCACGACCCTCCCGGACGAGGTCTATAACCTCGCGGCGCAGTCGTTTGTGCCGACAAGCTGGCAGCAGCCGGTGCTGACGGGCGAGTTCACGGCGCTGGGCGTGACGCGGATGCTGGAGGCCGTCCGCATGGTCAACCCGAAAATCCGCTTCTACCAGGCATCCAGCAGCGAAATGTTCGGGAAAGTGCGCGAGACGCCACAAAACGAAAACACGCCCTTTCATCCGCGCAGCCCCTACGGCGTCGCCAAAGTCTACGGTCACTATATCACGGTCAACTACCGCGAAAGTTACAACCTGTTTGCCGTGTCGGGCATCCTGTTCAACCACGAATCGGCGCGTCGCGGCTTGGAGTTTGTGACACGAAAGGTGAGCGACGGCGTGGCACGCATCAAGCTGGGCCTGGCGAGCGAGCTGCGCCTGGGCAATCTGGAGGCACGGCGCGACTGGGGCTTTGCAGGAGACTACGTGGAGGCTATGTGGCGGATGCTCCAGCAGGAGACGCCGGAGGATTATGTGGTTGCTACGGGTGAGACGCATTCCGTGCGGGAGCTAGTCGAGGTTGCCTTTGCCCACGTGGGGCTGGACTGGCAGCAGTACGTCGTGCAAGACCCGGCCTTCTACCGCCCTGCCGAGGTGGATCTGCTGGTTGGCGATGCGGCCAAGGCCCGCAGGCAGCTTGGCTGGGAGCCCAAAGTGAGCTTTCAGCAGTTGATCGGGATGATGGTGGACGCCGATCTGGCCCGCTGGGAGAGGATTCTCCGTCATGAAGGCCCCTAGCGAGGGAGCGGCAGGGATTTCCGAAGCGCAGGAAGAACGCACGCGCATTCTTGTGACCGGCGCGCGGGGCTTTGTCGGGCGACACCTCATTGCTCATCTGCTTACCGAAGGTAGCGCGATGGCCTCCCAGGACGGGGCAGGCGGCGGGCAGGCGGCGTCCATCCCGGAGGCGGAAAGGGTCCCGCAGATCGTCGCCGCCGTGCATTCTGATGCGGCTTCGCCCGCCGGAGATCGCGCCGGATGGGACGGGCAGGCCGTGCCGGGGCGCGTGGAGGTCGTACCGCTCGATATTTGCGATGCGCAGGCGGTGCGGGAACTGGTGGCGCGTGTGCGCCCGCACCAGATATATCACCTGGCGGCGCGGGCTTCCGGGGTGGATGTGGAGCGCAGCGCGGTGTTCGCCGTCAATGTTGCGGGCACGCGGAACCTGTTGGAGGCGGCGGGAGACCTCTCGCCTTTTCCGCGCGCGCTTCTCGTCAGTACGTGCTACGTCTACGGCAACACCGATCCGGCGCGTCCCGCCCGCGAGGAAGATCCGGTCGGCCCACTCTGGCGTTTCAGCGCGTATACCGACAGCAAGATCGAGATGGAGGCGGTAGCAAGGGCGTATCGAGGCTTCGTCCTCGTGGCGCGGGCCTGCGCGCATACCGGGCCGGGGCAATCGCCAACCTACGCCCTCCCGAACTTCGCGCGCCAGTTAGCCCGCATCGAGCGCGGCCTGGAGCCGCCTGTGCTGCATGTCGGCAACCTGGAGGCGCAGCGCGACCTGCTGGACGTGCGGGACGTCGTGCGCGCCTACGGCCTGCTGATGGCGCAGGGCGTGTGCGGCGAGGTCTATAATGTCGCGACCGGGCATCCGGTGACGATGCAGGCGGCCCTGGATCGGCTGCGCGCTCTGTGCGCTGTGCCGACCGAGGTGCAATTAGATCCGGCACGCCTGCGCTCTGCGGACATCGCCTGCTCAACGGGTGACCCGACGAAGCTGCGAACGGCTACCGGCTGGCAGCCACGCTACTCCCTGGAACAGACCCTCCGGGATACGCTCAACTACTGGCGGGCTGAGGTTGCGTCCTGAGGTGAAAAAGGCCCCCACCCCCTTCCCACTGCCAGGGTCGGCGCTCAACGGTTCGCGCCACTGCCAGGGTCGGCAAGGTTACGGCCCTTGCCTCCGCCTGGCCACACCTAGCGATCCCCAAGAACAGGGGAGGGGAGAGCAGAAGCCGGGTCCCCCCTTCCCTGTGAGCAAAGCGAACGTTAGGGTCGCTAGGCGGAGGGGCGAACCACATTGTAGCCCCGACCCTGGCAGTGGGGGCTGGGGGGTTAGGTCAAAAGGAGAAGGGGAAAGGCCATGCATGAAATCGTAGACTTGCGAAGCGATACCGTCACGCGCCCGACGCCGGAGATGCGCCGCGCCATTGCCGAGGCGGAGGTCGGCGACGACGTATTTGACGACGACCCGACCATCCATCGGTTGCAAGCGGTGGCGGCGGCGAAGATGGGCAAGGAGGCGGGGCTGTTCGTGCCTTCGGGAACGATGAGCAACGCCGTCGCTATCAAGACCCATACCAGGCCCGGCGATGAGATCTTGCTGGACACGCAGGCCCACTCCATGATCTATGAAGTCGGGATGCCCGCCACCATAGCCAATGTCCTGACCCGGCAATTCCACTGCCGGCACGGCGTTCCCGATGTGGACGAGGTCGCGAGCCTGATGCGTACCGAGAACCTGCACGCGCCAGGCACGGCGCTGCTGGTCCTGGAGAACACGCACAACCGCGCGGGCGGAGCCATTATCCCGCTGGAGGTGCATCAGGCGCTCTGGAAGCTGGCGCAGGAGCGTGGCGTGCGCGTGCACCTGGATGGGGCGCGGCTCTTTAATGCGGCGGTGGCGACCGGCATTCCGGCCTCGGAGTACGCCGCCTGCGCCGACTCGGTGACGTTCTGCCTCTCGAAAGGGCTGGGCTGTCCGGTCGGCTCCGTGCTGTGCGGCACGCAGGATTTCATTGCGCGGGCGCGGCGCGTGCGCAAGATGCTGGGCGGGGGTATGCGGCAGGCCGGGATACTGGCGGCGGCGGGCCTCTACGCGCTGGAGCACCATATTGACCGGCTGGCCGAGGATCACAGGCACGCGCGGCGGCTGGCGCAGGGCATCGCGCACGCCCCCGGCATCACGCTGGATACGGTGGATGTGCCGACGAATATGGTCTACATGACCACGCAGGCGCCGGCCCGCGCCTTCGCCGACCGGCTGGCTTCTGAGCACAAAGTCCTCGGCATCCCCACGGCTGCTAACCGTATTCGCCTGGTGACGCACCTGGACGTGGACGCCGAGGACATCGAGCGGGCCATCGCCGCCATCTGCGACGTTGGCAGCCGGATGGCTTGATTCCCCGGCAGGCTCAACCCTGCCGCATTCAGGCGGAGCAGGGTCCTTCGGTTTTCCGCCCCTCTCCGCCGGGCACGGAAAGTACCCGGCTATGGGGCCTAACGGCCAAGCGACTGCAAGGGACGGCGCTACGCTTGCTCGCGCCTTTGCCTTGCGACTGGCGGACGCGCCTGTCCCGCAGGAGTTTCCGTCCGAAGGACGCTTGGCGGCGCAGCCGCCCTCTAGAAGGGTACTTTCCGTGCCCGGCGGAGAGGGGCGGAAAACCGAAGGACCCTGAGGGCGGAAATCAGCGGGGGAAGACGACGGTGGCCGTGATGCCCTGGCCCGACGGATCGTTCTCCAGGGTGAAGGTGCCCTGCAGGTCCCCCCGCACCAGCGTCTCTACGATGCTTAGGCCCAGGCTGTTGGTATGGCGGGGCGTGAACCCCGCCGGCAGCGGCTCCCCATCGTTTTGCACGATCAGCCGCAGCTCCTTCTCGCACTCTTCTAGCTGGATATGAATACGGCCCTCGGAAAGCGTCCGGAACCCATGCTCCACCGCGTTCTGCACCAACTCGTTCAAGACCAGCGCTACCGAGGTCGCCTTCGCCAGCGGCAGCACAAAGTCGTCGCCCTCGACCTGCATGCGGATGGCCTTCTCCGGGGAGACCACGCTCTGCTGGGTGCCGTGCATCAGACTCTCGGCCACCTTCTTGATGCTTACCGAGTCCAGGTCGTCCCGGCTTAAAAGCTCGTGGACGCTGGAGATAGCCAGGATGCGGCTGAGCGTATCGTTGAGAGCGTCTTCGACCGTCGTGTATTTGCTGAAGCGCATCTCCAGGCGCACCAGGCTGACGATCTGCTGGAGGTTGTTCTTGACCCGGTGGTGCATCTCCTGGACGACCGCCGAGCGCACCAGCAGCTTGGCGTGCTCGATGGCCAGGGCCGCCTGGGTGCCCAGCGCCTGCAGAATGGCCAGCTCCTCGGCGCTGAAGGTGTGGACCTTCTCGGTGTAGCAGTTGAGCACGCCGATGACCTCGCCCTTGATCAGGAGCGGGATGCTGGCTATCGAGCGCACGCCCGCACGTTGGGCGATGTCGGGGAAGCGATACTCCGGGGCCTTCTGGACATCCTGAACGGTAATCACGCGCCGCTCGGCGACGGCCCGACCGGAGACACTTTCGCCGATCTTGAGGTTGGGCTTTTTGGCGTACTCCTTGCTGTCGGCCTGGGTGGCCTTGATGACCAGCTCGTCCTTCTCCTTATCCACGAGCATGACGGTGCAGATCTTGTAGCCCATGGTGCGGGCGGTCATGGTGACGAAGAAGTGGAGCAGCTCCTCCAGGTACATATTGGAGGTGATGGCCTGGCTGACTTCCGAGAGCGAGTGGAGCTGAACGGCGTGGCGCTCCAGTTGCCGGAAGCGGCGTGAGCGCTCAATGGCCCCGGCGACCTGGTTGGCGATGCCCGAGAGCAGGCGCACCTGGTTCTTGGTGTAGTCGCGGGGGCGGCGGGTGCGCACGTTGATAACGCCCAGGATTTCGCCGCGCGCCACCAGCGGCACGGAGAGCATAGACTCGTACTCGCCCTCCAGCATTTCGGGGAAGAACTTGAAGCGGTGGTCTTTATAGGCTTCCCGGCTGACCGAGACGGGCTTGCGCTCCCGGGCCACCCAGCCGGTGATGCCCTCGCCGAGCTTGAGGCGGATCTTGCCGATCATGTTGGAGAAGCTTTCGTCGGCGGCGCGCAGCACCAGCTCCTCCTTGTTCGAGTCGAACAAATAGACCTGGCAGGAGTCGGTGCCGGTGATGTGGACGGCGATATCGGCGGTGACCTTGAGCATCTCCTCCAGGTCGAAGGCCGAGCCGGTGGCCTCACCGACGCGGCGCAGGGCCTCCGCCTCGCCGCGCTTCTCCTCCAGCTCGCCACGCAGCCGATCAATGAGCACGGAGGCTTCGCGCAGCTGGCGGTCGCGCGCATCCAGCTCCTGCTGCAAGAGGGCGATATCCGGGTCGTCGCTGCGGCGGAGTGCGGCGAAGAGGCGGCGGGTGCGCCAGGGCGTTCGAATTCGGGTTAGACGGTCTTTCATAGATCCTCTCGGCCAGGAAACCGCACGGCTTGACTGCAAGACCAAACGTTCAACGGTTGGCGTTTGCCGCCTTACGCCATACGCGAGGAATGGCCGCATTCCTCCTTTTGAGCCGGTGGTTTATACGTTGTGGGCAATAATGATCGCCTCGGCGATCTCACGCATGGACTTGCGGGTATTCATGCTCTGCACCTGGATGCGGCGGAAGGCTTCCTGCTCCTTGAGGCCGTACTGATCCATCAGGATGCCCTTGGCGCGATCCACGGCCTTACGGGTCTCCAGCTTCTCCTCCATGTCGGCGGCCTGCTCCTCGATCTTGAGGAAGGCTTCCCAGCGGGCGACGGCGATCTCGATCTGGGGCCGCAGGTCAGCCTCTTTGAAGGGCTTGACCAGATAGGAGAAGACGCCTGCCTCCTTAGCGCGATTGATCAATTCGAGTTGGCTATAAGCCGTCAGCAATAGCACGGGGGCGATCTTCTCCTCCGTGATGATTTTAGCGGCATCAATGCCGTCTATTTCCGGCATTTTAATGTCCAGGATCACGGCATCCGGCTTGAGGTTGCGTGCCGCTTCGATAGCCTTGGCGCCATCTCCAGCCTCGGCGACGACATCATAGCCGCAATCTTCCAGCATTTTCTTCAGATCAAGACGAATGATAGGATCGTCGTCGGCAATAACAATACGCAGCGGTTTCTCGCTCAAAGTAGTCCTCCAAGACGGGTTAACAGGCAGACACAGCAGGGCGCCGTGTCGAGCGTTCTCTTGCAATCAAACAGACCGGCATCACGGGAAGCAATCTCAACCAGGAGGCCGATTCGACAAAGTCGAGCAATTGGCGGAACAAGGCAGGAAGCGGAAGTGAGGGCGCAGGTCAGGAGGCCGCACCACACACGAAGGACCAAGATAGAGGAGGGTCGGGGAGGTGACGCGCGCCACACGCCCTGCCAGGAGCATTCCCGTCGAAGCGGCGGCATCCTCCTCGATGCCGCACGGTTTTTGGTCGGCTTACGCCAACGAAGGCCAGGGTGGCTTGACGCTTTCTACCACCTATTATATAATAGTTTGCGTGCGTTTGTCAAAGCGTTTTTCGGCTCTCTCTTGTTTAGCGCAGGAGTTGTCGAATGCCTTGCCAGTAGATTTGCGCCCTGGCTCGCCAAAAGCAAACGTACCTGCAAGCGGTTCGTCACTCCCGTTAGCGCATCCGGCGCTGCCTTTTGTTGGCGCGCTCCCATATTGAAGTTTGGAGATCACGGGTCCTTGAAGAAGAATACGCCGCCTGATATGCCGTCTCTCCTGCCCTCGGCGCCGGAGGCATCCGCTTCCGGCACGCCTGCCGAAGAGAAGACGGCAGCTTCCCTTCCTCCCCTGGCGGCCGAACCGCCGCTGCATGCCAGGAACAGAGCTGAACGGGCTGAGGGCTGGCGCGCGCTCCTGCTCGGGCTGAGTTGTCTGCTTTTCTGGAAGGCGACGCTGCTTATCCCCTCCGGCCAGCCCGTCGTCGTCTGGACGACGACGCTGCTCTATCTGCTGATTACCCTCTGCTTTACGGTACAGACGGCGCGCGCATTGCGCTCGCCCGCTTCGGTTGCGTTCAACCTCTGCCTCTCCGGCGCGCTGGCGCTGCCGAGCATCCTGGTTCCCCTTCTGGCGATGCGCTTCCCCGAATGGCACGGCTGGGTTTCCATCGGCCCCTTCTTCCTGTCCTACCAGCGGGCGCTAATGTTGGCGCCGGGTCTGCATGGCTTGCTGCTGATATGGTTTGCGACCAGTATTGGGGTGGGACTCTCCAGGGCCGTTCGGGAGGTCAAGCTGCTGCTGCCGATGGCGGTAGCGTTGGCGCTGGTGGATCTCTACGTCGTCTACTGGGGCGGGCTGGTGGCGCAGGCGACTTCCGGGCATAGTCAGATGGCGCAGGCCGCGATGCAGACGCTGACCGTCAAGATGCCCCGTCCCCTGACCCGGCATGGCGCGGCACCGATGGGGCTGGCGGTCGGTTTTGCGGATTTCCTGTTTATCGCTCTGTTCTTTGCCTGCTTCGCGCGATTCGGCATTCCCTCAGGCCGCACGTTTGGCGTGCTCTGTGGGGTGCTGGCGGTCTATATGCTGGCGGTAGGGCTGATCGGATGGGACTTGCCCGCGCTGGTGCCGGTTGGCGTGGTCGTCATTGGCCTGAACTGGCGCCGGTTCCGCTACGAGCGCAGCGAAGCCTTCGCGCTGCTCTACGCCGCCCTGATCGCGCTTGCTGTCGTGGCTGGGCTCTACTTCCTCTCCCACCGCTGATACGGCCTCAGCCCCCATGCCCCTTCGGGTCACCCTCTCGCATGAGAATGCCTCTCCCCTCTGCCGGTGGACCTAACCCCCCGGCCCCCACTGCAAGGACGAGCGGCCTGCTTACGGGCCTGATGGTTGGGCCTGCCGGTGGACCTAACCCCCCCGGCCCCCACTGCAAGGGTCGGCGCTCAACGGTTCGCGCCACTGCCAGGGTCGGGCCTGCAATAATTCGGCCCTCCGCCTCGCGACACCTTGCGACCCTACAAGGGAAGGGGGGACCCGGCTTCTGCTCTCCCCTCTCGTTGTGCAGGAGAGGGGCCGGGGGTGAGGTTTCTCCCCTCTCCCGCAGCGTGGGAGAGGGGTTGGGGGTGAGGGCCATTGGAGAAGTCACCGACGGACGGGCGTCTCCTCCCGAGGAGCTTCCAGGTCTGGGGGCGTCACGAGCACCGTCGTGCCATCACGGTTGATTTGAGTCTCGGCAGGCGGCGCGGCATTCTCTTCCCCGACCTTCGGCTGCCAGGTCAGGCGCACCTGAGTGATGCGCCTGCCGTCGGTGGCCTCGACGGTGAACTCCACGTTCTCCCAGGAAACATGCTCTCCCTGCTCGGCCTGGTGGCCCAGCAGGCTAAAGACGAAGCCGCCGATGGTATCGGCCTCCTCCTCCGGCAGTTCCAGCCCCAGCCGGTCGTTGACGTCGCTCAGGGCCATGCGGCCATCTACCAGGGCCATGTTGTCGGCGAGGATATCCAGCGTCGGCTCCTCTATATCATACTCATCCTGAATTTCGCCGACGATCTCCTCAAGTAGGTCTTCAATGGTCACGACGCCGACCACCGTGCCATACTCATCCTGGACGATCGCCATATGGGTGCGGCTGCGCCGCATCTCCGCCAGCAGGTAGCCCGCGCGCTTGCTTTCCGGAATCACGTAGGCCGGATGCATCAGCTCGCGCACATTGACGGTGCGCGAGCGGGCCAGGCTCCGCAGCACGTCTTTGGCATGGATCACGCCCAGGATATTATCCAGGGTCCCTTCATAGACGGGCAGGCGCGAGTGGCCCGATTCGGAGATGACCCGGATGAGCTCCTCGGTGCCGGCGTTGACCTCGACCGCCGTGATGTCCAGGCGCGGCGTCATCAGCTTGCGGACGACGGTATCCTCAAAATCGAAGACGCCCGTGACCATGCGCTCCTGCTGCTCTTCCAGCAGGCCGGCCTCGGCGGTGGAGTGCACCAGCAGTTCGAGTTCATCCACGGAGTGGACGGCGGTATGCTCGCCGACGGGCTGCAAGCCAATGGCGCGCAGCACAAAGTTCCCCGCCATATTCAGCGCCAAGATCGCCGGACGGAAGATGCGCAGGAAGAGGTTGAGCGGCCCGGTCAGCAGCAGCGCCATGCGATCCGAGCGCTGGATCGCTACGCTCTTGGGGACGAGCTCGCCTAGAACGATATGGAAGGAGGTGACGATGGCGAAGGCGATGGCTAAGGCGAAGGCATGGGACGTAATCGCTGCGCCCTGGGCCGGCAGCCAGCGGCTAAACAACGGATCGATCAGGTGCGCCACGAACGGTTCGCCGACGGACCCCAGCCCCAGCGAGGCCATCGTGATGCCCAGCTGCGTGCCGGCGATGCAGGTATCCAGCCGCGACAGTGCCCGCAGCACGCTCTGCGCCGAACGGCTGCCCTCGTTTGCAAGCTGCTCCATACGGCTGTGGCGAACGCTCACCAGCGCGAACTCCGCCGCCACGAAGAAGCCGTTCAGGAGCACCAGCGCCAGAACTGCCAGCAGCCCGAAACTCGAATTTAGGAAGCTCATTCTCTTGTCTGCGCCCCGCCGTCCGTTACCTAACCCCCCGTCCCCCATTGCTAGGGTCGGGGCTGCCATGGTTCGCCCCTCCGCCTAGCGACCCTACCCGCTCGTTCCTCGCTAGGGAAGGGGGGACCCAACTTCTGCTCTCCCCTCTCCTTTAGAAGGAGAGGGTACGGGGGTGAGGTCTTTAGCCGCCCGAAAACCTCGTCCCGTATCTCCTGGGTTCGACGGGGCAGCCGAGGATGTAGTTCCCCTATTCACGGATGGCCGGCTGTTCGGGCCGGTTGACCGGAGCGGCGACGGTCCCATCTCCCTCGGTGGGAGGAGGCTCGGGCGGGCGAATCACCCGTACCTTCTGTATCCGGCGGCCGTCGGTGGCTTCCACCTTGAATTGAATGCCGTCCCAGGTGGCGACCTCCCCCTGCTCGGCCTGGTGGCCCAGCAGGCTAAAGACGAAGCCGCCGATGGTATCGGCCTCCTCCTCGGGCAGTCCCAGCCCCAGCCGGTCGTTGACGTCGCTTAAGGGCATCTTGCCGTTGAGGATGGTCGTATGGGCGTTGATCACCTGCACCATCGGCTCCTCGACGTCATATTCGTCCTGGATGTCGCCGACGATCTCTTCAAGCAGGTCCTCGATGGTGACGACGCCCGTAATGGTGCCGTACTCATCCCGCACGAGTGCGATCTGCTGTTTGCTGCGGCGGAACTCGGCCAGCAGCTCGTCAATTTTTTTGGTCTCCGGGATGAAGTAGGGCGGGCGCATCACCTCCCGGATGGTGATCTGGGCGCGCGGCACGTCCGGCGGGAGCTTGAGCAGGTCTTTGGCGTGGACGATGCCGACGATATTATCCAGGTCACCCTCGTAGACGGGCAGGCGCGAGTGGCCCGACTCGTTGATCAGGCGCACCAGTTCCGAAAGCGGGGCGCTGACTTCCACGGCGGTAATATCTATGCGCGGCGTCATCACCTTGCGCACGACCGTGTCGGCGAAGTCCAGGATGGAGTGGATCATCTCCGTCTCCTGGGCTTCCAGAACGCCCTGCTCCTCACTGGCCTCCACCATCATCTTGAGCTCTTCTTCGTTGACGGCGGGCGTGGTGAAGCTGGCCGTGCCGCCCAGGGGGCGCACCACAAGATTGGCGAGCCAGTCCAGGACGGCGACGATGGGTGAGAGCAGCACCTGCAGCCCATAGATAGGGCGCGCGGAGAGAAGCGCCAGGCTGTCGGGGTAGCGCACGGCCAGGCTCTTGGGCGCGATCTCTCCGACAACCAGCGTGAGGATGGCGACCGGCAGTGTGACCAGCACCAGCGCGATGGTATCGGCGGAGCGGGCCAGCGCCCCGCTGCTGTGGGCGCGCAGCCAGTAGGATAGCGGCGCGACGGCGCTCGTGGCCGCAATGGCCGACGAGAAGGCCGCGATCAGGGTAACGCCGGTCTGGATCGTCGCCATCAATCGGGTCGGCTGATTGAGCAGCCGCTCGACCAGTATGGCGCTGCGGTTGCCCTCCTCCACAAGCTGCCGCACGCGCGTCTTGCGTATGGTGATAAGCGCGATCTCGGCCATGGCGAAGAAGGCGTTGATGCAAATCAGGATGACGACGAGAATCAGTTCCAGGACGAGGCGACCCGGATCAAAGTTGGGACCTGCTCCAGCGGGGCCTGCCGGCCCGTGCCCATTCGCGGCCACGCTGCCGCCCGTCTGCGCCAGGGGCAGACTGACCGCAGCCATCAGCAGCGCCGCGATGAGCAGGATCAGCCAGGGCAGCCGACTGAATGCGGAAGAGGTTTCGGGAAACGCGCGCGCGCTCGCAGCGAGGGCCATAGGGGACCCGGCAGGGCTGGAACCCATTCTCGGGTTCCATACCGGGCCTCTGCGGGCGCGGCGCTGACGTTCAGGAACGCCGTCGTGGTCGGATCGCTCCGATCCGGCGTGGTTAGAGGTCGTGTGTGAGTTCCGATTTCGTTTGTGGGTACGCAAGTAAAGTCACTCCCTCGCGGCGCCGCGAGTCGTTGTGTCCTACGCGTTGGTCTTGAGCCGACGCGGCGGGAGGCTGGGCGCGCCCCGGTCCCAAGAGTTGCCGGACGTAGGGCATGACCCAGTAGACGAGCGAGGTCAGCAGAATGGCAAGCACCGCTCCCAGCACCACTTCCCGCAGGGAGTGGACGCCCGCCTCGACCCGGCTTTGCGCCACGAGTACCGCCAGTAAGATCGCCAGAAAGGCGACCACTGTATTTCGCGCTGTAAAGAAAATGGTCATCGCCAGGAAAAATCCGATGGCGCTATGACCGCTGATAATGCCCCCATGCCAGGGGGTTCCCGTATTGCTCAGTACCTTCGAGATGATGACGATCAGGGTAACTAAGACGATCCCGACGACCACGGGCTGGGTCACATCGGGCGGGAGGCTCTGCTGCATGCGCACCTGAATCTCGTAGAGCCGTTTCTGGCCGAAGAAGATCAGCACGCCGGCGATGATCGCGTTCATCGCCGCCAGCAGCACCGCCCCCGCCGCCACGTCTTTTACCAGCTTGGCGATGGGATGATAGCTTTCCGTGACGATGTCCACTAGAGCCTCGATGGCCGTGTTGAACATCTCCGCCACGATAACCAGCGTAATGGCAAAGACCAGCACCAGCATGTCGCGGTTATCCAGGTTCAGCAGCAGCCCCGACAGCAGCACCGCCACCAGCGTATAGAAATGGAAGCGCATGTGCCGCTGCGTTCGAAAGCAGTGCAGGATGCCCTCCTGCGCATGTCTAAACCCGGATACCCCCTTTTTCAGGTGCGGTCGCACGCAACCTCCTCAATCAGCGATACTTTCAATTTAAATCCATGCGCTTAAAGACAACAAGCATGAAAGCCGCACGCTCCTCTAGCCAGGGGTTCCGTCCGCAGTACCGTTGGCCGCAGGCTCTCCAGACGGGGCATTCATGTCCCGGCTGTGCATCAATCCTAGATGGTTCAATATTTCCTGTTCGCGGGCGCGCATCTGCTCGGCGCCGGCCTCCGTCTCATCCTCGTAGCCGAGCAGGTGGAGGATGCCATGCACGGTCAACAGCGCCAGCTCCTGTTCCAGCGAGACGCCTGCCGCCTCCGCCTGCCGCGCCGCCGTATCCACCGAGATCACCACATCCCCCAGGATCGGCGGCTGGCCCGGCAGCTGCGGCGGGCGCGGCACATCGGGCAGGTTTTCGCCCTGGGCGAAGGAGAGCACGTCGGTTGGCTTATCGTAACCGCGATAGCGGCGGTTCATATCATGGATGGTCGCGTCATCCGTGAGCAGGACGCTCACCTCCGCGCGGCTCTTGCCTTCCGCCTGCAGCAGGCGGCGGGCTGCCTGGCGGAGCAAGCTCGTCCGCACCGGGCGGCTCTGCACGTTCAACAGAGAGACGGCCATATAAAACCTCAGGTTCCACCAGGGGAACGGCGCGGGAAGGCAGCGACGGCCTCGTCACCGCCTCCATCGGCGCGGGAGAAATCTCCCCCGGCGCATACTCTCCCTCACTATTTACGTAGTTGATCCCCCGCGTGGCGTCCAGATGGGCCGTGATTTCGCGCGCTACTTCCAGGTCAGATACGGCATCCGGCGCCCCGTAGGGCGCTGCCGCGCCCGCATCGGCAACCAGAAGCTCCTCCGCGCCCTGGGAGCGGGACAGCGGGACAGGCTCCGGGCGTAGATCGGGCCGGACGACCTCCATCGGCCTGCCGGTGGCGGTGCGCGGCGGCAGCTCCGGGTAGTCAATGCGCCCGTGCATCATCGCCGTCAGCACGTGCAGGAACGCCTCCGAGATAGCTTTCACGTCCTTAAAGGTCAGCGGGCACTCGTCGAACTGGCCGTCCTCAATATTGTCGCGCACCAGTTTGGCGATCAGGCTCTCCAGGCATTCCGGCGTGGGCTTGCTCTGGCAGCGGGCGGCAGCCTCGACCGAGTCGGCCAACATGACGATGGCGGCCTCGCGGGTCTGGGGCTTGGGGCCGGGATAGCGGAACCGCTCCTCAAAGCCAGGGGGCACCTCAACGCCAGAAGCATTGTCCACGAGCGCCTGATGGTAGAAGTAGCGAATGAGCGAGGTGCCGTGATGCTGGGCGAGGATGTCGCGGATGGCTTGCGGCAGCTTATGCTCGCGCGCCATCTCCACCCCGTCGCGCACGTGCGCGATGATGATCAGCGCGGACAGCGACGGGCTGAGGCGGCCATGCACGTTTTCGTGCCGCTGGTTCTCAATGAAGAACTCGGGCCGCTTCATTTTGCCGATGTCGTGGTAGTATCCGGCGACCCGGCACAGCAGCGCGTCTGCGCCCACGGCCTGCGCGCCCGCCTCCGCCAGCGTGCCCACCATCATGCTATGGGCGTAGGTGCCCGGCGCAACCGCGCACAACTGCTTTAAGAGCGGCTGATCGAAGGCCGATAGCTCCAGCAGTTGGGTGTGCGTCAGCAGGCCGAAGGGCTTCTCCAGCGCCTGCAGGCCAAACCAGAACAGGAACGTGGCAAAGAACGCCGAGGCGACGGCCCAGACCGAGCCGGAGACCATCTCCGTCGGCGACTCGCTGAGCAGCAGGCCCAGCAGCCACACCAGCGCCAGGTTCGCCGCTGCCAGTGCCGCCGTCGAGTTGAGCAGATTGATCTTGCGGCGGGCATTGCCGATAGTCATGATACCCACGAGGCTGCTCATCAGCGTCATGACTGTAAAGCGTATCTCGTGGTTCATGATCAGGCCGGAGAGCACGGAGAGCAGCGCCACGACCAGCACCGCCAGGTGCCTGTCGAGCAGGACGCTCACCAGCATCCCGGCTGCCGCCACGCTCATCATGCCCAGGAAGCCCAGTTGTCCGCCGGAGAATTGCAGGCCCAGCAGCGTAGCGCCGACCTTGAGGCCGAACACGCTTAGCAGGATCAGGATCGCTAGCAGCGCCAGGTGGGACATGTTGGCGTAGAGGGCGGGCAGCGTGCGCGCGATATAGAAGGCGACCAGGAACACCATCATGGCCGCCAGCATGCAGATGGCGAACCCGGTGGTCGGCTGTAGGCGCGGGTTGAGCAAGCCAAGCGCCAGGAACTTATCCAGGTGCTGCGGGGTAACGACTTCGCCCTTGCCAATGATCTTCTCATCCCGCTGAATTAGCTCATAGATAGGCTCGACTCTACGGGCAGCGGCCTCCTGCGCCTGGGCCGTCTTCTGTTGATTGAGCAGACGATTGGGACGCAGGGCTTGCGCGGCGACGGCGCGCACGATGGCGGCGTCGCGGACCGAGGAGAGCTCGTCCTGGGCCGCCATCTGGATCTCGCGCCGGGCGTGGGGAATGTCGCCGGGCAGGGGCAGGTCGCGGATAGGACGCGACATCGCGTCTTTTACCAGGCGGGCGGTGGTGGCGCGCAGCTTCTCGAAGACGGTCGGCGGAACGGTGAGCAGGTAGCGGATCTGGGCGCGGGAGAAATCGGCGCCGATCTGGGACTGTAGGGCGTTGATGGCCTGCGTGGTAGCGTCGGCCTGGTTTCTGGCCGGGTGCAGGGAGCGCGGAGGGAGCTCGGCGCGGGCGTGGGCTAGCTGCTCAAAAATCTGCTGGGCGGTGTGGTTGGCGCCGAAAGCCGCGCCGTCGTCGGCATCGTAGACGGGCGGGGTTTCCAGTCGCGCCTGCTGCTGCCGGCGCGCGGTTTCGACGCTGTTGAAGTAGTAGACGCTGCGGGAGGCGCGGACTTCGCGCGGGCTGGTATCGCCGACGCGCAGGGCGATCTTATCCGGCATCAGGTGAACGGTCATCAAGAGCGAGAGGGCCACGATGGTAATGAAAATGGCTCCCGCCTTCTGCCAGTCCACCCGCAGTAACGGAGCGGACGCAGGCTTGTTGGTTGCGCCGGGGCGGGGTGTTGTGCCCGTACTGCGCCTACGTCCTCGCCGCCACAACTTGTTAAGCAGTTTATTCATGGTTGTCGCGCCGCGTGGGCGACCGTTTGTTGTCTCAATTCTCGCCCGGCTCGCAGAGCGGGCGCCACCGCCGTCTACCTGGAAATAGTATCGGCCGCTCCTGGTAAATCTGGAGGACGACCGAGCATTTGTAGCAAAGAACAAATATTGCGATATAACGTTATATTATAGCGGACTTTACCTGCCCTGTCAAGCAACAGGCAATTAGGTTCTAAGGTTCTAGGGTGCTAATGGTGCTAACTACCTCAGAACCCTAGAACAACGAACTTACCTACAATCGGTTAGACACTCCCATTTGACAGCAAGAAACATGCCTGCGCTGCCATTACGGAAGGAAGCGCGCTCTGAACCGCAGGCAGGTTCCGGCACATCACTATCAGTGCCGTGATTTTCCATGCAAGAGGCAGGTCGAATGCGGACAGAAGTTCTGCGGGTCGATCCCGCCCAGCCAGAAAGAGACATCCTCGCGCGGGCGGCAGAGATATTGCGTCACGGCGGGCTGGTCGCCTTCCCGACGGAAACGGTCTACGGTCTGGGGGCCAATGCGCTCGATGCAGCGGCGGTGGCCCGGATTTTTGCGGCCAAAGGCCGGCCCCCCAACAACCCTCTGATCGTGCATGTGCCGGAGGCGGAGGCGGCGCGTGGGATCGTGGCCGCGTGGCCGGAGGCGGCGGCGCAACTGGCGGAGCGCTTCTGGCCCGGCCCGTTGACACTCGTGCTGCCCCGGCGCGAGGTTATCCCTGATGTGGTGACGGCAGGCGGGCCGACGGTAGCCGTGCGCGTGCCGGCGCATCCGGTCGCCCTGGCGCTGCTGCGCGCGGCGGGCGTTCCCATAGCGGCCCCCAGCGCCAATCGCTCCATGCGCCTCTCGCCGACGCGGGCCGAGCATGTCTTACGGGGATTGAACGGTCGGATCGAGTTGATCCTGGACGGCGGGCCAACGACCGGCGGGCTGGAGTCAACGGTGCTGGATCTGACGGTCATGCCGCCGCGCCTGCTGCGCCCCGGCCTGGTCACGCCCGCTGAAATAGAGGCGATCATCGGCCCCATCGCGCGCCCGGTACAAGCGCCTCCCTCCAGCGCACCGCTGCCCTCGCCCGGCATGATGACGCGCCACTATGCGCCGCGCGCGCCGCTGGAGATCGCATCCGGGAACGGCGGAGAGCGGGCGCAGGCGCTGCGGGCAAGCGGACTGCGGGTGGGCTGGATCACCTTTGACGCGGGGAACGTGGTAAGCGCGCCCGGCCTGGAAATCATCGCGCTGCCGCCGGAGCCGTCGGCCTTTGCCGCCCAGCTTTATGCCGCCCTGCACGCGCTAGATGAGGCGGGGGTCGAGCGCATTGTGGTGGATCAGCCGCCGCAGACGGAAGCCTGGCTTGCCGTTCGCGACCGCCTGCGCCGCGCCGCTGCCGCCGCCGAACTGTCCCCCCAGGAGGAGCGCACCGATGCCGGAGACTGACGCCGCATTCACTTCAACGTCCGCGTATACTTCCAGGAGGGTATCTGAAGAAAGGAGACTCCTCATGAACATCCCGTCTCAGCAAGACATCCCGCCTCCGCAAGAGGTCATTGAGGCAACCGAGGAAGAGAAGCGATTGTGCTAGGCACTCATTGAGGCTGGCTTGATGGAGAAAATGAAGCGCCGTCCCAGGGAGAGCACGCTGGAGCGCCCGACCGTTACGATTAAGGGAAGGCCGCTCTCAGAGACACTCATTGAGGATCGTCGGTAATGACGCAGTTTTACAATGATGCCAGTATTGGGAGAACCGCAGAGGCGCCGGTGGCCGCAGCCTCCGCTTTCCCGCTGCCGCAAAGCGAAACGGCCACAAAGCGATTGGCGTTGGGTTGGCGGGTGGCGGGCGGAGCAGGGACAGGACTTCTGCTCGCGGCCTGCTTTCCGCCCCTCAGCCAGCCGTGGCTGCTGCCCCTCGCTGTCGCCGCGCTGCTGGGGCTGCTGTCGGGCGTCACCGTACGCCCGGCATTCTACATCGGGCTCTCCTTCGGCTTTGCGCTGTTCGCCTCCGCGCTTTTCTGGCTAACCAACCTGTTTGGCGTATCGGCGATCTCGCTCTGGGCCATTCTGGCGGCGTTCCCGGCGCTGTTTGCCGCGCTGTTCGTATGGCTGCGGGGAAGGCTGCCGCGCGTTCCTATCTGGCTGTTGGCTGCGGTGGTCTGGACGGGCGTAGAATACTATCGCTCCGAGCCGTTTGTCCTGAATTTCGGCTGGCTGGGATTGGGTTACGCCGTCGTCAACGCGCCGGCTCTGGCCGTCTGCGCCTCCTGGTTCGGCTCCTACGGCCTGAGCTTTGCGCTGGTTGCCTTCAGCGCCCTGCTTTTGCGCCTCGCCATCCATCCGGGGAAGCGCCCTCTGGCGGGCGGGCTGATTCTCCTCTGGCTCCTGATCCTCTGGATACCCCGCCCGGTGCCGCCGCCCTCCCGCCCCATGCAGGTCCGGCTGGTGCAGGCCAATTCGGAGGACGACGCGCATCTGTGGGGCCTGTCTCATCCCACTCCGGGCGCACGGGCCGATGTGATCGTATGGCCGGAATATAGCCTGGTCAGCGATCCGAGGCGCATACCGCTCTATTGGCAGAAATTGGAGGGCGTGGCGCGGGAGAATCGCGCCTATTTCCTGTTCGGCGCTAAAGAGGAGCTCGATCCCCGCGACGATACCCGGTTTCGCAATACTGCCTTTCTGCTCGATCCGAGCGGTCGGCTGATCGGCAAGCATACCAAGAACCACACGGTCCATTTCATCCGGGATGGCGTGGGGGGAACGCAAGCCCGCGCGCTGCCGACGGCGTTGGGGAAGCTCGGCATCGCCATCTGCTTCGATATGGACTTCCCCGACGTGGCGCGGCGGCTGGCTGCCGATGGGGCGGAGGTGTTCCTGGCGCCAAGCGATGATCCGCCGGAATGGGGGCCCATCCAGCCGGAGCAGCACCGCCTCCTGTTCCAGATGCGCGCGGCGGAATGCGGGCGGTGGCTGGCGCGGGCGGACGTGGCGGGAGGCACCTCGGTGGTCGCGCCGACGGGCCGCGAGATATTGCGGGTCTCCACGCGCAGCCCGGCGGTACTGGAGGCCCGCCTGGGGCGCGAGACGGTCCAGACCCTCTATGTGCGCGGCGGCTGGCGGTTCGGGCCGGCGTGCCTGTGGGCGCTTCTGGTGCTCTGTGCCTGGGCAGCGCTGCCTGTCCGCTGGCGTGGTTTCCGAGGGAGCTAGAGAGCAGCGACAGGTAGGGGAGCGTCTAGGGAAGCGATCCGGCTTGAGCCGCGTCGGACTGTAAAAGCAGCCGCCACGGCTGGAGCGTTCCCAGGTTTCTGACCTCGGTAGGCTCTAAGGCCGCGAACTCATAGGCGGAGTGGCGCAGCGCATAGCGCAATACATTGCTGAGGATGATCTGACCGGGAGCGGCCAGGCCGTTGAGACGTTCCGCGATGTCCATGCAGTCGCCGATGGCCGCCAGGCGCGCATAATCGAGGGGACGCATGGCGACCAGATGGATACGCCCCATCGCCATGCCAATATGGACGCCGTGACGCGCCTGCACGTGGTCAATGCGCCGCTGCCATTCATGCGAGACGGAGGCGCCGATGTCGAGCAGGCGAACGGCGGTACGCATGGCATCGTCCAGATAGCCTGGGCGGTGATCCGGCAGCCCGAACAGCGCCACGACCGCATCTCCCACGAACTGCACCATCATACCGCCAGCGTTGATGATCTGGTAGCGCGCTTTGGCGTAGAAGCCGGTCAAGATCTGGCGCACCACCGCATCATCAAAGGTATCGTGCATATAGCGGGAGAACCCGGACAGGTCGGCCATCACCACGACGACCTGCTCGTACAATCCCGGTGGAACCAGCCGCCGGGGATCCTCCTGTTCGCGGACATGCCGCAGCTCGCGCAGGCGCCACGTGCCGAAGTGCCAGAGCAGATTCTGGCGCAGGACGCTTTCGCTGTAATCGGTGGTGACCGGGAGTTTCGGCGCCTCCCCGAAGGCCAGCCGCTCCTTGCCGTAATCAATGCACTCCCGAATCGCCAGCAGATCCGGGCCGGTAAAGGCCGGAATCGTCTGCCCGAAGCACTCGACCATCAGGCAGTGCAGGCGCTCTTCGTCCCAGACCTCCAGGCGCAAAGGAGGGGCCAGCGCTTGCTGCAGCGCGGCTTCGAGGACAGGCCAGTCTGCGTGTGCGGCGGTTTCAATTACCAGCACCACTCGGTCTTCGGCGAGGGTGGAGGCAGGAAGCTGCCCATACTTGCGCCGCAGATGGGCCAGCACCGTCTGGGAGTCGTAGCCGTATTTGATCTCCAGGAAGTAGGGCTGCCCTCCGATAGGCTCAATGCGCAGATCGGCAAAGGCGCCGGGCGGGCCTAGCGCCCACTCGCGATCAATGCGCACGGCCCCGAACTGGGCCGGGTCGCCCTTTGAGTGCAGGAAGCGCACCAGATCGGAGCAGACATCCTCCAGCAGGAGACGGCTCATGTAATCGAGGTCGTTGGAATCATGGCAAGCCATAGGCAGGCTCTGCAAGTTAGGAATCCCTGTTACCACCGGATGTCACCTTATTGTCGCCTATCAAATCCTATTCCTGCTTTAGTGTATCACACATTTGCGAAAACTACGGTGCATTTCCTGTGTTTTGGGCTTGTGGAGTTGCCGCAGGACTTACGGCTTTGGAAAAGAAGAGGCAAAGCAACATCCCTACCCTTAGCGCCTGCCCGACAAGGCCCCAGGGGTAGGGATGTTCTGTTTCAGGTCATGCCCGGAGTTCGGGATGACTCATGCCTGAGGAAGCGAGCAAACGATCAGGATTTACGGCGGCGCAGCAACAGGCCCGCCGTCGAAAGGGAGCCGATCGCCAGGAACGCCAACGTGCCGGGTTCCGGCACCGCCTGCAGGGTGCCGAAGAGGCCGTTCGCTTCGTGGTTAATCCCGGCGGCGAAATAGAGTTTGTTGGCGTCGCTGATGAGGCCGTTGCCGAAGGTGATACCCCACAGGCCGTCAATTGCGATCGGATTGTGGTTGAGGTCTTCAAGCTGACCCAGGAAAGCCTTGGTGTTGGGGTCGAAGGCATTGATGCGCCCATCGCCGAAGTTGCCGACGAGCAGATCGTTGCTGAAAGCGCCAAAATTGCCGGGAGCCAGGGCCAGACCCCAGGGCGAGTTGAGCGTGCCCTGAGAGGCGAAGTGATCTGCCAGACTGCCATCGGGGTTAAATATGTCAATGAAACCGTGGCCTAGACCTGGCACGTCGTCTTCGGCGTTGGAATCCTGCAAGGCATAGGTAACGTAAAGCTTATCGCCTATGTTCTGAATGTTAAAGGGGGCGTAGCCAGTGGGCAAGTTGGGATCCCTGAAGTTTCCGGCTAATGTTGTCGGATTAAAGCCGCTATCGAACACATCAATTCTGCCGTTGTGGAAATCAGCAGCGTAGAGGTGATCGCCAGCGATGGTAATCCCTTTGTAAATGGCTCCGGCAGGCGTGCTATCCGCTACTATCTGGGCGGTCAAGCCGTCGGCGGGCTTCCAGGCCGCGATGGTCCCGTCTTCGGTGGCGAAGATAAAGAAGTTGCCATCGAAATTGGAGGAGCCGTTGAAGACCTGTCCGGTCGGAGCGGAGGTCGTTCCGGCAGGACTGCCCGGAGGTGGCGGGATGGTGAAAACACGTGGGATGATGTTCCCGGCTCCATTGTAGAGGGTGGTTACGCCGGTGCCATTGTCCGAGACCCAGAACGGGGTGTTGGGGCCGCGCGAGATGCCCCAGGGGTTGACCAGATTGGGGTCCACTTTGTTCGGGTCGTTGCCCACGAGTTGCGGCAGGTCGGAGACGAGGTTGGTCTGCTGATAGGCATTCTGGGCCAGGACGGCCGCAGGGGCCAGAGCCAGCAAGAGGAGGCTGCTCCAGGCCGTCAGACGCGCGAAGCGAGTCGCCATGTCTACTCTCCTTTCGATGCGGAAGGGAACGGGTACCAAAGCGCGCCGAGAACGCCCGGCAGAGTTAACGGATCAATTGAGAGTCTATCCTGGCGGGCAGGCTTGCGAGAAAGCAGCCTAGTCCTGCGGGGAGACGCTCTTAAGGCAATGGCCCCGCGCCCGGATTTGGGGACTGCTCGTGGTGCCGGTTGGGTCGAAATAAGAGGGTTGCAGAGAGGGAGTCGGGTCCTGCAGCGCGATGACCGGCTGCAAGGCCGAAACGTTCTCCCGAGAGAGGCTGCGGCGCGGTTGCGTCGGCGTATGATCGCAGCTGCGCAGGTAGGCCGTCCAGACCATATAGACGGTGATGGCTCCTACGGCAAGGATGATCAGCAAGCGAATGAGAGGCCAGTGCTGCTGGAAGAGGGTGCCCGCAGCGCCTGCACCCTGCCCGACGCGCGTTGGGGCCGGAGGCGCAACGGGACCTCGGTCGGCCCGGATCGCTTCGACGAGCCGTGCCCGCGCCTGCGCCTGGCCGTTGGGCAGATAGCCATCGCTGCTGAGCGCATCGTGGAGGGCATCGGCGACAGGCAGGAGCGTATCCAGCGGCGCCGGTCGGGCCGGTCCGCCTGCCTGCTTGATATCCTCGATGTGATTCCAGAGCCCTTCGCCCTGTTCGTCCTCGTGTGGTAACATCTTCCTACTTCCACCCTGCCTCTGTCGCGTCGAAATAACCCTGTTGGAGAAGGACGACCTTCAATTTTTGCATGGCCCGGTACAGGTGCGAGGTAACCGCGCTGACCGAGGGCTTGTCCAGGATCTGGGCTATGTCGCGCCGAGACAGGTCCCGCTCAAAGGCGAGCAGGATAATCTCCTGGTCATCTGCCGGGAGCTGCTGGAGAGCCTGCCGGACCACCGCGCGCTTTTCGGCGTGAAGCACGCGGGCCAGCGGCAGGGCCGCGGTATCGGCCTGAGGCTCCGCTTCGGCCAGGTTCTCATGCTGGGCCGGATCCCAGGGCACGACGGGCGAGGATCGCGCGCGCTGCCGCTCGGTCAGAATCAGCCGCCGACAGACCAGAAACAAATACCCGACATAGGATATTTCGCCGATTCGAAACGAGTCCACATGACGATAGGCGCGCAGAAAGGTTTCGGAGGCGATGTCACGGGCCGCCTCCGCGTTATGCAATTGGCGCTGAGCGTAACCCTCTATACGAGGATAGTAGCGGTCAAAAAGTTCCAGGAACTCTGTCCGCTCGCCCTGCTGCACGCGCCGGAGAATTTCGTCATCCGATAAATCCATACTGCCCTGTTTATAGGAAGGGAGGGCAGGGGCGGCACGCCCGCACCCTTCTACCGGTAGCATGAAGAACCCCCCTGCTCCTGCTGTCCTGCTGCTCCATGAAGCCGCGAGGGCATTCCGGTTGCTTCCGACGGTCCCGGAAAAGACCGAGCACCTTGTGATTCGTCTGGAAGGCGCCATGCCTCCTGCCATCCACAAGAAAATTATGTCGCATTATGCGCTCTCAATGATAAATACTCGCCCCCTGGCGCTTTGTCACGCAATTTGGAAGAAATGGCCAGAGCCAAGTACAGATGAGCCTCCCTGGAATGAGAGGAGTAGGGGCTCGCTCTGTGTTTCTCTCGCCCGCTAGCTTGACAGGAACCGGCAACGCAAGGATACACTTTTCGCTCTCCTTGACAAATGAGTTACCTGAGGGTATACTACGCCGTCCGTCGCGTTCGGAGTTGCGCGGGCCGTCGCTGCCGACGGCACCGATGGACACCCAGGACGGAGAAGAACAAGTCGAGTATTCCGAAAGCCGGCGCGCGTCCGGTCCTTTCGACAAGCGTGATAACAGGAGACGCAATTATGTCCCGAGTTTGCCAGGTGTCGGGCAAGGGCCCGCAGAAGGGCAATCGCATACGCCATCCGCATAGCGGCGCGTGGAAGTATCGCGCCCCCAAGAAAAAGCACGCCTTCCTGCCGAATCTGCAGACGGTCACCATCGCCACGCCGGAAGGCAAGGTGCGCCTGAAAGTCTGTACCAGCGTGATGACCAGCGCCAATTTCCAGGATTACCTGACCGGCATCAAGCCCCTGCCCAAAGAATGGACCAAGAAGTCGCGCCAGCATCTCAAAAAGTGAGGTGCATTTGGCGTTAACGTCACAGCCAAGCTGCAGTGAGGTGCGCTTTCCCTAACGGAAGGGCGCACCTCGTTTCCTATCCCATCCAGGTTGCTCCCTTGCCTCCTCAAGAGAACCCGAAGCGGCACAAAAGCCGGTTTCCAGGGCCGTTCTCTCCCAAACGCACGGCGAGGCAGCCACCTGGGTTATCTGCCCATCCAACCGCGCTCCAGCCAACCTGTCGCTGTAGAGACCGCCACGGCCCCCTGCGCGTGGACTTCTTTTCCCCATAATTCACAAATAAAGAGTGTCCAATGAGCGAAAGAGAAGACGAGACTTGCCCTCAAATGCCGGAGGGACAGCAGCCTGCGCCGCCACTTTCGGCTGCGCTGGATTTCGACCTTAGTCCGGTGCCTGACGGCGCCAGTACCCTGACGGCGCCGCCTCCGCAAGCCCCTGCCGAGAGCGCTGCCACAGCCAATTCTACTCGGCGCAAGGGCGTGCTGGGTGCCCTGGGCGGGATCGGCGTGGTGCTTGCCAAGTTCTGGTCGGTGATCCTGAGCGTGCTAATGAAATGGAAGGTGCTGCTGGTCGGCCTCAAATTCCTGTCCCTGGGCAAGCTGCTGCTGGCCGGCAGCACTATGCTGATCTCCATGTTCTTCTACTCGTTCCGGTTTGGCTGGCCGTTTGCCATTGGGCTGGTGCTGCTGATTCTCATTCACGAGTCCGGCCATGCCCTGGCCGCCCGCGCGCTCGGTCATCCGGTCGGCAAGATGGTTTTTGTGCCTGGCATGGGCGCCTTTGTCACGACCGGAGGCGCGCGCAACGCCGTCGAGGATGCGTTCATCGGCATTATGGGGCCGGTGGCCGGAACGCTCGGTGGGCTGGTCTGTTACGGCCTCTACGTGCTCACCGGGCATCCCCTCTGGCTGGTGCTGGCCTGGTTTGATTTCTGGATCAACCTGCTCAACTTGACGCCCGCGCCCCCGCTTGACGGCGGCTGGCTGGCCCCGATCTTCTCGCCCAAATTGCTGCTGCCGGGGATCGCGCTGCTGTTCTTCACGTTCCGGCACAATCCGATGGTCTGGGTACTGGCCGTGCTGAGCCTGCCGCGCATTCTCTTTGCCTGGAAGCATGGCAGCCAGAGCCCCTACTACCAGACGAGGCCGCGCGACCGATGGATCTATGGCCTGGCCTGGGCGGGCCTGGCGGCCTTTCTGGCGCTGGCAAATACGTTAACGCATTATCAGATGCTCAGCTTCGTCCATCGCGGACTCTAAGACTCCCACCCCAAGAAGCCCTCACCTCCAGCCCCTCTCCTGATTCACCTAACCCCCGTCCTGTGGCCCTCACCCCCTATCTCCCTCTCCCGGCGCTGCGGGAGGGGAGAGGTCCTCACTCTCAGGTTCTTGCGTTTTGCCTTATCTCCCCTCATCCCCGTCCCTTCTCCCTGCAAGGCAGAAGGGGGAAGAGAAGCCGGGCCCCCCCTTCCCTGCCGCATCAGCGGCGAATCAGGGAAGGGGGCCGGGGGGTTAGGTCAACCGAGAAAGGCATTTCAGGAACATTCCTTCTCCTGATCCCGACTGAAGAATAACGAGCATTTATACTTGCGCCGCTAGAGCGTGGGATGCACTTGGGTCCTCTTGAGGAGATAGGCCAGCCGCTCATTAGAGGCTTGGTGCTCGCTTTCTAGCGAGCACCAAGCGGTCATCAGCCTCCAAGTCCTCTCTCGAAGCAGGCAAAAAAGGGCATAACA
>DASRGZ010000177.1:0-27383 GCA_035650735.1 Chthonomonadaceae bacterium
GACGATGCTCTGTGTTGTACCAGTCGAAGAACTCGCCGCAGAAGCCCTCGGCATCCTCCTTGCAGCCGAATTGCTCCGGAAACTGCGGCCGGTACTGAAGCGTTTGGAACTGCGCCTCCGAGTACGGGTTGTCGTTCGAAAGCTGAAGAAACTGAAGGATGGCATCTTGCTTTCCAATTACATCTAGTTGGCCGAACCGGGTAGCGATTTCGTTTGGACTCTCACGCATCCGTAGGCCGATGAATGCGGCAAACGGACCTCCGAATTCCATATAATCTACCTGAAATTGTATCTTACCCAGGCCCAGGACAAGATGCGCTGTCTGCTCTGGTTTATCTTCTGCGCTAAAGCGTATGTCTAGCGCGAATGTACCCATCGGTGGCTGATCTGTTTTTATCGTAGGAACTCTGCCGTCCTCTATAGAGACTTGGGCCGGGATCGCTTGATTGGCATAATTGGGGTTAAACCGGAGCGTCATTGCCTCACGTCTGCCGTCAATGACAGCAGATAGGGTGATGTCTCGGCTCATATCGTAACGGTTAAATACAGGCGCCCAGATAATTTCAGGATCAAGAGGCAGCGCATCTACCCCGCGCCAAGCGAACTGACGCAGGATCATTTGCGGGTTAAACCTGTCAAAGAAGGTAAATAGTGCTTCCAATATCGAAGTCTTGCCGACGTTATTTTGCCCTCCTAACAGCGTTATCCGCGATAAGTGAGGAAACTCAAGCTCTCGAAAGCCCTTGAAACCTATTATCTTAAAGGAAGTTATCATGTATTGCCTCAATAAAGATGTCCGTATCCAGCAGGGTCTTATCCACGATGCAGCCTCAGAGGATGATTTTCTCGCGCCTCCATTGCCGACGCGATCAGCTGATCTACAAGCTCCGGCTCATCCGCGAAGAGGCCCAGCAGCGGATCGGCGTCCGCCTGGGCTGTGGTCTGCTCCAGGAGGTCGTTGATCAACTTATCGAGAGGCGAATGACGGCCCTGCGCCAATCGCCGGGCGCGTTCGAGAACAGCATCGTTGATCTCTAGCTCAATCTTTGCCATAGTGGGCTTTCCTATATGTTTGCCTCTGCCGGGAACCTGGCTCTGTTAGAGGGCAGGCCGTTGCTTGTGCCAGCCGGTGGCCTGTTCGTAGGTATAGGCGGCGCGAAGCAGCGTCTCCTCGTCATAGGCTTTCGCGAGGATTTGCAGGCCGACGGGCAGGCCGTTGACGAAGCCGCAGGGCACCGAGATGCCGGGGATGCCGGCCATGTTGGCCGGCAGCGTGCAGACGTCCGCAAGCTTCATCTCCAGCGGGTCGGCTTTCTCCCCGATCTTGAAGGCCGGGCTGGGCGAGGTCGGCGTCAGCAGCACGTCGTAACTGGCGAAGGCGCGCTCGAAGTCGCGGCGTATCAGGGTGCGCACCTGCTGGGCGCGCTTGTAGTAGGCGTCGTAATAGCCTGCCGAGAGCACATAGGTGCCGATCATAATGCGCTGCTTGACCTCCGGGCCGAACCCTTCATCGCGCGTCCTCTCCATCAGGCCGATGTGCCCGACCCATTCACTGCTGCGCAGGCCGTATCTGACGCCATCGAAGCGGGCCAGGTTGCTGCTGGCTTCGGCAGGCGCGATGATGTAGTAGGCGGCCAGGCAGTACTCGATGGACGGCAGGGAGCACTCCTCCGCCGTCGCGCCCAACTCCACCAGCTTGTCTACGGCGGCGCGCACGGTGGCGGCGACCTCCGGCGTAACGCCCTGCGCGAAGAACTCCTTCGGCACGCCGATCCGCAGGCCCTTGACGTCGGGGCGGCAGGCGGCGGTGAAGTCCGGCACGGGAACGTTGGTGGAGGTCGAATCCAGCGCGTCGTGCCCGGCGATGGCATTGAGGAGCAGGGCGCAGTCAGTGACATCTTTGCCGAACGGGCCGATCTGGTCGAGCGAGGAGGCGTAGGCGATCAGGCCGTAGCGGCTGACGCGGCCATAGGTCGGCTTGAGGCCGACGACGCCGCAGAGCGAGGCGGGCTGGCGTATCGAGCCGCCGGTATCCGAGCCGAGCGCGAGGCAGGCTTCCTCCGCCGCCACCGCGGCCGCCGAGCCGCCCGACGAGCCGCCGGGCACGCGCTCCAGGTCCCAGGGGTTGCGCGTGGTATGGAAGCCGGAGTTCTCGGTGGAGGAACCCATCGCGAACTCATCGCAGTTGGCCTTGCCGACAAAGACGGCCCCTGCCCTCCGCAATCGGGTTACGACCGTCGCATCATAGGGCGGGACGAAGTTATAGAGGATTTTGGAGCCTGCGGTGGTCGTCACGCCGGTCGTGCAGATATTATCCTTGATGGCGACAGGAATGCCGGCCAGGGACGGCAGCGCCTCACCCTGCGCGCGGCGGGCGTCTAGTGCCTCCGCCTGCGAGAGCGCCAACTCCGGCGTGACGGTCAAAAACGCGCGCACACGCTCTTCGACCACCTGTATCCGGGCCAGGGCCGCTTCGGTCAACTCGCGCGCCGAGATCTGCCCCCCGGCGATGCGCTCGCGGGCTTCGTGCGCGGTCAGGTCGATCAGTTCAGACATCACCTATCCTTCTACGATGCGCGGAACGACGAACAGGCCCTCGCGCGCCTCCGGCGCGTTGGCAAGCACGGCCTCGCGCGGCAGACATGGGCGGGTTCTGTCCTCGCGGAAGACGTTATAGACGGGGATGGAGTGGGAGGTCGGCTCAATGCCGGTCACGTCCACGCCCTGCAATATCTCAACATGCTTTAGGAGGTCGTTGATATGCTTGGCCTGCTGATCGAGCTCTTCGTCGGTCAGTTCGAGGCGGGCCAGCAGCGCGACCTTGCGCACCTCTTCGCGGGTCAGTGCCATCGAGAAATCATCCTTAATCGCGAAATTATCCCGGAAATCTTCCTCTCATTATAGCACCTGGCGAAGTGGCTGACAAGGAGCGAGGAAAAGCCAATACCTCAACAGGATGAACAGGATTAAGCAGGATTTACAGGATTAAGGCAAGAGACAGAAGCCTTCCGCTCAGTCCAGAGGAAGAGGTACTTGGTTGGTTGTCTGTGTTTTAGAAATCCTGTTTAATCCTGTCTCATCCTGTTCATCCTGTGGAAGGTTTTTTTCTAGTGCAGCGGGTGGTTGATTTTGAGAACGCTCCTGGCGGCGAGATGCCTGCGCACGGAGGTTTCGAGGTCGGCAGGGTAGGGGAGATTCCACTGCTGACAGGCGGCCTGCGCGTCCTGGGAGAACAGATCCAGTTCCTTTTCCAGCGCGGCGGAGATACCCGGCAGGTCGGTCGCGCCGAAGTAGGCGAGAAGCTGCTGGCGCTTTGCCTCCGGGAGATATTTCACGTCGTTGGCCCACCAGGTCCAGGGCTTGTCCGGGTGCAGCGCGTGCAGCAGGCGCATATGGGTCTGGAACAGCACGCCCTGGACGTAGAGCAGCTTGAAGAGGTCGGCACGCTGGTAATATTTGCCGTTGAGGTAAGCATAGACCCAGTAGTTATCCATGGTGCGGCTCAGGGTGTCGGGAGAGAACGGTTGCACGCGCGGCGCTTCGGCTAGAGGCTGGAACAGCCCGGCGCGGTCAAAAAGGACCTGCTCGGCACGGGAACGATTGCGATGGTATGCCGATTCCGATAGAATCAGGAAGTCACAAAGCAGCAGATCCTTGCCGGAATGAAACAGGAACGCATAGTTGCAGAGGTCGGCAGTCTCCCCTTCGGGCAGCCAGACGGCGATGGGGCCGCAAATCCGCTCACAGACTCCGCGCAGCTCGCCTTTTACAGCGTTGTAGTCCTCGTCCCGCACGACGAGGGCGAGGTCCACATCGGAGTAGGCGTCTGCCGTGCCTTTGCCCAGCGAACCCCACAGGTACATGCCAAGCACCCGCTCGTCGTCCCGGAAATAGTCCACGGCCCTCGCTATTGAGGCTTCCAGCACAGGATGCATCGGCTTCCTCGGCTTTAATCTGCCGTCAGGTGGAGCGCGGCGAGCTTGTCCCAGAGGCTTTCGGGCAGCGGCGTGCGGATGGCTGCGAGGTTCTGAGCCAGCTCCGCAGGCGTCTTGGCGCCGGTGAGCGTGCACTGAATCAAGGGCTGGCGCAGGCTGAACTGAAGCGCGACGGCGATTGGGGAGAGATTGCGCTCGCGGCACCAGCGGTAGAAGCGGCGGGCGGCGTTCAGGTCGCGCTCCGGTGGCCGAAGGCTCCGATCACGGACAAGGGTATCGGGATCTTGATCGATGAGCAGGCCGTGCGCCAGAGGCGACCCGTTGACTACGCCGACCTCATGCTGCGCGGCCAGAGGCAGCAGCCAGTCGGCGGCGGTCGTGCGGAGGGGATGGTAGTCGTTATAGGTCAAAATCACGTCGAAGCGCCCGGACTCAATCGCCTGACGGTGAAAATCATGACGGCGCTGGCCCAGCCCGATAGCCCCAATGACGCCCTGCGCCTGGAGCGCCTCCAGCGCCTCCAGCGCACCGCGCGGCGCAAACACCGGCGCGATGTCCTCCGGATCGTGGACGTAGACAAGGTCGAGGTAGTCGGTCTTGAGCAGGCGCAGGCTGTTCTCCAGGCTCCAGAGCGTGCCGTCCCAGGAGTAGTCGCCGCGCCGCTGCGGGTGCGTGCCGGTTTTGGTGGAGAGGACGATCCGCTCCCGCAGGCCGCCCTCCAATGCCAGGCCGATACGCCGCTCGCTCTCTCCATAGAGCGGCGAGGTATCCACATAGTTCATGCCCTGCGCGATAGCCTCTTGAACGGTCTGGATGGCGTCCCGATCCGTCACCGGCCCGTAGCCGCCGCCAATGCCGGCCCCGCCCAATCCCAGGGCCGTCACCAGCAAGCCGCTGCGTCCCAATCGCCGCCGCTCCAACGGATCGCTCCCAGGCAGACTCATTAGCAGGTCTCCCAAAACCTCAACAGGATGAACAGGATTTTATAGGATTAAACAGGATTTCTAATACCAATCCAACCAGCCGAGTCCCTATGCCTCTGTTCCTCTTAGGCTCAAGGCTTCTGCCTCTTTAGTCTTAATCCTGTAAATCCTGCAAAATCCTGTTCATCCTGTTGAAAAAGGGTTTTAGCTGAGGGCGGCGTCCACCTTGTTGATCGCCTTCGCCATCAGACGGGCGTGGTCTTCGGTCATGCGCAGGTTGAAGCCGAAGCGCAGAGCGCGGTTGAGCAGATCCAGCGACTGCGGGCACATCTCCCGGCTGTAGGCGATATGGCCGGCGGGCTGGTCACCGCGCGGCTGGGTGTACTGCGGGTCGTTCCAGGGATAGCCGCTGGGATGCGGGCTGTTCTTGTCCAGGATAGAGTCCCAGTAGCGGTAGATGTGCCGGTCAGGAAAGCCGGCGTTATAGGCCGTGCCGCAGGGCAGCCCCTCGGCGTTGAGGGCTTCGGCATAGCGCGCGGCGGTCGCCGCATCGTGGCAGAGGATGGCCGCGCTGATGCCGCAGTCGCCCGCCGGGTCGTCTACGTGCTGGAGGTTATAGCCGCGCGGCGCACCGGCCTGCGCCAACTCGTCCAGGAAGGCCGCTTTGAGGCGGCGCGTGTGGCCGAGCATGGTTTCCAGCTTGCGAAGCTGCACCCGGGCCATCGCCCCCAGGATCTCGCTGGGCCGGTAGCAGTTGGCGGAGAAGGGCGGCGTGTGCCAGCCGGTCTTGCCCTCATGGTCTTTCATCCACATCGGCAGGGCCGGGTCGGAGGCGAAGCAGGCGCGCTCGTAAACCTCATAGTTATCGGTAAAGACCAGGCCGCCCTCGCCGCAGGTCAGGACTTTGAAGTAGTTGAGACTCCACTCGCCCACATCGCCGAAGGTGCCGACCATCTGGCCGTGATAGCGCCCGCCGATGCACTGCGCGCAGTCCTCCACGACCTTGAGGTTGTGGCGCTTGGCCACGTCGAGAATGGCGGCGATGCGGCCCGGCACGCCCTGCATATAGACGGGAATGACGGCGCGGGTGCGCGGGGTGATTTTGCGCTCGAAGTCGGCCGGGTCGAGGCCGAGCGAATCATCAATCTCGGCGATGACCGGCACGGCGCCAACGGCGACGACGGCGGCGGCGGTGGCGATGTAGGTGTAGGCCGGGACGATGACCTCGTCGCCGGGGCCGACGCCCAGGCCGAAGAGGGCGCAGATGATGGCGCTGGTGCCGGAGTTGACCATCAGGGCGTGCTCAACGCCGAGGGCTTGCGCTGCCTCGCGCTCAAAAGCGCGCACCTGGCTGTTGGGGTTGTGGCGGAATAGGGTCTTGTCGCGCAGAACTTGGGTGACCGCCTCGATCTCGGCGTCGTCAATGCTATCGGCGCCAAGCCCTCCGCCGAAGGAGGGCAGCGGCTCGGTCAGGGTGCGCTCGCCGCCATGCAGCGCGAGTTGGGAGGGGCCGGTCGGTGCAAGGGTTGTCGTTGCCATAGTCATCTTCCTCGTCTTGGGATGTTCGGTACAGAAAAAAGCGGTTGAAATGCGCTCACCCCGTCCAAATGGCACAGTTCTTGCACGGGGTAAGCCTGGAACCGGGCATTTCCGATCCCGTTCCGCCTCACAGGGTAGCGCCCCATGAAACCGTGGTTGGAGATAGAGCCTTCGAGAGGCACCCACGCTTTAAGGCAGGTCTACCCCTCGCAGAGCCGTCCTTAAGTATAAACGAGTCGGCGGCCCCCTGTCAAACCCGCATTGCCCATTTCCTGAAAACTTCAAGGCAGTAACTGCATATCGCCTGGAAAGGAGCCTTCTCATGTCGATCCCACGCACTGCCAGCGCATTTCTTCTCCTGGGCCTTCTTGGAGGGCTTGCGGGCGGCTCAACCCTGCCCGCCCGCGCCGAAGTGGTTTCGCTCACCGTCGGCATCAACTCGACGTGCCCCTATGGATTGATGGGGTGATGGCCGGCGGTCTTTGAGACCCTATCACGCCTGGATGGCGTGAAATCCGTCAGCCAACGGCCCTCGCCCACGACCTGGACCTGCGAAGTGCGCACCCAGGAGGGCCGCCTGCCCGACCTGAAGGTGATGGCACAGCGCGTCCGGGAAGTGAGTTCCCAGTTCTCCCTGCGCGGCGTGGAGGCGACCGTCAACGGCCAGCTTGTCAAAGAGCAAGGTCAACTACAGTTGCGCCTGTCGGCAGGCGGCGAGGCGCTGCGCCTGATACCGCTGCGCCGTAAGGTGCAGTGGAATCCACAGACGAAGCAGGCTTACCCGGCGACCCGGCAGGAGCTGACCGCCTACAGAAGCTTGGCCGCGCATTGGCAGGGCAAGCCCTTCCGCGTTCAGGTGACCGGCCCTCTGGAGGTGTCGGAGACGGGCGCTCCCCTGCGCCTGGAGGTGAGAGCGTTTCGCCCGAATCCCTGAATGCCGCTTGCGCTGCGGGTCGTCGCCCACAGCACGTATCCCAGGATCCGATCCAACCGCTCGCTGAAGCAGAAAGGATGTTCTCATGTTGCTGCAAAAACTGTACCGGCGTTCGGGTCTGAGAGCAGTTACACTCATCCGCGCTTGTGCCCTGAATGCTGCGCGGCGTCCTGTCCGGCGGGAGAATCTCGCACCGATCAGGGCGCTGCTGTTGTTTCTCCTGGCCCTCGTGGGCGGACTAGGCTCGGCCCGGCCTGCCGCCGCCCAGAGCGACCCGTCTCAGGTCGGCCAGTGGTCCCCGGTCTCCTCCATGCCCTACTACGCCATTCACCTGCACCTGCTGCCGACCGGGAAGGTGCTCTTCTGGGACCGGCAAAGCCGCCAGACCCTTTGGGACCCGGAAACCGGCAGCTTTACTCCGGCGGCGCAATGCCCCTACAACATTTTCTGTACCGGGCACACGCTGCTGGCCGACGGGCGGCTGTTTGTCGCCGGGGGGCATGTCGTGGACGGCGTCGGGCTGCCCCACGCCAGCATCTACGATCCGTTTACCGACACCTGGACGCCGCTGCCCGATATGGCGGCGGCGCGCTGGTATCCCACGGTGACCACACTGGCCAATGGACAGGACGTCCTGGTGATGTCCGGCCAGATTGACAACACCATCGGCCTGAACTTGACCCCGGAGGTCTGGGATTCGACTGCCGGAGCCTGGCGGGAACTGACCGGCGCTACCATGCCCATCAGCATGTACTCTAAGATGTTCCTGGCTCCGAATGGGCTGATCTTTAACCCCAGCCCCATCCAGGTGTCGCGCTACTTCGACGTCACCGGCATCGGCACAGTGATCAAGGTGGGCTATTCCCGCATCAACTACCGCTCCAACGGCTCCGCCGTGCTCTACGACGACGGCAAGGTGCTGATCGTTGGCGGCGGCGACCCCCCAACGGCGACCGCAGAAGTGATCGATCTGAACGCGGCGGCGCCCGTCTGGCAGTCGACCGGCTCCATGTCCGTGCCCCGCATGTTCCAGTGCGCTACGCTTCTGCCCGACGGGACGGTGCTGGTGACCGGCGGCAGCAGCGCCACCGCCGCCACCGCCGCCTCCGCGCCGACCTATCCGGCGGAGCTGTGGAACCCGGCGACCGGAAACTGGACCACCCTGGCTAGCAACAGCGCGTTCCGAGGCTACCACTCCAACGCGATCCTGCTGCCGGATGGTCGGGTGCTGACTACCAGCGGTGATTACTATCCCGCCGCCAGCCTGACCTTGCCTTACCAAAACGCCAACATGCAGATCTTCTCGCCGCCCTACCTGTTCAAGGGCGCGCGGCCCACCATCACTTCCGTTCCGCTGCACGTCACCTACGGGCAGCAGGTTTTTGTCCAGACGCCCGACGCCGCCAGCATCGCGAAGGTGACCCTGATCCGGCTCAGCTCCTCGACGCATACCAACAACATGAACCAGCGGATCAACCGCCTGAGTTTTACCCTGGGAGACGGCGGGCTCAACGTCACCACGCCCCCCAATTCCGTGCTGTGCCCGCCTGGGCACTACATGCTCTTCCTGGTCAACAGCCAGGGCGTGCCCTCGGTGGCCAAAATCGTCCGGGTAGATATACCGCCGGCCCCGCCCTCCAACCTGACCGCGCAGGTGGTCGTGCCGCACCAGATCAACCTCTCCTGGATAGATCATGCCAGCAATGAGGACGGCTTTAAGATCGAGCGGTCTACCGATGGCGTCAATTTTACGCAGATAGACACCGTCGGGCCGAACGTCACCAGTTACACGGCGGCGGGGCTGTCGGGAGCGACGCAGTACTATTTCCGCGTCTGCGCTTACAACGGCGGCGACTCCGATTACTCTAATATCCAGAGCGCCCTCACGCTGCCCGATCCGCCTAACCCGCCCACCGGGCTGGCGATGACCTCCCGCGCGCAGACGACGGTGGCGCTCACCTGGAGCGACAACTCCAACAACGAGGATGGGTTTAAGATCGAGGGGTCTACGGATGGAACCCACTTTACGCCAGCAGGCTCCGTTGGCCAAAACCAGACGACCTGTACGGTGACTGGCCTATCGGCAGCCACGCAGTACTCCTTCCGCGTCTACGCCTATAACGCCGGCGGCAACTCCGGCTACTCCAACGTGCTCAGCGTCACCACGCTGCCCAATCCGCCGGCAGCGCCTACCGGCCTGTCGGCGACGCCTACCTCCAAGACGACCATCAACCTCTCCTGGACGGACCAGGCCGGCAATGAGGACGGCTTTAAGATCGAGCGCTCCAGCGACGGCGTTCACTTCACTCAGATAGGCACCGTCGGGCCGAACATCACCAACTACACGGCGACGGGGCTTACGAAAGCGACGCAGTACTCCTTCCGCGTCCGCGCCTACAACATCGGCGGCAACTCCGATTACTCCAGCACGGCTAATGCGACTACCTGGCCCGATCCGCCCGCGCCTCCGGATAATCTGAACGCTACGACGGTCTCGGCCTCGCAGATTAACCTGACCTGGAGGGACTGGGCCGGCAACGAGACCGGGTTCGTCATCGAGCGCGCCCTCGGGAACGGCTCCTTTGCGCGGGTCGCCACGGTCGGCGTGAACGTGACCAGCTACTCGGATACCGGGTTGCAGGCCAACACGCGGTACCGCTATCGCGTCTACGCCTACAACGCGGGCGGCAACTCCGATTACTCCAACGTCGACTCGGCCAAGACGAAAAAGAGGTAAGCCTCTCTATCCGGCAGTAGGCAGGGAAAGTGCCCTGCCCCTATCGAATTGAGCAGTGGCATGGGTTTCTGAGCAAGGGCGGCGCGAAAAAACTTCTTGACAGCCAACGCCGCCCTTGTTATACTGTATGCCAGTTGGCGCGATGCGCGCTAACCACTCCAACGGAAGGAAGCCGATCTATGTAGCCTGTTGAGCCAGAATAGGCTTGTCGAATAGCTAGCAAGCGTGAGCAGAAGAAAGTCCCTTTGAGTGCAAAGCTTTGAATATAAGGCTAATAACTTCGGCCCCAAAGGAAGACTTGAGAAATGAAGCGAACTCTTTTGCTTGGCGTTCTTTCGGCCTTTTTAGTGGCCGGACCGCTCGTTACTTCTGCAAAAGCAGATGGCAACACGCTTACTATTAACCCTGCGCTCGCCTTTCATGGAACGCCCGCCCCTAGCTATACGCTAAGCTGGACGGTATCCTGGTCACCACCTAAATTCTCTTACGAGTCAGCAGTCATATACGAGCGCGGTCGGTAATTCTAGCTGGTCCCTAAAGCTAGCTATTCCCGAAGACTACTATTCGGCAGATTGGTCTCCAGTAACCGATAGCAGAACTTACAGCGACCATAATAGTATAAGCGATTGGGAATTCTACGTTGCCGCATCCGGTCATGCGTTTGTCAACGGCAATCCTGGCGTCTTTTGGCGCATAGACTCTAATACAGTCAGCCTTTCGATCCGCTAGAATTCAGGATTAACGGGATTAAAAGGAATGGTGGTTAAGTCCTGGGGAAAGCTATTCTCTAGTGGCTTGACCACCATTTCCTTTGTCACAAGAGCTAGGTTGAGGAGTAGATACCGTGTACCGACACAGCCTTCAGGTTTTGCTGCTTGTCTCTCTACTCGTTCTGCCCCGTGCCGCGTTCCCTTCTGTTACGGAGCAATTACCCGCAGATCCACAACTTGAGAAGACGATCACGTTAAACGTTACCGGAATCAGTCTTAGTGATCTCCTTAAGAAGCACAGCACCCACTCTCTTTCCTTAACCTGTAGCCCTTCCTGTGCCAATCTGAAGCTCCAAATTCATCTCAAGGAGCGTCCTCTGCGGAGCGTGCTGCTGGCCCTCGCGGAGCTTCTGCCGGGCAAGTGGACTATCAAGGAGGGCAAGACCGCCTACGAGCTACAGATGGATGAGGCGGCTTTGGCGTTGCGTGAGAGATGGTGGCGGATTTTCTTGCGGGAACGGGAGCAGGCGTTAGCCGCCCAAGCTGCCTATCTGCTTGCAGAGATGCGCGCTACGCCTCAGGAGAGGCCAACAAGCATTGAGGGACCTGACCACGGCGGTCCCAATCCTATTGTCGAGCGCCAGTTCTTCAACAGCCTCTCCCCTGCTCTTCAGGAACGGATTGCCAACCAGATCAATGACACCCCTTTTTATAGCGCCGACACGGTCTCTTTTTATGGCACAAACGCAGATGAAGGCGCGGTGATAGTGCCTTTTGCCGATCTGACGCCACAGGCGCAGGAAGTCCTTCTGAACCTCTCTCCCGACCTACAATCCCATCCTGAATTGCGAGCAAATTCCTTCCTTCAATTCACGAACGGCGCTTTCATCCTCGTTGCTAACTGTTATCGCCCAGACGGAAAGCTCGCAGTAAGCTCCATGAGTATGCAAACAAGTGGCTTGAGTTCCCAGGCGAGATTGGGGATGTTGCGCCTCAACCAGGAGCGCCTGCCGCAGATGCTTGCTTTGTTGGGACGCGATGCTCCGACGGCCTGGAAGCAACTGGCTGCTTATCAGGAGAGGTGTGTCTGGAACAATGCGCTGCCTGACAGAATGCCTTCGCGCCAATATCCACCGCCTGATAGGGCGCGAGTGCTTCGCTGGCTGGCCGAGAAAGCCGATATGGAATTTATAGCCGACTACTACTCGCGACCAGGAGATCCCCAGGCCGAAGATTGGAACCAACCGCTGACTCGTCCATTGGAAGAGGAACTCAACTACCGTGCGGCGCAACTCGATATGAGTTGGAAGAGACACGATAATCTATATCTTTTCCGTAACAACCGATGGTATCGAGATGACTATCTTGAGGTTGCCTCGGCGCTGGCCAGAAAGTGGCTGGAGCAGCGCCTGGCCGATGGCCCTCAACGCAGTCCTGCGTCTGGCAGCGCGCTCAAAGCGCGTATGGATTGGGAAGCCGCTTTCGTTAGCAAGCTAACGCGATGGCAGATCGCCAACGGGCTAAAATGGCTCCGTGCGGAGGAGAACCGGGAGCCGCCCTTGCCCTCAGAGACTACTGCCTTTCCGTTTCAATCCGATGCGGAGCGCACCCTGCTGGAATACAACGTTGCGCGTTTCTATACCTCTTTAACGGAGCAAGCGCGTACCTCTCTGCTTAACGGAGCCCTGGACTTCGCCTCGCTCAATGCGGAACAGCAACAGCTTGCCCAGTACCTTCTTCCCATGCTGCCAGTGGCTCTGAAAGCAGCTTCCGGCAGGATGGTACACCTGGGGCTTACTGTCAGAGAGCGAACGGTTCCCAAGGCGTGCTTGACATATCAAGTACATTGAATATCAATCTCGCGTTCTGAGCAAGGGCGGCGCGAAAAAAAACTGCTTGACAACCCAACGCCGCCCTTGTTATACTGTATGCCAGTTGGCGCGCATCGCGCCAACCATTCCAACGGAAGGAAGCCGGTTGATGCAGCTTCGCATAGACAGCCTGGTAAGGAACGTCTACCTGCTTACGGTGACGACTCCGAATATTCGCATGGCTGTTGCACGCTCGGATTCTGCCCGAGCGGTCTCTGCGCTGCGTTGCCCTGCCTCCGAATTCCGTTGACACTGCGCTTCTCTGAGCTATCATAGCGTCCCTTCGGAGAGCCACGGGCCACAGCGCGCCGGTGGCTTTTGTTGTGTCTGGCCTGCCACCGGTATGTCCTGGATACCGGTGGCTTTTGTGCGTTTGGGGCAAAATTATAGCCCGGCTACGCTCACGCGCGCCGGGCTTCAGAAGGCGAACAGGACGGATCCCGTTCATGACCCGTAGGCTAAAACAGGCTAAACCGCCTGTTCACCTCGTTGACTATAATCCATGTTAGCCACCACCTCCTTCTTTGTCTGGGACTATTATCGCAGGAATGGCCGGGGAAGTCAAGAGGCATTTCTACGGTGAACGGGTGTATCCGGACAGTTGGCGGAGTTTTTTTATCGGATTCTGCTGACGGATATTTTGAAAGGCGAGAACGAAGGATGACACTTCTGCTGCGCAGATACGGGAAAACAGCGGCGATGGCAGTAGCCGGCTTCGTCGGGGACAGCCCCATGTTCCTGATGGACTACCTGCTGCGCTTTCTGCGCGTGGCCGTGATGCTTTCGATCTGGCGGACGATACTGGCGGGACGCGGCCCAGTCTCCGGCATGACCCTGTCTGCCGTGCTGACCTATACGCTCATCGCGGAGGTGTTCGCCGAGCAGTTGACCTGCCGGACGGAACTGGTGTGGGCCTTCTGGGACGGCTCTATCGCCACCCGCTTTTTGAAGCCGATGGGCGTGTTCGCGCAGTTTACGGCAGAAATGCTGGGACGGTGGGCCTTCGGGTTCTGCCTGTTCTCGCTGCCGTTGCTGCTGTGTGCGTCGCTTCTGGGCGTCAATCCGCTCCCGGCAAGTGGGGCTGCGGGCTTGCTCTTTCTGGCGAGTCTGGCGCTGGGCGTCTCGGTCGGGCTGACGCTGGAATATATCAGCGCAGGGCTGGCGGTCGGATTAGAGATGTATCCCTACGTGCTCAGTCAGGCGCGTGCGGCGCTGGCGACGGTGCTCTCAGGCGCCTTTCTGCCACTGGCGCTGCTGCCCTGGGGACTGGGCAAGGTCTTCGGGTGGCTGCCCTTTGCTTCGATGGCCTCCGCGCCGCTGCGCATCTATACCGGGACGGGCGATCCGCTCTGGCTGCTGGCGGTGCAGGCGGGCTGGTCGGCGCTGCTCTGGCCGGTGGCGGCCTGGCTGTGGCGCGTGAATCGGGAAAGGATGGTCTCTTATGGAGGCTAGAGGGTTCGGAGGAACCATTCTGCGCATTTTCCGGCTGTGGCGGCTGTACGCGATGCTCGATGTGATGGTCGCGACGCGCAGCCTGAAAGAGTGCGTGCTGTGGATGATCTCTGACGCGATCCTGAACATCGCCGCCGTGACGGGGATGCTGCTGCTGGCGGTACGGTTTGCCGGTATCGGGCACTGGACGAAGAACCAGGTGATCTACATGCTGGGCTACGCGACGGTGGTGAGCGGCACGGTGGCGGTCTTCTTCAGCTACAACGTGGTCTTCATTAGCCGCCGCCTGGGGCGCGGGCAGTTCGACCACACCCTGATTCAGCCGCAGCCGATCTGGATGTCGCTGCTGACGGAGGGATTCAGCCCGGTGTTCGGGCTGCCGATGCTGCTGCCCGGCGTCGGGCTGCTTCTCTGGGCGATAAGCCGACTGCCGCTGGTGCTTACTCCGGTCTGGCTGGCGCTGCTGCTATTGAACCTGGCCGCCTCCTGCGCTATCGTCATGGCGTTTCAGTATCTCTGGGGCAGCCTGGCGTTCTGGGCGCCCCGCGCCGCCGAAGAGATCAATAGCAGCTCCATGCACTTTATGGATCAGCTCAAGCAGTATCCTCTCGACGGGCTGGGGACCGCGCTCTCGAGTGGGCTGCTGACGATTCTGCCGGTGGGCTTTGCGGGCTGGTATCCGTGCCGGGCGCTGCTCGGCCTGGATACGACGGCCTGGGGAGTATGGATGACGCCGCTGGCGGCGCTGGCGCTCTGCGCGCTGGCCGGCATGATTTTTCAGCGAGGGATGAGACACTATGGCCGCACAGGCTCACAACGCTATAGCTCCTTCGGACATCGTGGTTGAGATGGCGGGCGTCTCCAAGACGTTCCGGCAGCGGCAGCGTTCCGAGAAGCTGAGCGATGTTTTCCGCAATCTTTTTCGCCCTTCCATCCGGGAGGTTCCTGCGCTGCGCGACATTGCCCTGCGCATCGAGCGTGGGGAGATCGTCGCCTACGCTGGCCCGAATGGCGCGGGCAAAAGCACGACGGTCAAGCTGCTCTCCGGGATGCTCGCGCCCGACGCCGGAACCATTCGCGTGCTGGGCATGGACCCCATCCGCGACCGGGTGCGCTATGTCAACCATATCGGCGTCGTGTTCGGGCAGCGCACGGAACTCTGGAATGATCATCCGGTGGCGGCGAGCTTCGAGTGGAAGCGGGTTGTCTGGGACATCCCGCGCGATCGCTACGACCGGATGCTGGGCTTCGTCAAAGCGCTCCTCGGTTTGGGCGAGTTTTTCAACAGCCTGGTGCGCGAACTCAGCCTGGGGCAGCGGATGCGCGCCGACCTGGGATTGGCGCTGCTGCACGAGCCGGAAATTCTCTTTCTGGATGAGCCGACGCTCGGCCTGGACGTGCTTGCCAAGCGCAATATCCTGGGCTTTATCCAGGATCTGAACCGGGAGCGGCGCGTCACCGTGATGGTCACCAGCCATGATATGTCCGACCTGGAGCAGCTGGCCGGGCGCATTATGATGATTGACCGAGGCCGGATCGCCTACGACGGGGATTTTCATCGGCTGCGTCGCGAGTTCGCGGACCGCCGCGCCCTGCTGATCGAGACCGCCGAGGGCGCCGCGCCGAAGCTTTCCGGCGCGGAACTGATCCGCAGCGAGGCGGGGCGGCACGAGTACGCCTTCGATGCTTCGCGGGTGAGCATCGCCGCGCTGCTGGAACAGGCGAGCGCGCAGGCGCAGATCCTGGACGTGGAGACGCACCGCGCGCCCATAGACGACGTGATCGCCGACATCTACGAGCGGTGGCAGGGCAACGACCACGCGCCGACGGCGGCTTCCGTCCCGGAGGCAGCCAGATAAAAGCAGATAGCAAAAGGCCCTCATCCCGGTCCTTTCTGACCTAACCCCCTGGCCCCTTCCCTAGCGAGGAACGAGCGAGTAGGGAAGGGGCCAGGGGGTAGGTAGGTCCGCGCAGATTGAGCCAGATAGAAAAGGAGACCAAAACGCAATGGAAATACGAGTGTTGTCCGGTGAGGAGGAAGAACAAGCCTGGTATGTCTGGTCGCAGGCGTTTGAGCGGGGCGACCGCGAGATGCGGGAGTGGCGCGAGTGGAGGGCGACAACGGAGGACAAGTCCGTTACATTCGGCGTGTTTGACGCGGCGGGGCTACAGGCGACCGTGCTGGTCACCGACTACCGCATCCATCTCGGCCCGGAGGTCATCGTGCCGATGGGCGGTATTGGCGGCGTGGCCTGCCTGCCCGCCAGCCGGGGCAAGGGCTACGCGGGCGCGGGGCTAAGGGCCTCCCTGGAAGGAATGCGTGAGGCCGGGCAGGTCGTCTCCGTTCTGTTCCCGTTTAGCTGGGAGTACTACCGCCGTTTCGGCTGGGAATGGGTCGGCGTCAACCGCCACTACGCCATCCCGTCGCGTGTCTTGCGGCCTGACCCGGAGACGGAGAACGTCCGCGCTGCCACGCCCGCCGACCGCTCCGCCATCGTTGGCGCCTATACGGAGTTCGCCGGGCGGTATCGGGGTATGCTGGCCCGCCGCGGGCGGACCTGGGCGGAGATGCTCGACGACAAGGAGAAGGAGTACACCTACACCTACCTCTATGAGAAGGAGGGCAAGGTAGAGGGCTACCTGACCTACCGTGGCGGCAAGGAAGAGGGGACGCGGCTGGGCGAATTCCTCTCGCTGAGGCCTCGCGCCCAGCGCGCCTTGCTGGGCCTGCTGCGCCGCCACGACATGCAGATCAACAAGTTCACCTGGCACGCCCCCGAAGACGATACCCTCTGGCAGCAATACTACCACTGGGACTTCGAGACGAAAATCCAGCCGGTGACGATGGGCCGGGTGGTGGATGTCGTGGGAGCGCTCCAGTCCTGGCGGCCAGACAGGAAGGCGGGCGGCGTGGTGATGCTGGCCGTTCAGGACGAACACGCGCCCTGGAATGCCCGCACCTGGAAGGTGGAGTTTGCAGGCGGCGAGGTCGCCGTGCGGCCTGCCGAGGCGGCGCCCCAGGTCGCGCTGGACATCCAGGCGCTCTCACAAGCCTATTTCGGCACGCCGACGCTGGATCAACTGCGCGCCGCCGACCGGCTGGCTGTTTACGATGAGGCGGGTTACACGGCCCTGCGCGATCTGTTGGCCGGGCCGCCCATGTGGCTGAACGACGAGTTCTAGGAAGTGGCCCGCTTCCTTGTTGCGGAAGGGGAGAGTGCCTCACCTCCGGCCCCTCTCCTTCTCAAGGAGAGGGGAGCGGCCCCCACCCCCTTCCCCACTGCAAGGGACACCGCTCAACGGACTGCCAGGGTCGGGCCTGCAATGGACTGCCAGGGTCGGCAGGGTTACGGCCCTTGCCTCCGCCTTGCCACAGCCCTCCGCCTTGAGACACGGCTCTGCCTGGCGACACCCCTCCGCCTAGGGATCCCCAATTCTAGGGGAGGGGAGAGCAGAAGCCGGTCCCCCTTTCCCTGTCGCGTTAGCGGCGAAGCAGGGAAGGGGGTCGGGGGGTTAGGTCCAGGGGCATAACAACATCAGGAAACTATCGGGCATATGGATAGAAATCGAAAGGACATCACGATGAATAGCATCTATCTCGCCTACCGTCGGCGCTTAGAAAGCGCGCTTGCCTGGCTGCATCATGGCCGGGCTATCCCTGTCTCCTGCGCCTGGGAGGAGGACCGTACCTGCCTCGCCTTGATTTGCCGGGAAGGGATGCGGCGGTGGTGCCGTAGGTATCTGCTCTTCTCTGTCCTCCGATAGTTTCTACGCGCCCGTTCAGGGAGTAGAACCATGCTGATCACAAGCCGCAGTAATTCCAACATCAAGCATATCCGCAGCCTGCTCGGCCGGAAAGAGCGGGAGCGGACGGGATTGTTCTTTGTGGAGGGCATTCGCCTGATCGTGGAGGCCGTCGAACTTTGCGCGGGCATTACAACTCTGGTGGTCGCACCGGAACTGCTGGACAGCGCGCTGGCGCAGAGGGTCGTGCGGATGCAGCAGGCGCTGGGGATTCCCTGCCTGGAAGTGAGCGCCGATGTCTTCAAGAGCCTATCGGTGCGGGGCGGCTATCAGGGTCTTGGCGCGGTAGTGCGTCAGCGCTGGGAGCCGCTGGAGAAGGTGCGGCTGGCAGAAGAGTTGTGCTGGGTGGCTCTGGACGCTGTGCAGTACCCAAGCAACCTGGGGACCATCCTCCGCACCTGCGAGGCGGTGGGAGGGGCAGGTATCCTTCTCATCGGCAACACTACCGATCCCTATGATCCGGCGGCGGTGCGCGCCAGCATGGGGGCCGTGTTCAGCCAGCGGTTGGTGCGGACAAACTTCGCGGAGTTTCTGGCCTGGAAATGCCGGCACAACTACGTGGTTGTCGGCACGTCGCCGGGAGCCGAGATGGACTACCAGGCGGTAACGTATCGCCCGCCGGTGGTGCTGCTGATGGGCAGCGAGCGGGCCGGGCTCTCGCGGGAGCAGCAGGCGCTGTGTGATCTTACCATCCGCATTCCAATGGTCGGCTGCACCGATTCGCTCAACGTGGCGGTGGCAGCGAGCGTGGTGCTGTACGAGATGTTCAACCAGCGCCGCGCTGCCAGGGGACATCTACACTAATCTCTCTCACGCACCAAAAAGGCCGGAGCATTCCATTCTTAGGTTTCGGCCCATTTGGGAGCGCGTTTACGTTGCGGATGATCCATACCGTAGAACGATGGGAGCGGCGAGGTAATTGCACCTCGCCGCTCCCCCTTGTGAGATTAATTGGGCGCGCGGAAGCTACGCAAGTATCTTCTTGACCACCACGCCGGCCACGTCCGTCAGGCGGAAATCGCGGCCCTGGTATTTGTAGGTCAGCCGCTCATGATCCACGCCGAGCAGATGGAGGATGGTGGCGTTGAGGTCGTGGATATGGACGGGATCGGCGGTGATGTTGTAGCAGAAGTCGTCGGTTTCGCCAAGCGTCATGCCGGGCTTGATTCCCGCGCCCGCCATCCAGATCGAGAAGCAGCGGCCATGATGGTCGCGCCCGTAGTTGTCCTGGGTCAGCGTGCCCTGGCTGTAGACCGTGCGCCCGAACTCCCCGCCCCAGATGACCAGCGTATCCTCCAGCAGGCCGCGCTGCTTTAAGTCTTTGATCAGGGCGGCGGAAGGCTGGTCGGTGTCCTTGCACTGGCCGCGTATCTGCATTGGCAGGTTGCCGTGCTGATCCCAGCCGCGATGGAAAAGCTGCACGAAGCGCACGCCGCGCTCGGCCAGGCGGCGGGCCAGGAGGCAGTTCGCCGCAAAGGTGCCCGGCTTGCGCGAGTCGGGGCCGTACATCTCGTAGACCTGCGGCGGCTCGTGGGAGATGTCCATCAGGTCGGGCACCGACGCCTGCATCCGGTAGGCCATCTCGTACTGGGCGATGCGCGTGTTGATCTCGGGGTCGCCGAAGGCTTCCTCCGCCATGTGGTTGAGCTTGGCGATGCCGTCGAGCATCTGACGGCGGCTGGCATTGTCTATGCCTGGCGGGTTGTTGAGATAGAGAACGGGATCGCCGGTGGAGCGCAGCTTGACCCCTTGATGGACCGAGGGCAGGAAGCCGCTGCCCCAGAGCCGCCCGAACAGCGGCTGGTCGTTCGGGTTGCCGGTGCCTTGCGAAATGAGGACGACGTAGGCGGGCAGGTTCTGGTTCTCGCTGCCCAGGCCGTAGGAGACCCACGCCCCGATGCTGGGCCGTCCCGGCTGCTGGGAGCCGGTCTGAATAAAGGTGATGGCCGGGTCGTGATTGATCGCCTCGGTATGCATCGTCTTGATGATGCAGATGTCGTCGGCGACCTCGCCGATGTGGGGCAGTAGCTCGCTCAGCCACGCCCCGGACTTGCCGTGTTGCGAGAACTTGAAGATCGTCGGCGCGACCGGCAGGGTCTTCTGGCCGGAGGTCATGCCCGTGATCCGCTGGCCCATGCGCACCGAGGAGGGCAGGTCAATGCCCCGGTACTTGGCCATCTGCGGCTTCCAGTCGAACAGGTCAATATGGGAGGGTGCCCCGGACTGGAAGAGGTAGATGACACGCTTGGCCTTTGCGGGAAAATGCGGCCCAGGAAGGATGCCGTTATAGCCCTTCTGGTGGGCGACCGTACCGGCAAGCGCCTCCGGGTTCAGCAGTGAGGCCAGCGCCACCGTGCCGATGCCGGTGGCAAACCGGCCAAACAACTGCCTGCGGGTCAGCAACAATTCGTATTCTCTGCGCGGATCCATTCTGTTTCCTTTTTAACCTAACACCCCGGCCCTTTGTGCAGGGTGTAGGGGATAGGGTGTAGGGGATAGGGTGTAGGGGGTAGGGTGTAGGGTGTAGAGCCGCCTTGCGGCGAAGACTCTCACCCCTGCCCTTCTTGACCTAACCCCCCAGCCCCCTTCCCTACGAGGGAAGGGGGTGACCCGGCTTCTCTCGACGATGGGCTAAACCCTGCCGGGAAAGCATTGGGGCTAGCTCTTCGTGATCGTTTCGTCCAGGTTGAGCAAGACGCTGGCAACGGTCGTCCAGGCGGCGAGTTCCGCCGGGTCCAGCTTCTCGTTGCGCTTCGATTCGCCCACGCTCAGCAGTTTCAGCGCCGCATCCTGGTTCGCGCGGAATCGCGCCCACTGCTTCTCCAGTATATCTTGCAGCACCTTGATTTCCGTCTCCCTCGGCGCGCGGGCGAGCGCCAGCCGGTAGGCGTATTGGATGCGCGCCTGCGGTGTGGGGCCGGACTCGGTCAGCAGGCGCTCCGCCAGCTTGCGCGCCGCCTCGATGTAGGTCGGGTCGTTCATCAGCACCAGCGCTTGCAGCGGCGTGTTGGTGATGGAGCGGCGCGGCATACAGAACTCGCGCTCCGGCGCGTCGAAGGTCTGCAAAGCCGGGGGCGGAACGGTGCGCTTCCAGAAGATATACATGCTGCGCCGGTAGAGCTTATCGCCGTGATCCTGTTCGTAGAACTGGGCGCTGAAGCCGCCTTTGAAGGAGATCTCCTCCCACAGCCCTGCCGGCTGGTACGGCTTGACGGGCGGGCCGCCGATCTTGTCCACCAGCAGGCCGCTCACCGCCAGCGCCTGATCGCGGATAAGCTCGCCCTGCAAGCGGAAGCGCGGCCCGCGCGCCAGCAGGCGGTTCTCCGGATCCTTCTCCAGCAGCGCCGGGCTGACGCGCGACGATTGGCGGTAAGTCGCCGAGGTCACGATCTGGCGCAGCATGGCCTTGACGTTCCAGCGCGTGCGAATGAACTCCGTGGCGAGCCAGTCCAGCAGCTGGGGATGGGTGGGCCGCTCGCCCTGCACGCCGAAGTTCTCCGCCGTGCGGACCAGGCCGTAGCCGAAGACCATCTGCCAGAAGTGGTTGACGGCCACGCGCGCCGTCAGCGGGTGCGAGGGGTCTACCAGCCACATCGCCAGGCCGAGGCGGTTGTTCGGGGCGCCCTTGGGCAGCGGTGGAAGGAAGGCGGGCGTGCCGGGCGTCACCTTCTCGCCGTGCTGGTCGTACTGGCCGCGCACCAGCATGAAGGTTTCGCGCGGCTTGTCCGTCAGCTCCTGCATGACCATCGTGGTCGGGATGGCGTTATCCAGCTCCGTATACTTGCGGCGCCAGTCCGCCAGCGCAGCGGTCAGCTTCCGGTACTCCGCGTCGTTCTTCTCCAGCAGGTACTGGCTGAGCGTCTCCTTCTGCTCCGGGGTGCGCTTCTCGGCGGGCGTGGTAAGGATGGGCCGCAGCGAATCCATCTCCACCAGTTGCGCAACTTCGGCGGGCGCAAGCTGCCGGTTATAGACGCGCACCTCATCAATCATGCCCTTGAAGGGCGCGGCGGGGTTGCGCCTGCCAATGAGCAGCGGCTTATCGGTACGAATGGTATCGGTCAGGTTGTTGTGGGTGATGTCGAGCTCGGCGGGCTTGCCGTTGATGTAGATCTGGAGGCCCTTGGCCTGCCCGGAGCCGTCGTAGGTCACGAAGACGTGCGACCACTTGTTAAGCTCGACGGGGTTCTTGGTGTTGACGCGGATGGCGTTCTGGTCCCACTTGTGGATGAGATGGACGTATACTTTGCCGTCAATCAGGAACATATCCCAGCCGCGAAAGTCGCTCTGGTCGTCCATGCGGGAGAGGACGGTCATGGCCTCGCCGCTGGTCGGGTAGATCCACGCGCCGTAGGAGACCGTATCGCTCTTATCAAAGCCGAACGTCGTGCCGAGGTCTATATAGGTGTTGCCGTCAAAATTGAGGGCAGAGCCGACCTTGCCCGCCGCCCAGGCCGCCTTGCCGTGCACCGTGCCGGCTGCCAGCTTGCCCGCCGCGTCATGGATCTGCTCGCCCGTGTTCTCGTCCAGGGCGATATGCGCGGCCAGCCCGGCGGAAGCCGCCGGAGAGCTCTCCAGCGCGGCGCGTGCGCTCTGCTCCCATTCGGCCTGCGCGGAGGCAGTGGCGGCGACGCGAGCTTTGACGGCCTGCTCGGCCTCGCCTACCTTCTTGGTATATGCCTCCAGAAGCTGCGCCTGCTCCGGCGAGGGCGCCTTGATGTAGGGGGCGGCGTTGCCCTTCTGCCCGTCGAGGCCCTGCTCGGCGATGTTGTTGAAATAGGCGTAGAAGTGGAAATAGTCCTTCTGCGAGATGGGGTCGTACTTGTGGTCGTGGCACTCGGCGCACTTCATGGTCAGGCCCATGAAGGCCGTCGCGGTCGTGTCCACGCGATCCACGACGTAGGCGACCTGGTACTCCTCCGGGATGGCCCCGCCCTCGAAGTTTATGGGATGATTGCGATTGAAGCCGGTGGCGATCTTCTGGTCGAGGGTGGCGTTGGGCAGCAGGTCGCCGGCCAACTGCTGGATGATGAACTGATCGTAGGGCAGATTGGTATTGAACGCCTTGATTACCCAGTCGCGCCAGGGCCACATATCGCGCTGGCTGTCAATGTGGTAGCCGTGCGTATCAGCGTAGCGCGCCAGGTCCAGCCAGGCCAGCGCCATCCGCTCGCCATAGTGGGGCGAGGCCAGCAGTCGATCCACCAGCCGCTCGTAGGCGTCCGGCCTTTTGTCGTTGACGAACGCCTGGACTTCGGCGGGGGTGGGCGGCAGGCCGGTCAGGTCGAGGCTGACGCGGCGAATGAGGGTGGTACGGTCGGCCTCCGGCGACGGATGCAGACCCTCCTTCTCCAGTCGGGCCAGCACGAAATAATCAATCGGGTTGCGCGGCCAGGTCTTGTTTTTGACCTGCGGGAGTGGCGGGCGCTTGGGCGCGACGAAGGCCCAGTGCGGGTCGTACTTGCCGCCCTGCGCGATCCAGGCGCGGAGCGTGGAGATCTGAGCCGCCGTCAGCTTCTTGCCGGAGCTATAGGGAGGCATGTGGAACGCATCGGTGGCCGTGACGCGCTTGATCAGCTCGCTGGCGGCGGGCTTGCCCGGCACAATCGCTACGTGCCCTGTGGGCAGCTTCTTGTACGCGCCTTCGGGCACATCCAGCCGCAGAGTAGCCTGGCGCTTATTGGCGTCGAAGCCGTGGCAGGCGAAGCAGTTCTCCGAGAGGATGGGCCGCACGTCGCGGTCAAAATCCACCCGTTTCGGCGCCTGCGCCTGCAGCGTCTTAGGCGCTTTTGCGGCTTTCGGCGTCTTGGGCGTCTTCGGTGCTCCGGCGGATTGGCCCGTCAGGGGCGCCAGCAGGCATCCCAGCACGATCCCGCACAGTCCAAGCAGAGAGAGTAACGAATGTTTCATAGCAACCTGTTTCTGCCCTTACCGCCCTCACCCCCGGCTCCGTTGTATATGGTGTAGGAAGTAGGGGCGCCCTCATCCCTCTCCCGGCAGGCTAAACCCTGCCGCTGTGGGGCCGACGGCCCGCTGCCTGCCTGCGCAGGCAGGGAGAGCAGAAATGGAGAAGCCGGGTCCCTCCCTTCCCTGTGAGCAGAGCAAACGCATCAGGGAAGGGGGATGGTGGGGTTAGGTAAAATCTTTCACCATACCTTTAGAGCGCGGCATCCTGAGCATGTTGCAACAATTATAGCCCTTGGCTCAATTTAAGGTCAAGGGCAACGCAGGAAAGTACGCCAGAGTCAGGGGCGCTTCGCAGCCGAGAGCGAGATAAGGACGCGCACCCAGGCTCCGCCCTCGGGCCGGTTCTCGTAATGGACGGCGCCGCCCAGATCCCATCGGCTCAGCCGCTCGACCAGCTCCAACCCGGTGTGCGCCGACGTGGCAGGATGGAACCCGGGCGGAAAACCGGATCCATCGTTGCAGACGGCCAGCGTCGCCGTCTGCTCCTGCACATGCAGCGTCAGCTTCACCGTGCCACGGCCGTACTTAATGGCGTTGCTGATCAGCTCATTGACCACCAGAGCCAGGGCCGTACCCTGCCGCGCCGAGAGCCGAACATCCTCCACGTCCGCCTCGATAGGCCGCCCTCCGGCAGTCTGGCCCAGCAGCGGCAGCAGCCTATCGAAGATCTCTGTGGCGGAGAGGGACTCGGCCTGGCTGCCGCCTTTGGCCTCCTGCGTCAGAATTTCATGGATGGCCGCAAGCGTCTGCACGTGCATACTGAGCCGCCGGATCTCGGCAGCGGGAATGGCCTGCGGATACTCCATCAGCCGCATGTCCAGCAGCGAGGTGATGATCTGAAGATTATTCTTCACTCGGTGGTGTGTCTCCACCATCGCCCGCTGCAGGCGTTCGTAGAGCGCCGCGATATGCTCCCGACTTTGAGAAAGGGCCTCCTCGTACTGCTGCTGATCGGTGATGTCTTCATGGATCAGAACGACCTCCCAGACCTTGCCGGCGACATCTTTCAAGGGATAGATGAATGCCCGCACCCAGCGCTGCGGGTTCTTGTGGCGGGTGCGTCCGGGCAGCGTCTCGTCCGGGTTGTAGGGAATGGCTGGAATGGCGGTCGCCTCTCCGGCAAAGGCTTTCTGAATGTAGGGCATCACGCCTTTTTCCACCAGTTGCGGATCCTGGAGCAGGTTGTAGTCGGGTATCTTGTCGAGCGCGACTCCCCAGAGCTCCTCCCAGGCGCGGTTGACAAGCAGCGTCCGGCCATCCGGCGCGAGAATCTGAATGCTCAGAGGCGACTGCTCCACGAGCGCGCGATACCGCGCCTCCGACACGCGCAGGGCCTCTTCGGCCTGCCTGCGCTCCGCGCTTTCCTTCTCGGCGATCTCGCGCGCCGCCTGCTCGCGCGCCAGCAAATGCACGTCATGAATGGAGGCTGTCACGATAGTCACAAAGTTCGCAAGCGCCTCGACTACCTCCTCCGGGAGAGGTTGGCGGGAAAAGTAGACGAGGACGCCCAGCAGCTCGTCCGTGATTTGCAGGGGGTAGACGGCGGCGGAGGCGATCCGCTCGCGCTGCACCCATTCCTGGTCAAAATTGGGGTCGCCGGCCAGGCTGATTCGGATAAATGGTTTGCGGGTGCGCGCTACTACGCCGACTTTGTAGGGATAGGTGGCGACGTCAATGCAGGCGCGGGAGCTGGCGGTCGTCTCGGTGGAGAGGCCGGCGCTGGCGCGCAGGCGCAGCATGTTCGTCTCCTTATCGTGGAGCCAGATGCGCGCCAGCGCGGCATCAAAATCGGCCACCAGCGTCTGGACGATGGTCTGAAGGACGTGCTCCAGGTCGAGCCGTGAGGCCAGCTTTGCCGCGGCCTCGGTGGTGGCGCGCAGGTAGCGCGTGATGGTGATCTGGCGCTCCAGCTCCACGCGCTCGCTCAGGTCCCGGAGGGCCGCAAGGAAGAGGTCTTTGCCATCCTCCAGGCGAAAGGCGGTCAGGCTCAGCTCGACATCGGCCTCCGTGCCGTCGCGGCGCAGGGCCGGCACACGCACCGGTTGGCCGATCAGCCGGGAAATGTGCGTGGTGAGATAACGCTGGAAGCCGGCCTGATGAATAGCCCGCAGGCGTGGCGGAATGATGGTCAGCAGGGGCCTGCCGACGAGTTCCTCCACAGGCCAGCCCAGGAGCTTTTCGGCGGCGGCGTTGGCGTAGAGGATCTGGCCGGTGCTGTCGGCGGCCACCACAGCATCGGCAAAGGAGTCGAAGACCAGGCGGTAGTCCAGCGCTAACAAGGGTGGTTCCTCTGACGGCTATATTTGAGTTGTGGCGCCGCGACTGGCGCCGTCTTATGGAAAAACTGCGGCCTTGCAAACTGAGGGGCGAGCAAAGCGTTTACAGACGCCGGGATAGGCCCTGGGCTGCCTGGAGATACTGTTCATAGGGGACCGCGCCGCTGATGGCATAGTCGCCGATGAGCACCGTTGGGATGCCGGTTATTCCCATTTCCAGGGCCTCGCGGTAATCCGTCCACACCGCCTCCCGGTACCGGTGCGCTTGCAGGGCGGCAGCAAGGTCGCCGCCGGGAAGCCCCTGTTCGGCTGCCAGTTGGGTCAGCACCTCCACGCTGCTGATATCCAGGGTCTTCTCAAAAAAGGCTTCAAACAGGGCCAGATCGAATCGGTCAAAGCGTTCCGGGTAGTTCTGCTCCACCCATTTGGCGGCCTCCAGCGCCCATGTGGAGGAGAGCGGATAGGGCGTGCCGACCGGCGGCAGGTCGTAGGGCAGACCGGTCATCTGCCTGGCGGCCTGCCGGTGCTGGAGGTGATAGGCGGTGAACTGGCGGGGCCGATCCTCCGGCAGCAGCAGAAAGGCTTTATGCGCCAGCGCAAGGGGCCTGGGAAATTCCTGTTGAAGCCGCCGCAAGCGCACGGCTGCGGGCCAGCACCACGGTCACAGGTAGTCTGAGAACACGGTGATGACCAGTTGATCCGGGGCCTGAGGCGCAACGTTTGCGGGCTGTGTATCCATACGTCAATTCTGCTTTGGGGCGCTTTCTTGAATAGAGTTCAGGCGTACTTTTATCTTGACGGTGGGAACGGCAAGAGGTTCCCGCACTTTCCGGTTGGACCTAACCCCCCGGCCCCCACTGCTAGGATCGGGGTTGCCATGGTTCGCCCCTCCGCCTAGCGACAGCGCTCCGCCTAGCGATCCACGCTCGGAGAGCAGGGTTTTTATGGACTATGCCTCCGGTCCGTTCATCTTTCTGTAAGCGTCACGAGAAGAAACCTCGCCATCGGTATTTGGTATACTATACTACTTTAGTTTCCGGTAAAAAGTGGTAGACGCCCGTCTGATTAGGACATCGGGCGTGTTCTCAGGTAGAGTAAAGTTTCCACACCAAACTCTCTTGAGGACGCACCCGATGTCAGAAATAGTCTACCGCATGGCCGCGCTCTTGCGGCGTCTGTTGCTCTGGGTTCCGATAGGAACCAACCTGGGACTTCTATACCTACTCTTGGCCTTGGTG
>DASRGZ010000178.1:0-25393 GCA_035650735.1 Chthonomonadaceae bacterium
CCGAGAGGCTCTCGACCTGAAAGCCTCCGCCGGCGGGAAGCAGAGTAGGAGGTGTCATGCTCTGCTTTACTGGTTCACCTTGCCGACGGTTTCAGCGTCACCAAATCGTCGGGAGAGCCACTCCTACAAGGCGTTTGACAGCCTTTGCCCAAGGTGCAAAACCGGGGAGAGGTAGAATAACCTCGGAGTGAGAATCGGGTGGGAAAGGACGGACCGTGACCCTACTAGGCGCTGTCCCCAACTTGGAGCAACTCTATGCCCAAAGTTTACGCCTGCTGGCGGACGAGCGGAGTATCGTCCGGGCGCTCGATTGGGTGGCATCGGATCCTGCCGCTGGTGGTGCCGGCCTGCCGCCTGTCGGTGCTGAGCCAGTCTGCCGAGATGATGGAGCCATGGCTAGGCTGGATCAACAGCGACCGTATTCAGGTGCTTGAGGAAGCGGGCAAGGGCGAAGTCTATGTCTGGCGCCGTTACTAGCTGCATCGGCTCCTGACGACCACCCAGGCTCTCGTATACAATCCAGAGCACAGGACCCCCGAGGGGCGGGCTGACCTGGCGCGCACTCTCTGGGAAAGGCACCAGATACTGCCCGATTGCTTCCCATTAGCCTTCTGGCACGATCTTCTGGACTACCTTTGCACTCCCGAGGACGTGTCGCCAGACCAGTACACGACCGGGACAAATCGGCCCGTGCTGCTCCGCAGCGCGCATCCCTGATGCGGCCCTGGATAATGCCGTGATCCAGGCCTCGTATGACACCGTCAACCGGATGGCGATCTTGCTCGGGGACATCCCCTTTGGCGAACTATTTCTCCAGAACTGGGGCCCACCGCCTGCTGGGCTAGTCCCCGCCTGGTAATGAATGTTCCCGTTGTGGCCCAATCCAGGCTGATCCAGGAGCCCAATCAGGTCGTCCAGCTCTTGGCAGCCTTACACACCCCGGGAACCCTTTCCTTTCAGGGCTGTTCAATGCGGGATTCATGACCGCCCACCAGGCCATTTACGATGCGCTCCGGGATCTATGCGGCTGGGCATCTATTTGCCGTCTGTGTCGGGTTCCCCCGCCCGAGATCAGGCTCGGCAACAAGCGCTCACTACTTTGGTTGCGGTGGCTCCGGAGCTGACGTACAAGGACGTCTACACGAAACCGAAGCGGGACGCATCCTCTGAAACGGTGGCTGCGGTTCAGGGGGCATTGGACACGGGGGTGCTCTATCTACTGATCAACGATCGCTGCTGCCTGACGGATCCAAGAACGAACACGCAAGGGTGCTATCAAAACCTGGCCACCACCTGTACCTGCGCCCAAAGCAACTGCGGACAATACGGCTGCAGTGTCAACGCCAAAGTGAAAGCGGGTTGAATCGCCACTCGAAACGTACCCACTCCGCCGCTCAGATCGCCGGAAGAATCGCCGACCAAAACGCCGACGAAACCTCCATTCAAGAGACCACTGGGTCCCGCTTCTCCAGGGGCGAGAGCAGTCCGGCTTTACGGCGCTCCTTGAGCCGGTAACTCTTGCCCCGAATGTTGACGGTGGCCGAATGGTGCAGTAGACGGTCCAGAACAGCGGGGGCGATTACCGGCTCGCCGAAAACGGCTCCCCAGTCGCTGTAACTCTTGTTGCTGGTCAACAGAATGCTGCCTCGCTCGTAGCGGGCGCTGACCCGTTGGAAGAAGAGGGGGGCTCCTACCTCGTCCAGAGGCAGGGAGCCCATCTCGTCAATCGCCAGCACCTTCGGCGTTACATAGGCGCGCAGGCGCTGGTTCAACTTGCCTTCCCGCGCCGCTTTGCCCAGATCGCTGACCAGATCATGCACCGTAATGAAGGCCGCGCTGAATCCCTCGCGGATCGCTGCGACTACCAGGCCCACCGCCAGATGCGTTTTGCCCACCCCAGGCGGCCCCAAGAAGACGACGTTGCTGGCGTCATGGACAAAGCGCAGCGTGCGCAACTCCCGTATCTGGCGCTCCTCAATGGTAGGCTGGAAGGCGAAGTCGAACTGTTCCAGCGTCTTGACGAACGGCAGCCGGGCTTGCCGCAGACGGTTACGCAGGTGGCGTTCTTGCCGGGTCGTCACCTCACAGGTGAGCAAGTCCACCAGGAAGTCGGCGTAGGCGCACTCTTCGCGCGCCGCACGCTCCAGATGCGTTTCCAACACGGCGTCGGCTTCGGTCAGGCCCAGGCTGGTCAGGATGTTGTGCAGCCGTTCCAGCGTCGAACTCGTCTGGCTCATGCCACGGCCCCCCCTCTGGCGTGGGCAGGCAGACCTCATCGTAAACGGCCAGAGAACGCACCTGCACCTGGGGCTCGTCGGCGCGAATAGTCACTTTGGCTTTGCCCTGGGGCCTGCCGCTCTGGGAGAAGGGAATGTCAACATGGTGGGCAGGGTTAGTAATCGCCTGGTAACGCCCTGTGCAGAGCCCATGCACGGCCAACTGCTCGCCCCCGCGCCAGATTTGCACCTGGCCGTCTATCTCGCGCACCGTCACTTCTTGCCCTGCTGCAAGCCAGGGAACCGAGTAGCGGTTGGTCTGGTAGGCGATGTAAGCGTCTCGCGTTACCCGTCGCGCTTGCTCTGGCATGTAGGGATAGGCCGCACGGCCCGCCAGCGGCTGCAAGTGCAGTTTCTCCTGTTGCCAGGCGTCGTAAATGACCTGGTAGGTGGTTCCATGCACCCGCTGATTGGCGACCTCTGCGATCCAGCCGCGCAACTGCGCGCGCAGATCGTCTACGCTGCTGGCCTGCCGCCCACAGAGAAAACTGGAGCGTAAGTAGCGGATGCCGCTCTCGACCTTGCCCTTTGTTTGCGGACGGTAGGCATGACAGAGCCAAGGCCGAAAACCCCAGTAGCGGGCGAAGTCCCGAAAGATGGGATGCCAGACAATCTCGCCGCGCGCGTCTATGTCCAGCACGACCGTCTTGACCTGGTCGTAGAGGATTTCCTGAGGAACCCCGCCTAACTGCCGGAACGCTTCCTCATGCAGGCGCAGGAAGGTGGGCAGGCTCTGGTCGGTGGCAACATCGGCGAAGATGGCGCGGCTGTATCCGAGCGTGAAGACGAAGCCAGAGAGTTTGTGCTTCTTGCCTTCCACTTCGACGGTGCCTACATCGCCCCAGTCCACCTGGGCTTGATGGCCGGGCGGGGTCTCGAAGCGACGCACCGCCACTGTTTGCGCGCACTGACGCTTGGGATGGACATACTCCTTGAGAATGGAGTAGCCCCCGTGTAGCCGCGCGCTTGGATCTCGCGCAGCAGCACCACGGCGTTCCAGACCCCGGCTTGCAGCCGTTGGTCAAGGTAGTCCTTGAACGGATCGAGTTTGCTGGGTCGCGGTGGTCGCGGCCCATACTGCGGGATGTCGGGTTGGGCCAGATACTTACGAATGGTTCGTCGGTTGAACCCGGTCAGGGCGCTGATCTGGCTGATGGACAGCCCCTGCCATCGTAGGGCTTGAATGTCGCTCACGTCATCTCCTCGTAGCAATCTGGTCACATCCTCCTGGCGAAAGAGTCTGTGACCAAGTTTCTCCAGAGGACGGCGGGTGAGCAGCTTTACCTCGGCGTTCTGAGCATTTTAGTGGCTCTGCGCCACATTGCGTGAAGGCCGCTCGCCTGTCTCGCTTCATGTCTTGCCGCCTTTAGGGGAGAAACACCTGCCCAACGAATCACGTCGGAAACGATCTCCGAGGTGATCAGATGGCTTCTCTGTTTCTGCTTCCGCCAGGGTATCGGCTGTTGGAGCGCCCAAACGCACGGCAATCGCCGGCACAGCCCCTGGGTCTGGCGCTGCTTTGCAGTTCGGCACGCTGTCCGGTCTGTCATCGACCTTCTCGCCGCGTGCATAGCCGCTACTGGCGAACGCTGGCCGATCTGCCCTGTAGCGGGCAGAAAATCGTTCTCCACGTGCGGATGCGCCGCTTCTTCTGTGGCAACCGGCACTGTCCGCGACGCACCTTTGCAGAAACACTGCCCGGATTGGCGGCGAAACGCGCTCGGCGTACCCAGCGGATGCAGCAAGCCCTCACCCGACTGGGGCAGGCCGTAGGAAGCCGGCCCGGAGTGCGATTGGCGATCTCCTTGGCGCTACCCACGAGTGCGACGACCCTGTTACGCCTGGAAAGGGCCGCCCCAGTGCCTGTAGTGGAGACGCCGCGTGTGCTTGGAGTGGACGATTGGGCCTTCAAGAAAGGCCGCCGCTATGGAACCATTCTCTACGATCTGGAAAAACACCGGCCCGTAGACCTCTTGCCGGACGCGACGGCCGACAGTCTGGCCGCCTGGCTGCAGCAACATCCCGGCGGGGAGATTATTAGCCGCGATCGCGGCGGTTGCTATGCCGAAGGCGCGCGAAAAGGAGCGCCCCATGCCATTCAGGTGGCCGACCGCTGGCATCTGGCGAAGAATCTCGGCGAGGCGCTCGAACGCTTGCTGGATACCAAGCGCTCCCTGCTCAAACAGGCCGCAGGCAGGAGCGCTGAGGCTGAAAATGCAGCAGCGGCACCGCAGGAAGCACCGACCACCAGCAACGAACGGCAATCCAGCCGTTCTCAACAGCGCCTTCAACAAGAGAAAGCCTGCCGACGCCAATATCGTCTCGAACGCTACGAGACGGTCCAGGCGCTGTTAGCCCAAGGGATGAACCTGAGCGCCATCGGTCGGCATCTGCGTCTGAACCGGCGCACGGTGCGCAAACTGGCGCAGGCGGAAGTGTTTCCTGAGCGTAAACAACGCGCTTCTCGCCCCAGCAAACTCAACGCTTACAAAGCCTTTCTGCTTCAGCCCTGGCAGGAGGGCTGTCATAACGCTGCCGCACTTTTGACGGAAATCACAGCGTAGGGCTACACCGGCGGGCGTTCTTTAGTCAAGTCTTTCGTGCAGGCACTACGTCATACCGATCCCTCGGAACCGCTGCCGCCGCATGACCGACTGTCTCCCCGTCAGGTGGCGATGTGGACGCTGCGCCGCACCGAAGACCGAACGTCCAGGCAACAGGTCATCCTGGAGAACCTGGAGCAACTATGTGCGCCCTTTCAAGTAGCGAACGCTCTGGTCCAAAGGTTTCTGGCTCTGATCCGCTGGTGTCCACGTCAAGACCAGGCCGAAGCCCTCAAGAGTTGGATTGCCGATGCGGTCGCCAGCGAGATCAGCCCGATGAGTGCCTTTGCGATTCGTCTGCGACACGACCAGGCGGGCGTGGAAGCCGGACTATCGCTGGAATGGAGCAACGGGGCCGTCGAAGGCAGCAACAACGGGCTCAAATTCTTGAAACGGCGCGGGTATGGGCGGGCCAACTTCGACCTATTGCGCAGGCGGGTTCTGCAACCGACGTGAGGTAGAGCAGGTGAGCGGCCTTCACGCAATGTGGCGCAGAGCCATTTTAGCACCGGCGATGACAATAACAGGAGACGAACAATGAACGGGCAGCCGGAGCGCGTGGCAGATACTTCTGCGGAGGCTTGGCCTCCGCAGACCATACCTCCGTCCGACAAGCGGGAAGGGGCTTGGGCGGAAGGGGCGACACTGCCGGACATGACCCATACGAACACGTATGCACAGTGGTCAACCCCTACGCCTGGTCACCATCTTCAGGCTCAGGCACTGCTGCCTTATGCCAGACGCATCGTGGCGGAATTAGGACATCAGAGACACAGACTCCAAGGCGAATTGACTCCTACACTCAACGAGCTGGGTATCCTCGCAGAGGCCATGCCGCCTGACACCATAGGCCGTCAGCAGGCAGAGTTCATCATCGCGACGATCCACAATATGATGCACGATGCAACGGAAGCTGAACAGCGCGCCCAGCAAGTAGTAAGTCAGGTACACCCGGCTAAAGCGCGGGGGCTTGTTCCTAAACGGCTCACGTAGCCAGTTTGAAACAATAGGCTGCCTGAACATTCAGCCCGTGTTCTGCCTGCCTTAAAGAGCGCAGGAGAGCCCTGCTGTCGAAATCCGCTTCCGCAGCACTTTGTTAAACCAACCGTCCACTCGGTGGCGTCTGTTGCCAGTGGAGGAGCGTTGCACGAAACAGACCGTGTTGCCGGGTGTTGGAGCGGTTCCGTTCCTGAGCAGGGGCTTCACAGCAAGAGCCTCTGCTGAAAACTGGATACTTACATACTACCCTACAGGCCACCAAGCCGGAAAGTTTGTGCAAAAAATCTCAACAAGGAGAATGGCGGGAGGTTGCAGACGGAAAGCAGGCGGATTAAAAGCCTGAACGATAGTACAAAGGCGTGTATGCGCCTGCTTTCCTGAGCAGGAAACGCATTCCTCACCCGGCTAAAGCGCGGGTGTCTCCTGCCGATGTTTTTATGATCTGGAAAACGAACTGGCGAAAGGCCCGGATGTGCGGGAGGAAACCAGCATTTGAGCGGGCACTTGACGAGGTATCGCCGAAGATCGATCCCAGGATAGCCACAACGAGCGCAGAGGCAACAAGACAGGGCACTCGCGCTTGGGAACCCGATGGCTCTGGACGGCCTCCCCGAGGGCGGGGCTAAGCTCGGGTTACTCCTGAAAATGCGTACAGCCATTATGCTGCGTGCGCTTGGCCCGTTTGTCAAAGAACCCTAGAGGCTTACCGCAGAGAACGCATTCCCCCTGCGCGCGCCGCTGGTTACGGATCGCCCGTAACCGCTTTTCCTCAGGTCCCCAGGCCTCTGCGTCTTCGACTTCGCGTCGGAGTTGTTTCTCGCTCATATCAGACATGGTCGTGCTCCTTGTATACCGTTCTTGCTGCGACGGCGTTCGCTGAGAGTTGGCTGCCGAGGCGCTTCTTCCTGCTTCATCCCTAACGCGACCGTTGAGGCGCTGAACCTCAGCCGAGATGACCTTCCCGTCTAGCGTAAGCTTGCTGCCGTTTTGTAGAACCCAGGCCGGACAGAACGCAATTGCCAGGGCGACGGCGAGGAGAAGAACGGGTACTTGTCACCTTCGTTTCATGGTTGGAACCTCTTGGGATGCAACTCCCCTATCCCCGCGAGGACAAGCGCTTTGGCTTCTTCCGAGCTGGCATTGGCGATTGCGTCCCAAGCGATCTCGCGTCTGGTCAGCGGTGGCAGCCCCAGCGGCACAAAGGCCAAGTCTGTCACGAGCAGTTGAAGCACCTTCTTTCGATTGGGATCGGGACAGATAGCAAGGTGAGTCACTTTATCTTTCCAGAAACCGTCTATAGCCAGCTCTTTCTGGGCCATTTTGAGGGCTTCCTGGGCCTTGAGAACAACAGGGTCGTCCAGGAGCTTTTTCCATTCTGCATGACGCATGAGCGCCTTCCAATCCCAATGAGTTCGGAAACATGGGTCCTCAAGACGTTGAGTCTCTTATGACGTCATTACATGCGTTTCCGGTTTGTGTGTCTTGTAGTCGCGCAGGTCCAGACAGACATGCGTGCTTATATGCTTGGTGATGAAGTTGAGAAGGCTTTCGGCTTCTTGTTGGGTCAGATTGCGGGCCAAAAAGTAGTACTCCTCGTCCTGCCTGCCCACTTGGGCGCGCACATCGTAAATGTCGGCCCGCGTGTCGCTATCTGGCCCCAGGTGATACCACTCAACGCAGGCCACCATCGCCAGGTTCACCAATTTGCCCTCCATGGTTCGCACCCACATGATGGCTCTCCTCTTGTATCTTAGCCGCTCCCGTCCTCGGTAGGGTATCGGTGCTGGCTACTTCTGATCGCGGTTGAAGTGAGTGGCTAAGAGGTCGGAGAGTCGCTGGACGGCCACTTTGCGGGAGGGAGAGACAACAGGAAGCGTGGTCCTCAGGGAGGAAAGATAAGCATAGGCGGGCGCGCTGGCCCGCCAACTCTGCGCGTGGTCATCGTACCAAGAGGTGATCAAAATGGAACGTCCACTGACCTCTTGTTTGGTTCGCTCAAACTCCGACATGGTCTGGGTCTCCTTGCCCTCTCCTAATCTCCATTGGCTGCTGGCTGCACGTACCATTCTTTCCCCGTACCTACGCTGCGTGCTTTGTTGGCCTAGCAGAGGTGGCCAGGCAGGCTTGTTGTCTTTGGGCCTCCACCTCCGGTGGGCGGCGTTTCCCTGCGGGGTGGGGAAGGGCCTTCACGCGGTGGAATTTCACCGAGCTCCTACCTGCTGATAGAGGAAGCCTGGTCGTTATCGCTGGCCTGCTTGGTTCTTTTAGCAAGAGTCTTTGCTTTCACTAATAGCAGCATTATACCCTCTCCCTTTGCTCCTGTCAATAGGTGCAATTGCGTTTTTTAAAGATAACAATTATGTTGACTAATAGGCACATAGGGTGTTATAATGAGGAGCGGAAGGAGGGGGAGAATGATCCGATCTCACTTTGAGGATTTACGCCGCCTTAAAGAGTTCCAAGAGAGACGTGATTTGCCGATACGCACCATCGCGGAGGAGACCGGATTGTCGCAAGGGGCTATCTTACGGGTCAAGAACGCCACGATGGAGCGTATCTCCTTGTCTACGCTGGAGACATTATGCCGTTACTTTGGCGTACAGAGCCTCTGTGATCTGATCGAGTATGTGCCCGACGAAAAGCCAGAAGCGGGGCAGAAGCCGAAGAGTGGCGACCGAGAGCGTGGACGTGCGTCAAGAAAACCCTACCCCAGCTAAGAATCCTGGAGTCACCCTGCGTCGGAGCTTGGTGGCTTATCGCAAAGGGACGCCGCTGGAGGGAACGTCAATAGGGACAAGGGAAAGGAAGTCAGGGCCATGCGTCTGCTTCAACGGGATCTGCGGGATATAGGATGGATCAGCCTAGGCTTGGCCGTTCTCTTTGTCGTGCTCAAGAAGGGCACAGCCGGTTCCGAGGGGCTGAGCAATGGCGCCACAGCGAGACTACCCGGCAATAAGCCAGACGAACCAGAAACGAAAAAGGACAGGAGGCAAGATGCCCCCTGTCCGTTCTCCTGGCAGAGTCGCCGATTACCAGCGACCGCCGCCCCGATTGTTGTGGCGGCCACCGTCGTAACCGCCGCGATTGCCTCCACCGCCGTAAGAGCGCTCTTCGCGCGGCTTGGCCTCGTTGACCGTCAGCGTCCGACCCCCCAGCATCGTGCCGTTGAGGGTATTGATGGCGGCATTGGCCTCCGCATCCGTAGACATCTCCACAAAGCCGAAGCCTTTAGCCTGACCGGTGTACTTGTCGGTGATGACCGTCGCCGAAGTCACCGTGCCGGAGCCTGCGAACAGGTTCTCCAGCTCTTCCTCGGTCGCCGAGTAGGGCAGTCCGCCCACATAAATACGCTTTGCCATGTTGGAATGGCTCCTTTCTTGGCTTTCCCAGAGTTCGGAAAAGGACATGGTGCCGTTGCAGGCTTAACCTGCGCGACACTAAAGGGAGTGAAGTCTGTAGCTATCTTCACTATCTGAAATGAACGCCTGGAAAGCAAGAAGGAGCCTAGCGGAGAATGCACAACGGAAGGGGCCAGCAACAGCCGGTTCAGCAGCTACATTAAGCGCGGTTCAGTCTCAACTTCATGTCGTCTCTCAGATGCTTTATTATACCACAGAAATTAGTGCTCTGCACAGGTTAGGGAAGAGCGGCTAACTTTTTTCAGGTAATTTTCGCCTCTATCCGGCTAAGAGCTTATCCCAACTTGGATGGCAGCCCTGCTGAGAGCGCAAAGACACCGGCAGCCGATTCGATAAGACTGAGAAAGCCAGAGCGCAAACGGATTACGTTCCCTGCCGTAAAAATCAGCAAGGCTCTTTGTTTCTGCGAGCGCAGAGGGAGGTTCCCTGCGCTAGGGTCGCCTACTCCATTGCCAGGCCGAGGAGGGAGGGCTGATATGACAGACAATCCAGGCAATCCGCGCGTCGATGCGAATGCCATACGCACCAGCGAAACCGGGAGCAAAAGCCGCGAAGCCCGCCGCGCCGAGAAGGAAAAGAAACAGAAGGCACCGGAGCGCCAGGGACAGGGAAATGTATCCGATATTCGGCGCAGCGAGACCGGCAGCGAAGACAGCCATGTACCCGCCAAGGAGGATACGAATGCGCCGAGCAGTTCGCATGAGCAGCCCAACAAAGCCAGACGTAAGGGCGGCTCAAAGTAAATCGCCCACTATAGGAGGTCGAATCGGCCCTGAAGCCATAGTGCGCGAAGATCTATAGCGTATCTGCAATTAGAGAACCTCGATACCGACGGCCCCAGCCAGTCGGTCCGCTCTTACTGGAAGGGAAACAATATGGCCTCGCAGCGTACATGGATTAGGGAACCCTTTTGCAGCCTCTCGCATCTGGTGGGAGCGGTCCTATCGGTCGTGGCTTTGGTTGTGCTTGTGGTCCTGGCGCGGGGACGCGTGTGGCATCTGGTCGGCTTTAGCCTCTATGGAATCAGCCTGGTCCTATTATATACGGTCAGTACCCTCTACCATGGGTTGCCCGTCACTTCCGCACAGATAGCTTGGTGGAACCGGTTGGACTACCTGGCCATTTTCCTGCTCATTGCCGGGACCTACGCTCCGATCTGCCTGATCTGCTTGCCCGGAGGGTGGGGATGGAGCCTGCTGGGAGGGGAGTATGGCTTAGCGGCACTGGGCATGGGAACCCTGCTGATCTGGAAGGGGACGCCTCATTGGATGCGCGTGACGCTGTATATCCTCATGGGCTGGCTGGCGGTGCTGGCCTGGCCGGTCCTACAGGCGGTCTTGCCGCCCGTAGGGCGGGCCTGGCTCGTGGCGGGCGGGGTGCTTTATACGGGCGGCTGTGTCATCTATGCCACCGACCGTCCGCACTTGTGGCCCGGCAAATTTAGCGCGCACGATCTATGGCATCTGTTTGTGCTGGCAGGCAGCGCCTGCCATTTTGTGTTGATGCTCGGCTTTGTCGCTCCGATGGGCTAGTTTTCGGCCATCCTACGAGCCCTGTTGCGTGGTCAACGCGACCCTCACGCGACATCTTCAATCGCGGCGATGAGCCCCTCCTCGCTCCAAATCTCCTCGTAGCGCACTCCGTTGATGAAAAAAGTCGGCGTACCGTTCACACCACTTTGCATCCCACTCCTAAAGTCGTCGCGAACCCGATCCGCATACGTATGCTGTGCCATCTCCCGCAGAAATCGGGTCGTGTCCAGCCCGAGCGCCGCGGCATACTCGACCAGAAACCCGTTCTCTAGCGCCTGCTGACGCTCGAACAGGAGAGCATGCATCTGCCAGTACTTGTTCTGGGCGCCCGCCGCCTCGGCTGCTTCGGCGGCGTTCTGGGCTTGCGGGTGGATCTGGCTTTGGGGGAAGTGGCGAAACACAAAGCGCAAGGCCTCGCCTTGTCGCTGCTGATAGTCCTGGAGCAGAACATAAGCCTGAGCGCAGCGGCCGCATTGGTAATCGCCGTATTCCACGAGCGTTACCTGGGCCGTCTGCGGCCCGCGCCCGTGGTCACGCGCGCCCACAGGCAGGCTCAATCTATTTCCATCCTGGACTTGTCTTTCCAAAATATCTCCCTAAGGGGAGTGAACCCCTCCGCAGTCCGCCGTACTTCTCTCGCCGACTACTAGATCCTCCTTGGTATCAGCGTCGGTCCGCCTCGTCAACCTCGTCAGCGCCCCCGTAATTGGTGCCATAAGAACTCGGCCAGGAGACCTCGGCCGCTTCGAATGAAGAACAACAGCGCCCCAGGACTACTCCCCAAATCCTGCCGCTTTTTCTTCCTTGGTGGGGGCAAAGGTCGCCTTTTCGCGCAGTTCGCCCTCTTCAAAGTAAATTTCTCTGAGCGCTTCGACTTGCAGATCCAGGAATTGATGGGCTCCCGTGACGTGACTTTGCCCTATAATCTTCTCCCCTGGCTTTAGGCGATCGTGGAGAGTATTGGGTCTTCCAACAAAGGCGACGTGTACGCCGTGATGTTCCCGGCCTATTTCCTCGTCCGTGAACGCCTGGCCCGTGATGTTGACCGACAAGACCTGATCAAAGTCCGGCGGCTGGGTAATCCAATGGGCCAGAAAGAACTCCTGTCCCCTCCCAAACAACAAGTAGTCGAGGTCAGAAGTGAAGGCATCCGGGCCAAGCTCTTCAAAATGAACCACGTTCACGACATGGACCGTCGCGGGCTCGGCAACGACGGTTCCGCCTTTTTCAAAATGGCCTCTAAACAGGCTTCCCTGAAACGAGCTCAGAGCGGGTTTATCGGGACCCTGCGAAAGCAAATCCACTATCGGGAAGTCCTCGGGCTTGAACGTGTATAATTCGCTATCTCCAAAATGGGCACGAAAGTCACCCAAGCGGCCCATGGCTTGGTCGTCGAGGCTCACTTCGAGAATGACCTGGAAGTTATGAGGCGGCATAAACATCGGGAGATGGGACAGATACAGCGTCTCTTCTCCGACCAGCAGCATGCCGTGCGTGCCAAAGGTGATGTCCTGATCATCGTGACTGTGATCAGCAGCCGGCATATCCATACCTGGCATATTCTTCATCACATTCTCCTCTCCGGATCAGTAATATTCTTTCGGGCGAATCAATTTGGGCTGCCCGCTAAGGCATCATGCTCCCCAACGAGTTGGTCAAGGACTAAATCTTTGGAAGGGATGTCCTTCTTGGTCACTTGAATCACCACGCCTTCCACATGGATGGTTCGCAAGGGATTGCCGTTCCCATCCTTGAGGACAAACGGCGTTTGTAAATCCCTGGTCAGCCGCAGAATCGTATGGGTCGGACCGAAGGGAACCTCTTCGACGATGTTCCTTACATTCGCCTGATAATCCAGCACGACTTCCAGTTCGCCCTTAATGCCGTCCCGCACCTCTTGTACTTTGGAAGGGTCCAGGACTTGCTTGAGAAGCCCGTCCAGATCGTGTAGCGCCACCTGCTGATCCTGCGCGCGGTCTTTATTTCTGAAGGCCACGCCGACATCCACGAGAGAGAGAAAGGAGTGGTACTCCTCCACTAGTTGGAACCAGAAAAGATTCAGCGTGCGCGTCGGATTTGGGTTCTGGATTGTGCTTTTGTTGATTACGGTGACTTTGCCGGTTACAACCTCCTGTGAGGAAGCCTGCGAAACATTTAGTTGGCGTGAGGCGGCGGTCTCTCCAATCTGCTTATCCTGCGCGCTTTCGGTGGCTTTGCCAAAGGAGGTTCTCACGTCGTTGGAACCGCCCTTTACCCCAAGTTGAGCGTTTGCCTCTCCGCTTCCGAAGCCCACGGAGGCATCCCCGTGGAAATTGGCATCCATATGGTAGTCCGAGGAATCTTGGCTGTTACTCTGATTGCTGGAGTCTGCCACATGGGTATTGAAGTTCTGCGCGACCGATGTATCCTGGCTCTCCATAGCCGTCGTTGTCTTGGTCAAATCGCTCGTTTTGCTAAATTCTGTAGTGGTCGCAACCTCTACTATCTGGCCCGCTGCCAGGGTCATCGTATTGACCTCAGGGCCTTTGCCTGTTGCCGTACGCTGCGTCGTCAGGCGATAACTCTCAACAAGAAAGAGCTGGGGACGCAGAGATTTCGTTAGCTCTGCAATTCTTAGCGAAGTTTGAACAATCAAACCTGCTACTAACCCCGGATTATCCGGCAGATCAGCGAATGCCACCTGGATAAATGGCGGCTGGAGGGCCAATCCCTGAAGCAGCAAGGCCTGTTGCGTGTTCAACCGCGACAATTCATTCTGCGCGTCAACAAGCTCTTGGGACTGTCCGTGTACAAATTCGGGCTTAAAGAAATCAGAAGGCACGTTGAGTGAAATGAAGCAGTCGTTTATCGGTATCCTCACTTCAATGGCAAGTTCCTGAAGCGTATCGTTCGACATCGTTTTCTCCATTAGCCCTCTTGTCTAAGTCTCCTCTGCGAGAGGAAAAGACTTGCGGTTTCGGGGACTTAGGCAAGAGGGCTATTCCAGAGCCAGGCGGCAGTTCAAGCCTGCTATTTAGATAAAAGCGTCCAGACAATCCCTGATCCGCTAAGCAGAAGTCCGTCCCCGCTATCCCCGACATGACAAGGCTCGAATGGGTCTGTCAGGCTGGCCGCCACGTTAATATCGAGAAAAGCCAGTTCCGAATCTGCCAGACTCCGGAGAATGACCCGGTTTTGAAGTCCGCTCGATTCCCAGTGCCCTTCACTGACGCCAAGAAGGCTCGTATCGCCGCTGGCCGTGCTCCACGAGTTTTTTCCGAACGGATTCGCGTTAAAGACCATGTCTACGATAACGGTATTCGCGCCGGTATCCTCAAATTGAAATTGAGCCATCTTCTCTTACTCCTCACGCGAAGAAGTGCAGGACGTCTATCGCGCTGCCTTCGGACTTGACGCGGGCCGCGTTCAGTTTCCCCATACCTGGAGCATATAGCCGAATGTGCGCTTCCCTACGCGTCGGTGTGCGTTACAACTGAATTCGGACTGCCGCGTCCACCGGGCGATTTTCTTCCCCGAGGAGCTCTATAGGAGAAATCGGGTTGAACTGTGCCAGCGTCCCGACCGGTCCGTCATTGACTCGGACGTACATCTCGAACGCGGGAAAGCCCGATACCGCTCCCTTCCAGAGCAAATTGCCTTCCGCCCTGTCAATGATAAGCGTCCCGGAATAGTCAATGTCCGGCGTGAGGCCAACCAGAGGCAAATTGGCAGAGCCAACCACGTCGATCTGAACAGAGCCCGGTATCCCATCAATCACGCCGCCGTTGGGATCCACCGTCTGCGATCCGCGTAGGTTCAGGAACATCATCCGATCCGACGGCGCGGTGGCGCTGGCGATGATGTTGCCTTGCTCATCTACTTCGTGCGATTCTCCGCACAGGTTGTTCTGGAAGGCGATGCGCGGCGTGTCGGAGGAAAGTCCTTCGATCTTCACCTCGGAGTGCATGCGAGCCGAGGCGTTGGGATCGTCGGAAAACTCCCGTTGGTCTCCCGTAAAAAAGCGCGGGGCGGGTACGGGCAAACCCTGGGGCGCAGGTATCGTGATGACAAATAACTCCCCCTTCTGCTGGCAGACCGAGTTGGGAATGAAAGCGTTAAGCCAGAAGGTAACAGATTCCAAGTCCATGGATTTCTCCTTTTCCTGCCTATGGTCCTGATTTTTACTGATCCGAGCCTCGCTTTCTCAAGGCGCTCTCCGTGCTTGGAGCGGGCTTGGGAGGCTGACTTTAGGGAGTAATGCTCGGATCAGTAGGTTCATTCCAACCGGGGGATGAGACCTCATCATTGGAACCGATAGAGCGCTCCATAGCTTGCTTGGGGCGTACAAGCGGAAGCGGGAGCGTCCGCTGGGGGCGGTGCTGGACAACTATTCGGTGCATAGCAGCCAGCCGGTTATCGAGGATGGTAAAACCCCAAAGAGCCTCGGCTGTCAGGCGTCAACCAGAAAGTCTCTGTAGCAAGTATAAATGCTGCTACTGTCATTCCGGGCGCTCAGAATCAGATCCCACAATCTGCGATGTACCTCGCCGGGCGCTGCCTGATGCACGACCCCATTCAGGAAACGGATGTGGCGGCGGATGTTATCGTCGAATGCGAGGGCGGCGGTTCGGAAGTCGTCGTCGCTTAGGCCCTCATCGAAGCTACTGCCTTCAAGCTCACTCCGTATATGTCCGGAGATCATCGCTAAGAACTGCTCGAAACTCAGCGTTTCAGGCAGCCCCCCTGCGGTTTGTTGCACGTTGAAGAAATCCTTGCTGATGTAGTCGTCGCGATTGCTCTCGTCGAGGACGTGATTCAAAATCTGGAATGTCCGGTCGCCTTCGTCACTGCCGCTGCCCTCGAAGAGAGTTAGCCCGCGTTGAGCCCGATCTTGCCAACTTGCCATTTGCGTCTCCTAATTGTTGAGTTGTCTTTACTGCCTTCGTTAAGGTAAGGAGGGAATCCTTCAGGCCTTATGCTTCTGAACGAGATACAGATCGACGGAGGCTCTAAACCCCTTCTGCCCGTCCGCGCTTAGACCATCGCGAATTGCCTGAGAGCCAGGTCCCTCGCTCGTGTGACCTGCTCCACCTAGCGCCACGTCACCGAAAATGCCTGTGGCGATATCAAACCCTAGCGTATAAAACACGGACGGGTTGGCGGTGCGGGCTTGTGCCACGATGGGATCGGCCTTCGCGATAGCGGCTCCCCTGGTAGCAAACTCTAAGTTTCTGTTCCGCTCCAGGGAAAAAGAAACCGCGAGGCTAAACCCATTCTGTTCGTCTGACTTAAGTGAATCGTGCATTCTCTGTTTACCAGGGCCCGGCAAGGTCTGCCCTTCCGCAACTGCCATGCCGACAGCGAATCCGCGGCGACTGGGAGCGTCCGGTAATCCATTGCGGAGCGCTACAGCCAAGGGGTCCTGATTCGTTAGAGCTTCTCCCCTGGCGACAAGAACGTCCTCCGGTCCTTTCGCCAAAACTGGGACATTAAATTTGGCGACATCAAAATTAGTGAAATTGCACTGACTGGCATCTCGCGTACAGACAGAGGCCTCATGCTGCATAGTATTGATCGCAGCTATAACGTCGTCAAAATCTTTGAGTAGCTTATCCCGGACGACGGGCGTGCCGTCGGCATTTTGAAAATCCTCGCTATGTTTCAGGATGTATTTTAGGTCATCTCTCAGGGCCAGAAACTCGAACCGCTTCTTTGCCAAATCCTCTAGCACGTCCTGCCGGTTTTGGATGTCAATATAGACAAACTGATCGTTCGGGTTTTTTAGGCCACTGTAATCTTGCAGCAACACCGCAAAGGGGAACGCCTTATCTGCCGAGACACCCACCGGAAATTCTTTTGCCGTCTTCATGATGTCTTCGAGGTTCAGGTCCGCCGTGCCAATAGTGCCCTGGCGGAAGACATGACAGTGAACTTCTAAATGGGATTTCGATGAGGATGTGGCCGTCTGAATGTCGGTGTTCAAATGCGCTGAGGTCGGTGACAGCGGCCCCGCATCATAAGCAGCGTGCACGCTGACAGCCACTTGTTCTCTCTCGCTCTGATCGGAACCTGTGATTTGATAGATGGCAAAAAACTCACCGCCTTTTAAGACGCCCGCGATGAACGTATCGCCAAAACGTTGGCGAAAGCGGTCGGGGTTATTGTTTACGAGCAGCTCGTTTGCGTCGGGTGAGAAAACAGGGGAATCGAGGCTTTCGAAGGCATCCTGAACGCTCACGCGCACGACGACATAGGTAGAAAAATTCGAAAAATCGCATGAGTTGGCATAGTCCACTTTGGCGCTTCCCGAAAAGCCCATGTACGACCCTCCGGCATCGACCGAAATCCCGAGGGACTTGTGTAAAGTTGCCACGTCTTGGATGATCGTGCAATCGGACGTGACCTGCTGGCCACCGGCCCCTTGCAGCGACGTAATGGACGTTCCTTGAACAGCGGGCGTGGGCAAGATATCGCCAGTGAGACGATTGTATCCAAGCCCGACTTTCATTCCGTTTGTAAAACTGACAACACGAGCTGCCACGGTTTTCTCCTTAGACGTCAAGCGATGCGTATTTCTATTCCAACGCAGGAAGCTTCAATCGCGAGAAAGAAGCCCACGCTTAAAGGAACTTTGATTCCGCTTAAAGGAACTTTGATTCCTTGATACCGAGCGTGCGCGCATTGTTTTCTGCAGTTAGCGAACTCGCTTAGCCTAATGAACGCTCGGGGCTAATTAACTCAAGTTGCTACCTTGCCTCTTCGAGAAGGCAAACGGTGATGCAAAAGCCGGTTTCCAGAGCGATTCTCTCTCAAACGTGTTCCTAGGTAGCAACTTGGGTTAATTAATCTATCTTTAAAAGCGTGGGAGCTGTCACTGATACTGAATCCGAGCATTAATCTCTAAAGTGAGCCTTCCAAGCCCGCTTTAAGCACGGAGAGCGCCTTGAGAAAGCGAGGCTCGGATCACTCAGATCAGTAGTATACACGCCCTCCCCTTTCCTGTCGTCTGCCGCAGGTTCAGTGTTGAACATAGAAAAAGGCCAGCCGAGGGCTGGCCTGAAGACATGTGCTGTTCCTTAACTTTAGATAGGGTATTGCCTGGCTCGGAGGGGCGTGTTCCTTCTTACTCTCCCAGTTGTACCTCCCCAGCTGGGCGAAATCGCTCCGAGCCGCCTCCGACGGCCCTACTTCACAAACTGGCTAGACCGCGCTTGAGGGCCACGATGACCGCCTGCGTGCGGTCGGTGACCGCCAACTTGCTCAAAATGTGGTTGACGTGGTACTTGACCGTGCCCTCCGTGATACAGAGGGCCACCCCGATCTCCTGATTGCTTTGCCCCTTGGCCATCAACCGCAACACCTCCAGTTCGCGCGCGGTCAGTTCCGAGCCGCTCATATGCTCGGCCAGTTTGGCTCCGACCGCAGGCGGAATGCGCTTGTGCCCGGCGTAGACGACGCGAATGGTCTCTAATAGCTCCTCACAGGGCGCATCCTTGAGCAGATACGCCTGTGCCCCGGCGCGCAGTCCTTGATAGATATCTTCATCGCCATCATAGGTGGTCAGCAGGATGATGCGCGCCGCAGGAAACTCCGCACGGATGCTCGTGATGGCCTCGACTCCGTCCATGTCGGGCATCCGTAAGTCCATCAGCGTGACCTCTGGCCGATGGAGACGGAAAAGCGCCACCGCTTCGCGCCCGCTGCTGGCTTCCCCGATCGCTTCCATATCCGGCTCATACTTAAGCATCAGCGCCAGCCCCCGGCGTACCACCGGATGGTCATCGGCAACCAGCACACGGATGGGGTTTTCGGAACGCATAGGGCCTCCTTACGGGCGTCCCAACATTTTTCCGGAAAATTTCCAGTTTAGTGTAGGGGCCTTTCATGGCGCGGCTGCCATTGGCACAATCACTGTCACTTCGGTTCCCTGTCCTGGCTGGGTGGCAATCCTCAGTTGCCCCCCGAGACGCTCGGCGCGTTGGCGCATCCCGATTAGACCGAAGCCGCCGCCCTCGGCCTGAGGCCGCGGATCGAAGCCGTGCCCGTCGTCCTGCACGCGCAGCCGTACGTGCTCGGCCTCAAAGCGCAGCTCGATCCGAACTTTGCGGGCTTGGGCGTGCCGGAGGGCGTTGCTCAAGGCCTCCTGCCCGATGCGCAGCAGGTGCATCCCCACCTCCGGAGGCAACGCTCGTGCCGTGCCCTGCACAGACATATCTGCTCGAACGGGCGTGCTGGAGGTCATCTGCTCCACGGTGCGCGCCAGGGTAAGGGCAAGGTTGCTATATTCCAACGCTTGGGGTTGCAATGCCCACACGGAGCGCCGCGCTGCCGCCAGGCCCTGGTGAGCCAGGTCACGGACGTGTTCAATCAGGCCCCACGCCTCCTCCGGCCGCTGCTTGGCAATCCGCTGAGCCACACCCAGTTCAATCAAGATGCCCGTGAAGGCTTGGGCCAGCGTGTCGTGGATCTCTTGGGCGATGCGGTTGCGCTCCTCCAGCACCGCGGCCTGACGGCTTTGTTCCGCCAGACGGGTCAGATGGAGGGCCAGTACGGCTTGCTGGGCGAGCGCCTGGGCCAGTTCAATCTCCTCGGGCTGGTATGTGCGGGTGTGCGTGCTGTGGATGCTAAAACTGCCCAGGAACTCCTCCCCAAGAAACAGGGGCACCCGCAGCAGAGTCTGTATGCCTTTTGCCAGCAGATGGTCGCGGTCATGCTTGGGCAGGGGAGCGTGGGCGATGTTCTCATAGATGCGAAACGGCTGATCCCGGCACGATTCTACTCTGCTGTGGAGGGCTTTGGGCGTCTCACGCCTTCTCGTTCGTGACGACTCTGGGCGCTTCGATGACACTGCTGGCAGGATCTGCCCCTTGTCATACTCGATATGCAGGTAGGTGCTGTCGCTCGACTTGTCATAGAGCCAGAAATCGCCGGAGTGCGCCCCCAGTTGTTCGGTGATGGCCTCCAATACCTGGCCGACAAACCGGTCCAGTTCCGGTTCTGCTGCCAGCAGAATCAGGGTTTTGGCAAGGGCCTCCCTCTGCCCACGCGCAATCTGGGCGGCTTGCTGATACTCTGCCACTTCGGCTTGCAAGGCCTGGTTAGCGTTCAGCAGTGCCGCGGTACGTTCCTGAACGCGCCGATCCAGTGCTTGGCACACTCGGTGTGGGGCTTCCTCACCCTGCGGGCGTACGCCGCTCCCGGCGCGAGGTGGTTTGTGCTGACTGTCTCCCGTTGTTGCCATGATCTGTTCCCCTGCGCGCGTAGCGATGGTCGGCATGACTTGTGGAGGCGGGGTAGCGTTCTTTAGGCTCTGGCTTCCGTCTTCTGGTAGGGATTACTTCCAATGCAGGAATTCGTCAGCGAGTGATCGAATTCCTGCCCAGGCGGCAGAGAGACATCGGTGGCCAGTTTCACGCCGTCGCGCGTCGGAACCATGACCGTGAAGTGATCGGAAGCCTGTGCTTGGGATGGCGTAGTAATATTCGGGATCTGCGGTAACCCCAGTGCAGGGAGCGCAAACAGCGTCAGTACAGTGCAGAGAGTCGTGGTAAGTGAGGCTTGTGTTGGGAATGCTCGCCTCGCTGCTTTCCTGTTTTTTGGTACATGGATACTACCTCCTGACCTGCGGTTTCCACTCCGACGAGGGGTTAGCCTGTTCAGACGGAGTTCCTGAGCAAGGATGAGAGCGTAGCCGGCCCTGCGACAGACCAGGGGAGTTTTCCTGCGATAAATCAAAAAGTCCACTCGATCTAAGCGACCGAGCGGACTATCAAGAGTCGAAATTCCAGTAAGTTCCATAAATCCGGAGCTTTTGGAAATGCCGCTTTCGTTTCCGCGCCGGGCAATATATACATCAATAATTTCCGGCCTCGGCTGATCGGATACTCGAAGCGGACGACCGCGTGTTGCACCTTCGTCCGTGAAGCGCTTTACCTACATGGTATCTATCGCCCAATACCACCACAGTTCTAAAGAACGTTCGATGGAGCCTGAAGAGAAGGTAGAGGTTTAGATGTCGCTCTTGATCACCGCGAGTCTCCTCCTCGTGCTCTCCGGGACCAGCCTGATCGGAACCAGGGAGCGAACGCTCCTGCAAACCGAGGTGCCAGCGGAGATCCGCTCCGGCCGGACGTTTGTGCCGCTGCGGGCAGCCGCAACGGCGCTGGGTGCGACCGTCACCTGGAAGCAGGCGAGCCGGACTGTGGTGCTGACTCAAGGCAACCGGTCTGTGCGGCTGAGCATGGGGAAAAGGGTAGTCCTGGTGGATGGCCGTCCCCGCCGATTGGAAGCGCCGCCCTACGCGCAGCAAGGCCGGATGATGATCCCGCTGCGTTTTGCGGGGGAAGCGTTAGCGGTTTCCGTGCGCTACGAAGGGCGGGTGCATAGCGTTCTGGTGGGCCCCGAGCCTTCCGGCACGCTGTGGGTCTTACCGCTGCCGACAGCCAGGCCCGGTATCGTCGTCCTGATGCCAAAGGCAGGGGCGATGGTGACCTCCCCGGTCCGCGTTCACGGACAGGCCAACGTCTTCGAAGGAAATGTGGTGGCAGAAGTGCGCGACGCACAGAATAAGGTGCTGGCCCGAGGCGTGGGCACGGGGGCGATGGGCTCCTATGGCCCCTTCACCGTGGTTCTCACCTATACCGCTCCTGTGGCGGGCCGGCAACAGGGCCGCATCTTCGTCTATGCTCCCAGCGCCCGGGAGGAGGGGGAAATTGCCTTTGCCACCTCTATTCCGGTAACGCTGCGCTAAAGGGTCGGGCACCTGGGCCGTAGACGGAAACGCAGGGCGCGTCTTTTCATCTGACAAGCGCCCGTGTGGCTGGGCAGAGAGAAGGCCCTCTCCTATCTGGAGAGAGCCTTCATGCTGAGGGATGGGGCTGAGTGCGCGCGCCTTAGCGGGGCTTTCCGTAGCCTTGACCGAGCGCGCTACCAGAAGATGCCGCCTGACCTTCAGGAGGAGGGAAGCCTGGCGGGTCTTCCGGCAGGTGCAGGATAGGAGGCTTGCCGTATTTCCGCCGCTTCCGCTCCATGTCGAACTCTAGCTGCTGTCGTTCATTCGGCGCCATGCGCTGGTAGGCGGCGGATACCGTAGGTTCCGCCGTACCTTTCAGGGATCGAAAGGCAACGATGCCTGCGACTCCCAACAAGACGACAACAGCGATGGTCAGCAGGGCGACTTTCGTTCGCTCGTTCACGGATCTCTCCTCGCTTGCTGCGTTCGTGTGCGTCTGGCTCTCAGTCCGAAACCCGCCAGTTCCGGCCTTTTGATGCGCGAACGAACTTCGCGTGGCTGTCATAGAAAGAGCAGTTATTGCCTTCGCTGTGCCGCGCAGGAATAGTGAGCGCCACTCCGGCGATGCCCCAATCGCAGCCCGGCACGTTATAGAAGTCGCGCCAGGTCAGGCCCTGCTCCGGAGCGGGGTTCGGGCTGCCTCCCCAGCCGGCGTTATCTTTGTCGGTGTAACCAATATGGGCATCCTGCCAGGTATAGCCGGTGGTTTGCGAATCATGGATGCCCATGGCTTCCGCTACAAAGATGACCTCGCCGGGAAACTGCACCTTCGCGTCCTTGATTCCCTCGCCCATGTAGCCCGTGGTCCATTCCGACCAGCCGGTCTCGTTCATCAGGTAGGCTGCCGAGAAGCCGCCTTGCAGTCCGAGGTTGGGGTCCGGCTTGCTGACATACGTCCTGGTCGAGGCGCTGGGGCACTTGAAGATGTCCTTGTTCTTGATGTAGGGGTTGATGACCTCATGGAACGCATGGTCCCAATTGAAGAGGCCATAGCCGTTGAAGGGCCACTCGTTCACGTTCGTCTCATCGTAGTCCTGTCGGTACATCGCCAGGGCCAGCCCCACCTGCTTGAGATTGGACAGGCAAGCGGTGGCGCGCGCTTTCTCGCGGGCTTGGGCGAAGACGGGAAAGAGGATAGCGGCGAGGATCGCGATAATGGCGATGACGACGAGCAGCTCGATGAGGGTAAAACCGCGTTTCCAAACCTGGCGCTGCATGGTTGCTTGCTCTCCTTTCGAGAGGGAGCGCAGGGTCGCATGGATCATGCGGCGGCCTGGATCCCGCATTGGGCCGTACCGAGTATCCCCGGCCGTTAGGGAGGCTATACCTGGGTTCTTCCGACGGTGTGGCGATCCGGTACAGTGAGCCTGCGTGTTATGGATATCACTATATCAAAGTTCTAATTGGCTGTCAAGTATTTCCCGCAGGCGAACGGAGAGGCTATAGAGAGCTGCTAAGACGGCCCTCACCCCCGGCCCCTCTCTCCCGTTTAACCTAACCCCCCGTCCCCCTTCCCTGGGAGGTTCAAGGGCGGACACTTGTTGTTCGACGGGCTAAAGCCCTTCGCTGGGTGGCCTCCGGCCCAGTGCCCGCCTACGCGGGCACTCCCTTGCGATAAGCTCTGTGGTGTCCCCGGAGGGGTCGCAAGGTGTCGCGAGGCGGAGGGCTGTGGCAAGGCGGAGGCAGGGGCCGTAACCCTGCCGACCCTGGCAGTCCGTTGTAGGCCCGACCCTAGCAGCGGGTTAGGGGTGAGGGCAAGAACGGAAGGACCCTGGGAGCCGGAGGCTGGTGGGCAGGATTCCATTCCGTCGGTCAAGAATTACAGTGGGTATGAGCCAGCCCTACACAAAGCATGGCAGCGCGTCCAGCGCACAGGCGCCCCAGAGCACGCGTTCGGCGCGCTTGCGTCTGCTGCTCGCTGCCGTTCTGGCGTGCGCCGGGATCGTTTTTCTGAGTTACCGCCTTCTGACTCCGCCCCGACCGGAACGCCTGCGCCTGGACGCGGATGTCCCGCTCGCGCCTCCGCCTCCGCTCCCGGCAGAGGATAAAGCGGCATTGCGAGAGGGCCTTCTGCGCCTGCAAAACCGACTGGCCATCGCGCGTGCCCAACCGAACGACCCGACCGTTCGCTTTGCCATCGGTTATGAGGCCCTGCGCGCCGGCGATCTGCTGACCGCCCGCGAGGAGCTCCGCGCGGGCCTGCAGTTGCGGCCAGAGACCGATTCGGCCATTTACGATGCGCTGGGGCGCTGCGAGATACAACTTGGTCTCTTCAAAGAGGCGCAGGACACCTATCAAAAGCTCCTGGCGCGCGCGCCGGGCCAGGCAGCCGGTTATATCGGGCTGCGCCGCGCTCAGGGTCTGCTGGGCCAAAGAGAGGCCGCAACGCAGACTCTAGAGAGAGGGGCGCGCGCTGTTGCGCCGACCGATATTTCCGGTCGGCTTGGAATCGCGGGCGAGTTTGAGATGCGGGATGAGCTGCCGCGTGCGCTTGCCGAGGCGCAGGCGGCTCGCGCACGAGCGCCGGACAGTGCGGCGGCTACCCTGACCGCCGCCCATCTGCTCTTCCGGCTCGGACGGCTTTCCGAAGCGCGCACGCTGCTGGAGCAGATGCTAGCAGCCCATCCAGACGATCCGCTGGTGCGTCGCTACCTGGCGACTGTGCTGGACAACCCGCTTCTGCCTCAGCGCGACCCCGCCCTGGCGGAACACTATCTGCTCGAAACGTTACAGCGAAATCATGACGACGTTGAGGCTTGCCAGCAGTTGGCCCAGTTCTACCAGGATGCGCGCCGCTATCGGCAGGCGGCCTATATGTTTACCTGGCTCCTGGCGCTTGTCCCCGATTCGGCCTCGGCCCGATTGCAGCTCGCCCAGGCGTACGCGCACCTGGGAAACCCCGGCCTTAGCGCCGAGCAGCGGACCATTGCGTTGAGACTGCTGGCGCGGAACAAGGAAGAAGCGCGCTTGAGAGAGCGTCATGATCACCGACCGACCGATCCGCAGGCGCGTCTGGCGCTCGCGCGCCACTATCTGGACGCGGGCCAGTTCGCCAAAGCGCTGGTAGAACTGCAATCGGCCTACTGTCTTGCGCCGCGCTCCCCACAGGTCCGCCGCCAACTGACGAATTTTTATGCGCAGCTTGGCGTGCCGCTGCCGCCGTCACTTCAGCGAGGGGAACGCTCGTGACCAACGGCGGTCGTGTTCCCTTCGTGCGCGCGTGGGGTCTCCTGGGGCTGCTCGCGCTGGCCCTGATTGGCTGTGCGAAGCCTTCCCGTCCGTCCGCAGCGCCCGCTGCCGCGATTCGGTTTCGCGACGTGAGCGTCAGCGCGGGCGTAAAGTTTACTCGCGTGAACGGTGCCTTTGGCAAGCGCTGGATGCCGGAGACGATGGGCGGCGGGGGCGCCTTCCTCGACTACGATAACGACGGCTTCCTCGACATCCTGCTCCTCAACGGCGACTGGTGGCCCGGCCATCCCCTCCCCGGCCCACGCCCCACCCTGACCTTGTATCATAACAACCAGGACGGCACCTTCACCGATACCACTCAGGCGATGGGGCTGAAGGTTTCTCTACAGGGGATGGGCGCTGCGGTGGGGGATTATGATAACGACGGCTACGAGGATCTCTACGTTACCGGCGTGGGAGGCAACCGGCTGTTCCACAATGAGGGAGGCAAGCGGTTTGTGGAGGTGACGGGGCAGGCGGGGGTGGGAGACGGGGGCTGGAGCACGAGCGCGGCCTGGCTGGACTACGACAACGACGGCAAGCTCGACCTGTTTGTCTGCCACTA
>DASRGZ010000179.1:0-47582 GCA_035650735.1 Chthonomonadaceae bacterium
GGTTCCACGCTCTGGAACAGCGAGGAGTATAAGATGCCACAGGTCAAAGTTCCCTTTTATGGGCACGTGCGCCAGTATCACAACCTGCAAGCGCAACTCGACGACGCCATCCATACAGTGTTGGAGAGCAGCCAGTATGTCATGGGGCCGACCCTCCAGCGCTTCGAGCAAGAGTTAGCAAGCTACTTCGGAATGCAATACTCTGTCGGGGTCAACTCCGGAACGGATGCGCTCTGGCTGGCCTTTCTCGCCCTCGGCATCAAGCCGGGCGATGAGGTCATCACGACGGCCAACACGTTTTTCGCCACTGCGGAGGCCATCTGGATCGTGGACGCCAAGCCGGTCTTCGTAGATATTGACCCCAGGACCCGTAACATTGACCCGAACAAAATCGAGGCGGCCATCACTCCCCGAACCCGAGCTATCGTGCCCGTGCACCTATACGGACTCTGCGCCGACATGCCGGCCATCCACGCCATTGCCAGGCGGCACAACCTGCTCGTGATCGAGGACAGCGCCCAGGCCATTGATGGACATGGAGATGGCTGGAAACAGGGCGAGTTCAGTGATGCCGTCTGCACCAGCTTCATCATCCAGAAGAACCTGGGCACCTTCGGCGACGGCGGGGCCGTCCTTACCAACAGCGAGGAGGTCGCCACGGCGATTCGACGCCTGCGCAATCATGGCTCCCTCGCGCGCTCGGTCCATAGCATGGGATACAACAGCCGCCTGGATGATCTCCATGCCGCCATCCTCAGCGTGAAGCTGCGATACGTGTCCGAGTGGACGGACCGGCGGCGCGCCCTGGCCGCGCGCTATGCGCAGGGCCTTAAGGACACTAGCCTCACGCTGCCCTACGAGCCGCCTGGCTATCGCCACGTGTATCATCTGTACGTTGTTGAGCACCCACGGCGGGACAGCCTGGAGCAGTTCCTGCTTGAAGCCGGTGTGGATGCCAAACTCCACTACCCGATTGCCATTCACCAGCAGGAGGGCTATCCGTGGGGCAAGCTCGCCGACCTGTGCCCCCAGGTGCCTTACTCCGAGCAGAATGCCGCCACCTGCCTCTCCCTGCCCATGTTCCCCGAGCTGACGGACGAAGAGGTGGATTACGTGATTGACCGGTGCCTGGCCTGGGACAAGGAGCAGCCATGAAGGTCTACAAAGCGGTCGTCGTGGGAATGGGGAAGCGCGGCAAGCATCATGCGCTGGCATTCAAGGCCAACCCCCGCTTTGAGCTGGCCGGTATCTGCACACGGGATAGGGCCAAACTGGAACAGGCGGCCAGCGAACTGGGGGTCTCCCGCACGAGCACCGATCCCCTCGCCCTGGCCAGGGAGGTCCGACCGGACATCTTCTGCTTCTGCACGCCGCCTCAGGTTCGGCTGGAGCTCATCCAGGTCGGTATCGCCTGTGGGGCCAGGTTGATCGCCTACGAGAAACCGATGGCCCTGTCCATGAATGAAGCGATAGCGATCCGGGAAGCGGTCCGCGCCGCGAATGTGAAGACGGTCGTCAGCCATCAGCACCGTTACGGTCAGCACTATCGCAAGGTGAAGGAGATCGTGGACAGCGGCAGCCTGGGGCGGGTTCACACCGTCTATGGCCATGCGGTGGGGTGGATGATGCACCTGTTTACTCATCTGGTGGACTACATGCGCTGGTATAACGGCAATGCCGAGGCCGAATGGGTGATGGGACAGGCTGCGGGCAGCGGAAAGCTGGCGGACATCCACCCGTCGCCGGATTATGTGGCGGGCCTCATTCAGTTTGCGAACGGCGTTCGCGGCTACGTGGAGACCGGCGCGGGAGCCCCGGATGTGCCGGAGGTTGACTACTGGTGGCGTAAGTGCCGGATCGGGGCGCAGGGAACGGAGGGCTTTGCCGAGGTCCTGACGGGAGCGGGATGGAGGGCGGTCACCCGCGATGGCCTGTCGTCTGGGGAGGGCTGCATGAACTACGACCTGGACATGCCTCCTTATGTCAACGACATGGCCGACTGGCTGGACGATGACCGCAGGCTGCACCCGTGCAATGGAGAGAGCGCCTACCAGGGCTTCGAGATCACGATGGGCATTCTGCGGTCCGTGGTGGAACGGGGCCAGATCCGGCTGCCTTTGGGGCCTGGGGAGCCGGAATTAGAGGCCGTGCGACGGGTTCTCCCGGCAAGGCCGGTCCTCTTATCCCACGAGGGGAACCGCAAGGAGTATCCATAGCGGAGGCAGAGACGCTTAATGAAATATTTCCGTATGTTCTTGCTCGCACTCCTCGGGTGCGTGACCGCTTACCTCCTGTTCCTGGTGCAGCCCGGGGAATCGTCCCGGAAGGATGGCCGGGTCGTCATCACCTATTGGGAGAAGTGGAACGGCGAAGATGCGGCCGCGATGCAGCAGGTCGTCAACGATTTCAACAATACGGTCGGCAAGCAGAAGGGCATCTATGTCCGGTATCTCTCGATGAGCAATGTGGATCAGAAGACCCTGGTCGCCACCGCGGCGGGCGTGCCCCCGGACGTGGCCGGCCTGTGGAATACGCAGGTCGCCCAGTTCGCTGAAATCAACGCGCTGGAGCCCCTCGACGATCTGGCAAAGGCCCACGGGATTACCGCCGATTACTACAAACCGGTTCTCTGGGAGGGCTGCCGCTATAAGGGGCATCTGTGGGCGCTGGTCAGCAGTTGCGGTTCGCAGGCGCTCTACTATAATAAGCTGCTGTTCGCCCGCAAAGCGGCGGCGCTGCGCAAGGCCGGCCTCGATCCGAACCGTCCACCCCGCACGCTGGACGAGCTGGATCGTTACGCCGCCGTCCTGGACGAATACGAGACCCTGCCCAACGGCTTCCGGCGGCTCAAACAGTCCGGATTCCTGCCTATGGAGCCGGGCTGGTATCTCGCTTATATTGGGTACTGGTTCGGCGCTCCGATCTACGACCCCCAAACGGATCGCATCCTGCTGACCGATCCGCGCATGGTCAAGGCCTTCGACTGGATTCGCGGCTACTCGCTCCGGCTTGGCAAGGACTCGCTGAGCGAATTCCGCAGCGGCTTTGGAACCTTCAACTCCACGCAGAACCCCTTCATTGCCCGCACCGTCGCGATGGAGTTGCAGGGGCCGTGGATGACCTCTACCTTCGAGAAGTATCGGCCCGCCATGAACCACGGGAAGTACCCCCGTTCCCTGGAGAGGTCGCTATCGCCGACGCAGCGGCAGGAGAACTGCGAGTGGGGCGTGGCGCCGTTTCCCTCGGCCGTGCCGGGACTGAACGACGTCACCTTTACCAACTTCGACGTGCTGATGATCCCGCGAGGCGTAAAGCACAAGAAGGAGGCTTTCGAGTTCATCGCCTTCGTGAACAGCCAGGCGGAGACGGAGAAGCTCAACATCCTGAACTGCCAGGACTCGCCCCTGCGCCAGGTGAGCCGGCACTTCTTTGAGGTCCATCCGAACCCCTACATTGCCGTTTTCGAGCGCCTGATGGCCGGCCCCCATGCCTACGGCGTGCCGCCGTGCCCGATCTGGCCGGAAGTCGGTGCCGAGCTGGACAACGCCACGCAGCGAGTCTCCTTGCTGGAAGCCTCTCCCGCGCAGGCCCTCCGCGACGCTCAGGAGCGCGTAGACGAGAAATACCGAGAGTACAGGGAGCGCCAGAGGGCGCGCCGGGGGAGCCAAGGATGACCCGGAAGGAAGCCCGGCAGCTTGTCAGAGGACTCACGTTCCTTTCGCCCTGGATCGGCGGATTTCTGGCCTTCACCCTCGTTCCTATCGTGCTGGCGTTCTACTACAGCCTCTGCGACTACTCGCTGCTCCAGTCGCCGGTCCTCATCGGGCTGAGCAACTACCGCGCGCTGATGGGCGACCCCATTTTCTGGAAGTCGCTGATCAATACGCTGATCTACGCGGCCATCGCCCTGCCGGCAGGGATGCTGGTCTCCCTGGGGCTGGCCATCCTGCTCAACCAGAGGACTCTGGGGCAGCCCCTCTTCCGCACGATACTCTTCATTCCCTCGCTGGTGCCCACCGTCGCCTCGGCCATGCTCTGGCTCTGGCTCTTCAATACCAAGCTGGGCCTGATCAATACGCTGCTGGCGACCGCTCCCATGCAGGCGCTCCTCGGCGCGCTCAACACGGTACTGCACGCGCTGCATCTGCCCCGAATAGAGACCCCGATTGGCTGGCTGACGGACCCCGCCTGGGCCTTGCCCTCGCTGGCGATCATGAGCCTTTGGGGCGTGGGCTACACGGTCGTGATCTATCTGGCGGGATTGCAGGATGTGCCGCGCAGCCTGATCGAGGCCGCCGAGATTGACGGCGCCGGCGCCTGGCAGCGGCTCCGCCACGTCACCCTGCCGATGCTCTCGCCGGTCATCTTCTTTAATTTGATCATGGCTATCATCGGGACGCTCCAGGCCTTTGCCATCCCGTATATCATGACCGGAGGCGGGCCGGCCAGGGCCACCTACTTCTACACGATGTATCTCTACGATAACGCCTTTCGCTACCTGAAGATGGGCTATGCCTGCTCGATGGCCTGGATTCAGTTCCTGCTCGTCGTTTTGCTTTCCGCGCTCGCGTTCTGGTCCAGCAAGCGCTGGGTCCACTACCAGGGACAGTGACCGCTCTTGCGGCACGTTGATGACTTTCACCCATGACCGATCCGACCGCTACCGATTCCCGCACCACAACGACGCGCCGGACGACCGCGCGTGCCCGGCGCAGGCCGCATCCGGAGCGATGGTTCGCGTTTGTGGGCCTGCTTTTTATCTCTATCGGCTTTATCCTTCCGTTCGTCTGGATGCTTTCGACGAGCTTGAAGACTCTGGACAAAGCGATGGAGTTGCCGCCGCACCTCATCCCCCACCCGGTTGTTGTCCGGAACTACGCGACCGTTCTCCAGCGCGGCGAACTGAACTTCCCCCTGCTCACCCACAATACCCTGGTGGTCTCTATCCTTTCGGTGCTCGGCACCACCCTCTCCAGCGCCATTGCCGCCTACGGCTTCGCCAAGATTCGCTTCAAGGGACGCAGCGCGCTGTTCGGCATCATGCTCGCTACCATGATGGTTCCGTTCCCGGTTCTAATGGTTCCGCTCTTCAGCATCTTCCGGTGGATCGGCGACCACACGCCGATTCAGATGCTGGGAACCCTCAGGCCGCTCTGGATTCCGGCGTGGTTCGGCTCGGCTTTCAGCATCTTCCTGCTGCGTCAGTTCTTTCTGACGATTCCCGACGAACTCAGCGAGGCGGCCTGCCTTGACGGCTGCTCGGATTGGCGCATCTTCTGGCAGATCATCGTTCCGCTGTCCCGGCCGGCCCTGGCGGTGGTGGCGCTCTTTACGTTCCTGGGCGCCTGGAACGACTTCCTGGGGCCTCTGGTCTACATCCAGGACCGGCAGCAATACACCCTGTCTCTGGGCCTGGAGGCGTTCCAATCGCAGCACGGCGGCACGGAGTGGAACCTCCTCATGGCGGCCTCCGTGCTGGTCCTTCTCCCGGTGATTGTGCTCTTCTTCCTGGCGCAGCGGACCTTTATCGAGGGCATCGCCACGACCGGAGGGAAGGGATAGGCCAGAGTCGCCCCGCGTCTGCCGTGACCATTTCGGAGGGTATTGCCTTCGTGGTGATTATGCGGCAGGCAAAGGTTGCGGCTTATTTTGCAGGGCGGAAACCGTACGACGTTCGGGGTATTCGAAGCTAGTTTGATAGGGCGCGCTATCGCCCTGGAATCTGGCGTTGCTGCTATGATGTTGGCATAGAGCTATTGAGAAGCACTCTTGTCAGGGGCAAGGTGGAACATAAAAATACCACTCTTGCGGTATCCCCATGTATAGTGGTACAGCATAGCAAGCTTATCCAATACAGCCTTTAGCGGCTTCTCCTTGCAGACAAAAGACCTCTTGATTGGGTCATACACGGAGACTTCTGCCGCAAAGTTGAGAGGCACTTGTGGCGCCAATTCCCGCAAGGCATCGAGGATAGTTTCTGAGCGAACATCAAGCGTAACCCTCTGGTTGAGCCGAGGATCGTTACTAGCTTGCTCTTGCGAGGTCGTATCTTCCGAAGCACCGTACCAGATGGGCGAACTTTCGGGAACGACCTGGCTGCTCTCATTAGGATCACTAAAGACGTTAAAGTTAATACCACACCCGCCTCGCTCATCAAAAACCATGAGATGATAACTTGTAACTCCTTCCCCCGGATACGTTTCCATCCAGAGCCGTGTACCGTCTAAAGCTTCAGGCGAAAGATGTCCTCCGTCTAATCCCTGTTCCGCTAATTCCTCTCTACGTGCTGCCAACATATCACGCAGCACTTGCTGCATTGGGGTAGGAAGTTCTCCAAACCCTATTCCGTTAGGGAGCGGGAAGCCGCGCATAGGATGTGCCCATAGAGAGTTTTGTAACTCCTGAGACTGTTTACTAAGGAGATTTACAAACTCTCTGCCTTTTCGGTAGATTTCTGCTTGTGCTTGTGAGTGAGGACGTAATGCATTCTGAAGCGCTGTATTGTCTCGTTCGCGTAGGATAAGAATTCCCCCTTTGCGACGCTCCCACTCCCAGTTGTGAACGGCAGCAATGCTATCGAGAATATCCTTGAGAGATATATCCTTATACGAGAAAGATAGCCTGGCAGGGCGTACCTCGTTGCCCTCAGCCTCAAGCTTCACCTTCGTACGAATGCTTAGTTCTCGAAGTGCTTCAGCAACCCGTGTGAGCCGCCTTTTCAGAGTAACTTTGATTCTTAGGCGTGGGTCATTGTCCAAAGGATTTAGCTTGGAAGCAGTAGTATTAGTTATCGGTTCCTTCTCGCTTGCCTGATTTTGCTGACCTTTGACAACGCTCAAAGGCAGGAGAAATAGAACGGTTACTACAATCCATACAAAGGGGGCTAGTCGCCGATGAAATTGCCTCATTTGTCTTTCCCTTGCTAGGCTTTGCTTGCCTGTCCCGAAGAGCAGGAACAAATACGCATACAGTCTTAAGAACGTCATCCCCTTCTTTGGTGTTCGCAGAATACCTAACCCAAGTTGCTACCTAGGAACACGTTTGAGAGAGAATCGCTCTGGAAACCGGCTTTTGCATCACCGTTTGCCTTCTCGAAGAGGCAAGGTAGCAACTTGAGTTACCTACTCTCTCGCTATCCTAAAAATAAATGGTGTTAGAGCTACTTTGGGTGGTCTTGTCGTCATAGACAGTAGCGCCGTCCGCTATGACAACCTCAAGGGTATAGAAATAGGTAGCCTTTACCGCATTTGAGGGCTTGTTGAGAGAGGCGTTTATTTCCCCTTGCGTATAAAAGCTCCCAGTAGTTGTCCCTGGAGTGTAGACCGTACCTGATTTTGGGTAAGGGTACAGAGACAATACCTTACCGGTGATGATCTTGTTTTGGCTATCGTAATAGATGACGGTCTCATCTACAAACCAGTTAGCGTAGAGACCCTGCGTTGTCCAGGTCGTCGTAAAACTGTAGGTGACATGATCATTATTCTCGAACGCAAAGAAATCTGCTTGAATGTTGAGAGAGGTGCACTTGCTGCTTGAGCAGGCTTTACAAGGGCAAGGCAGGAAAGCGTGAGCAGGCAGAGCAGAAACAGGTGACATAACCAGCTCATACGTTGTAAGTACTGTTGGGTCATTTCAAAGTCCTCCTAAGTCTAATGGCCAAACAACCACCAGCCTCTTACGGTGAGGTCTCTCAAAAGAAGGGGATGACGTGCGGCCCATTTTGGTATATGTGCCGCTTCATGTCCCACACAGACGTTAGATTAGACTTCGGCAAATTACCTATATCTCCTGCCGTCATTCGAAATTTTTCGAAAGAATTTTGGAAAAATTGTACCTCCTCTTAGGAAAGGTGGGCGTGCTACAATAGAGAGGAAAATAGCACTCATTAGACAGCGGTAAGTGAGGTAAGGCGTGGCAGGCGATACACCTGAGATATGGCAAGAGATAGCGTCGGCGATGGCGGAGCGTCAGCCGTTGGTGGCGGCGACGGTGGTAAGAACCAGCGGTTCTGTGCCGCGTCGCACCGGCGCCAAGATGCTCATCTACCCGGACGGGCGCACGCGCGGCAGCGTTGGCGGCGGGCTGTTTGAATCGCTGGTCGTGCGGGATGCCCTGGGCGCGCTTGGCTGCGGACAGAGCGTGACGCGCGGCTACTCCTTCAACCCGGAAGGCGCGGGGCCACAGGCGTTCGGCGCGGTCTGCGGCGGGCGGGCCGAGGTCTTTTTGGAGGTGCTGATGCCCCCGGACAGGCTGCTTATCGTGGGTGGCGGGCATTGCGGGCGCGCGCTGGCGCGCATGGCCTCGCTGCTCGATTTCTCTATTACCGTCGTGGACGACCGCGCCGAATACGCCCGGCCCGAAGATTTCCCCTTCCCGAACGTCGAGAGCGTTCTCCAGCTTCCCCCGGACTTCGCGGGCCTGCCGACCCCGGACGAACGCTCCTACGTCGTGCTCATCAGCAAGGGCTTTGTCACCGACGAGGCCGCCCTGCGCCGCGTGCTGGATACGCCCGCCGCCTACATCGGCATGATCGGCAGCAAGCGCAAGCGCGAAGTCGTCTACACGAACCTCCGCGCCGACGGCGTCCCGGAGGAGAAGCTGGCCCGCGTCCATGCGCCCATCGGCCTGGAGATCGGCGCGGAAACCCCGGAGGAGATCGCCATCAGCATCCTGGCCCAGATTATTCAAGTCCGTTCCCAGAAGAGGCAGGCAGCGGGTTCATAAGCGCCCGGCCCTAAAGGACCGGGCTGTGGACGGCAAGCCCCATAAATGGGGCTACGCAGGGTGGATCGGTTTCTATAAAGGGTAAATGCGCCCAAGCGATCCGCCTGGAGAGAGCTTCTCGCAGGAGACGAACCCACCTCTGGCAGCCCGCTTTAGCGGGCTTGCCGTCCACAGCCCATCCCTGTTGGGCCGGGCGGCCCAACAGGTTCCGTATGCACTCAGAGGGGAGGGTCGGGAGCGTTGGCGCGGGAAGCGGTAATCCCTGGAAGGCTTGGGCATGTTTAAAGCAATCAGATGGGTTGTTGGCGGCCCGGCACAGGGCAGCGATCCCTCCTCAGGCGTCAGGGCGCGCTGGGAATGGCCGGCTGAGATCGGCATCCTGGCCGTCTGCGCGCTCGTGTTTTTCTTTTTCGCCTGGCAACTGCCCGAATTCTCTTCCTTCGGCAACCTGCGCCTGCTCGCCAAGCAGGCCGCACAGCTGGCGCTCGTCTCGACCGGAATGACGCTGGTGATCGCCACGGGCGGCATTGACATCTCCGTCGGCTCGCTGGTGGGGCTGTGCTCGATGGCGCTGGGCTGGCTTGCGGTGCGGGCGGGCTGGAATATCTGGCTGGCGGGCGCGGGCGCGGTAGTGACCGGTGCGCTGGTCGGCCTGGGCAACGGCCTGCTCATCGCGCGGGCCAAGCTGCCGCCCATCATTGTCACGCTGGCCACGTTTGCGGCGGCGCGGGCGGCGGCCTCGCTGTTCAACAACGACGGCAGCTTCTCCGACCTGCCGCTCTCGTTCAACGAAACTTTCGACCGCACCAACCTCGCCGGCCTGCCCCTGCTCTTCTGGATTGGCCTGCTGTCTCTGGCGGGAGGCAGCCTGATCCTGCGCCGCACGACCTTCGGGCGGGAACTGCTGGCCCTGGGCGGCAACCGCACCGCCGCCCGCCTGGCCGGGCTTCCCACCGCCCGCATTGAAACCCTGGTCTATGTGATCAGCGGCGGCCTGGCCGGGTTTGCTGCCGTGATCAATACTGCGCTCAAGGCGACGGCCACTCCCGACGCAGGACAATTCCTGGAGTTAACGGCGATTACGGCTGTAGTTCTTGGGGGGACATCCATCGCCGGCGGGCAGGCGACGATGGTGGGGACGGGCCTGGGAGTAGTGACCATTGTGGCGCTGCTGAGTGGCGTGCGGCTCTACGGGCAGGAAGATCAGGTGGCCTGGTTTCTGGTTGGCGCGGCGCTGCTGCTGGCCGTCGAGGTGCAGCGGTGGCGCGCTCGCCACGCAAAAACCGATTGAACCATCGGCGGCAGGCCAAACCCTGCCGGGAAAGTCGGGCTTAGGGGCTATCCCGTTTTCTTTCCGGCGGTTAAAACCGCAGCAACAAAAGCACGAAGTGTCCCTGCGGACACTCCTTAGAGTCCGCGAAGGCGGACTTTGTGCCTTTGTTGCTGCGAATTCATTCGCCCGCAACCTAAAACGGAAGGACTCCGGGCGAGAGCTTAGGGGTTCAGGCGCTCATCGGCTCGGTGGGTGCGGACACAGCCAGGGGCAAGGGCCGCCAGCGATAGGAAGCCAGGCCCAGCATAACGACCGGGATCAGGAACGCCTCCAGGGCGACGCCCTTATACGCCTCAATGCCAGCGCGCACCAGCGCGGGGAGGGAGGCGGTCAGCATCCAGGGCGAGAGCACCGCCAGCAGATAGCCCCAGCGCGTGCGCGCGCTGGCAACGCAATAGAAGCTGTTGAAGCATTTGGCCCAGACCCAGCCGAGCACGAGGCCGCCGATAATGATGCCCGGCACGCCGAAATTGAGATACCATCCCGTCGCATGGTGGATGGTATAGCCCTGCCCGGCGACGGCCTGTACGCTGTTGGCATAGTGGAAGTAGACATCTTCCGGGCGATCCGGCCAGAGGTCGCGCGGGACGACGGACGCCGCCAGGCTTACCAGGCTGGAGCCGTAGGTAAGCGGCACCTTAAAGGTCAGCGCGCCGTACATCGAAAAATGGGCCCCGAACGCCTCATCGCTGGTGCCGAGAAACTCCATTGCCCCCTTCACGTCCTCAAAACTCATCGTGGAGACGAAGTCGAGCATTTGAGGCAGCGGCACGCCGCGCAGCATGTCTACCAGCGCCAGGCAGACGCCCCCGAGCGCGCCAAGCCCCACCAACGCGGCCCGATTGGGCCGTTCCGCATTGACCAGATACAGCAGGAAGGCGCCCACGCCGGTATAGAACAGCTCGTTCTTATTGCCCAGGATGAGGGTAAACAGGAACATCCCGAGCAGCACGCCCAGGTATGCCGGAACCGTCCAGCGGCCCCTGGCTCCGGTGATGTATTTCGGATTTCTACCTGAGCAGGCAATCGCCAGGCCGAGCGCAGCCGGGACGAGCGCCATTCGGTTTAGCTCCTGGTGAACCGTGAAGAAGGGCGGGACCTCCTGCGTGACGCCGCGCGTCGTCAGGTAGGCCGACATATTCATCGCCTGTGCCGCCGCGATGCTGGGCCGGATGATGAGGTAGCTCGCCAGACCCGACAGACCGCTCAGTGCGATCAGCAGGGGATGGGAAATCTCCAGCGGCGCCACCGGCAGAGTCTTGCGCTCCGGTCGGATAAAGATCAAAATGGCGATCTCGACGGCGATAATGAAGAGGGCATAGAAGGCCAGCGACCAGAAATAGTTGTCGTCGAGCTGGATAGCAAAAAGCTTGTCTTCCAGGTAGTAGTAGTGCTTACCACTATCCCCGCCGAGCTTGTCCGTGACGATAGACCAGCCGCCATAGAGCGACCAGTAGTAGAGGAAAAAGATCCCTATCGGGAACGCCAGGTTCCTCGTGCGCAGCCACACCAACCCGCCCAGCACGACAATCGCAATCGTGGCTACGGCAAGCAAGACGTAAAACTCCATGCTCTTCCTTATCGCGGCGCCGCCCGCCGCACTCGTGTTACCTATTTGGCCTGGAACCAGGCAACCGTGCGCCGCAGCCCTTCGGCCAGACCTATAGCTGGAGTATACCCGAAGGCTTGCCGGGCTTTGGCAATATCCGCCTGCGAATCCCGGACGTCGCCGGTCCGAGAGGGTTCGTAACGCGGCGGTATAGAAACACCTAAAATCTCTTGCAGCTCGGCAACCAGCCGGTTGAGGCTGATGCGGTCGCCGCAGCCGATATTAAAGACCTGCCCGGCCACCGCTTCGGCGGGAGCCAGCGCCGCGCGCAGATTCGCATCTACTACGTTCTCCACGTAGGTAAAATCTCGCGTCTGCTCGCCATCTCCATAAATTACTGGAGGTTCCCGGTGCAGCAGGGCGTGGATAAAGCGGGGAACGGCCGCCGCATACTGTGAACGCGGGCTCTGGCGGGGGCCAAAGACGTTGAAATACCGCAGCGCCACTGTTTCCAGCCCATAGACCTGGTGGAAGACCTGGCAATAGAGTTCGCCGACGTACTTGGTCACGGCATAGGGAGAGCGCGGCGTGGCCGGCATGGATTCGACTTTGGGCAGGACGGCGGTATTGCCATAGGCGGAGGAGGAAGCGGCGCAGATCACCCGGCGCACTCCGGCCTCGCGCGCCGCCAGCAGCAGGTTCAGCGTGCCGTTGACGTTGACATCGTGGCTGGCAGCCGGATCGGCAATCGAGCGGGGCACCGAGGGCAGCGCGGCCTGGTGAAACACATAGTCGATCCCTGACATCAATCGGGCCAGCAGCCCCTGATGGCGGATATCGCCCTCGACAAACCGGATGGCCGGCTCGACCTCGGCCAGATTGGCCCGCGATCCGGTCGAAAGGTTGTCGAGGACGGTCACCTCATGCCCTTCAGCTATCAGACGGCGAACCAGATGTGAGCCGATGAACCCTGCTCCGCCCGTAACCAGACTTTTCGCCATAAAACTTGCCACTCCTATGCTAAACTTTATCTGACCTCATCCGTTCGCTTTCCCCTCGTTAGCGGAGAGGAGGAACGAAGGTAACCGTTTTGAGTAAATTACTCCAGGTCTAAAGGGCGAGGTATCTGGCCACTTGCACCCCTTGTTCTATGATAAACGGCGCTGCTGCCGGCTCAGCGCGGCCCGATAGACTTCCAGCATCCGGCCCGCCAGGCACTCCAGGGAAAGCGCCTGTGCCGCCTCAAAGCCGTTGGAGCGCTGTCCGAGTTGCAGTATCTCCGCAAGGGCTTTGCCGATCTGCTCAGGATCGCGGGGCACAATCCGCGAGGGATGCACGCCCGCAAGCCGCTCGCGCACGTCGCCCACCTCCACCGAAACGACCGGCAGATTGCACGCGATAGCCTCCTTGACGATGTTGGGCGAGCCTTCAAAGTCGCTGGTAAAGACCAGGCAGTCCGCGCCGTTCATCATCACGGGGACAAGTTTGGGTTCTACATAGCCGTCCAGGACGACGAAGCGTATTGCGCCGCAGAGACCCTGAGCCACCTCCACGGCGGCCTGCGCTAAATCCAGGCGTTTGACCTCCGGCGTGCGGCCCGCATTGAAGAGCACGACTTTCTCCTGTGGCCCCCACCCCAATTCTGCGCGCGCCTCCTGGCGCGGGCGCGGATAGAAAACGCCGATATCCACCCCGGTCGGAATCACCGTAGCGCGGCCCTGCCGCCACCAGAGCCGCCTCTTGACCTCCTGGCTGACGCAGACGATCCGGCGGGCGCGCAGCGCCGAAAGCTGCGAGAGGAACCTGCCGATCTGCCAGCGTAGCTGCGACATGCTCGGCGCCGGGTTCAGGTCGCTGCCCCGATAGGAGACAACGAGCGGACGGCGTGTCGCCAAGACACAGAAGAAGGCAGTCACCGAGCCGAAATGGGCGTGGACAACATCGGGCGCAAACTCGCGGATCTCGGCGCGCAGCCGCCGCCATTCCCGCAGCAGGACGACGGGCGAGGTGCGGGAGGTAAGAAAGAACATCCGCCCGACGGCTCCTGCCGACTCGACGGAGGCGGCCTGCCGCTTGCAGAAGATCATGGAGGCGCCTTCGGCCTCTCCCGGTATCACCGCCAAGACGCGCAGGGGCTTTGCCGGACGGTCCTGCGCGCGCACGGCCGCCTCTCTATCTACAGGCATGGTTTCCACTGAGCCAGCCATCGTTCCAGACTCCAGAGCATATAGATATGCTGATAGAGATTATACCGGCTGAGTTGGGCCCGTCCCCACTCTTGCGTGGCAAAGCCGGAGGTCAGCATCTGGACGTAGTCCGGGCGCACCAGCTCACGAATGTGGGCGTTGGGCGCGATGAGCGTGGCCTGAATCTCCTTGCGCCCCTGCGCGCCAAGCCAGGTATCGAGCGGGATGCCGAACCCGGCCTTGGGCTTGGCGGCGATCTCATCGGGAAGATATCGCGCGGCCAGCGCCCGCAGAAGCAGCTTGTTCCCCTGCCGCGAATATTTGAAACGCTCCGGTATCCGGGCCGCGCAGTCCAATACGGCCTCGCCCAGCAGAGGTACGCGCACCTCCAGCCCATGCGCGCTGCTCATCACGTCTACCTTGCGCAGGTAGTCTCCCGGCAGGACGTAGCGCACGGTCGCGTCTATGAATTCGCCGCCTCCGGCATCGCACGCCGGGGCTCCGTCGCGCAGGAAGGCCGGAACATAACTGCCGATCCGCTCCATCACGGCAGGTAGGAAAATCTCTCCGAGGTTGTCCGGGAATTCGTAGCAGGAGAGCACCATCAGCCGCTCCTCATCATGCGCCGAGGCCGCCCGCAGCATCCGGTGGGCCTGCCGGGCCAGGTCGGGCGCGAAAGGAGCGATCCCGCCTGCGGCACTGCGCGCCGCCTGTAGGCACCATCCGGGCAGCCTGCCGAGCTGCCTGGCCGTCTCCGCGTGCCGGAAGCGCGGATAGCCGCCAAACATCTCATCCCCACCATCTCCCGCGATGGCCACTTTCATGCTCTGGCGTATTTTCCGGCAGATCAGGTAGGTCGGGATTGCCGACGAATCGCCGAACGGCTGGTCGAACTGGCGCAGAACGTCGTCTACCAGGCCGATGTCGGCTTCCGCCGTCTCCAGAACGATCTCATGGTGCTGGGTGCCCAGGCATTCGGCGACCTTGCGCGCATACGGCGACTCGTCATATTCGGCCTCTGTGAACCGGACGTTGAAAGTCTCGATCTGCTGACCGAGCGCCTTCACCAGCAGGGCCACCAGCAGGGAGGAGTCGATCCCGCCGCTCAGAAACGCGCCGATGGGCACGTCGGCAATCAGGTGCTCGCGCAGGCTTTGCGTGATCGCCTGCTCGGCGCTGCGCAGGGCTTCCCCGGCCTCCTGGATTTTTGGCTCTCTCTGCCAGGCCCAGAAGCGGCCTGTGCGCGTGCCTTCGTTCGAGACCTCCATCCAGGTTCCGGGCTCCAGCTCCTGAATTCCGGCGAAGAACGTCTCGGGAAGCAGCGGATAGCTCAGCACCAGGAAATCGGCCAGAGCGCGGTAATTGAGGCGGCGCGGGATATTGGGCGCGGCAAGAATAGCCTTCAGCTCGGATCCAAAGTAAAAGCCGCCCGCCAGACAGGCATAGTAAAGCGGCTTGATGCCCGTGCGGTCCCGGGCCAGAAACAGGCGGCGCTCCACGCTGTCATAGAGGGCGAACGCGAACATGCCGTGCAGGCGTTCCAGGCAGGCCCGTCCCCAGCGCCGATACGCTTCCAGCAGCACCTCGGTATCCGAGCGCGTTCGGAATGTATGCCCCAGACCTTCGAGCTCCTGGCGAACCGCCTGGAAGTTATAGATCTCGCCGTTGAAGGTAATGACGAAGCGCCCATCCCCCGACGGCATCGGCTGCGCGCCGCCGGCAAGGTCAATAATAGCCAGGCGAGTATGTCCCAACCCGACGCCCGCCGCCTCGTGCAGCCAGGTCGCCTGCCCATCCGGCCCACGATGCTGCAGGGCATCGGTCATCGCCTGTAAGATGGCCGGGGCGCGCGCCGGGTCGTCTATTCTATAGAAACCACAGATTCCGCACACTTGACTTTCTGCTCCTGTCCACCAGGCCACCCGGAGCCGGGCATTGAAAATACCCGGCTCTAGGGCGGTTACGCCGCCGACCGTCCTTTGGACGGAACCACCTGGCTTTACTGGGCGTCCGCCAGGACGCCTGGCCTCGCTAGGCAGAGGCGCGAACCATTGCAGCGCCGACCCTTGCAGTAGGCCCTCCAGACGGGTACTTTCCGTGCCCGGCGTCGAGTTTACCGACTGAAGAGATCCTTCCGCAAAGAGGGGAGAGAGACAAAGGCTGCCCAGCGCAGCAGCTTCATCCAGGCGCGGCGGTCACACAGGTCATGACGCAGCGCCGAGAGATAGAGGCGCAGCGCCTGGCCGTAAAATCCGGCCAACATCACCCGATCCGCCTGCCGCAGCAGAATATCCCGCTTTCTGTCCTCGGACGCAACCTGCTCCTCGGCATAGCGCAGCGCGGCGCAGAAATCCTCTTCCCCGCTCTGGCGCATCACGGCCAGCTTATGGATGAGGAGCTTGGCCACCGCCTGATCCCGCGCGCGCTTGGTCGAGACGGAACCGCGCGTGATCCGGTGATGGTAGAGCGGTTCGGGCAGATTGGCCCCGCCAAACCGCTCGCAGAGCCGCCAGAAGCAATCATAGTCCTGGGAACAGGGCAGCTCTTCCCGATAGCCTCCGATCTGCTCTGCCGCCGCCCGACGAAGGCAGACCGAGCCATGACAGAAGGGATTTCCCGCTGGAAATGCCGTTATGATCGCCTCCGGGGTCTCCGGGAAGGGGCCTTGCCAGAGCGGCGCGCCATCCTCCCGATGCAGCAGGATATGGCTGCCCACCATGCCGATCTGCGGATTCGCCCGCAGGAACGCCACTTGCCGCTCAAAGCGCTCCGGCTCCGACCAATCATCTGAGTCCTGGCGGCAGATGAACTCGCCCCGGCAGTAGGACAGGCCGACATTGAGCGTGCGGGTCAGCCCCCGGTGCGGCTCCCGGCAGAGCCGGATGCGCGCGTCCTGATTTGCCAGCGCTTCCAGGGCCGAAAGCGTCTGCGCATCCGTCGAGCCATCGTCCAGGAGCAGAAACTCGAAATCGGCAAACGTCTGGCACAGCACCGAGCGCACCGCGCGTTCGAGCACGGCAGGCTGCTCGTTATAGACCGACATCAGGACGGAGACGACGGGCCGCCGCTCCTTGTCTTGCGCCTTTGACTCTGGTCCGCTCACCAGGTGGCCCTCCACACTTGCGCCCAGACTGCGAACGTGAGCAGCGCCCAGATTCGCTCGTATTCCGCCGCCTTTCCCTGCGGCAGCGCCCGCAGCAGACGGGCCTGCGCCTCGCCCTCCAACAGCGGAGTCGGCAGGTACTCCGCGAGCAGCGGCTGCAGCGGCCCCTCCAACCAGCGGACAACGGGAGCGCCGAAGCCATACTTGGGACGGTCGAGAATCTCGGTGGGCAGGACGCCGCGCAGGGCCGCGCGCAGCAGCACCTTCTTCGCGCGGCCCTGCGCCAGGTCTTCGGACGGCAGGCGCTGCGCCCACTCCAGCAGGCGGTGATCCAGAAACGGGCTGCGGCCCTCGATGGAGTGGGCCATCAGCGCGATGTCCATTTTATACAGCAGGTCGTGGGCCAGGTAGAGATGGCGATCCCCCCACAGGGCCAGGTGCAGCGCGTCCGGCGCTTTGTAACCCTGAAGGAACGGCTCCGCCTCCAGCAGTCGGCCCAGGCTATCGCCCGTTGAATGCGCGGCGCCAAGCAGCTCCTGCCGCTCCCGTCGGCGCAGGAGGGACTTGGATTGAAAATAGACTTGCCAGGGCTGGCCGAACCGACCGTCCTTCAGCCCCGCTGCCGCCGCCAGCGATTTGAGAAACTGCTTGCGCGCGATCTCCTCGTAGTGCCGATACCCGGCAAACGCCTCATCCCCGCCGTCTCCGTTCAGGATGACCTTGAACCGCCCCTGCGTGGCCTGCGCGATATAGTACGAGGGAACGCTGGAGGTATCCGCGAACGGCTCATCATAGTACCAGACGATGCGGGCCAGATCGGCGGCCAGGTCTTGTCCGGAGGCAGCGATCACCTCCTGCTCCAGGCCCAGATGCGCGGCGGCCTGGCGCGCAAAGGGCAGGTCCGTCTGATCCTGGTCGAAGGCGACGGTAAAGGCGCGCAGGGAGCATCCCTGCCGGACGCACTCCGCCGCCACCGCCGACGAGTCCACGCCGCCGCTCAGGAAGAGGCCGATGGGCACGTCCGAGCGCAGTCGGATGCGAACGGCCTCCTCAAAGAGAGCGCGAAACTCTTCCAGGCGTCCCTCCCGCGTAGATGCCGGGCGCACGTCGCTGCACTCCGGGAACCAGTAGCGCGTCACCTGAAGCTGCCCGTCGGCCAGCTTTAAGTAGTGTCCGGGCGGAAGCTTGCGCACCTGGCGAAAAATGCTCAGCGGGGCCGGGATATAGCCGAGCGCGAAATAGACGTCCACCGCCTCCGGGTCCAGGCGCGGCGCGCATTCCGGCAGGGCCAGGAGCGCCTTCATCTCGGAGGCGAAGGCAAACCGCTGCCCATCCCAGTAATAGAGCAGCGGCTTCTTGCCGACTCGATCCCGCGCCAGGAAAAGCGTCCGCTCCTCCCGGTCCCAGATGGCGAAGGCGAACATGCCGCAGAGCCGGTCCAGAGCTTTCGCTCCCCAGGCCGCGTAGGCGTGGAGCAGCACCTCGGTATCGCTGTCAGAGGTGAACGGCACCTCTTGCCGTTCTAGCTCCGCGCGCAGCTCGACGTAGTTATAAATTTCCCCGTTGTAGACGATGGTGAAGCGGCCATCCGGGGTCGTCATCGGCTGATGGCCCTTCGGGGAGAGGTCCAGGATAGCTAAGCGCCGCATCCCCAGCGCCACCGAGGCGTCCGGGGTCAGGAACGCGCCGGCGTCGTCCGGCCCCCGATGCTCCAGCCGATCTCGCATGGCGAGCAACAGGTCTTCCGTGAGAGGCCGGTTAAAATCGGCGATACCAACAATGCCGCACAAAATCCTACCTCGCTGTGTTAGTTGCTAGGGTTCTAAGGTTCTAGGTACTTAGGCCCCTAGCACCCTAGCCCCTTAGCACCCTCTCGCTATTAAGGGCTCGGGACGTTTGGCCAGGACGTAGTAGATCGTGCCGGCCAGGAAGTACTTGAGCCGGGGAACACGCAACAAGAACGGCAAACAGCGCCCCAGCGCCTCGGAAGGAACCTGCCGCACGATATGCAGCCCCGCCTCCGTGACCAACGCCTCAAACTGATCGAAGTTGAGCCGGTTCAGGTGAATCTCGTTGCCCTCCGAAAGGCTGCGCACCCGGCAGCCCTGCGGATAGAACCCGAGCAGCCCTTTCTCCTGATCGGCGGCCAGGCGGTCGGACCAGTATTCGCACAGCGCCGCTTCGCTCACGATCCAGGTCGCCCAGGGAAAATGGATATAGGGAAACAGATGGTGTCCGCCGCGATGATGCAGATAATTATAGCCGATCAGGGCGACGCCGTCGTCTTTGAGGACGGAGGCGACGCTTTTGAGCGCGCTGCCAACGTCGCCGATGTGCTCGAAGACGGTATGCGAGAAGACGGCATCGAAGCTCCCGGCCCGGAAGGGCAGCGCCTCCGCCGAGCCGCTGGTCACGGCCAGCGCGGGGCTCTCTCCGAACCGCTTGCGTGCCCAGAGCGCTTTCTCATGCTGATATTCCAGCGAGACGACCCGCCGCGCCCCATGCTGCAAGAGCAAGGCGCTATATTGTCCCAGGCCCGATCCCAGATCGAGCACCATGCATCCCTCCAGCCACAGCCTGCGGTCATAGAGGGCGAAGTAGGGCTCCAGGCTGCTGGCGTACTCCGTCACGTAGGATTCGTAATCCGTGAACATAGACAGAGGCAGCCGGGAGCCAAAGAGCCTGTTGCCAAGGGAGATAATCGCCCGCTCCGTGCGCCGGTTCTGACCGCACAGCCCCAGCACGGCCAGCGAGAGCGCCTTGAGCGCCAGCCAGCGCCCATAGACAGAGAGCTCGGATGCCAGGCCGTACAGGTTGCGCAGGAGCGGCCCGTACTTCGGATGCCAGAGCCGGGTGCGGATGGCCGCGCGCAAGCTCCCACCTGTTTTGCCGCCGCTTCCGGACCGCGCTTGCCGTGCGCCGGATGCCGGGTTCAAGGGTTTTATCTTTTCGTCGTTCTCAAGGAACATAAGCCGCCCTAGAGTGCCGGGGGTTGAAAACCCCCGTCTATGTGGCCTGCGGCCAACCGTCCTGGCGGACGGAACCCTCAGCTAGAGACAGCGTCCGCCAGTCTCAAGGCAGAGGCGCGAGTGTCGCGAGGCGGAGGCGCCAACCATGGCAGCGCCGACCCTGGCAGTGGCAGTGCCGTCCCTTGCAGTCGCCTGGCGGCGCAGCCGCCCTAGAGCCGGGTATTTTCAATGCCCGGCGTTGAGTGCTCAAACGCCCCGGCTAGAGGGCGGCCTTGACCGCATCGGCGAGCGCGGCGGTTCTGCGGCTGCCGATGACCCGGGCCGGAACGCCGACCGCAATCGCCTCCGCCGGAATATCTTTGGTGACGACGGCGCCCGCGCCGATCACGGCGCCCCGCCCAATACGCACGCCGTCCAGCACCGTCACGTGCGCGCCCAGCCAAACGTTGTCCTCGATCTGGATGCCCTTGCAGGTCAGGCCCTGCTGGTTGATCGGCACGTCCAGACGGTCGAAGTTATGGTTGGCCGGGATAATCACGCAGGAGGTGGCGATCAGCACGTCGTCGCCGATCTCCAGGCCGCCGTGCCCGTAGAGTACGCAGTAGGGATTGATGCCGGTCCGGCGTCCGATGCGGATATTGCCTCCGTAGGTATGGATCAGGGCGCCCCGCAGCACATAGCTCTGCTCGCCAAGCGAGATGTTGTCGCCCCGCCAGGCCACCACCTCCGCGCCCGCCCCGACGTAGGCCCCCGGCCCGATCCGCACCTCCCCGCGCACTTTGGCCCCGAGATCCACGCAGCGCCACCCCAGCCGCCGGCATATCTTGCCTCTCAGGCTGAACATCGCGCCCGCTCCAGATTGCGCGCCAGGCCGCGAACCACATATGCGATGCCGATAGCCGCCTGCAACGAGATGGCCAGCACGTAGGCCCAGGCCGGCCCGAACCGGCTCGACACCGGGAAGAGCAGATAGCTCATCACAAGCTGGGTACAGTAACCGGCGACATAGGTCCCGGCGGCGGTGTGCGAGCGGTCGGCGCTGAGCAGGGGCATCAGGGTCACCCACAGAATAATGGAGGGCGGCAGGGACCAGATGAGCACCCGAAACAGGCCGGTCGTCTTCATCACCGAAGCGAGGTCAAAGCGCCCGCCCCCATACAGGACATGAATGAGAGGCGTCGCAAACAGGCTGATCGCGGTGACGGCGATGGCGCTGGCCACCAGGCAGAACGCCAGGCAGCGCAGGAAGATCGCTCGCGCCGTCACCATATCACCGACCTCGTAAGAGCGGATATATTCCGGCCCGGCGGAGAGCGCCAGCGGCTTGCCGAGCAGCATGGAGAGCGGCGCGGAGAGGCTAAACGCATAGGTCAGCGCGGCGGTGGTTCCCGGCCCATCTAGCGTCGCCAGACGGCGCATATAGGACATACTGACCTGGGAAAACACCGCGGCGACCAGAAAGCCCATCCCCTGCTGCGCGATGCCGATAAACTCCGGCTGGCTCCAGTGCAGCGTGGGCCGATAGCGAATGCCGGTCGTCCGGCGCATCAGATTCCACTGATAGGCCATCACCAGCGCGCTGAAGGCTACCAGCCCCACCGCGACCTGCATCAGCGTATAGTGCTGCCTCAGAATCAGCACGCCCACGATCACCCCCAACCGCGTGATCAACTGACAGAACTCCATCGTCACCGGCACGGCATAGGCGATCAGAACGGCGCTCAAGTAGGTGCTGATGCCCAGCGTGAACACCAGCGGACACATCGCCACAATGAGGCGCTGCGTCTCCTGCTGCATCTGTGGGGAGAGGCCCGGCGCCAGCAGTCCGGTGAGCGGACGCGACAGGAGCATGCAGAGAAGCACAAAGCCCCCGCCCAGGCAGAGCATGCAGGTTAGCACCGTCGAGAAGACCGAGTCGATATGCCGGGACTCGTTGGCCAGCATCTTCGAGAATTGGGTCGTGATGATGCTGTGCAGGAAGGTAAACCCGCTGACGCTCATGACGATGAACGGCACGGAGTAGGCGATGTCGAACCCGTCCTTTTGCGCCGACGTTCCAAATTTGAGCGCCAGAACTTTCAGGAACAGGTAGCCGACGAGGGAGTTGAGCCCGATCTGTATGGTTAAAGGCCCGCGACTAAGCGATTTAATCTTCATGTTTTGATCATATCTACCATAGGGCCGACTTGACGCAGCCGGCCTGGCCGAAGGCCCTAGAGCCGGGGGTTGAAAACCTCCGATCCGTGCCGGGCATGGAAAATACCCGGCTAGAGGGCGGCTGCGCCGCCAACCGTCCTACCGGACGGGAAAACGGGCCTATCGGCAGGTGGCTGCCTTCGTAGAGCGGGAAGAACCTGCCGCTACGGAGCGTCCGCTAGTCGCAAGGCCGAGCCGCGAACCGTTGAGCGGCGTCCCTTGCAGTCGCTTGGCCGTTAGGCCCTAGAGCCGGGGGTTGAAAACCATCACGCCCGGCCTGCGCATGACGCTCTATCCTCTCGTAGGCCCTAGAGCCGGGGGTTGAACCCCGGTCCTAGCCGGGGGTTGAAAACCCCCGTCTGTAGGGCGGCTGCGCCGCCAACCGTCCTTCGGGCGGAAACTCCTGCGGGACAGGAGCGTCCGTGAGGACGCTTGGCCGCAGGCCCTAGAGCCGGGTACTTTCAGTGCCCGACAAAGCCCGATTGCCTATCCCTGCCATCGAGCAGACAAGGGCTCAGGAAGCCCCGACGCCATCCCGGGCCTGGGTCTTTTCGTCCTCATGGACTATTCGCTGCCGGGTCACCGCCGTGCGCCACAGGCTCATGAATTCGAGTTGCGCCCAGCCGGCCAGCAGCGCCAGGGTGAGAAAGCCGCACATGAGCCCCAATTTGAGCATTCCCGGCGAGCCCGATTTGGGCGGCAGCGCCGAATCCACCACGCGCATTCGATTTTGGGCCGACACCACCTGCATAGAGAGCGTGGCCGCCTGTGAGGCCGCCGCCTTCAGCACCTCTAAGCGCAGGGTGACCTCGTTGCGCAGGCGCTCAAACTCCGTGGAATACTCGCGGCCCTTCTGGGTCTTCTGCTCTGCCTCGGCGATCTGGCGCTTGACGGTGGCATATTTGGTTTTCAGGGCATCCAGGCGCACCTGGGCCTCCACCCTGTCGGTCGTGTAGCCCTTGCGCACCGTCTGAATCTGTTCCTGCAATTTGGCTTCCGCCAGGCGCAGCCGTTCCCTTTCGGCGATCACGCGCGGGTGGGCCGGCCCGTACTGGATCTGGAGGTTATCCAGGCGCGTCCGAGCCGCGTTGACGGCGGCGCGCGCCGCCGTCAGCAGCGGGTCTTCGCTGGGCAGCGCCCCCACGTTGCTGAGCTGGTTTTCCTGTAGGCGCGCTCCCATGTCCAGAGCCGCCTCCGTCGAGGCGATCTCCGACTCCAGCGTGGCGCGCTGGGCATAGAGCGTCTGCAACTCCCTCAGGCCGGCATCCAGGTTGCCATCGGTATCGGAACCGGAGGCGGAGCGCGTGGAGGAACCGGAGCCGGACGCACTGCCGGCCCGTTCCGGCAGAGTCAGGGAGCTTCCGATGGGAGCGCCGCGCAGGCGGGCGAAATCCATCAGGCGCTCTGTGGCGGCGTCGTAGGCCTGGCGGGCCTGGCGTATCTGCCGCCCTGCCGCTTGCAGCAGGATGGCGTCGCTATCCATGTCGGAAGTCGTCAGGTAGTTGCGCAGGCGGTCGGCATAGAGATTGGTAGCGCGCGCCACAGCCGCTCGGACCTTGCTTCTGAATTGGGAGGCGCCAGGAGCCAGCCGTGGGGGGCCGGGCAGGGAGAGGCTGATATAGAGGAGACCATCGCGCGTGCTGTCGGTCACCGAAAGGCCGCGCATGATCATGTCTATGGCTTCATCCTCGGAGGGAAGCCCATAGAGCGCCTGTAGCCCTACTTGCTTCTCAATCGCGGTGGCAAAGCTGCGGCTGCGAATGACGCCGATATATTTGCTGGCGGGGCTGGTTGTCAGGCCGCTCATCGTGGCAAACAGTCCGTTCGCCCCTCCCGTGGAGGCCACAAAGGAGAGCGAGAGCCGGGAAGAGAACGATTGCGGCACAAAGAGCAGACTGGCGGCCATTAAGCCGGCAAAAACGACGACCCCGGTAAGAAACCAGGTGCGCAAGCGCTGTCTCAAGAACAGCCCGAGAGCTTCCGATTTGCTGGAAACCTGGAGAGGGTCTATCTGGATCTTGTGTACGATCATATTTTGTCTTGCTACATTTCTGGGGCAGCAGCCGCTATGCAGGCCGTTAAGCGTGCCTACCAAAACGTGGCTGTCAGGCTCTCCCCTCACCCCGGCCCTCTCCCTGCAAGGCAGAGGGAGTACGGTTATGTGAGACGCTCTAAATCGCCTGGCGCATCTCCGCTTCCCGGGCGGGTTCGGGAGCGGCGTCGGCAATGACGGCATGATCGCCGTACTTGCGGAAACCGGGCTCAAAGACCTGGATGAGCCGCATTATCTCTTGCTTGTTGCCCCGCTGGGCGGCGGCGATTAATGCCGCCAGGTTCTCGTCGAACTGCTCGATGGGAAAATCCGCGGGCGCGGCGACATAGATGCGCTCGTGACGCGTCACCGTCGCCCCCTCCTCCGCCGTAAGCAGCTCCTCAAACAGCTTTTCACCCGGCTTGAGTCCCGTGATCTTGACGGGCACATCCTTGCCCGGCACCAGGCCGGAGAGGCGGATCAGGTTGTGGGCCAGGTCCAGGATACGGATGGGCTTGCCCATGTCCAGCATGTAGATGGTGCCGCGCCCGCCGATGGCGCCCGCCTGAATGACCAGGTGAACTGCCTCGGGGATGGTCATAAAGTAGCGCATGACCTCCGGGTGGGTCACGGTCACCGGCCCACCCCGCGCGATCTGCTTTTGCATCAAGGGCACGACGCTGCCCCGGCTGCCCAGCACGTTGCCGAAGCGCACCGTGGCGCACTCCATAAACGTGCGGCGGCTCTCGGCCTGCACCACCATCTCGGCGATGCGCTTAGAGGCGCCCATCACGCTCGTCGGGTTGACCGCCTTATCGGTCGAGATCATGACGAAACGCTTGACGCCGGTCTGGGCGGCGATGCGCACCAGATTGCGGGAGCCCAGGACGTTATTGGTGATCGCCTCCTCCGGATTGGCTTCCATCAGAGAAACGTGCTTGTGCGCGGCGGCGTGAAACACGACCGTGGGCCGGTGGCGCTGGAACAACTGCATCAGCCGGTCGTAATCGCGCACGTCGGCAATCAGGCAGGTAGGCGTGACCTCATATTCGCGCCGCAGCTCCTGCTCGATCTCAAAGACGGAGTTCTCGCCGTGCCCCAGCAGCAGGATCTCCGCCGGCTTGCTCAGCACGATCTGGCGCACCAACTCCGAGCCGATGGAGCCGCCCGCCCCGGTCACCAGCACGCGCTCGCCCCGCAGATAGGCGGCGCTCTCCTCGTTATCTACCGAATGGATCGCCCGTGACAGCAAATCCTCCACCGAGACATCCCGCAGGCGCTGCAGCCGCTCATCGCCGTCCATCCCGGCAAAGCCGGTGGCGATCTGAAAGCGCACCTTGCAGCCTTCGCAGCGCCGGGCCAGCTCCCGCAGCAGAGGGCCGGTCGCCGGGGTCACGGCGACGATCACGTTGTCCACGTCCTTGCGGGTGACGATCTGACGGATCTCCTCGGTCGTGCCCAGCACGGGAGCGCCGTCCAGAAGCACATTCTGCTTCCGGGGGTCGTCATCCACGAAGCCGACCAGCTGGCAGTTGCCCCCCGAATAGCGATGGATCTCGCGCGCCAGGCCGACCCCGTTGGGGCCGGCCCCCACGATCAGGATGCGCCGCTGGCGGTCGTGGTCCACAGGCTGCGGGCGCGCCTCCAGCAGCAGCCGGTAGGCCATACGGCTGCCCGCAATGAGAAAGAAGTTGACGAACCAGTCAATGGCGACCACGCTCCACGGGAGCGCATCGAGATGGGCCGCAATGCGATAGCCGGTCAGGAGCACGCTGCCCAGCGTGGTAGCGAGGGCGAGCGCCACCAGGTCCCGCGCGCCCGTGTAGCGCGCCATGATCCGATACACGCGCAAGAGGACCAGCGAGAACAGACGCAGGCCCACCGCCGGCAGCGCTATCGCCAGGTAGAGCGCCAGCCAGTACGGGCGCAGGGCCGGCTCCCCCAGGCGCAGGCTGAAGGCGATATAGAGAGAAGCGGCGGTGCAGAGCGCATCCAGGGCGCACAGGGCCAGCCGCTTCGGGTAGAGAATCCCGGATTGGGTCGAGCGCCGCCAGGCGGCGCGCAGGTTCCACCGGCTCGGCACGGATTGGCTAGCGAACGCGGGTCCACTGGAAGAACCCGGCAGACTTGCTGACATAGCAACCTCTCCAAGTGAGTTCTGCGGTGGCTGCGCTACGCGCCTGCCCCCTCGGCCCGGCTCAGGCTCCCAATCGCATAGATCACCTTATGATCTGAGATGGGCTGCCGGCCATCCACCTCCACCAGAGGCTCTATGGGCGCCATGTTCTCGCCCAGCTCGACGGGCAGAGGCACCAGCTTGCCGTAGAGCAGGCGCTTGAGCTTCTCCTTGCCCCCCATCGTCTTGGGGATCAGGTGCAGGTCTACGGCCAGCTTACGGATTCCCCCCAGCGCCTTGCTCTTGAGCCCGGTGCGGACATCCGGGAACCCGGCCAGCAGCTTGACCTGAAAGCCCACCTCGGCGAGCAGTTCCTTTAGCTCCCCGGCGGAGTAGTAGCGGTGGCTGAACGGGCTGGGATTGAACAGGTTCCACTCCCGGTTGGCCGAGCAGATAAACAGGGTGCCGTCGTCGCGCAGCACCCGGCGGGCCTCGGCCACGAACCGCTCCGCCTGCGGCAGATAGTAGATGGCTTCCAGCAGCAGAACGACGTCGAAGCTTTTGTCCGGGAAGGGCAGGTTTTGCGCATCCAGTTGGTGCAGCTCGATTCGGTTCCCATAGTGGCTGCGGGCCAGATCCACCATCTTAGGATCATAATCCCCGCCGACGACCCGCCGGGCCTTGCGGGCGATATAGCCCAATCCGGTGCCGGTGCCGCAGGCGACCTCCAGCACCTCTTTGCCTGCGCACAGGCGACGGGCTAGGTCATAGCGCGTACAGAGCATGGAGAGCTGCTCAGGCGTCGCGCCTGCGCCGGGCAGTTCCGTAACGGTTGTGTAGCTGGTTGCTGGCATGAGGCGACCTCCCGTCAGGCGTTATAGAACCGGCGAATCGCCTCGGCGACGTAGTCAATCTGAGAGTCCTGCAATTCCGGATGCATCGGCAGCATCAGGACCTTGCGGAACAGCTCCTCGGTGCGCGGCAGGCGGAAATGCGAGAGCCCCAGGGCCGGGAACTGATGCACGGCGCGCCCGCCCCAGGGAAGCATGGTCTCGACGCCGCTGGCCTTCAGATGGGCCACCAGGCCATCGCGGTCTTCGGCCTCGATCTCGTAGTTCTGGAACACATCATGATAGCGCCCGTTGGTCTCCGGGGGCGGAGGCAGGCGCAGCTGCTCGATGCCGGACAGCCGCTCATGATAGAGCCGGGCCAGCGCGCGGCGCCGCCCCAGCCACTCCGGCAGGCGCTTGAGCTTGAGGTCCAGCAGGGCGGCGTGCAGGTTATCCATGCGGCAGTTGAAGGACCAGCCGGCGAGGTCGCCATTGGGCATGCGCCCGTGGTCGCGCAGTTGGCGCACCTTCTGAGCGATCTCTTCGCTGTTGGTGACGACCGCTCCGGCGTCTCCAAAGGCGCCCAGGAGCTTGGCTGGATAGAAGCTGAAGCAGCCGGCCAGGCCCCAATTGCCGCCCTTCTTGCCGTCCACAGACCCGCCAAGCGCCTGCGCCGTATCCTCGATCACCAGCAGATTGTGCTTGCGGGCGATGGCCGAGAGCGCTTCCATATCGCACAGACGCCCGTTGAGATGCACCGGCAGGATCGCTTTGGTGCGCGGGGTGATGGCAGCCTCGACCTTGCTGACATCCATATTATGGTCGTCGCCGATGTCAACGAGGATCGGCGTCCCCCCGGCGTGGTGGATGGCGGCGATGGTGGCCACAAACGTATGGGCGACCGAGATCACCTCGTCGCCCGGCCCGATGCCCGCCGCGCGCAGGGTCAGGTGCAGCGCATCGGTGCAGTTACTCGTGCCGACGGCGTAGCTGGTTCCCACAAACTGGGCTAGGTTATTCTCAAAGTCGCGCAGTTGCTGACGCAGCATCAGGTCGCCTTTGGAGAGTACGGTATGGATAGTGTCCATAATCTCGGCTTCCATGTTGCGAAACTGCGTCGGGTAATCAATATAGCGCACTGTCCAGCTCATTGCATCTTCCTTCTGACTTAAAATGTTCCTCTGCTACAAGGGAATAAATTCCTTCGCTGGGTGGCGTTCCGCCCAGTGACTGCAAGGGTCGGCGCTGCAATGGTTCGCGCCTCCGCCTAGCGACCCCTGCGGGGACACAACCTTTCGCTAGGCTTTTTGGTGTCCCCGCCGGGGGACACTAAGCCGAAGGCTACCCAGCGAAGGGCTTTAGCCCGTCGTCGAGAGAGGCCGGGCGCCTCGAAGGGGCATGGGGGATTTGATTCTTTCTACCGAGCAGCGTGTGAATTGTCTCTAGAATGGCCCCCTCGGAGAGGCCGTTGACGTCGCGCAAATACTCCTGGCTTCCCGCGCGGGAGGAGAACGCCGAGGGCAGGCCGATGCGCTTGAAGGCAACGGGCCGGCAGGCGTTCTCGGCCAGTACCTCCGCTACGGCGCTGCCCAGCCCACCAAGCACGCTGTGCTCCTCTAGCGTTACGATGGCGCCCGTCTCGCGCGCAGCACCCAGGACGGCCTCCTCATCCAGGGGCTTGAGGGTGGGCATACTCAGCACGCGCGCCTGCACGCCCTCTGCGGCCAGGTGGTCAGCCACCTGCACCGTGGTCGCCAGCATGGCGCCCGTGCTGATGAGCGTCAGGTCCTCACCCTCGCGCATCGGGATCGCCTTGCCGAGCTGGAAGTTAATCGCGGTGGTATGCACGTCCGGCTCGCCCGCCCGGCCCAGGCGCAGATAGCACGGCCCGGGTACCTGCGCGATGGCGTGCACGGCCTGCCGGGCCTCCTCCGGGTCGCCGGGCGCCACGACGGTCATGCACGGCAGCGCCCGCAGGATGGCCAGGTCTTCGGTGGCGTGGTGGGTCATGCCCAGCGAGCCGTAGGAGAAGCCGCCGCCCACCGCCACGATCTTGACGTTGGCGTTATGATAGCAGACGTCGTTGCGTATCTGTTCCAGGCAGCGCAGGGTCGGGAAATTGGCGATAGAGTAGGTAAAGACGATCTTGCCGCAGAGGGCCAGGCCCGCCGCCAGGCCGGTCATGTTCTGCTCGGCGACTCCGGCGTTGAGATAGCGGTCGGGGAACTTCTTAGCAAACGGCTCCACGACGCCAAATCCCAGGTCGCCGACGACCAGGAACACGCGCTCGTCGCGTGCAGCTAGTTCCATTAAAGCTTGAAAAAACGCAGTCCTCATTCGTCGGTTTCCAGTTCTTCCAGCGCCCGGCACAGCTCCTCCGCGTTGGGCGACCGATAGTGCCAGAGAACGCTGTGCTCCATGAAGCTGACCCCCTTGCCCTTGATCGTGTGAGCGATGATGCAGGTGGGCTTGCCCGGCTGCTGCGGAAGCGCGCGCAAAGCGCCTGTGATCTGGCCCAGGTCGTGGCCGTCTATCTCCTGGACGGCCCATCCGAACGCGGCCCACTTGGCGGCGAAAGGCTCCAGGGCCAGCGTCTCCTGGACTTCGGCCAGGCTTTGAATCTTGTTGTAGTCCACGATGACGACGAGGTTATCCAACCGGTGATGCGGCGCGAACAGAATGGCCTCCCAGTTGGAGCCTTCGTCGCATTCGCCGTCGCTCAAGAGACAGAAGACGCGGTAGGAGCGTCCGTCCCGTTTGCCGGCCAGCGCCATTCCGCAGGCGATGGACAGCCCGTGCCCGAGCGAGCCGGTCGAGACTTCGACGCCGGGAACGCCGGTGTGGGTGGCGTGCCCGGCCAACGGGGCCCCATCCTGATAGAAGCTTTTGAGCCAGGAGAGCGGAAAGAAGCCGCGCTCCGCCAGGGCCGCATACAGGCCCGCGCAGCCGTGCCCCTTGCTGAGAACGAACCGGTCCCTGTCCGGCGAGTTCACCGTTTCGGGCGTGATCCGCAGCACGCCGCTATAGAGCGCCGCAAGCAGCTCGGCCATCGAGAAGGAGCTGGCGATATGGGAGCTTTTGGCGGCGTGCGTCATCTGGAGGACGTGACAGCGGATTCGGTTGGCCAGCGCGGTGCATGCGCTCAGATCCGCGTTGCGGACCGGGTTGGGGATGTCGGTAAAGGTCATAAGCTTGGTTACTCCAGGTCAGGACGGCCTCATTTGGTCTCTGCATGCAGGGCCAGGTCCCTGCCGGCTCCCGGTTGGAGCCGGCCATAGCGGGCGACTTCTCCGGGCAGCCAGTCTATCTTCAGGATACGCAGCGCGGTGCAGAGAAGGATCTTCAGGTCTACCCAGAGGGGATGGTAATGCGCGTAATCGAGTTGGAGCCGGAGCTTGGTGGGCCGAATGAGGATCTCATAGGCCCTATCCGGGTCGTCGGCGCCAGCGAGGATGGCTCCCTCATCCGAGTTCCAGATAGAGGCCCAATCGGTCATACCGGGCCGTATCTGGAGGATGGCCTTTTCCTCGTCGGTATACATCTCGACGTATTGCAGCACCTCGGGGCGCGGTCCGACAAGGCTCATCTCTCCCTTGAGGACGTTGATCAACTGGGGCAATTCGTCGAGCTTGAATTTGCGAAGGAATTTTCCCACGCGGGTAATGCGGGGGTCGTCGTCAGAAGTGGAGCTACCGCCGATCTTGTCGGCGTTGATGACCATAGTACGGAACTTGTAGATAGAGAACGGATGACCATAGCGCCCGGCCCGGCGTCCGCGGTAGAAGACGGGTCCCTCGGAAGTGGCCTTAATGAGGAATGTGATCAGAAGCAACAGGGGAGAGAGAAGGATCAGCCCTAACGCCGAAAATAGGACATCCATCGACCGCTTTAGCATATCTGAACTCCCTTCTGAAGAAGCATGATCCGTCGCCTGTCCGGCATGCGAGGCGAGCGCCCGCTCTTGGTATCTGGGCCATGAATGACCCGTCTGGTCTACATCCAGCCGGGGGTTGCCCCCCCGTCTGGGGGGCCTAACGGCCTTGCGACTAGCGGACGCCCAGCCAAGCCAGGTGTTCCGTCCGAAGGACGGTTGGCGGCGCAGCCGCCCTCTAGACGGGTATTTTCCATGCCCGGCGCGGTGGCCTGCGGGAACGCCTATGTCCTCTGCGCCGCGTTCGCTTCGTTCCTGGCCTGCGTTGGGTGGGCCAGTTCCTCAAGGTAGGCGGCCATCTCGCCGTAGACGCGCTCACCGATGAAGCGCTCCCGATAGAGGGCGAGGGCCTGTTCCGAGCACGCCTCGCGGCGCTCCGGATGGTCGTAGAGATCGCGCAGGATCGTCGCCAGCGAGGCGGCATCCGTGTAGGTAAAGCCGCCCCCGTGCGCGTCGAGCAGATTCTTGAGTATGCCCTCCGACAAGCTGGAGAGTATCGGCAATCCCGCCGAAAGGTACTCGATAGGCTTGTTGGGCAGGTTGGCGGTAAAGTTGAAGCTGTTGCGATAGGGCGCCAGCCCGACGGCAGCCAGGCGCATCAGCATCCAGATCTCGGGCGCACCAACCCAGCCGGGAAAGAGAACGTTGCCGCACTCTTGAGCCAGGCGGCGATAGTGTTCCAGGTTATCCCCTTTGCCGCACAGCACAAACCGGAACGCTCTGCCGCTCCCCTGCAACCGCCTTGCCGCCTCGATCACCGTCTCCAGGTCGAACTGGCGCCCAAACGTGCCGAAGAAGCAGGCGATAAACTCCCCGCTATTCGGGCAGAGCCCCTGCTTTGCCCAGAAGGCTTCGGCGCGGGCCTGTTCCTGTGGGCCAGGCGCGGCCTGGGTGTAGCCCATCGCAAAATCGCGATCCAGCGGCGAACGGGGCCGACCGGCCAGCCGCGTGCCCCAGGCAATAAACTCCGGGGTCAATCCCACCAAGGCCGTCGCGTCGCGGCAGGCGGTCCGGGCCATTCCGTACATCGGAGCCAGCAGCGCCCGTGCTGCGCCCTGTCCCCAGGCCGGCGCCAGTTCCAGAAAGATGTCCGGCCACAGGTCGCGTATATCCAGGATAACGGGGATGCCATGCTGCCGCCCATATGCCGTTGCCGCCAGACACAACTCCAGGGTCGGCAAGGAACAGAGGATAACATCCGGAGGCGGCTCGTGCCGGGCCAAGCGGGAGAACTTGCGCGCCACGCCGCGATGGTTTAGGATACGGCGGAGAGAGACGTTCTGCCGGTAGGCCCCGGCATGTAGCAACACGATCCGCAGGTTGGCATCCCGATCCACCACCGTATCCTGTGGAAACCGCTGTCTCTTGCGCATATGATCGAAGGTAGAGGTCCACCAGACCACTCGATGGCCGCGCGATGCCAGCAAATTTGCCAGGATTCCGGTGCGCAATAATCTCTCATCCGGGCCGTCGGTGGGCAGTGGTTCTCCGACCGTAATCAGCCAGGCGCGCATGGGCAGGATGTCCTCCTGGATACGTAAAACGGCTTATTCCCCTCAACAGCCAGGCTTTGCAGATGCCCGACGGCCTATGGCTCGAAGTCGACTCACAGAACTGCCTGGGCCTGATGAATGCGCGCAGGGGAGGGAAACGCACAGACGGCACAGGCAGCGTCTCATCGCGTAGGCATCTGCCATTGATGCGAGTTGCGCCTGGAGGGTAGGCGCTACGGATTCTCTAGAGTTGCACACACGGCTTTCGTGGCAGCGCCCTACAAAGGAGGAAGGCGGAAGGATGAAGGATGAAGCAAAGCCTTTGCTCTTTTCATCCTTACTCCTTTCGAGAGGCAACCACGCTTTAAGCCAGGTAACCGCTTTCGTGGGTCGCGGCTTCCTAAAGAGGCTTTGCCCATGAATTATAACAGGCAAGCCGGGGCAGTGTCAACGCTGTGGGCCAAAATCCCGACCTTGTTATCAGAAAAAAGCCGCTGCCACAGCCCTAATTTAGGCATTTTGCCGCCGTTCCGGGGCACAAAACTGCATCTTTTACCTGCTATCTCTAATTTTCGGCAACAGCCGCTCAGAACTGAAGGACATTTATTCGAGTGCTCGCTTAGGCGCTCTCTATGCGGGCCACGGCATAAGGGCGCAGGGTAAGTTCCAGCACGCCGCCGTTGGCTTGCAGCAACGCGCCCTGCTCGGCGCGGAAGGCTTCCGGCGCACGCATCGCCTCCTCGGCATTGGTCTCATCCAGGGCGCGCACGCGGAGGGCCGTGTGCAGGTTTCCCACGCGGACCTGCTGGGGCTGCGCGGTCAGGTTGGCGAGCAGCACGCACGTCCTGCCCTCTTTCCGCACCGCCAGGCCGTCCACCTTGAGCGCATCGCTTGCAGCCGTCGGCACGACCGCGCCTCCGACGAACGCGCCCAGGTCGGCCAGAACGTGGTAGAGCGGGAACACGGCGCCGGGCAGGGAGCGAAAAACCTCCGGTAAGGGCGAGCCATCCTCGGCCTCCATCACGCCGCGCCAGCCGGTCGTCTCGTAGTAGGTGGCGGAAGCGACGCCGCTTTCGGCCAGGTACTTGAGGCTGCCGACGGTCCAGCCCGCGCCGAACAGGGACATCTGCCGCGCATCCACCGGGGCGGGAAGCTCTCCGGGGGCGGGCTCGCGCGCCGGGCCGGTGGCGTCCGGGTTAAAGCGCGGCTTGAGGGTAATCGGCGAGACGGCGATGGGCAATCCGCCGCCGAACTGGCGCGCGCTCTCCACGGTCGCCGCCTGGGCCGCCAGCGTTTCGACCAGGGAAGCGTTGTCGAAGGCGTGCACCTGCGGATTGAGCGAGTAGCAGAGGAGGTCTAGCGCCTGCACGGGCGGGCGCTCGCGATTGATATGGGTAAAGTAGGCGTTCGTGCCGGAGCCGATCCGGGCCTCTGGGTCGTAGCGGGCCAGGTATTGGCGGGCCAGCCGCACCCAGGGTTCGGTAGTGGATCTCTCCTCGCTGTGAAAAATAAGCCAGCGCGCGACGGTGGGACGGGCCTCCTCCAGTAGCGGCAGCAGCGCCCGCAGCTCCTCCTCGGCAGCGTTGGAGAGAAAGAGCGCAGCCTCCAGCGGCACGCCCAGCGCCCTGGACTCGGCGGCGGCCCGGCGCAGCCTGGCCGCGATATCCGGCTGCGCGAGGTTCAGATCCACGCGCAGGTGGGAGAGGTTCAGCCCGCGCAGCCGCATCAGCTCCCGCTCCGTAAGCGGCTGGCCGCGGCTGGCGACGCCCAACCCCAGGCGCGGCAGGGGATGCGTGGACGCGTCCGCCAGCGAGAAGGTCAGGCGCGCCTCCCCCACCCCGGCAGCTTGCCTGGAAATGTCGCCCTGGAGAGTCAGCGTCACCGATTGGGCCACCTTCGTTCCGGCGCGAATCTCGACAGGATAGGGCAGCGCAAGCGGCGTGCTATAGGTCTTGTAGGAGGCGTCCGTCCAGTTGCGCTGGTCCTCCATCTCGAAGATGTCGCCGGTGAACCGGACTTCGGCCCATACGCCGGGCCGTACCTGGTGCGCGATGGCCCGCAGATCCAGGAAGGGCTGATGCGGCGAGATGGCGCGCGGAAAGGCGCTCTCCTCTACCGTGCCGTCTTCATGCTCGACGCGGCAGGGCTGGCCCGCGCACTCCATCGGATGCAGAATACATAGGCCGATCCGGTTCTTGAGAAAGGTCGAACGGGCCTCGCCCTCCATAGAGAAAGTAATCGTGCCCTCGGCAGCGCCGGTGAGGATGCCCTTCCAGGCAAAATCGATCTCGCCCTGCCGGTTCTCCACGTCGTAGGTGATGCGAAATGAGTCGGCGCCGACCTCCATCTGGACGTTGGAGAGCCGGGCCGGGATCGTTCCCCAGTTGCGGTCCCGCACGGCGACGTAGAGGCGGCGCACGATCTCCCTGTCGCCCAGCCGGATATAGCGCAGATCGCCCTCTTCGGAGATCAGGGACAGCGGCCCGGCGCGCAGTTGGGTCTGCTCCGGCAAAGGCGCTTCCCTGCCGTAGTAGAGCACATTACGCGGCAGCCTCATTGTTACGTTCTCCTTCCGCAGCGGATACCTGTTTTCGACGGGTTAGAAACCCTTCGCTGTAGAGCCTACGGCTGTGTGTCCCGCAGGGACACTCCCTCCGTCGGCAGAGGGTATGTGTCCCGCAGGGACACACGGCCTTCTGGCCCTATAGCGAAGGAATCCCATTCCGTCGCTACAACCGAATCTGTCCGCCTAAACCCATTGGAGCGTGTGTCAGCCCGCCCCGTTGGGCGTGCCCTGGAAGCGGACCGCCTCGCCTGTCCGGGCCGATTCATAGCCTGCATAGATGAGCCGCACCGTCTTGAGATTATCCTCGCCGGAGGTCTCCGCCTCACCCTCGCCGCGCAGGGCGCGCAGCAGGTTGGCATTGCAGGGCACGATGCTGGAGTGCACGATATCGTAAGCCGCGTCGGCCCAGGAATAGTGGTGTGGCGGGTAGCGCTTGGCGTGCGTGCCCGCTTCGGTCGTCATGCGCAGCCAGTAGTCCGGCCCCAGTTCCAGCGAGCCCTTCTCGCCCTCCACAAACAGATAGGTTTCCGGGAAGCGGTCGTGCTCCAGCGCGTTTTCGGCGTAGGCCATCGTACAGATCACCGTCGTCTTGCCGCCCATCTTCATCAGGACCGTCGCCACGTCTTCCCCTTGGATGTCCGGGTGGACGCGCTGGATCTGGCAGCACAGGCTCTCCGCCTCCCCGAACAGGAAGCGCGCCACATCCAGGATATGGCTGCCCATGTCCGCCAGGAGGAACTGCTCCAGATCCTTGAGGTAAGGCTGATTGGCAAAGACGGGAAACCCGGAGATCATCTCGATGCGGGCGCGGAACGGCGTCCCAATGTGGCCCTCAACAAGCGCCTGTCTGGCCTTCCGGATCGGAGTCTGCCAGCGCCAGTTCTCATGTATGTAGAAGGAAACGCCCGCCTCCCGGCAGGCGGCCACCATCTGCTCGGCCTCGGCCAGCGAAGGAGCCATCGGCTTCTGGCAGATAACCGGCAGCCCGCGCGCGGCAGCCAGATGCACCAGCGGGCTGTGCGCCCCCACCGGCGCGACGATGTCCACGAAATCCAGCTGCTCGCGCCGTAATAGCTCTTCCGGGTCGTCGTAGACGCGGGGCACGTCCAGCGCACGGGCCAGCGCCTCGGCCTTGGCGCGGATGGGATCGCACAGGCCGACACATTGCGCGCCTTCCAACTCCTTCCACCCGGACAGTCGGTAGCGCGCCCAGAAGCCGGCCCCGAATATCGCAAAGCGCAAAGGATGCATCGGCGTCTCCTTCTTTCCCTGCAACAAGGTTCTCAATAGACCGCCGGAAGTCCTGCCGGGCAGATCGGCGCTCAGGATCTTTCCTTAGCCTCAGGATAACCTCGGCGTGCTCAGGCCTAAATTATTCTGCAAATCTGTTGGGTCTCTCGTGCCAGCCAGGGCTAACGTTCTGCCTGAAACCATGCTATAATTAAAGTCCTGGAACTCTCATGTTCCTTTACACGTAGTACCGTAACGAAGACAATTCCATACCGAAAGGGGGGATCCACATGAGTCAGCCCGTGCGCGTGAGCCTGATCTTTCCACGTAGCGGGCAGCAAGTGTTCGTACACGTTCCACCGCACGTCGCCGAATATGTGAATGCGCGTTGTTGCGAGATTAGATCGCGTAATTCTAAGGCTTATTCGGATGCGAACACTTCCCGATATTCCTATCCTGATCAGGATAGTAAGCTACAGGCACGCTAACAGAGTTCCGCTCTTATATTTTATTGTAGGGTATTGCACTCTTAACCTTTCTTCTTCGCGTGCTAACCAGCCAAAACCGCCCCGGAGCTTTCTCGGCTCCAGGGCGGTTTTGCTATCTGCCTATCCTTGCTGACCGAAGGCCGCGCGGTGCAGCCTGACGCGCGCGAGCCCCTCCGGCCCCATAAAGACCTCCGCCACATCGAATCGGCAGGCCGGCTCCTCGCCCTCCGCATCGCGCTGCGCCAGATACGCCTGCGCCGCCGCGATCAGCCGTGCCTGCTTGCGCGCGTTGACTGCCTCCAGGGGCGTGCCATGCGCGCTGCCCCGCCGCGTCTTGACCTCCACAAAGACCAGCACCTTCCCGTCCTGCGCGGGCTCCTCGGCAATCACGTCTATTTCGCCCTGGGCGCAGCGAAATTGCGTGGCCAGTACACGCCAGCCTAGCCGTTCCAGGCGCGCCGCTACTATCTGCTCTCCGGTATTGCCAAGAGGCTTATTGAGTGGATGGCTCCGATTTGGCTGTTTTGCGGGTTCGTCTGGCATGCTGGGGTTTGTCTTGTGGGGTGGCGGGGTCGGCGATGGGCGCGCTCTGCGGTGGCCCCGGCTCCTCAGCCGCGCCCGCCTGTGCCTGTCCTACCGGCGCGAAGGAGCGGCGATGGATCGGGCAGGGGCCGAGGGCTTCGAGCGCGCGCAGATGGGAGGGCACGGCATATCCTTTATGCAGCGCAAAGCCGTAGCCCGGATAAATTGAGTCGTATTGCTCCATCAGACGGTCGCGCGTGACTTTAGCGATGATGGAGGCGGCGGCGATGGAGATGCTGCGCGCGTCGCCATCTATCAGTGCGACCTGAGTGATCGGAAAGGGGATCACAGGCAGGCCATCAATCAGAGCCACATCGGGCCAGAGGCCCAGCGGCAGATTCTCGAAGGCCAGGCGCATGGCCTCGTGGGAGGCGCGCAGGATGTTGATCTCATCGATCACCTCCGCCTCGACGATGCCGATGCCCACCCCGCGCGCCAGCCTCCAAATCCGATCATACAGGCGCTCGCGCTGTGCGGGCTGCAAGAACTTCGAGTCGCCAATGCCCGGGATGGCACACTCATAGGGCAGCACGACACAGGCGGCGACGACGGGGCCGACCAACGCGCCGCGCCCGGCCTCATCCAGGCCCGCAATGCAGCGATATCCCTCCGCCCAGGCGATACGCTCCTCACACCACCAGTCTGTCTCCATCATAGGCTGTGCGCTCCGTCTGCGCTGGCCCTGTTTGCGCCTGGTCGAAGGCATTAGCCGGTTCCGGTCAAGAGCCGTATCCGGTTCAGGGGCCAGAAGATCAGCATCGCTTTGCCGATGACCCGCTTGCGGTTCAGCGTGCCCCAGTAACGGCTGTCGTTGCTGTTGTTGCGGTTATCGCCCATGACCCACAGCTCATCCTTGCCCAGATGAACCGGCCCACAGGTTGGCTTACTGATGGTAGAGCCGCAAGGCGTGCCATAGTTATAGTCCGCCTCCCGTTCGGGCTGCATCGGCTCTTTGATATACGGCTCGTTGAGCTTCTGCCCATTGCGATAGACCGCGCCGTTCTTGATCTCGATGGTGTCGCCGGGCACGCCGATGAGACGCTTGATCAGAATATTCTCCTGCTGCGGCAGGCCCCGGGTCTGGTCCTCCATGTCTGCCCGCCTGGGCGCGCGAAAGACGATGATGTCGCCGCGTTGGGGGTCACTATAACGGTAGACCAGCTTGTTGACGAAGATGTGATCGTGGACGGTATCGTCGTGCCCGTTCACTCCGGCATCGTGGCCGAGGAGCGTATTTTCCATCGACTCGGAAGGAATATAAAAGGCCTGAAGAAAGAAGGGCCGGATAATCAGGAAGACCAGCACCCCGGCGATGATCAGCGACTCCAGGATTTCGGCCAGGCCCCGCGCCCAGCCCATCGCCTCGGACGCCGCTCCCGGACGTCCCTGCGGCTGGCCGCCCGCAGAGAGCAAAAGCAGACGCAGCAAGGTCAGGGCAAACGCCAGCAAGAGCACCGCGCCGATGCTCAGGTTCGCCAAAATTTCGCTCGCACCTACGTCCGTGGCTGGATTCATAATCTACATAACCTCTCAAACGGATGTATTTATTTGTGCTGACCTCACCCCCTTCCCCTCTCCTTCTCAAGGAGAGGAGAGAGGCCCCCACCCCCTTACCCGCTGCTAGGGTCGGGGGGTTAGGTAAAGAAAGGCCAGATCAAATCAGAAGGCGCTGGATATTCGGCCCCAGGCGCAGCGCAGGACAGTGTGCCTGCCCGGCTGCCGGATGCCGAATGCCCAGCGCCTTGGTCCTGAACTAGCGTGTCGGGTTGCGATCTTCCTTGATGCGGGCCGCCTTGCCGATCTTGCTGCGTAAATAGTAGAGCTTGGCGCGGCGGACGTTGCCGTACCGCACGACCTCGATCTTTTCGATGCGGGGCGAGTGCAGCAGGAAGGTACGCTCGACGCCTACGCCGTGCGAAATCTTACGGACGGTGAAGCACTTGCGCACGCTCTCATGGTTGAGGGCGATGACGACGCCCTCGAACACCTGGATACGCTCCTTGTCCCCTTCGATGACTTTGGCGTGGACGCGCACCGTATCTCCCTGCCGGAAGCCCGGCAGTTCCGTACGCTGCTCAGGGGAGACGCGCTCGAATTCCGTGCGCTTCTTCTCCCGGGCGTCCTGCTCACGCCGCCGGTTCTCGGTGTCGGCCCAAATCTCTCGCGAGCGCTGGATCTCGTTGCGCTCGATCTCACGTATGATTTCCGGTCCCAGTGCCATGCGTTTCCTCTTGTTCTGCTCTCGATTCAATGGGGGCGCTCTCTCCGGCGGCTACCTGCGTCGGCGCGGCGGGAGGCGTTGCCATCGGCAGGTCTGCCGGAGGAGAGGCCGGTCTCTTGCTAGGCGGAGCCTGGGGCTCCTCCGAGGCCAGCAACTTCTGGTCTTGCGGCGACAGTTGCAGGCACGCAAACAGATCGGGCCGCCGCTCTTGAGTGGCGCGCAGTTGATGCCAGCGCCGCCAGCGCTCGATCTGGGCGTGATGCCCACTCAGCAGTATCTCCGGCACGGCCCACCCGTGAAAAACGCGCGGGCGGGTATAGTGCGGATATTCCAATAAGTGCTCTGAAAACGTGTCTTTGGCGGTCGCGTGCTCATCGCCCAGGGCGCCCGGCTGTAGACGGGTCACGGCGTCCACAATCACCAGCGCGGGCAGCTCTCCGCCGGTCAGGATATAATCTCCGATGGAGATCTCGTCCGTAATGAGATGCTGGCGCACGCGCTCATCCACGCCTTCATAATGGCCGCACAGCAGGATCAAATGCTCCTCCTGCGCCAGCTCCCGCGCGAGCTCCTGCGTAAAGCGCCGACCACGCGGATCGGTCAGGAGAATGCGCGGCGGGCGGCCTGTCGCCGCAGAGGGCGCAGACACATTGACAGCGTCCTGCCGGCTCGGCAGGACGCTGTGCGCGACACCTTCCGCCACACTATCTTCGCGATCAAACTCCGTATCTATTACGTTCTCTATTACGTTGGCGCCCGCCTGCGCGGTTTCATCCGATGGCGCCGAACTTGTCTCCCAGGAGGGCTCACCGCTCAATTTCCTACCGGTCAGGGCCTCCAGCGCCCGCGCAATCGGCTCGATCTTCATCACCATGCCGCCGCCGCCGCCGTACGGCATATCGTCGGTAGTTTTGTGGCGGTCCGTGGTGAAATCGCGCAGGTTTACCACGTTGATCGTCACCAGTCCCCGGTCGCGCGCCCGCTTGAGGATGCTTTCATCCAGCACCGCGGCCACCATCTCCGGGAACACCGTGACAATATCAATACGCATAATTTAAGAACAAAGGGAAGAGGGAACAGAACAGATCATGGATTGTCCCTCCTCCCTCTTTGCTTCAGGCTTCTTCGGCTTCGCCGGGCAACAGGCCCGGGGTAGGCGTGACGATGATGCGGCGATTAGGCAGGTCTATCGTGCGCACGACCTCTTTGATAGCGGGCAGCAGGATCTCCTGGCGGCCCTGGCCGACCACAAACACGTCGTTGGCGCGCCCCTGCAACACCGAGGTCACCGGGCCGAGGATGCGGCCTTCCGCCGTCATCACCTCACAGCCGATCAAATCATGGATATAAAACTCATTGGTCGGCAGGCTTACCGCATCCTGAGTGCGTACCTGGACCAGCGCGTTGCGCAGCTTCTCCGCCTCGTTGATATCGGCCACCCCGCGTAGCTTCAGCAGTATTTGGCCTTTATGCAACCGAGCATTCTCTACCGTATACAGGCGCGCTTCGCCGTTGGGCCAGCGCAAGCAGACCTGGGACAGACGCCCGAAGCGGTCGGGGAAATCGGTCTCCAGGCGCACCTTAACTTCGCCTATCCGCCCAAAAGGAGCCACGACCTCGCCGACCGTCAGGCTCCAGTCTTCGTAAGACATCTCCAGATCGTTACCGGCGCAGCGTAGGCACGCCTCCCTACGCCGACCAGATCGCACGATGGAAAACCTTCGCGCCGACTGGCACGCACCGACGCGACCTTGCGTTTGGGCCCACTCAGGGCAACGCGAAGACGCGCGATGTTCGGCGGCGAAGGGCTTGGGAGCAGAAGTGCTAGAGTTAGGCGATGATCTCGACGTAGACCTTGCGCTTGTTCTTCATGGCGGCCGCCTTGGCCACCGTGCGAAGTGCGTTGGCGATGCGTCCCTGCTTCCCGATCACTTTGCCCAGGTCGCTGGGAGCAACGCGCACTTCATAGGTGGTCGCCTCCTCCTGCGGCACCTCAGTGATGTTGACCTGATCCGGTTCATCGACAAGTGCTTTGACTAGATACTCGATTAGGCTTTGCAATGGTTTGACTCCTTTACTGATGACGTATTGCTAGGAGGTCGTCTTGCGAGCCTGACGCGCAGCCTCCTTTGCTGCTGCGAGGCGGTCGAGGATGCCCTGTTTTTGCAGCAGGGCCCGGGTTATGTCCGTGGGTTGGGCGCCGTGGGCCAGCCACTGGAGCGCTTTCTCTGCGTCCACCTTAACGGCAGGCGGATCGACGCACGGGTCATAATGACCGATGGTCTCGATGAAGCGGCCGTCGCGCGCCTCCGTGCTATTGGCGACTACGATGCGATAGAAGGGGCGCTTCTTCGCTCCCATGCGCTTCAATCGAATTTTTACTGGCAATGTTGTTCACCCTTTCCGATATGTATCCCTGCCCGACAGACTGCGGGCTGCACCCAGCAAAGGACGCGCGCAGGATCTTTATTCTGCAGATAGCGGCGGTAGGAGTAATGGATCCGGCCCCAAAAACGCAAGGGACGCTCTTTATGGCGGCGCGGCAAGGGTGACGAACGCAGGGAATGGTCAGATTTCCATCCCCAGGAGGGGCAATCGTGGTCTGCTATACAACCTGCCATAGATGGTGACGCGATCACCTCTCCCTCTGGTTCGCCTTCTGCTCGCCACTTTGGTTATTTCTTTGATTGGTTGCGGGCGAATCAATTCGCTGCAACCAGGGCACCAAGTCGGCCTTCGCCGACTTAACCCTCCCCTCTCCTTCTCAAGGAGAAAGGAGAGGGGAAGGGGGTGAGGGCAAAGCCCGCGAAGGCGGCTTTAGCCGCCCGAAAAATCGCTTTTAGCGGTTGAACGGGAAGCGGGGGAATCGCCCGCCTCCCTTGCCGCCTTTGGGCATTTTCTTTAGCGCGCCCACGGCCCGCTTGACAGGCATCATCCCCTTGCCGCCGGGACCCTGGGCCATCATGGTCTTGATCATCTTGCGCATCTGCTCGAACTCGTTCAGGAACTGGTTGACTTCCTGCACGGTGTGCCCCGAGCCCGCCGCGATGCGTCGCCGGCGGCTGCCGTTCAAGAGGCTGGGATCCCGACGCTCGGCAGGTGTCATGGCCTGCACGATGGCTTCCTTACGCGCCAGCAGCTTCGGGTCGATCTGCACGTTATCGAGCATCTGAGTGTTCATGCCGGGCAGCATCTTGAGGATGTTCTCCAGCGGCCCCAGCTTTTTCATCTGCTGCATCTGGTCGAGAAAGTCGTTGAGATCGAAGCGGCTTTCGCGCAGCTTCTTCTCCATCTCCAACGCCTTCTTCTCGTCCACGGCCTCCTGGGCCTTTTCGATCAGGCTCAGGATGTCGCCCATGCCCAGGATGCGGGAGGCCAGCCGGTCGGGATAGAACGGCTCCAGCGCGTCCAGCTTCTCGCCGACGCCCAGGAACTTGATGGGCACGCCGGTGATGGCACGAATAGACAGCGCCGCGCCGCCGCGCGTGTCGCTGTCCATCTTGGTCATGACAAAGCCGGTGACGGCCAGCTTCTGGTTGAACTCCTGCGCGAAGTTGACCGCGTCCTGGCCGACCATAGCGTCCACGACCAGCAAAATCTCGTGGGGCTTGACCCAGGCCTTCATCTGGCCAAGCTCGTCCATCAGGTCCTCGTCAATATGGAGGCGACCCGCCGTGTCCAGGAGGACGATGTCGTTACCGTTCTGTGACGCCTGCTGAACGGCGGCCCGCGCGATGGAGGGCGGGGCCTTATCCAGCTCCGGCGGCAGCGTGAAGACTGGCACTTTGATCTGCTCGCCGAGCACCTGCAACTGCTTGATGGCCGCGGGGCGATAGATGTCGCAGGCGACCATCAGGGGATTGCGGCCCTGCTTTTTGAACCAGAGCGCCAGCTTCCCGGCCAGCGTCGTCTTTCCGGACCCTTGCAGGCCGCAGAGCATGATGACGGTCGGCGGGGTCGGGGAGAGCTCCAGCCGCGCTTCGGTGCCGCCCAGCAGCTCAACGAGCTCATCATTGACGATCTTGACGACCTGCTGCGCAGGCGAGAGGCTTTCGAGCACATCGGTGCCGACCGCCTTCTCCTTGACGCGCCCGACGAAATCTTTAACGACCTTATAGTTGACGTCCGCTTCCAGCAGCGCCAGGCGCACTTCGCGCATGGCCTCGTTGACGTCGGCTTCGGTCACACGCCCCTTGCCGCGCAGCCGCTTGAAGACGTTCTGTAATTTATCGGATAGACTTTCAAACACGGTGAATTGCCTCAACGCCTGGGGGCGCAACAGAAAGGCTCAGGCAAAAAGCGGTGAGCGCTAAGAGCGCCTGACACACCCCTGCCCTCTCCTCCCAAGCGAAGTATCTCTCGCTAGAGGCCGGGTTTGTGAGCGGCTCTTTGTGCGCTCGTTAGTGATAGATACAATTAGAATTGGTAAAAGAATGTCGCAGGCACGGAATCAATACAAAACCCGATCTCGCCGTGCGAATTATCAAAATTGTCTTAGGGCGATACCGGGCGAATGGAAACCACTGGAATTGCGGGCAAGCCGCAAAACGAACTGTAAGAGTATACCGGATGCATTTCCTTTTGTCAACGCTAAGATCTATGCTATAACATCTGCTAAAGCCTGTGTACGCTTGCTTGTCCGCTTCTTAACACCTGGTTGTAGTGCTCTCCTGAAGCCGCGCTTGCCGATCTGGAAGGGCACAATATTGGCAGGAGAAGCAGAGAACACTGCTTCAGGAGAGCGCTCCTCTTTCCTTTTTGCTAATCCCAACGGCAGAGCGAGCAGGAATAAGAAAGGCAACCGCGAACTAAATATCCGCAAAGGGGCCGCTCCGCTTCACCCCAGCCCAAGCAACGAACGCGCAATAGCCCGCCGGTGAAGCGCCCGGCCCGTTCACCAGCCCCAATTCGCCAGCGCAAGGAGGCCATACCATCCGCACAGACCGTACCATCCATATTCTGCTCATCCTCCTCGCCGTCACCCTCAGCTGGGCACCCGCGCCCCCGCCGCAGCGCGTGGTCAACGTCAAGGACATAGGAGCTAAGGGCGACGGCCTCACCGAGGATACCGTGGCCATTCGCCGAGCCGTTGATAGGGTGGCTGGTACAGGCGGGGACCGTCTTCGTTCCTGACGGAACCTACCTGATCAACGCGCTCTACGAGGATGGGGAGGGCATTGCGCTCAAGAGCAACATGACCTTACGGCTCTCTGCCGGAGCCACGCTCAAGGTGATCCCCAACGCAGCAGAAAACTACAGTACAGTCTCCATTCGCCAAGCCAGCAACGTCACCGTCATTGGCGGCACGATCCAGGGAGACCGGTACGCCCATCAGGGAACCGGGGGCGAGTGGGGCATGGGGATCGCCGTCCTGGGCAGCAGCAACGTGGTTATCGAGGGAGTGACGGCCAAGGAGCTCTGGGGCGACGGCTTCTATATTGACCGGGTCTCTGAGAGCGTCCGTTCGCGCAATGTCAGGCTGCACCATGTTGTCGCCGACCGCAACCGCCGCCAGGGGATGTCTATCGTGGATGTGCGTGGAGCCGTTGTCAGAGACAGCGTTTTCCAGAATACCGGCGGCACGGCGCCCTCGGCGGGCATGGACCTTGAGCCCGACGCGGGGGAGACCGTCGAGGGCGTCCAGATTATCGGCTGCAAGTTCCTCAAGAACGACGGGGACGGCCTGGTGCTCACCGCGCCTTTCGCCCACAATCCGCCCGGACACGTGCGCAACTGCGCCGTCATCGGCAATCTGATGCGGGGCAACGGCCAGAAGATCGACGGCCATAATGGCAACGGGCTGGCTCTCTGGAACGTCGGCCCGGCCCGGGTCGTGGGCAATACCCTCGAAGATAACCGAGGCCACGGCATCATGTTGTGGACGGCGCATCATATTGACATTGGCGCCAACCGGATCGCCAACAACGCCATGCATGGCCTCTGGGTGATAAATACCTCGGTCAAGAATACCATTCACCATAACACCGTTGTTGGGAGCAGCCAGGCCCTCGATAAGGACTACGATAATATCCACCTGGCCGATGGCGCGAGCGCGAACCGCATCCAGGCCAACATCTGTCGGGCCGGCAACAGGGCCAAGCGACCTGCCTACGGCGTGCATATCTCCAGCACGGACTGCAAGAACAATGTGGTCCTAAACAACGACCTGCGCGCCTCGGGCGTGTCCGGGGCTTTTGCGAATAGGGGCACGGGGACAAAGGCGGCAGGCAATCGGCGTTGAGCGCAGGGACATAGCGCATCATGGGCGTCGCGGCCAGAGGCACGCCGCCTGGGGCTGTGCTTTGGGCCCCGCCAACTTCGGGGCATCCTCTTCTACCGGAATTTATCCGTATTCTGCTTCACAAAGGGCGTGCTGTTAGGGTATCTTGCTAGCAAGATGGCGAGCCGAAGTTCCTCTCATCCCACAGAGGGGTCGATTTATTCGACGGATCTTGCGCAGCAACGGCCCAGGATGGCGCATTCGCAAGTCGCCACTTGGCGGCATTTTCTGCCCGCGCACCGCCTGCCTGTGATCGCCAAGACACCCGTGCTGGTGGCGCTTGGCGTCTATTTGGGCGGTGGGCGCTTTGACAGGCTCGCCGTCGGGGGTGCGCTGGGGCTTTCCGCCGCGCTCTGGGCCGCGCTCTACGCGCTCAACGAGTCCACCGACCTCATTCACGAGCAGGGTTATACGGTAAGACAAAGCGTCCGGCGCACGCTCTTTGCGCTGCCCCTGGCCCTCTGTCTGCTGGCTGCGCTCCTGTCGCCGCTGCTCAGCCTGCTCTTCCTGCTGATGGCTGCTGGGCAGTTTGCCTACTGCGTGCCGCCCTTGCGCTTGAAGCGCTACTGGTGGGCCATTCTGCTTCTGAGCGGCACGATCAATCCCATTCTGCGTCTGTTGTGCGGGGTGCTGTGGGGAGCGCACGCAGTGCCGCCCCTGGCCTATGCGGTCGTGGTGAGCCTGCACCTGGGAGCGTCTTTGCGGGCACGGGTGTTGCTGCGGGAGCGCGATGCCCGGCTGGGCTACCGAGTTGCGCCCGCAGGCAGTGAGCTAGTGGGAATTATCTGCACCGGGGTAGGGTTGCTGGGCGGGTTCTGGCTCTGCGTTACGGGGGTGCTGCCGAAGATTTTTGCGCTGTTTGGGGTGCTGGCGGCGGGGTTTGCCATCTATGCATGGTCGGGACGGGAGACCAGCGTGGCGCATCTGCGGCAGGGCTGGCTTCTGTTCGCCATTTTTTCGGTCGTCGCGCTGCTGGCGCTGCTATTGCGGGGATAAAGGGTCGAACCTGGGAAGTGCGGTCTTCGTAAATCAACATGCAGCCAGGATCGCGCAGGAGAAGAGACCATGCCCGAAGAGTGTGTCTTTTGTAAGATTGCCAGCAAGCAGATACCGGTCGAGCCGGTGTACGAGGACGAGGAGTTCCTTGCCTTCCGTGATCTGAACCCGCAGGCTCCCGTCCATGTGCTGCTGATCCCCAAAAAGCACTACCCGACCTTCCTGGACATGGAAGATGCCGGGGAGATGGGGCGCGCGCTGCAAGCCGTGCAGCGGATAGCGACGCAGTTGGGACTGGCGGAGGAGGGCTTCCGCACCGTGCTGAATATCCGCGAGAATGGGGGCCAGACGGTCTACCACGTACATTTCCATATCCTGGGCGGGCGCTTTATGCAGTGGCCGCCCGGCTAAGCGCGGCCTTCACCACAGAAGACCTCACCCCCGGCCCCTCTTGTAGGGTGTGGGGTATAGGGTTTAGGGTGTGGGGTATAGGGTTTAGGGTGTAGGGTCGCCCTCACCCCCATCCCCTCTCCCGCAGCGTCGGGAGAGGGGAGAGACCTCACCCCCGTTCCCTCTCCTTCGCAAGGAGAGGGGAGAGGAGAAGTCAGCGTTACCTCTGCCCACGTAGGTGGGCAGCGGGCCTGGCTAGGCGGAGATCGCCAGGCAGAGCCGCGAACCGTTGAGCGGCGTCCCTGGCAGTCGAGCGTGCGCAGTTCCGACCCTAGCAGAGCCCCACAGCGGCAGGGTTTAGCCTGCC
>DASRGZ010000180.1:0-26577 GCA_035650735.1 Chthonomonadaceae bacterium
TTGTCTTCGGCTGGTGAGGCCGTGCTGATGGAGATCAGCGAGGAATGGGAGACAGGCAAAGCCTACCTGACTTTCGAGGACTAAACCAACGGCATCCGAAGGGAGCCACCTGCAATTTTACAGAATGAGCTTGACACAACCAAGCAAAAAAGTGTTGCATGATTGATAGTACCTATGTTAGACTTCTATTAATCTAACTACCTATCCGCCGATTTTTCTTACCACTTATGGCCCCGCCTGAGACGGCATGCTGCTACAGGTTACACCCTCTTGGCGCGGTTATCCTGTCCCTGTGACGAGCACGGCGCTTTCCTGCCCGCCACGTTTTTACCACCGAATCAGTAGCCATCTATCGCCGATTTCCCTACCGGCGCAGGCGAAAAGCAAGCGATCCGACCCAGCCAAAAACCGGAATTTCCTCTATAGCGCCGGAAGTGTGCTGCTATATGGTTCTCATTGAAACAAGAACGTAAAGTTCACGCTATGCTCTAAGGAAGCCTCTATGCTGGACCGTCAAGCGCGTAATGGTGGAACCGATCAGACGGAGGCAGAGCCTGGTCGCCCTGCTGCACCCGTTATCTCGCTCCCTAAAGGCGGCGGCGCGATTCGAGGGATGGGGGAGAAGTTCGCCGCCAATCCGGTCACCGGCACGGGCTCTCTGTCCGTGACTCTGGCGGCAAGCTCCGGGCGCTTCAATCCCCAACTCTCGCTCTCCTACGACTCCGGCGCGGGCAACGGTCCCCTGGGCCTGGGATGGAACCTTTCCCTTCCCGCCATCACCCGCAAAACCGACAAGGGGCTGCCGCAATATCGGGATGCCGAGGAGTCCGACGTCTACATCCTCTCAGGCGCCGAGGATCTCGTGCCGGTACTCCAGCCCGACGGCAGCCGGTTCCAGGACGGTACCACCGTCCCGGGCTACATCATCCATCGCTATCGCCCGCGCATCGAGGGGTTATTCTCCAGAATCGAGCGCTGGACCCATGCCGCGACCGGCGAGATCCACTGGCGCTCGATCTCTCGCGACAACGTTACCACACTCTACGGCCAGACAAATGAGTCCCGGATCTTCGACCCGGAGGACCCCGATCCGAAGCACCCCACGCGCATCTTTAGCTGGCTGATCTGTCAGAGCTACGATGACAAGGGCAACGCCATTGTCTACGAGTACCAGAGAGAGGACTCGCAGTGCGTATTCGAGGATCAGAAGGGCCGCTTCGCTGCCTCGGCCCACGAACGCAATCGCACTCCGGCAAGTCGGTCGGCCAACCGTTATCTCAAGCGCGTCCGATACGGCAATCGCCAGCCGAATCGCGACCTCGTAACCTGGCAAGCCTTCGACCCGACTCAGCTTCCCGCCGATACCTGGATGTTCGAGGTCATATTCGACTACGGGGAAGGCCACTATGCGGAAGAAGCGCCGGATGCTCAGGGGCAGGTCTTCGCCCTGGCCCGGATCGATCCTCCCGCCGGCTCCCACTGGCCCGTGCGGCAGGACTCCTTTTCCACTTACCGCGCCGGCTTCGAGGTGCGGACCTATCGCCTTTGCCGGCGCGTGCTCATGTTCCATCATTTCCCGCAGGAGCTAGGTATCCACGATTGCCTGGTGCGCTCCACGGAGTTTACTTATTCCGAAAGCCCCATCGCGTCTTTTCTCACCGGCATCACCCAATCCGGCTATGTCCGCCGGCCCGCCCCGAACCAACCCAATCGGTATTTAAAAAAGTCCTTGCCGCCTCTGGAGTTTGAATACAGCCCGGTGCCGGATGCCGAGGCGCTGGCGCAACAGCCCATTCGCGAGGTGGATTCCGAGAGCCTAGAAAACCTGCCCGTCGGCCTGGACGGCGCCAACTACCAGTGGATAGACCTGGACGGCGAAGGCGCTTCCGGCATCTTTACCGAACAGGCGGGCGGCTGGTACTACAAGCGCAACCTCAGCGCGGACAACCTGGTATCCGAGAACGGCCATCAGCGCGCCGCCGCCCGATTTGGCCCCACAGAAGTTGTCTCCCCCAGGCCCGCAGCCGACCTGGCCGCCGGCGGGCAATTTCTCGATCTCGCCGGCGATTATCAGCTGGACCTGGTGCAGATGGAAGGCGCCGTGCAGGGCTTTTACGAGCGCACCGACGATGCCGACTGGTCGCCTTTTCGGCCCTTTCCTTCCTGGCCCAACCGGGACATGCACGACCCGGACTTGAGGTTTGTTGACCTGACCGGCGACGGCCTGGCCGACATCCTGATCACCGAGGAGGAGGCGCTGACCTGGCACCCTTCGCTGGCAAAGGAGGGTTTCGGGCCGGCTGTCCGGGTGCGCCTGCCGCTGGACGAAGAGAAAGGCCCGCGCACTATTTTCGATGATGGCACGGATTCTATCTACCTAGCGGATCTGTCGGGGGACGGATTGAGTGACCTCGTCCGCATCCGCAACGGGGAAGTCTGCTATTGGCCCAACTTGGGATACGGTCGCTTTGGCGCTAAGGTGATGATGGACAATGCTCCGCGGTTCGACAACGCAGACCAGTTCGACCCACAGCGCATCCGCCTGGCCGATACCGACGGATCGGGAACCACGGACATTCTCTACCTGGGGCGCGAGGGCGTGCAGATCTATTTCAATCAGAGCGGCAACCGCTGGAGTGATGCGGTCGCCCTGCCGCAGTTCCCGGCCATAGATGACCTCTCCTCGGTCCAGGCGGTTGACCTGCTCGGCAACGGCACGGCTTGCCTGGTCTGGTCGTCGCCGCTGCCCGACGCCGCGCGCCGGCCAATGCGTTACCTTGCGCTGATGGAGGAAAAGCCTCACTTACTGATCGGCGTCAACAACAACCTCGGCGCTCAGACAAGAGTGCATTACGCGCCCTCGACCCGGTTCTACCTGGAAGACAAGCGCGTCGGCAAACCCTGGGCCACCCGGCTGCCGTTCCCCGTGCATGTGGTCGAGCGCATCGAAATCTACGACCGTATTAGCCGCAACCGCTTCCTCACGCGCTTTGCCTACCATCACGGCTACTTTGACGGCTTTGAAAGAGAGTTCCGCGGTTTCGGCCTGGTGGAGCAGTGGGACACGGAAGAGTTCGCGGCGCTGACCGCAAGCGGCGCGCTGTCCCGGTCGGAGAATCTCGATGCCGCCTCGCATGTGCCTCCTGTTCTGACGAAGACCTGGTTTCATACCGGGTTCTATCTAGATAGGGGACATATCTCGCGCCTGTTTGAGAGCGAGTACTACCGGGAGCCGGGGCTGACCTCCGCACAGTTCCGGGCGCTGTTGTTGCCCGATACCATGCTGCCGGCAGGACGAACCCCGGACGAAGAGCGCGAGGCCTGCCGCGCTCTCAAAGGCTTGATGCTGCGCCAGGAGGTTTACGCGCTGGACGGCACGGACAGGGAGCCGCATCCTTACACCATCGGCGAGCAAAACTTCACGCTAAAGCGATTGCAGCCCAGAGGCGACAACCGTCATGCGGTCTTCTTCCCTCATGCCCGTGAAGCGATCACCTACCACTATGAACGCAGCCCGGCGGACCCGCGCATACAACACGCCCTTACGCTGGAAGTGGACCGCTTCGGCAACGTTCTGAAGTCCGCCGTGATCGGCTATGGACGCCGTGGGACGGATACGCAGCTCTCGGATGAAGACCAGGAGCAACAGGCCCGCGCGCTCATCACCTATGCCGAAAACCGCGTCACCAACGCCATAGACGCCGCCAATGACTACCGCACGCCTTTGCCGGCCGAAACGCGCACCTATGAGTTGACCGGTTTCAAGCCGGGGAACAACGCCGCTCGTTTCAGCTTTGAGGTATGGACGCGCGATAGTTTTGCTTTGCCGGCGTCGGCAGTGGAAATTCCCTACGAGCGGCAGGCAGACAACGTCTCCCGTCAGAAGCGCCTGATCGATCAGAGGCGCACGCTCTACCGCAAGGACGACCTGACGGCGCTGCTCAGCCTGGGGCGTCTGGAGTCGCGCGCCATCGCGGGCGAGAGCTATAAGCTCGCCTTCACGCCGGGGCTGCTGGCGCAGGTCTGCCGACGCGGCGGCCAGGCGCTGCTGCCGAACCCGGCGGGCGTGCTCGGCGGGCAGGGCGGCGACCGCGGCGGGTACGTGGACCTGGACGGCAACGGCCACTGGTGGATTCCCTCGGGCCGCGTGTTTCTGTCCCCCGGCAGCAGCGATACCGCCGCGCAGGAACTGGAATACGCCCGCCGACACTTCTTCCTGCCGCATCGCTACCGCGACCCGTTCCATACCCCGCAGGTCCCCACCGAGAGCATCGTCACCTACGACGGCCACGACCTGCTGCTGCTCGAAACCCGCGATCCGCTCGGCAACCGCGTTACGGTCGGCGAGCGCCGACCGGACGGCAGCATTGACGCCGGCAAGCCCGGCAACGATTACCGGGTGCTCCAGCCCTGCCTCGTGATGGATGCCAACCGCAATCGCTCTGCCGCCGCCTTCGACGCTCTGGGCATGGTGACGGGCACGGCGGTGATGGGCAAGCCCGAAGAGGACCTGGGCGACACGCTCGCCAGCTTTGAGGCCGACCTGACCGAAGCGGCCGTCCGCGACCATCTTGCCGATCCGCTGGCCGACCCGCACGCCATTCTCGGAGGCGCCACGACGCGGCTGGTCTATGACCTCTTTGCCTACCGGCGCACGCAGGGCCAACCAAATCCCGAGCCTTCCGTCGTCTACACCCTGGCCCGCGAAACCCACGCCGCCGACCTGGCGCCCGGACAAAAGACGAAGATCCAGCCCCGATTCTCCTACTCGGACGGCTTCGGCCGCGAGATACAGAAGAAGATCCAGGTCGAGCCGGGGCCGGTTCCCACGCGCGATGCCGACGGCGAGATTACCGTGGGCACAGACGGCCGGCCGGTGATGACGGCCAACGATGTCGCGCCGCGCTGGGTGGGCAGCGGCTGGACGGTGTTCAACAACAAGGGCAAGCCCGTCCGCCAGTACGAGCCGTTCTTCACCGATACCCACCGCTTCGAGTTCGACGTGCGCATCGGTGTCAGCCCGGTGCTCTGCTACGATCCCGTCGGGCGCGTGGTCGCGACGCTGCACCCTGACCATACCTGGGAGAAGGTGGTCTTTGATCCGTGGCGGCAGGAGACCTGGGACGTCAATGATACCGTCTTGACAGCCGACCCCAGGACCGATGCCGACGTGGGTGATTTCTTCCGCCGGCTGCCGGAAGCCGACTACCTGCCTACCTGGCATGCTCAGCGGCAGGGCGGCGCGCAAGGCGCTCAGGAACAGGAGGCGGCGCGCAAGGCGGCCATCCATGCGGCCACGCCCACGGTCGCCTGCGCCGACACGCTTGGACGGACCTTCCTCACCGTCGCCCACAATAAGCTCAAGTACAGCAATACGCTCCCGACCGAGCCGCCCGTCGAGGAGTTCCACCGCACCCGCATTCGCTTCGATATCGAGGGCAACCAGCGCGAGCTCGTAGATGCCAGGGGCCGCGTTGTCATGCGCTACGATTACGACTTGCTCGGCAATCGCATCCATCAGGCCAGCATGGAAGCGGGCGAGCGCTGGATGCTAGACGACGCCGCCGGCAAGCCGCTCTATGCCTGGGACAGCCGTGACCATCGGTTCCGCACCGCCTATGACCCTCTGCGGAGGCCGACGGCTTCCTTCCTGCGCGAAGGCGCGGGAGCCGAGCTGTTGGTTGGCCGTACCGATTACGGCGAAACCCGCCCGAATCCCGAGGCGAGCAATCAGCGCGGGAAGGCGGTCCAGGTCTATGATCAGGCCGGCGTGGTCATCAGCGACGCCTACGACTTCAAAGGCAACCTGCTGCACATGCAGCGTCAGCTTGCGCAAGACTACAAGAGCACGCTGGACTGGTCCGCCGCCGTGCCGCTGGAAGCCGAGACCTACACGAGCCGCACCCGTTATGACGCTCTCAATCGGCCTATCCAGGTGATTGCGCCGCACAGCGGCGGACCGGGAACCGGAGTCAACGTTATTCAGCCCCTCTACAACGAAGCCAACCTGCTGGAGCAAGTCCATGCGTGGCTGAACCAGAGCGCAGAGCCGGCGGAACGGCTCGATCCCAACACAGCCAGCCTACACGCGGTCGCCAACATAGATTACAACGCCAGGGGCCAGAGGGAGCGGATCGAGTACGGCAACGGCGCGCGCACCACGTATGAATACGATCCGAATACGTTCCGCCTGGCCCGCATGAAAACAACTCGCGCATCGGATCGGGCCAGGCTTCAGGATCTGCGCTATACCTACGACCCGGCGGGCAACATCATCCATATCCGCGACGAGGCGCAGCAGACGATCTTCTGCCGCAACAAACGGGTCGAGCCGAGCGCCGACTACACCTATGACGCCATCTACCGGCTGATCGAGGCTACGGGCCGCGAACATCTGGGCCAGGTGGGCGGCGCTCCCATTCCCCCCTCTTACAACGACGCCCCACGCATCGGCTTGCCGCATCCGAACGACGGCGGCGCCATGGGGACGTACTTAGAGCGCTACGTCTACGATGCCGTCGGCAATTTCCTGGAAATGCAGCATCGCGGCAGCGACCCCGCAAGCCCTGGCTGGAAGCGCCGCTACGCCTACAACGAGGCCAGCCTGCTCGAACCGGGCCAGCAGAGCAACCGACTGAGCAGCACGACCATCGGCGGCATAACAGAGACCTACAGCGCCGACGGCAACGGTTACGATGCCCACGGCAACATGCTGCGCATGCCGCACCTGCAAGAGATGCAGTGGGACTCCAAGGATCAACTCCAGATGACCCGGCGCCAGGCCGTGAACGCGGAGGATACGGACGGTCTGTCGCACCAGGGCGAGCGCACCTATTACGTCTATGACGCCGCCGGGCAGCGCGTTCGCAAGGTAACTGAGCTGGGTACGGGCCAGGTGAAAGACGCGCGCATCTACCTCGGCGGCTTCGAGATCTACCGTAAGAATGGGGTGAACCCGCTCGTGCGCGAGACGCTGCACCTCATGGATGGCAAGCAGCGCATCGCCCTGGTAGAGACCCGCACCGAGGGCAGCGATCCCGCGCCGCAGCAGCTTACCCGCTACCAGTTGGGCAACCACCTCGGCTCGGTCAGCCTGGAGTTGGACGACCAGGCGCAGATCCTCTCCTACGAAGAGTACACGCCCTACGGCAGCACATCCTATCAGGCCGTCCGCAGCCGAACCGAAACGCCGAAGCGCTACCGCTACACCGGTAAGGAGCGGGATGAGGAAAGCGGCTTCGATTACCACGGCAAACGGTATTACGTGCCGTGGCTTGGACGATGGGCAAGTATCGATCCCGCCATTGTATCCGCCATAGGCGGGCAACGATTTGATCAGCCCTATCAATACGCCGAAAATAGACCTCTCGTCGCCCTCGATCCGGATGGCGGCATTATCTGGTTCGCTGTCGCCGCCATTGTGGTCATTGCCACCGTGACGATAGAGTCAGACGCGAATGCGCCCGCAAACGAGGAAGAAGCGCGCAGGGCCAAACCTAGCATCTCCGAAGGCGAATTTGCCGCCCGGACTGCCATGATCGGAGTATCCTTTTTTGCTGGCGCCGGCACCGGCGGAGCAATCCTTCGAGGAACGGGCTCGAAGGTCCTCGCGGGCATCGGTGGGGGCGGATTCGGCGGCCTGATAGGAGCGCCCGGTGATCTTTTGGTCTCGGATCTGTTTCGTTGGGACATGAGTTCGGGAGCCGAATACGGCGCGCGTGCCCTGGGCGGCCTTGTGGGGGGGGGCGGCGCTAGGGGGAGCTTTCGGCCTTGGCTCTCGCATTATTTCTGGCCCTGCTCCTCCGCCTACCAACGGCGGTTGGTTCGGCTGGTTCGGAGGTGGCGAACCTCCCATTGGAGGTGGCGAACCTCCCATTGGAGGTGGCGAACCGCTACCGGTCAGCAACCCGCTGGCAAGCATAGGAAATGAGGGCAGTCTCATTGAGCAAACACTTGAGCAAGCTGAGTACCTGAGACAACTAAACGTGGCTGGCGAGCTTTCTGGGGAAGCAGCCATCAGGCCGGGGAACCAGGTACTGGCCGGCGTTGAAGATACGCTGACAGGCCAGCGCTTCTTCGCCCGCAATGCGCCTACGGCGCCTGAAGAGCTCTACCCCGCCTTGAGTGAAGAGCTGGAACCGTATCGACAACTGATAGAAGCCTCTCCCGAACTGGAACGTTATGGACCGCCGGGAGCCCATGCCGAGATTAACGCCTTGAATCAGGCGCTCTGGGCGCGGGACCCATCGGGGACGTTACTCACGACGGCCGATTTGGCTGACTTCGATATGGTTTCCGTATGGCTGGGAAAAAGCGGACCGCAATTGATGTCCAGATGTCCGAATTGCTGGTTCCTGACTCCAAACGTGAATTATCTTGGCCCTCTTGTGAAACCATAACTGGAGATGTATCACGGCGCCAGGAAGGCGGCCACCGTGGACTTTGCCTGCCTCTTGTGAAACCATAACAAGCAACGCATCGAGTACCACGCAGTACCGCCCGACCAACCGCAAACAGCAGAATTTCGATAAGGAATGATACTACGCAACCGAGCCGAAGGAGGAATAAGTCATGGCTGACATGATCGTCATCCGGCTGCATCCGGATAAGCCCATCGGCGGGGCGGATTTCACAAACTACCTCAACGGGCTGACCCTTACCGCCTACGACCTTTCGACAGGAGATCCCAAGGTCGGCGCCAGCATCGGCACCGCAACCTACCTGCCGCCGCCGAACCCGGCCACTCCCTGGATTCCCGACCCGGCGACGAGGATCGTGCAGCACTTTAGACTCAATCCTTCGCCTCCCCCCTCTTTCTGCCCGAAGCGGCGGCGACGGCGGTGATCGTGGTCACGCTGCCTCCCGGTTACAAAGAGTACGTCACCTCTGATCTCCGCATCGAGATCACCCGAGGCGCCGACACGATATCCGACAAGAACCTCTACTATGATGTCACGGTCGTGTCGGGGCCGGTACCGCCGACCTCTTCCTTCCCGACCTTTTCGGCGGAGCAGGTCGGTTTTTATCTCAAACTGCCGCGCCCAGCTACTGCCGGCCTGGTCACGCTGAACCTGAGCGATGACGGCTCGCCGCCCAATTACAATCTGTTGAAAACGGCAGTCCAGGCCGTCCTGGCCCAAGATCAGGGGCCTACACCGCTTCTGGGAGCGTTGAGCCCGGCACAAGCCCGGCATATCGCCTACGAAATCGTCTGGGACCCCCACGATCTGCTTCCGAAACCGCCGCCGGCGGTAGGGGCTCCAGGCTTTGATGATATTGGGGCCATCTACACCAATCCGCCCAATGATGGCACGATCTCAAATACGCTGGAACAGAACCGCCAACAGTTTGAAGGCAACCTGAACAGCTATTACGCCAATCCTAATGCCGAGGTTGACAGGCTGGCGCGATATGTCTTTGCCCTTAGCACTGCGGTCGCCTGCGAGGACCTCAGCACCAACGCCACATCGGCGCTGCTGCAGTTTCCGGTGAATCCGGGAGCGAGCAGTACGCAGACCACTATCAGCGCGACGGAGGTGGTGCTGGTGGATGGGACCGGGGGCGGCGGCCCGCTCGTACCGGCGTTTACGGTTCCCGCCGAGTATTTCTATGTGCTTGGCGCCCAGTTACCGGTACAGATCGGGGCCGAGCAGCGTTTCCAGATGGCCTGCCGCGATAATCAGGAGCGCCTGCTCCCCGTTCTTACCGCCGCCTTCGATGACGGAACGATCAGTCCCGTCCCTGCCGTTAACCCCGCACAGGCGGTACGCAGGCTGACCGCCCTGAATCCCGAATCCGATGCCGTTGCCCCACAGTGTAAGCTCGATGCAGTGGTGCAGCCGCTGGTGAACGACTGGCTCGGCTTTCCCAACGCCGCGACCTGGCGCAGCTATCAACCCGGAGATGACCCCGTAAAGTTCTGGACCCCGGAACTGGCGGCACAGCCGTCCGCCTATCTGAATCTCGTGCTGTGCGCGCTCACGGGCGCTTTCCAGCCGCTCATGAACGCGATCCTCGCGTTTCCGATCAGTACGGTAGCGGCGCTCGCCGCGATGACCGAAGCCCAGTGGCGGAGCCTGTTCGGGACTCCCATCAACATTGCGCTGCTGCCCCCGTTCACGGCGCCCGGTACGCCCGAGGCACGCCTGAGGGCTTTCCTGCGTCATGTCCAGAAATTCTTCGCAATGGCGTTTGGCTTGACGGCAGTTCCGCCTGCCGTAGCCGAGGCGCCGCCCACGCTGGACCTGCCTGCCGTAGACGTCATTGCGCAGTTCGTAGCAGCCTATGAAGTTTTGATCGGCGCGCCGTTCGCGTTCGGCACAGGTCCCCTCAACGCGTCACAAGTCGAGGCAGCGGCCCAGACAGTCTTTCCAGGGGACCCCGCCGCGCAATCCTGGCTCAAGCAGCGCGTGCAGGTGATCAACGATCTCTGCCTGCTGGCGGGCGTCGTGTCCAGCACAACGCTGCCGCCGGCGCTGAGCCTGGCGTTCTCGGTCGCGGAAGCCCTGTACGCTCGTGGATTCACCGGCCCGGAGGATATCCAGGCGCTCAGCCTCGCCGATTTCACCGAAGCGCTGCGCGGCACCGTCGCGTTTTCCCAGGCGAGCGCGATCTATGCGAGGGCGGGGGCCGTTGGACCCCAGACCCAGCCTCCGCCGGGACCGTTCCAGCCGGTCAATCCCGGCTCGCTGGTCAACTGTATTCCGCCCTGCTACCTCTCTCCGCTCGGGCCCGTGGAATATCTGCACGAGCTGCTTGCGCTTTCCGAAGCCTCGACCTGCAAGGACCCGTTCGCCCCATCGCCCGCCGGCAAAACGACGCTCGGCGATGCGGTCGCCGTGCGCCGCGGCCCCCTGGGAAATCTCGCCGTGACGCAGGCCAACGCAGACACGCAGCTTCCGTTGATCGATATCGTCAATGAGAACCTAGAGCATCTGGCCGCGACGCTGCCTGCGCCTCCGCAGGGGATCGTTTACGACACGGCCACCGACACGCTCAGCGGGCATAAGCTTTGCGCGCAGCAGGCACAGGCTGCGGATAGCTGTCATGAACCGAACACCCTGTTCGAGGTGCTTCCCGAACACTCCTCGCCGGCGGTTCCCGTAGGGCAGCCCGCGGCCTACGACAAGCTTAAGCTGGACTTCTCCGCGCCAACGCTTCCCTATTCCCAACCGCTGGATCTCTGCCGGACGTATTTGGATCCCCTCGGGACTTGCCGCTTCGAGGCTATGCGGACGTTCCGAAAGGAGATCACCGAGTTCGCTCTCGATCCGAGCCTGCCTGCGCCAACGTTCCAGAGCCATTTATGGCGCTATCCGGTGCACATTGATATCGCGGTCGAATACCTGGGCATCAATCCCGAAGAGTATGATCTGTTGTTCCAGAAGGACATCGCCGATGTCCCGACGCCCGGACACCTGGTCCTGTATGAACTCTATGGCTTTGATGTGCCTAACCCCGGCGGAATCGATTGGGTCAATATCGTTCTGCTGCTGCCCGAATTCCTGAAGCGTACCGGCCTTACCTATTGCGAGCTGGTACAACTCCAAAAGTCCGGCTGCTTTGATTTCATCGTCCAGCGAAAGCGGGAACCGAATGAAGCGGCCCCGAATGAACCGGAAGGGGAAGGTCGAAGGGAACCCCTCCCGGACTGTGAGCCCTGCTGCCTGGAACACTACGTGATCCATTTCCTCCAGCCGCCAGACCAGAAGGAGGCGTTGAGGAAACTGGCCGTCTACCTTCGGCTGTGGCGCAAGCTTCAGGATGTTTGCGGGGCAAGATACACGTTTGCTCAACTCTGCGACATCTGCGAAGTGCTCCAACTCTTTAGCGGCGCATCCATCAATCCGGACTTCATGCGCCAACTGGCCGCTTTTCAGATTCTGAAGGACCAGTTTGAGTTGAAGCTGACCGACGGCACCACGGCCCCTGGAGCCCACGGCGCCGACCGCACTCACATTCTCGCCTTATGGGTCGGCCCCGGCGCGGCAAAATGGGGCTGGGCGGTCGAGCACCTCCTGCACCGGCTCCAACACTATGCCAGGAAGCGGCATCAATGCGGCGACCGCTCTGCGCGCTTCATCAAACTGCTTCGGGATAATCTGGAGCCGTTGTCGGTCCTGGCGGGCTTCGACCCGGCGGTTCCGACCGATACCTGGCATACAAGGCCCACCAACACCTTGCGCTTCGCCGAGGTCCTGGCCAAGATCTACGCATCGCCTTTCGGAGTTGGCGAGGTGCTGTACCTCTTTACCGTCGACGAGCATCTGGACGGCGATGACCCGTTCCCGTTGCAGGATCATAACGAGGCGCTCGACGACCCGCTCAATTCGCCCGAGGACGACACGGCGCACTCCCTCTGGAGGCTGCGGCAAGAGCTTCTTGAGACCAAAGTGTCCGAAGAGGAGGCCCGTGAATGGAGCCGACACCGGATCGAGGCCGCGCTGCGTCACGATTTCGGCTACGAAGTCCCGCCCGGCGGCGCCGACTACTGGCAGTCGCTGATGCAGCACTTCTTTCCCACGGTTCTTGAGCGCGACGGCGTGCCTGTGAGCGTGCAAGACCGGCAGTACAGGGTGAATCTTGCCGCGCCGTCGCCGGACATGTGGAACATCCCGCCGGACGGGCCGTTCCGCTTCGATTCTGCGGCCAACCAGCTCTGGACTCAGCTTCCACTGCGCGACGAAGCGGTGGTCGAGAAGCTCGAGCATCTGCGCGATCTCACGCCGGCGGAACAGGCAGCGGTACAAAACCTCTATTACATGCCGAGGCTGGATCTGGCCCCCTTCGCCTGCTTCTTCCCCAGCTTCGCTTCCGCTGAGCAGCACTTAATTGAGGAGCCGGAGGAAGAGAAACGCTGGGACTGGTTCCGTCAGCAGTTCGCGCTGGCCTATAAGCGCTGTCAGATGATTGCGGATCATCTCGCCAAGCATGTCGCCGCCGCAACGGATTCCAAGTGGAACGAAGGACATTCCACGGCCTGGCTGATCCTGAAGCGCCTGTTCGCCGACGAGAACCGGGCGAAGAGCTCCTGGGAAGACGATTCCGGCGCGATGCCGGATGTGACCTGGAGACCGCTGCCCGGCGGCGGCGCTTTTGCGGCGCTGCTCGGCCTGACCGGCACAGGGCTGTTGGGCGAGTTTCAGCGCGCTGGCGGGGCGCTCGCATGGCGGGAAGTGTGCGGGCCGATGCGCGCTTTCGGGCACGCAAAGAACGAGCACAACGCTCCGGTGCCGACCATACTGCCGGCGATGGACCTGGCCTTTACGCCCGATCAGCTCAAATACGTCGAGCTGCGTAACGGCTTCGCGATTGAGGATACAACCGGCAGGGAATTGGGCGGCGGGGAAAGCTTTGTCGTGAAGTGGTCCGGCGTACTGCTCGTTGAGGAAGAGGGCCAGTATGAGTTCATGGCGGGTGCGCCCACGCCGGAAGGTGAAGCGCCAAACTTTGAGCGCGCCGAACATTGCCGTTGGCGCGTGACGCTCACGCGGGGACAAAAAACCTGGGTTGTCCTCAGCCACCGCCGGCCCGGCGAGCACGGCCTGCTCGAATCTTCCCTGGCCTTGAAACGCGGCGCTTACGGCATTGAGGTGGAGTTTGAGCAGCCGCCGCCGGACTTCTCGGGTGTGGACGACATCTACGCGCAGCATACCGGGTTCCAGGTCAAGTATAAAGGCCCCGACACAGGTTCGGGGCTGGCAACGCTGCCGCTGCGCAGGCTTTACCGTGACCTCCAGGACGACACGCTCGACATCGGCATCCCGTTCCCGGAAGGCAGCGTTGCGGCGAATTTCCTGAAACTGCACTATACGAGTACCCTGCGCGATATCCGCCGAACCTATCAGCGTGCCTTCAAAGCGCTGTTGTTCGCGCACCGAGTTGGACTCTCCGGGCACCCGTTGATGCCCTACCGGCAGTCGGAGCTCGGCTATATGCTCGATCACGCCGATCTGTTTGCCGGCGTCAGCTACTTCCGCAATCCGGTTCCGTTTGCGCGCCATGCCGCAAACTTTGATTTCAATTTCTTGCCTTTGAGGGACCCGTACCATCCTCCGGCGCCGGCCCAGGATCAGCGCGTCCAGCCTACGCCCAGGCGCGAGCAGGCGCTGTTCGACTGGTGGGAGCGGACGTTTGATTACACACGCATGCGCCGCGATAGGGAGAGAGCTATCGAGCGGCCGGTCTGGCTGCTCTTCGAGGAAGCCCTGGAGAAGCAGCCCGACAACCCGGCTCAGCTATTGCGCCATCTCGACGTGGACTTTGACTATGCCGGCCTGGTGCTGAGCTATTTCCAAAATCAGACTGCCCCCGTCTATAAGGTTTCCAGTACCGATCTGGAGGACGACCGTTGGGCCGTACGTGTCTGGCACGGCGACCGGTGGACCCGCCGCCTGATGCGCCATTTCAATCCGCTGGATATCTCCTCTGCCCGGCCCGATCTCTGGGCCTCGGATGATCCCGGCAGTCTCGCGGCCGGCGAAACGGCGACGGGCAACGCCAACCTGTCGCGTTTCCTGTGCGACGGCTGCTTTGAGAATGGAGAACCGCGGCGATACGCCGACGTCAAGCGCTTGAATGATCGGCTGCGGGTAAACGCCCGGTCCGCTCTGCTGGCTTATCTCTGCGGAAGGGATCGCGTGCCCCTGCCGTGGGGCGGCACGGCCCGGTCCGCCAAAGACCTCAGCGCGCTGCTCCTGCTGGATGTGGAAACGGGGCTTTGCGAAAGGGCGAGCCGAATGGAAGAGGCGATTACCGCCGTGCAACATTTTATTCAGCGCGCAAGGCTGGGCCTCGAGCCTGGCTGGACGATCACGGCGGAATTCGCGCGCCTCTGGAAACACGAATTCGAGACCTTCCGCGTCTGGGAGAAATGCAAATGCCGCTCGCTCTACAAGGAAAACTGGATTGAGTGGGACGAGTTAAGCAAGGCACGTAAGATCGAGGCGTTCCAGTTCCTTGAGGCAGAGCTGCGGCGCTGCACCTTGACCATCGCCGCTCCGGGCGGCCTGGAATACTGGCCGGAAACGCTTCCCCCCGTGCATCCGGCGGTGAAGCTGTTGCAGAAGCGGGACCCCTCGGCCTTGCGGCTGCTTGACCCGTCCAGAGAGGGTCTCGGCGTGCTGGGAACGCCGGAACGGGACGGACGGCCTTCCTGGCTGGCGCCCAACGGGCAGCCGGAAATCGAACAGCCGCCGCCCGAAGGGCCGGATCTGGACCATCCTATCGCCGCCATCGCGCCCGGCCCGGCGGCTGAAGACGCCGCCGCAGGCGGCACAACGGTCGAGGACGCCGCCGGGCTGCCTTTCTGGACTCAGGCGGCGATTCGGCTTGGCGTCAAGTTTGTCCGTGTCGCCGCTGCGGGGGTGCCTCCCGCTGCCGCGGAATTCCATCCGAGCGATTTCCACGAAGAGCCGGGATGCTGCAATGAGTGCGGCTGCGTGCATCCGCCGCTGGTGGACGAATACTACTTCTGGCTGGTCGGCTCTCAAGTCTTCAACGCGGAGGATCAAGAGGAATATTACGACCCTATAAGCCAGGTCTCGATCCACTGGCACGACCCGAATCCGGCCGATCCGCAGGCCCTTCCAGCGCTCCTCGATTGGAAGTCGGCGCCGGCGGTGCGGCTGGAGTGGTGCCGGGTCCATAACGGCGAGTTCAAGCAGCCTCGGTGTTCCGATGCGGTCGTTCAGGTGACTCCCGGCATCGTTCCCGATCTAACCTATAAGGGACGCGTCGGTGATTCGCTGACCTTCTCGGTGGCCGGCGGCATCGCACCGGTAGGCTACCAGGGAACGGACGCTCCGGGGTTCCGCTATGACATGGCGGCGGACTCCGCCGTCTCGCTGCCTCTGGTGGCCGATCCGCCATCATTGCCCAGCCCGTACCCTGCCGGCCTTCCGGTATATCCCTATTTCGCCTTCGTCGAGCCCGGAGATCGGCTCTTTCCCGATTCGCTGTTCAGCCCGGCGGTGTCCGTGGCGGGCGTGCTGCGCTGCCACTGCCGGTTCGAGCCGGCGCTGAAATGGTATCAGCTGGTTCGAAACCCTCTGTCGGTAGATAACACCTGGGTTCATTGCGAGGAGGATAATCCGCTGCCTCCGCCGCCGGATGGCGAGGAGCCGCCGCCAACACCGGCGCCGGCAATCGCCGCCGGCCCTCTGGTCGATTCTTCCACCAGCGTGGAGCCCGGCGAGGATGGTCGCGGAACCGGCAGCGTCTTGCCGCCGGCGATGTGCTGCGACAGCACCAAGATCTCCGCCGCAGACGCCCGCAATCGCGCCATCCTCCTGCACTACCTGGAGACGCTGCTGGAATGGTCGCGCGCGCTGATGCGGCAGAATTCCCGCGAATCGGCCCAGCAGGCACGCCTCGTTCTGGACACGGCCGCAATGATTCTCGGACCATGCCCACAGACCGTGGTGAACTACGAGCCTCCCGCAACCGCACAAACCGTCGCGAGCTTTGCGCCCTTCATCCCCCCGCTCAACCCGCGGCTGATGCAGCTCTATTGCCATGTCGAGGATGGGCTCGCTCTGGTCCACCGCTGCTTGAGCGACGCCCGCTTGCGTAATACGGCGCAAGACTGCCGCGCGCCGTACTGGGGGCAGGATCCCTGTCACTGCGGACCGTTCGATCATCCCTGCAACTGCGACTCGACGGAGCCATGTTGCGAGGAGGACGCATGGTGCCGTCCCCATAGCCCTTATCGCTTTGTTGTCCTGATGCAGAAAGCACAGGAGGCGGCGGCCAGGGTGCGCGAATTAGGCAGCGCGCTGCTGGCCGCCTTCGATCGCGGCGACGCCGAATACCTTGCTTCCATGCGGCAGCGCCACGAAACCCAATTGGCCGATATGACCGTCAAAGTGCGGCAGGACCAGTGGCGCGAAGCCGATTGGCAGGTCAAGGCGCTTGGCAAAACCAAGGAAATCAGCCAGACCAATCGCCGGTATTTCAAGCATCTCATTGATGCCGGCCTCGACAACGAAGAGCTTAATTACCAGAGCAACACAAACACCTCCATCAGTCTGCGGTCGTCTGCTATCCCCATTGAGGTGACCGGCGAGGTGATGCGGCTCATTCCCGACCTGTTTGTCGGGTTCCCCTGCGAGGAGATGTGGCTGCCGCTAGGCACAAAAATCGGCGAGATGTTCCAGGCGATCGCCCGGATCACAAATGAATTTGCAGAAATTGCCAGCGTCAATGCGTCCCTCGATTTGACCCAGGCAAGCTGGCAGCGCCGTATCGAGGAATGGGTACATCAAGTCGAGATATTGGACATCGAGATCGACCAGATCGAAGTCCAGATCCTGGCGGCGGAGCGGCGGCGGAATCAAGCGTTAGAAGAGCTCAATATCCAGCAGCGCCAACGCGAACAGTCGCGGGAGATGCTGGATTGGCTTCGCGATAAGTTTACTAACGACGCGCTCTGCCTGTTCCTCCAAAAAGAGACCGCCGCGCTTTATTGGCAGATGTACGAGCTGGCGCGTCATCTGGCGTTGCAGGCCCAGCAAGCTCTCAACTTTGAGCTAGGCTACTCCAGACTAAACTTCCTTGGCTGCGAGGATTGGGACAATCTGCATGAGGGACTTCTGGCGGGAGAAAGATTGCAGCTGGCGCTACAGCGCATGGAGGCCGAATATATCGCTTGCAATCGGCGCGAATACGAGCTCACCAAGCACATATCGCTGGCCGCGCATTTCCCGCTGCAATTTCTGCGGCTGAAGATTACCGGCTGCTGCGAAATCGAGATCCCGGAGTGGATGTTTGACATGGACTATCCGGGCCAGTATATGCGTCGAATCAAGCACGTCAGCCTTACCATCCCCTGCGTGACCGGTCCCTATACCGGCGTGCATTGTCGGCTAACGCTGCTGAGCAGCCGCACACGGGTCGACCCGTGCCTGCCCTGTCCGACCGCTGCGTGCTGCGAGGATCATCCGCGCAATCCCTGCCAATGTGGTCACGGGCCGCACGAACATTATGACGCGGGGCCGGGTGATCCCAGGGTGGTAAGGCAGTATGGCGCGTTAGAAGCCATTGCCACCTCCTCCGGGCGCAACGATTCCGGCCTGTTCGAGTTGAACTTCCAGGACGAGCGGCATCTGCCTTTTGAGTACTTCGGGGCGGTTAGCTGCTGGCGCATCGAGATTCCGCCGGAGAACAACTACTTTGACCTGGATAGCCTTTCCGACGTCATTTTGCAAATGGATTACACGGCGCGCGAGGGAGGCGAGCCACTACGGGAAGCCGCGCGAGCCGCGTCCCGCAACAAACTTCCAGGGAACGGCTGGATCCTCCTCGACCTGCGAAAAGAGTTTCCAGACGTCTGGGAACAGTTCCGGCACATGCGCAAAAGTCGTGAAGCTGAGCGCAGTATGACGCTAAAAATGAGCCGGAAGTTGTTCCCCTTCCTGCCGGGAGATCCCGCTCTCAGGATCACGCAGCTGGCCGTGTTGTTTGAGACAGACGACTGTTATGAGCCTTCCTGTCCGAAGATCGACGGCTGCGCGTGCGCACACAAAGACATTCGCGCCACCCATCTTGTGGAAGTCACCGTGGACCACCCGGATGAGGATCGCGATGACACGGACGAAGTGGAGATCCTCTGTACCTCAAGCGCAGACAGGCCGAACCTTTACCAGGGTATCGGCAACCTCAATATCGGGCCAATCGGCAAACATCGCAAACCTCATTCGATGACGCTGACCTTCGATGACACTTTCTGCGCGCTCGCCCGAGCGTTTGTGCTGTGTCGCTATGAGGCAATAGAAGTGTGTTGCGAGACGATGCGTCTCATCAGGCAAGAGTCGGATGCCTGCTGACGTTTTTACATACAACGGGGGCCAAGATGCAGAGATACCAATTCGTCGTCGGAGTAAGCCTCTCCGCATTGGATGCGGAACTGAACCGTATCGTAAAGGAGGATCCCTGTTTGGTGTTGCGCGGATTCACCTATGCTCAGGGAACCGGCTTTGTCGCGGTCATGGAGCGGTCTGAAGAGGACGCACACATACACGCGGAACCGACGGAACGACCGGAGGAGCCAAGCAAGAGCGTGCGTAAGCGGCGGACGAAGTCCTGAGCGGCCACACGGAAATACAGGAGTGGCTGAACCGCGCCTACGCGCTCTGCCAGGTTAGGCGGGATTTCAACTTCGGGAACTCCTACCGCAACAAGCGAGATGAATGCCCCTTCACCCGTCGAATGAATGTGCCTGACGCACGACGAAATAGGGCTGGTTGGAGAGGTCGGCATTAAATCCGGGATAGAACCACGCCGGCCCGGACGTGCGCCGCAGCTCGAAGAAGTACTGCAAGGGGAAGGGCGAGTCGGTAACTTCGCCGGGGAGGACGGCCTGATAGTGATCGTCGTGCCGCTCCATCTCCAGCGTCCGATACGGCTCGGCCTGGTTCACCCGCCGATAGCGCAGCCGGAACAGACGGAGGCCCCCGCTCTCCTCCGCTGCGCAGCGCGCCGTGACCACCAGTGGTTCCCCCCGGCGAAAGGGAGCCGGCGGCGTGTGCGTTAGAGACAGGCGCGGGCGCGAGGGCCGGGCCAGGACAGCGCGAACCGCGCCCTGGATCTGCTGGGGTGTATAGAGGGGGGAAGCCTGTACGGTTGGCTGCGCGGCCTCCGCCTCCATATCGGCAATATCCTGCTCGATGGCCTTGAGCCTATCCTGCCAGTGGCCGCGCAGATGGGCGGCCCGCCCAAAGGTGATGTCGGGAACATAAACGCCCTGCGCCTGCGCGGTCAGCTGCGTCCACGCCTCACGCGCCCCCTGATACGCTTGGATGGCTTCCCGCAGCGCGCTCGGATCCCCGCTGGCCCTATATAGCGCATACAGCGTCCCGGCCCGCAGCTTTCGGGCGAAGAAATAGCCCAGTCCGCTCTGGATCTCCACATCTACCGCCAGCCGCCGAAACGCGGGGGAAGGATTGCCGCCGCGCCTCGCCTGGGCGTCGGTCAGATGATGCGCCGCCCGGTCGGCAAAGCCCTCCAGCCAGTGTGCGACTTCGACGGGCGAATACCTGCCGTCCGGCTGCCCCTTCAGCAGCGCATCGGCGAACTCTTCGATGGAGGAGAACAGGACCGGGTCCAGCGCGCTGACCGTCCCGAACCGTTTTGGCGAGGGGGTATCGCCGTAGGGATGCGGGCGCTTCTCGTTGACAATCGGCATATTGGTATAGATTTCGGGCCAAAAGCCGTTATTGGCTGCCGAGGGCAGGTGCGCCGTGGTCACGAGGGGCAGGATACGGCTTGCCTGAGACAGCGCCGCTTCGGACGGCCCCGCGCTCGCGCCAAGCTCCCGCTTCAGAAAACGCCGCCAGGTATCCGGAGCTGCATCGGGGTTGTAGAGCAGCCGTCCCCACAGCCGGTACGTGTAGAGATATTTCTCAAAGTCGCCGCCTGCCGGTTTCAAGGCCGGGTCCGCATAGGCGTCGCGCCCGCCTGGCAGGCCCGATCCTTTCCTGCCCTTGAAGGAGAGTGGCTCACACAGCTCCATGCCCTGGCTGCCGCAAAAGGCGGCGGCGCGGGCGTATCCGGCGGCGAACGTCGGGTCGCCCCAGAGCAGAAGCCGCTGCGTCCCCGGCCAGATGCGATAGAAGACGCCGTACCGGCGGTCTTCCGTCAGCAGATCGCCATAGCCATAGCGCAGGAAGCGGCGCGATCCCTCGCTTTTGGCAAAGAAGCCCTGATCCGAATGGTCGCGAGGCGGCATCTCCAGGGCACGTATCGAAGCCTGCTGGTAGGGCAGGCCCAGGTGCTCGGCCCAGAACTTGGGCGCGACGGTCACGGGCATGCCCGTCGCAAGCGCCTTAGAGAGCAGCGCCTGATCCAGCCCCTTGGTATGCAGATTGATCTCAACCCGACGCCCGCACTGCGCCACGCCGTCAAAAACCGTCTGCCAGAAGGCGTAGGAGGCTTCGGGGATGCCGCTCTCGCCATGGATGCGGAAGACCACGCCCTGGATCGCCGGGCAGCCCTGGAGCAGAGTCCGGAGGGCGTCCCGGCAGTAGGCGGGAAGCGTTTCGGGGGTCAGCCCCGCGATGGTATAGTTGACGCTGGGATTGCGGGACCAGTCGTAGCCGTGCGTCCAGATACCGAGGTGGAAATCTAACCCGCGTTGGGAGGCCGCCTCGCTGATAAAGCGCAGCATCTCCAGGTTGCGCTCGCGTTCTCCCTCCGGCAGGCCGACGACGCGGACGTCGTGGCCGGGGACCGAGACCAGGAACGGATAGGCGAAGTGGAAATAGGCGTCGGTCACTTCCTGGAGGAAATCGTAGGCCATGCCCAGCATCAGGCTGAAGCGGTTGAACCGCTGCGCGGCCAGCATCGAAAGGTACGCTTCCCAGAACTTGCGGTCATAGAACCAGGGCTTATCCTCCACCTCGCTGGAGAAGATCCGGGCGATAGAGCGGACGGCGTTGGCCGGGCGCTCGAGGACCGGGCGGCGCAGATCGAGGGCTGCTTCCGGCGCCTCCGTATAAGTAACCCGGTCGGCCACCTCCAGGAGCGCATAGACCAGGCCCCGGAGTTCGCTTCCGCAGGCCAGCAGAACGGAGCGCCCCAGCGCCTTGCCGCGCGCCAGCGCCAGCGCTTCCGGCTCCCTCGGAACGGTAAGCCCCACACTTCCGAGCACGTCACGGGCCAGCGCTGAGGCAGGACCGGCCGCCGCAAGAACGATCTCCCCTGCCCGTGTCTGCTCCAAGCGCTCACACCGGCGTGCGGAAAGTCCTCGCGCCGCCAGCGCCCTCTGGATCTGTCCAAGAGCCCACTGTGCCGGAGGCGAGGAGGCGGCTGCATCCGCCAGATCGCAAAGAATCACAACGTCCTTTCCGCGAGGCCGGCCCGCGCGCTCCGTGGTTCCAGTGGCCCTCTCCAGGGATGCCCACGCAGCCTCCTGCAAGCCCAGAAGAACACCCCCGGCTGCCCAGGTTGCGCTTGCCAGGAACTTTCTCCGATCTATCTCCGCCATAGCCGTATTACCCTGCCTTCTCGATCGGGTGAGATCGTCTTGCTCCATGGGCGTCTCCTCGGTCTGCTTTCGCGAAGAGTTTATCTGCGGCCCTGGCTTAGGGAACCGGGAGTTGGCCGGGCGCCTACAGGCCATGAACATCCTCGCCCCTCGCATCGCGCGCCTGCAAATCCTTGGTTCATGCCCCTTCCTATTCCAGGTACTCAGCCGCATCCTCAAAGGGATCGCGTTCCTCTTGCCTGGGGGGCTCGTAGCCGAACAGCCTGGCGATCTCTTCCGGCCCCATCCTCAGGGTCAGCTTGCCGGAATTATAGTGCTGGAAATAGAGAGCCACTTGCAGGACATGGGTGCCGGTGAGCGCTTGCAAAGCTTCCTCAGGCCGCTTGGCGGCCAAGAGAAGGTCGGCTTTGGCCTTGCAGTAGGCGATGGCATTGCTGAGGCTATTCTGGCGCTCGATGCTGGCCTGGCGCTCCGGGCTCTCGGAGGCGCCTTTACCGCTCCCGCCGCCCTGGGCGACGCGGGCGAGGCGCTTGATGGTCTTACCGTAGGTGGGGTGGTCTTTGACTACCTCGCAGTCAATCTCTTCCCCGACCACGGGGGTCCTAGGCTTGGCCTTGGTGGTATGGATCTGCACCTGGGCCGGGGAGCCGTCTAAGATTCCTACCAGCGTGTAGGTGAGCATGGGGCCGTTCTGGCTCTCCCATTCGCGGGGCATACCGCGCACTTCGGAAACGATGAACTTGGACATGATAGGTACTCTAAGAAAGGAGGTAAATGGCGATGTGCGTTCCGCCAGACCTGCTCATCCCACTATCCTTCGGTAAATGCCTCTCTCAACCCCATCGTGGGTGGGCTTAGTGATGGGCGCGTTCACACTGTAACATATATTCCCGAACGTGTCAATAGTTCTATGTATATTTGTCTACTTGTTTGCTCTCGCAGCATTCATTTCTTCCAAGAAAGGGACTGTAGGGATGCGAGCGGATATCTACAGTCACCGCTTCTTATGGGAGTGAACTATAAAACTGATCTGGGGGAAGGCGGCGGTCCGTTTCTGCATCGCGGTAGCCTGCGGTATAGTGGATCCTGGACCAATGATCTCCTCACGCGTGCGATGCTGCCGAGTAGAGGACGGCGAGCGCCTAGCCGTCTACTATTGGGTGGGAATCCCGATCTTGCCTGCCTGTTTTGATGAAAGCGTCGGAAGCAGGGTTTCCGCTGGTCTCGTGCTGCTCATCTTGCCACACCGTCAGGGCCAGTATTTTCGGGCGGCGGTGGCGGCGGCGAGCGGATCAAGGGCGGGGGGCAGATCGATGGTCAGCGGACCCTCGTAGCCGCACGCGTGCAGCGTTTCGATCAAGGCGGCGGTATCCGGCGCCGACGGGTCCAGGCGCACCGAGCCGATCCGGCCGGGAAACGCCCGGGCGACGGCCAGCGGGTCCTCGCCCGCCGCGCGCAGGGCGCCGGTGTCGAGTAGAAGGCGGGCGCGTTCGGGCAGCTGGGGCAATATGGCCTGGTAATCGGCCAGCGTGACCAGGCACGTTTCGGGGCGGCTTCCGACGTTTAACCGGATATCGGGGATCTTCTCCAGAAGCTGCCCGATGCCGGCGGCGAGATCCGCGCGGGCTTCGTCGTTGGGGGCGCCGCCGAAGACGGCGATTTCACGGCAGCCCAGCGCCCGCGCCAGGTGGATATCCCATTCCAATTGACGCAGGTTATAGGCCAGATTGCGCTGGTCGGAGTCGGCTTTGCGGCCGGTGAGGGGTCGGATCTCGAAGCCGGTGAGAGAAAGGCCGGACGCCTGGATCGCCTCGCGCGCCCCCCGCACCGAGGTCTCCGGATGCACGGGCGTGCTCTCGGCGCCCAAACGCACCAGATCGATCCCGTCGTAGCCAGCCTCTTTGACCAGGGCGAGCGCCTCGGGCAGGCGCAGCTGCGGGCAGACCATCGTGCGGCAGCTCAGGGTCATCATTTCATCCCGTCCCAGTACTCCCACATGTCGTCGGGGGATTCGAAGAGAATATCGGCGACATCCTTGCGCGCCAATCGGGCGATCAGCGCCATGCGGATCGTGTCGTTGACGTTCTTACTGCCGGAATGCACAAGCTGCCCGTGCCAGAAACAGACCGTCCCCGCGGGCCCGGTGACCTCCAGCGGCTCGCCGATGGGGAAATGCCCTTCCGGGACACCCCCCTTGAGGCTGAGCAGCGAGTGGGTTCGGAAAAACTCGGTGGCTGTGCGGTGGGTTCCCGGCCAGAGCGTGAAGCCTGCCCCGCACGGCCGTACCTCATCAACATAGATCGTTGCGCAGATTTGCCAGACAACGACCGTGCCTTCGGGCACTCCGTTGGTGGGCGTGTAGTAACCGTCGAGGTGGCCGACCCGGGGCAGCTTCCACTCCCGGTCGCCGCTGGGAAAGACCAGATGCGGTCCCGGCCCGGTGTTGGGGTTGAGCTGCCCCGTGCCGACCATTTCCTCGGCCATCGCGAAGACCGGCGCTTCGTGCAGGGTGGCCATGATCGCCGGATGGCTGCTGGGGACCGGGACGCGCGGGCCGGCATTGACCCAGGTAGCCGGATCGTTGCGATCGGCCTCGATTCCGGACCAGAGCGCGTCCTGGGCCGCCTGGATCTGGGCCTGGCTGAGAACATCGCGCTTGATCAGATAGCCATTTTCTCGGAAGAAGGCTTTGTCGTCGGCGGTGAGATAGGGCATGACGGCTCCTCCTGAAGGATGGTTTCGACCGGATGTCCAGAACGGCGCGGCGGTCGCGCCGAACGTAACGGGAACCTCGGAGACGACGGTCTTGGGATTTGAACTAGCTTCGACCTTGTTGGCAAATTCAAAACGTCGTCTGAGGCCGTCAAAGGGGTTCCCGCGCAGATAACCACAAAATATTATAGCACAGGCCCTCTAGTACTCCTTCAAGGTAGAAAGTTTGTATGGGTAATGAGATAAGCCTAGCATTCGGTCTATCTCAAGGCTATGCCAACGTTCTACCTGGATGGACTACTAGGTATCTGGAAAAACACCAACCTCACTCCCGCCGAGCGCCGCATCGAGCAGCAGTTCGCGGCGCAGCTCCAGCAGGACCTCGCCGCCTCACTGCGCGCCTACCGCTGCCGCAACGGACGCATCCTCGATACCGACCTGGCGCGGGCGCTGTCGGAGGACTGGAACCGCAGCAACCAAAGCCGGGCGCGCTACACGAGCGCTGTCCATAATCCAGTCAGTGCGCTGATCCATGCGCTGGAGGCCGGCATTCGCAAGGCGCTCGCTCAACTCCTCACTCGCGTTTTTGCTTCGACACGCGAGAGGCCAGGCGACCCCGCCGCAGCGCTTCTGCCCTGGGTATGCGACCGGCTTCTTTCCGAGCATAGCCGCAGAGCGGCTTGTTCAGCATCCTCCAGTCCAAGAGCGAGGTCCACAGCCTTCTTGAACTCATGGTAGTCGGTGACGACATCCTCAGGCGAGTAGTGTCCAGTATACTGGTGTAAAATCGGCATCCTGCCCCGCCTAAAGCAGGAATGGCCCCTCTCTCACTGGTAGATGTACGCCGCCAAACACACATCGCCAAGAGGAGAGAGTGAGCCAGTATCAGATTACCCTGGATGAGGCGCTTTTGCAGCGCCTGTTTGCCAGTGACGGTCTCAAATCGCTGCTGGAAACCCTGCTCAATCAAGTGCTGTAAGCCCAAGTCACCGACCAGATTGGAGCGGCTCCGCATCAGCGTACCGAGGAACGCACCGCTTACCGCAATGGCAGTCGGGCGCGAACCCTGACCACACGCATCGGGCCCTCACGTTGCAGGTGCCCCGCCTGCGGCAAGGCACCTTCACGACCGACCTGTTTGATCGCTATCAGAGAAGCGAGCAAGCTCTGTTGCTGTGCTTGAGCGAAATGGTGGTTCGGGGCGTCTCCACTCGCAAAGTCTGGGCCATTGTCGAAGAACTCTGCGGCCAGGAGGTGTCCAAGTCCCAGGTTTCGGCCTTATGCCAGCGGCTCGATGCGCAGGTGGCGGCTTGGCGGGAGCGTGACCTGAGCGGGTGCGCCTATCCGTTTGTGGTCGTGGATGCCATCGTCATCCGGGTGCGCAAAGACGCGCGGGTGCGTCCGCAGAGCCTGCTGATCGCCACGGGAATTAACCAGGAGGGCTATCGGGAAATCCTGGGTTTGTTTCTAGGCGACAGCGAGAGTGAAGCCAGCTGGTCGGCTTTCTTCCAAGCGCTGAAGCAGCGGGGGTTGGCCGGCGTGGACTTGGTCGTCTCCGACAACCACAAGGGCCTGGTCAAGGCGCTCCACCAACAGTTTCAAGGCGCCACTTGGCAGCAGTGCCAGACCCATCTGACACGCAACCTCCTTTCGGCCTGTCCGCAAAGCCAGCAGGCGGCCTTGCATAAGCACTTGCGGCGCCTGTTTGAGGCCGAAACCTGTACTTGTCCCCTAAAGTTGGACACCTTTAGGGCGTTTGATTTTGAAGCCTGACGCTTTGGGTCTGCTCTCGAAGCCACTGGCTCTCGAACTCAGCGGGCGTCAGGTAGCCTAACGACGAGTGGATGCGCTTGTGCTGATAGACCTCATCCAGGAACCGACCG
>DASRGZ010000181.1:0-6585 GCA_035650735.1 Chthonomonadaceae bacterium
CGGTCGGTTCCTGGATGAGGTCTATCAGCACAAGCGCATCCACTCGTCGTTAGGCTACCTGACGCCCGCTGAGTTCGAGAGCCAGTGGCTTCGAGAGCAGACCCAAAGCGTCAGGCTTCAAAATCAAACGCCCTAAAGGTGCCCAACTTTAGGGGACAAGTACACTCCTCGGTCTATCTGGTCGTCTATGGAGTAGCCATCCATTGCCTGCCCGACAGTGCTGACGCGCACATAGACCACATCATACTTTTCCACCAATATCTGCTTCCGCTTACCCGCGATATAACGCCACTCCAAAACCTTCTTCGGTTTCAGGCCGATGCCTTTGCCATCAATGTTCACATATGTGAAGACGGGAGTGGCACAGAACGGAGCGTAATCAGAGTCGGGAAAGAGCCAAGCGCGTTCCGGCTCCAGCTCCTTGACCATCGCCTGGATGTCTGTAATAGTAGGTGCGTTGTTCATGGTAGTCAGCCCTCCTTATGTGGTTATTCCACAGGACTGCTACCCCTATGATGTCAGACCTTCATCCAGAAGTGGCCGTAGTTGTAGATGAGGACGCGGCGCGTCTCGTTGGTGCGGTTGTTGAGGGCGGCGTGATAGATGCGCCTGTTAAAGAGATAGGCGGTGCCGGCAGGATGGCTCATGCGAACGTGGCCGGGCATCTCGTCCGGGTTCTCCACGCGCGGATAGCGGAAATCGAGCGGGTAGCGGTGCGAGCCAGGAAGGAGCGCCGTCCCGCCGCCGTCCGGGGGCACATCGCTGAGCAGGTAGAAGACCTTGACCATCAGCGTAGAGCGTGGATGATAGACGCCAGCCTGGCCGACATCGTGATGCCAGAGGGCGTGGCTACTGGTCTGCGGCGGCGAGATATAGTAGTCGTTGTCAATCATGGAGACGTCGTCGCCAAGCAGCTCCTAGACAATGGGAAAGACCCTCGGATGGATAAGCAGATTTAGCAGGATATCGTCATACTCGATGGGGCACTGTATCTGCTCCAGATTAGGGTTGCGCAATCCGGGGCGTGTCGGGTCGGCCCGCCAGAGGGCTTCGGCGCGGTCGGCGGCGCGCACGCTGGCTAACTCGGCTGAGGAAAGCGCGTTCGGAATTACCAGATAGCCGTTCGTTTCATAAAATAATCACTGATCATCTGTCATGGCGGACATTGCCGTTCTTATCCTCTCCGGTCTGCTGGATGCTTACCTCTCCAGTGTACCGCTAAGTGCAAGACGGCGCCAATGGCCGCATAGGTGCACAAGCGAGGACTGAGATGGCCAAAGCCCGCGCGGGAGCGTACGCGGGCGCGCGCGTCGCATAGGCGCACAAGCGAGGACTGAATGGCTCTCATTTGAGCACGGCGGAGATACATGGCACACATTGCCTAAACGGAACCCTCTCTCTCCTCCTCTGCCTCCTGGCGATAGCGGCGTTGCCGTATCTCCTCGATGTAGGCGTCCACCTCTGGATCGGCAAAGCCCAGTCGGTCAAGAGCCTGGCGGATCATTTCCGTGCCGGCCTCGAACTCCGCATGGATCACAGCTTCGGCCCCGGCCTGCCGCATCCTGGAGATGTCCTGCCCCCGATGCACGCGCGCTACCACAGGTAGGTCGGGAGCAGAGTGTCTCAACGTCCGCACCGCCATTTCCGTGACAGCGGCCTCCGGCAGCGCCACGACCGCCAGCTCCAGGTGCTGAGGCTGTGTCTGCGCCAGCACGATTTCGGAGGAGGCATCGCCGTAGATCACCCCTACCTGCGCCGCGCGCACGCCTTCCAGCGCTTCCGCGTCGTAGTCTACGACGACATGGGGGACGCTCTTGGCTCGGAGCGCGTCGGAGACGTAGCGGCCTACGCGCCCATAGCCCAGCACCAGCACCCGCGCCGCGGAACGCGCCTCATCAAGCGGCGGCGTTTCTGCGGCAGGGTGCCGATGGAGCCATCGGGCGAGCGCGGGGATACGATTCAGGCGTTTGTAGAGCGGATCGGCAGCCTGATACAGAAACGGAGCCAGCAGCAGGGTGATGAGCGCGGCGGACAGAATGACATGGGATATCTCGCCCGGTATCAGGCCGCGCGCGCTGCCCACGGTCGCCAGCACGAACGAAAACTCTCCGATCTGGGCCAGCCCTAATCCTGCCAGTACCGCCGTGCGTCCATGCCAGCCCAATGCGTAGACGGCGAGGCAGGCGATGAGCGACTTTCCCAGCACGATGGCCGCAACCACCAGGGCCACTTCCTGCCAGTGGCGGGCGACAAACCCTGGGTCGAGCAGCATCCCGACGGAGACGAAGAAGAGCGCGGCGAACACGTCCCGCAGGGGACGCACCTGCGAGAACACATCGTGGGCGTAGTCGCTCTCCGAGAGGACGATGCCTGCCAGGAATGCCCCGATTTCCAGTCCCAGCCCCGCGTAGTCCGCTCCTATGGCCGCCAGCAGGCAGAGGCAGAGGGCGGTGAGCAGGAACAACTCCCGCGATCCCATCCGAGCAACCTGGTGCAGCAGGATAGGCACGCCCCTCATCGCCAGCAGGAGCGTGACGCCCACGAGCAAGAGAGCGCGCAGGAGTGCGCCCGCCACACCCAGGAGCGCCCCGGCCCCCTGCGCAGACAGGGAGGCCAGCGCCGGTAAGAGGACGATCATCAGTACCAGCGACAGGTCCTGGACGATGAGGATGCCGAGCATGACGCCCCCGTGCCGGGTTCCCAGTTCCCCGCGCTCTTCCAGCACCTTCATCATCACCGCCGTGGAGGACAGCGCCAGCGCACAGCCCAGGAAGACGCCGCCATAGACGCCCCAGCCGAGGGCTAACCCGACCAGCAGTCCCAGCAGGATGGTTCCCAGGATTTGCCCCCCGCCGCCCAAGACCGCCGTGCGCCAGAGGGCGCGCAGTTGCTGGAGGGAGAAGTGGACGCCGACCGCGAACATCAGCAAGGCGACGCCCAACTCCGCTACCGACCCAACCGCCTCGGTCTTGGCGACAATCCCTGGCGTATGGGGGCCGACCACGATTCCCGCTGCCAGATATCCGATCAGCACCGGCAGGCGCAAGGCGCGCGCCAGCAGGCCGCCGAGGAGGGCGGCAACCAGGGCAACGCCGAGGTCAATCAGAAAGTTATGTCCGCTCATGGGCTGGCTCCCTCCCTCGTGGGCATAGCCGTTCCGAATAGCCACTGCCCTGCCACCAACAGGAGCGCCATAACCACTATCAGCAGAACCCACCAGAGGAGGCAGCTCCCCAGTCCGCCCGTCGCGCCCGGCGTCCAGCCGCACTTGGGACAGCGGGCGACGTAGCGGCTGATAAGATTGCCGCATCCCCAGCAGCGTTGATACTCCTGGGCCATTTCACCTCTCCCGCTCCCGCTGCCGTTCCGCCTCCATGCGACGGCGGACTTCCTCTTCGATTTTGGCCCGGAGGCCTGCCTCGCGCTCCGCCTCGGCCTGGCGGCTCGGCTCCTCCTCACCGCTCATTCCGCGCTTCAGTTCGCGCATTCCTTGTCCTAGCCCGCGCATTATCTCTGGAATTTTGTTGGCTCCGAACAATACCAGGATGACCAGAGCAATGAGGAGCAGGTCGTTCGTGCTGTTGATAAATGCCAGGTTCATGGAATGTTTCCTTCCAGGGTTGGGGCCGCTTACAGCTCTCTGGACGCAAGCGAAGGCAGCCCGGCCTCCGACTGGGGAGGCGCGGGCGAATAGCGCTGTTGGATCGGGTTATCCGATGTCAGAGAAGGGAAGGAGGAGCGCGCGGCGAGGAGGGACTGCCGCCCCTGCGTGCGAGAAGCAGGGAGGGCTGGGTCTGGCACAGCACGACGCGCGAGATCACGTTCGGGCGAGGCTGCCAGGGACAAGCCAGGGACAGAACCCCTTTGCCTCCGGCCTTGCGCATCGGAGGCGATGGCTGGAGGCAGGAGACGATGCGTTGGGCGTGTTCGATGGTAACGGGAGGATCGGCCGCGGTGTCAACGCAGGTTGCGACCGCCTGGAAAGAAGGCGGGGGTTCAGGGCGCGGCAGGGCGGGCGCAGATGGGGCTTGGATGCACACCACCCAGAGGATCAGGGTGAAGACCAACCATCGGGTCGAAGTCATATTTTATTGTACCTGATGCAAGGGGGGCGCTACCATTTCCGCCCACGTAGATGGGCGGCAGGCCTCGCTAGGCGGCGGGCCGAACCGTTATAGGCCCGACCCTGACGCGGCAGGCTGAACCCTGCCGCTGTGGGGCCTACGGCCAGTTGACTGCTAGGGTCGGCGCTCAACGGTTCGCGCCTCCGCCTAGCGAGGCCTACGCAGGCAGAAAGCCTCGCCGTCCGTGTCGGGCCGCTGATTCAGCACAAGCCAGTACAATCCCAGCGTCTTGACCATCTCCAGCATTTCGGCGGGGGCAACGGGCTTCACCAAAAACGAGTTGGCGCACAGGTCATAGGCCCGCTGAATGTCGGCGTTTTCACGGGAGGAGGTCAGCACGACAACGGGCAGATTATGCAGGTGCGGCTGCCCCCGCATCCATTCCAGCACCTCTAATCCCGACCTGCGCGGCAGTTTCAGGTCCAGCAGAATGACGACCGGGAGGGGATAGTGTTCCCGGTCCGCATAGACGCCCTCCCCGGCAAGATAGGCTACGGCGGCGTCGCCGTCGGTGACGACCTGTACCGGATTGACAAGGTTGGCCTTGCGGAATGCGCGCTGGATCAGCAGCACATCGTTGGGATCATCTTCCACCAGCAGAATCGTAGGCTGCGCCATTTATGTCTCCTTGCAGGGCAAGCGCCTCTTCCTCTCATTGTTAATGTGCTCGATTGGCTTGAGGTCATAGCAAAATTAGTTGATGCGCTAGCCCTGCATCTCCTTGCTTTTCGCTTGCGGCAACTCGATCCAGAAGCGGCTGCTCTGCCTGCCTTCGCGCGGTGATGTCCTGCCATACTCCATACAGGCACAGGCGCCCATCGTAGTGGACACGCCGGGCCGTCACCAGGACGTTACGCACTTCTCCGCTCTTGCTTCGATGCTGGGTTTCGAACTCTACGGTATCCGAGCTTTGCGCTATGAACTGCGCGAGCTCGAGAATTTTCTGGCGGTTGTAGACGGCCTGGATGTCTGTCACCGTAAGCCGGGCGAACTCCTCAGGCGTATAACCCAGGTTGGCGCAGGCCGCATCGTTGAAGGCGACGAAAGAGGCATCCTCGGGGGCAACGACAACGACGCCCACGGGCAAGGTATCGAACAGGGCGTGGTACTTGAGGGCGCTGGCCTGCAACTCCTGCACGGCCTGCTTCGACTCGGTAAGGTCCTAGAGAATGGCGACCACGCCGGGCACGGCCCGATTGCCTGCCCGGTCAGGCTCATTAGGAAGCCCGAATGATGCGGGGGCCAAGCAGGGGAAAGGTCATCTCCGTCTCGTAGGCGACTTCCTGCCCGGCAAGACTGGCATCCATATAAGGCTTCATGGCCTGGTAGGCTTCCGCGCCGACAATTTCTCGGACAGAACGACCGACGACCTCCTGTGGCAGTCGGCCCAAATATGTGGCAAAGGCTCGGTTGACGAAGAGGCACCGTTCCTGTCTATCCAGGTGGGCGACGAGTGCCGCGGCATGTTCGGTAATGGACAGCACCGGGTTGATGGCATCGGTAACGGGGCGGCCTCACTCATGGTTTTGACCGTAGCCTTTCTGGGAATGTACGGGTCATTCTGACTTTCTGGGCTACAGGATTAGACTTAGCTCCTGACCGCCTTCAATCGCTCCACGTTTCCCTTGCTAGACCAGAGCGGGAACCGAGGAGGACATCGGGGCGTCTACCCGGCAAGCCGATGGGCTTGGGAGGGACATACCATGATACGAATACACACCATAACACGGTTGCTTATAATTCTTCTGTTGGCGGTTTCGGTTCCTGCCTCCCTCTGCCGCGCCTCTGTGGAGCCGGAGTTGACGATGGCGGTGCGGAACAAAGACTTGCGGCAGGTACGGTTGCTGCTCTCCGAAGGGGCCAACGTTAACGAACGAGACGAGGGGATGGAGCAGACGCCCTTGATGCGGGCGGTGCAGGTAGGGGATGCGGCCATCGTCCAGATATTGCTGGCTCATGGCGCGGAGGTGAACGCTCAGGACGATGCCGGGCAGACCGCCCTGATGTTCGCCGTCCGGAAAGGCGACACCCGGATCGCCCGTATTCTGCTGGAGAAGGGAGCGGACGCCGATCTACCAGATGCCGCAGGAGCGACCGCCCGGGCGATAGCGCGGGAGCGCGGACAAGGCTCACTCGTCAGCCTGCTCCACCATCAGAGAGCCTTTCACTCTAAGAGGCGGCCTTCGCCGCCAGACGCGCCTTCTCCTCTTCCAACATCTGCTTCTGGATACGCTCACGCTCCGGGACGACGCGCTCTCGTGGAGCCGTCGGATGGAAGTCCAGCCGCTCCACGCCCAGCCCACGCAGGATCGCTAGCTCGACCAGCGAGTAATCGCTTGGATCAGGCCGGTTGAAATGCATCGGCTCCTTGAGGGCGACGGGCGGATTGGTCAGGAAGCGGGGCTTGCCCGATAGGTTCTGAGAGGAGGCGTGCAGGATGTAGGGATGCAGCAGGACGATG
>DASRGZ010000182.1:0-61590 GCA_035650735.1 Chthonomonadaceae bacterium
CTCAAGGACGCCGACGCGCTGCACGTCCGCCTGGTCGCTGACATGCCTTTCCGTATCCAGCGGGTGATGGAAGTCCGCTGGGTCAATGAAGGCCCGGCAAAGGAGATCATCCGCCAGAATGACCACGACCGGGCCGCCTTCCACCGCCGCTACTTCAAAGCCGATTGGAATGATCCCCTGAACTACCATCTCGTCCTGAACACATCCCGCCTGAGCATCCCCGGAGTGATCGAGACGCTGGTGGCAGCAGCACAAGCGCGTTGGGCAGAGAAGGCAGCAGGGAAATAACCAGAACAATGAACTTCCTGCGCCTCTTGTGCGTCTCTAAAGTAGCAACAATTTCGGAAGCCGATAACGATGTTCGATATTTATCGAGACGTCTTCCTGGCCTTTGTTCGCGTTCACCTTCTCTACCATGCCACCGAGGGGCCGATCTACGGCTTGGAGATGATCGAGGAGTTGGCGCGGCACGGCTATTCCCTCAGTCCCGGCACCCTGTATCCGATCCTGCACGCGATGGAGGTGGGAGGCTATCTGGCCAGCGAACGTCAGGTCGTGGACGGCAAGGTGCGCAAGTACTATCGCGCTACCGACGCGGGCCGAAGAGCGCTTCTACAACTGCGGCCTAAAATCCGTGAGTTGGTAGACGAGGTGATGGAAGAAGGTGGCTCATCCCACCCTGTAGCCTCCGAAGCGAAGGAAGGAGCGAGGGCATGAAACCGGAGATGGATAAGGACCGCCGCCGCGTCCTGGCGGCAGGCGTTGGGTTGCTGGCGGGGTTGCCTGTGATGGCAGCCGCCATCCCGCAGGGCAAGAGCGAGAACCGAATCAATCCTGATGAGGGTGTGACCGCCCCCGAAGACCTGATGAAAGAGCATGGCGTTCTCAACCGCTGTCTGCTCATTTACGAAGAGGGGATGCGGCGGTTGCGCGATAAGGAGGAGATCGGCCCAGAAGTCTTCCAGCATACCGCCGCGCTCATCCGCAAGTTCGTGGAGGAGTACCACGAAAAGAACGAGGAGAAATACATCTTCCCGGTCTTCGAGAAGCATCACAAGCTGACCGACCTGGTGGACACCCTCAAGACCCAGCATAAGGCAGGCCGCCTGGTCACCGCAGAGATCATTCGGCTGTCTGCGTCCAACCAGTTTCAGGACGATGCCAACCATGAGCGCTTGGTCGCCCTCTGCCAGAGCTTCATTCGGATGTATCGTCCGCATGAGGCGCGCGAGGACACCGTACTCTTCCCGGCCTTACGCACGATCCTGACACCCAGGCAGGTGCTGGCATTAGGCGACCGCATGGAAGAGAGCGAACATAAGGTGCTGGGCGATGAGGGCTTTGAGAAAAGCGTAGCGCAGGTAGCGGCCATCGAAAAGCACCTGGGCATCTACGACCTGAAACAGTTCACCCCAAAAGCGTAGAAAGGACACAGCAATGCGCTTTCGCTTCCCCCTGCTGCTGCCCTTCCTTCTCTATGGGGTTTGTAGCGCGCACGCGAGCACGACTCTGTCCCATGCGGAACTGATTCAGGCGCTGCAACAGGGCGGCTATGTCATCTTTATCCGCCACCCACAGACCGATCCCAACCAGGCCGACACCGACACGCTGCATCTGAACAACTGGCGGGCGCAGCGCCAGTTAACCCCGCAAGGTCGCGCGCAAGCCACCGCACTCGGTAACGCCTTCCGCGCCCTGCATATCCCCGTTGGCATGGTGCTGACCAGTCGGTTCAAACGGGCAATGGATGCCGCCAAACTGGCAGGCTTCCGCCAGGCACGGGCCAGCCTGGACATCACCGAGCCGGAGAATGTGCCACCCAAAGAAGCCCAGCGGCGTGCCGCCGTCTTGCGAACGCTACTATCCACTGCGCCCGCCGCGCACACGAACACGGTCTTGATCTCGCATCGGCCCAACCTACAGGATGCGGCGGGGAAGGAGTTCGGCGACCTTGCCGAAAGGGAAGCCGCTATCTTCCAACCGCTCGGCAAGGAAGGCTACAAACTGGTGGCGCGGGTTGCGCCTACAAACTGGACGGAATGGACTAAAACGAGCGCGAAGCAGAGGCCGCACGCCACGAACCGCGCGGGAAGGCGCCAGGCGATCTGCCGCTTGTATTCCTGCCTGGCAATTCTGTGACCGCGCCCCCTTCTACAACGCTCCTTAACACTCGGTAGAAGCGCCGGGAAAATGAGAGGCTCCGGCGATCATTTATCCCCGGAGCCTCCTATAAATGACAAAATGGGTCGTATAGGACTCGAACCTATGGCCCGCTGATTAAGAGTCAGCTGCTCTACCAACTGAGCTAACGACCCATGACGCGCTCGCTGCGGCAGCGCTTTTGGTGTCAAGCAACGCCTAGAGTATACCCTCAGGTAACTCCTTTGTCAAGGAGAGCGAAAGGTGTATCTTGGCCTCGATATTTGCGCTTCGGGCGCGGATTACTGCTTAACAGGGCAACAGTCAAGTGCGGGCAGCGGCGAAACCGGTCGTAGATAGCTCTCAGAACGCTCGCTAAGCCCATAGAATAGCCCACACGTATCTCCAGTGCAGGGACCACCCCACCGAGCGGCGTCCTGCGCGGAACCGTCGCTAAGCCCGCAGAATAGCCCGCACGGGGGAGCCATCCGCCCCGACCAGCTTCAGCGGCAGCGCCAGCAATTCGTACTCGCCAGCCGGCGCCTCCGCCAACCAGAGCGATTCCAGAATGGCTATGCCATTTGCCGCTAAGGCATGATGCACCGGCAGTTCCTGGCTATCCAGGCGATCCACGGAGGGCACGTCCACGCCCACCAGCAGCACGCCCAGTTCCCCCAGGTATTCGGCAACGTCGGCCTCCAGCGTTGGAATCCAGTCTGGAAAGCGGGTAGGGTCTGCCCAGGCGTTCGTTTTTAACAGCAGGCGCGGCGCGCGCCGCAGCCTGGCGGCAGGAATATCCTCCCGCCGAATGCGCTCCTTGCCCTGCGCGTCCATCACCAGGGCCGGCCCGATATAGGGAGGCAGCATCATGGCGTCCATCGTCGGCCCGCCCTCTTGAAAATGAAAGGGCGCGTCCGCATGCGTGCCTGCATGAACGCTCATCGTGACCGCGCCTACATTCACCGTCTCGCCCGCGCTTATCCGGGAAACCAGCGCGAACTCATACGGCGTGTCCCCCGGCCAGACTGCCAGCGATGCCTGCAAAGGACGGGTGATGTCATAAATCTTCACGGCCACTCCCCCCGGCAGCACCCATGCCTTGTCTTCTTAGCGTGCGCCACAAAAGCCTGCCAGCACGTCCAGGAACAGGCGGGATAGGGCTTGCCGCGACCGGGCCTGCTCAGCGTGCGCCGCAAGCTTGTAAGCATGCCTGCATATGGCCGCGCGCCTCGGCGGCGATGACACAGCACTGCACCAGGCTATACTCTTTGGCCCCGATGATCTCCAGATCCAGCGGCCCGTTGTACCCGTTCTCATGCAGCACGCGGATATAGCCCACCAGGTCAATATCGCCGCGCCCATTGGCCTGGTCCTCCGGCTTACCCGGCCCCTGCTGCCGCCCCTTGCAGTCGCGGATATGCACATGCTTGACTCGCGAGATGACCGCCGCAATCGCCTCTACCGGATTCTCGCCAGCGCGGTAAATATGCGAGGGATCCATATCAATGCCGAAAGCCGGCGAAGTGATCGCCTCCATCGCCCGCAGCGTCGTCGGCGTATTGTAGATGCTGGCGCCCACGTGCGCCTTCACACACAGCGTCACGCCGTACCGCTCGGCCATGTCCGCCAGCCGTCCTAGCGCATCAAGAGACTGCTGCAAACTCGCCTCGTCGCCGGATTTGCCGCCCGGCCCGCAGTTGACAATCGGAACGCCCAGCTCCGCCGCCGCCTGAAACGCCTGCTCCATTTTCGCCGGGTCCTGCGTGGGCTGCTCCATGGCCAGTAGCTCCAGACGGTATTCCTTCGCCAGCCGCTTGATCTCCGGCACCAGCTCCCGCCAGCGCGCCAGCACCAGATGCTCGCTCATGCCCTCAATCGCCGAAAGCTCAATTCCGTCGTAACCGGCCAGCGCCAGGTGCTTGAAGGCGGTCTCCATATCATAGCCGCCGAATAGAACCGAGTTCGCTCCGAGTTTCATCTCTCCTCCTGAGTAGCCCCGTCTTAATGCGGAAGGAGGAAGGCTGAAGGAGGAAGAAAAGCCCTAGCTCTTTTCCTCCTTCAGCCTTCTGCCTTCCTCCTTTCAAGTTTCTCCCCCGAAAGGCCGGGCCAGCGCTACTTCCCGCCTCCCGTCCAGTAGGCCAGTACCCGCCGGGCGATGCGGGCCAGCGCCAGATGGCCGGGATTATCCGCCGTCCAGAGGACGCCGGGAATATTCTGACAGAACAGAGCCAGGGCGAAGCGGCGCCCGTCCGGCAAGGTCACCAGGCCCACGTCGTTGCGGACATGGTTGAGCGCGCCCGTCTTCCCAGCATATTTCCATTCGGCGGGCAGCAGGCGTGGTATGCTCTCGCGGTAGTGCTGTCCTTCCAGGATTTTGAGAATATCCGCGCTGGTTTCCGCATCGCCAACCTTGCCCTCGGCCAGCAGCGTCAGCAGGCGCACCATCTCGTGCGGCGTCGTCACGCCCAGACCGAAGCGCGCCTCCGCCCGCGAGACGACCGCGCTCTGAGAGTAGGCTTTGCGGAACAGCGTCGTGCGCGGCAGGCCCAGCGCCCGCATGCGCGCATTGACCGGCTCGATGCCGACATGGTCAATAACCATGTTCGTACCTGTGTTATCCGAAAGGATGATCATCAGCGTGCAGGCGTCGCGCAGCGGCAGCGCAAGCCCCGCCGTCAGAGAGGTCAGGATGCCGGAGCCGCCCACTTTCTCCGCCTCCAGCAACGTCAGCGTCTCGCCCCAGGAGAGCCGTCCCTCCCGCACGGCCAGGGCCACATGCACCAGGATCGGCAGCTTAATGACGCTCGCCGTGCTCACCTTGCGGTCGGCATGGTAGCCGACCATCTCCCCAGTCTGGAGGTTGCGCGCCGCCAGGCTGATCACGCTCCCCGACTCCCGCTCTATCGTTTCCAGATCGCAAAGCAGGGCGGCGAGCGCATCCTGCCCCATCGTATCGGAGGCAGAGGCGCCGTCGGCGGCTTGCGCGGGTTGTGGATTTATCATGGCCGATTCCTCCTTCGATGGCAAAGGACGATTCTATCCCCTGCCCGTGGCGGGCGGTGCCAGCCCGACGACGCTAAAGTCTTCTGGCCGGTCTATATCTGTGGCGATCTCCGGGTAGCGGCAGATCAGCGCGCGGGCCGGACTCCCTATCAGGCGGGAGATGCGCGCCTCCAGGAAGGGCACGGTCAGCAGTCCCGGCGCCAGCGTCTGTGACACGAGCAGCCGCGCCAGCGTGCCCAGCCCGATCATCATCGCCAGACGCAGCGGGCTCTTGCGCGCCGCATACGCCTCCCCGATCCGCTGTCGCTGCCGCAGCAGCACGTGCGGGCGCACCAGCATCAGATTCCCGCCGGTGAACTCGCCCTCGCGCAAGCGCAGGCTCGTGCGGCGCACGTCGGGAAACCGTGCGTAACATGCCGCCACCGGTACCACCGGATAGACAAAGCCGATGTCCGGCTCGCGCTCGGCCTGCGCCACTGCGCCCTGCACAAATCCGGCCACCGCTTCCCCGGTTAAAAACGGCAGATCGGAAGCCGCCACCAGGATAAAGGGCGCGCTGGAATGCGCGGAAAGCCCGGCGAACAAGTTCTCCACGAAGCCGCCACTGTCGGGCAGGCGGGCATAGTCCGCGCTCTCCGGCACATCGCCGACGACCGTGATGGGGCCAATTGGTGGCGAGGCGGCCCGCAGCGCCTCGACCACACGCCCCAACAGCGTCTGCCCATTGATGACCGCCAGCGCACGATTGCTCTGCCCGGTCGCCGCCTGTATCTCCGGCCTGGCCTTCCCTCCCGCCAGCACCACGCACGGTATGGTTGCGCCCACCTAACCCCCCATCCCCTCTCGTGTTTGACCTAACCCCCCGGCCCCCACTGCTAGGGTCGGTGCTGCGCACGCTCGCACCACTGCCAGGGTCGGTGCTGCGCACGCTCGCACCACTGCCAGGGTCGGGCCTACAATGGACTGCCAGGGTCGGCGCTACAATGGTTCGCGCCTCCACCTTGCCACAGCCCTCCGCCTGGCGACACCTTGCGACCCTACAAGGGAAGGGAGGGACCCGGCTTCCCCGTTCTCCTCTCCCGCAGCGCCGGGAGAGGGGGCAGGGGGAGAGGAGAAGCCCTCACCCCTCTCCTTGCGAAGGAGAGGGGCCGGGGGTGAGGGCTTTAGCCGCCCGCAAAGCTGCGCAAGGGATCCGACTCGGCGCGCGTGAGCGTGCGCGTGACAGCGACCTGCGCGTAACGCCTCCGCAGTAGCTCCGCCATGCGCGCCGCTGCCGATTCGTCCCTGGCAACGCCGTAGAGCGCCGCGCCGCTGCCGCACAGATGCGCCGTTAGCGCCCCCGCCATCAGCAGCTCATCGTGCAGCCAGGCCAGCTTCGGGAAGTGCGTGAAGACCGGAAGCTCGAAATCGTTGCTCTGCCGGGCGATCAGGCGGTCGAGATCACCGGCGCGCAGAGCCTCCTCCATGCGCCGGGTCGCGCGGTGAGAGGGACGGCCGGGAATAGCGTCCAGCGCACTATAAGCCCAGGCGGTCGAAATGTTCTCCTCCGGCTTGACCACCACCAGCCAGAGGGTCGGCGCGTCCGGCAGGGGCGTAATCACCTCGCCGCGTCCGCGCGCCGTCGCCGTGCCCCCCATCAGAAAGAAGGTCACATCGGAGCCGAGCGAGGCCGCGAGCGTCTGAAGCGTTTCTGTACTGAGGTTCAATTCCAGCAGCGCGTTGACGCCGAGCAGCGCCGCCGCCGCGTCACTGCTGCCGCCGCCCAGCCCCGCCTGCGTGGGAATGCGCTTGATGAGATGGATCGCCACGCCTCCCTCGACAGCCGCTCCGGCCTGCGCCGCTGTGTCCAGCGCCGCCTGCGCCGCCCGGACGGCCAGGTTGCTCGCATCCGTCGGCACCGCGAACGCTTCCGGGGCCTCACAGGTAAAGGCAATGCCCGGCGCCGCGCGGCGCGTCAGGCGCAGCGTATCGTAGATCCCGATGGCCTGCATGACCGAGGCGAGGCTATGGTAGCCATCGGCGCGCTTGCTGAACACATCCAGCGTCAGATTGATCTTGGCGCAGGCGGTGACGGTCAGCGCGGTCGGCATGGGGGAAGCCTGGTCACGCAGCGAGTCCGGGTCCATCAGGGCAGCTCAAAGCGGGAGGCGTCGCGCAGCGTGAAGCTGGGCGCAAAGGCAAACAGGCGGAACGTAAACTCAACGGGCGTTCCCCGGGTAAAGAGCGCGCCCTGGGGATCCCCCTCCAACTGCACGCCAAGAACGCGCAGGCGCTCGGCGTCGCCTGTCGGCAGCGGCGCAGCACGCCAGCCGGAAAGGGGCAGCGCGGAAGGCCAGGTCAGCCCGAAGGTCATGGTTCCTACATGGCTGGCGGCGATTCGGGCCGTCTCCGGCAGGAGGGACGTTTCGGAGGCGACGGCAACCCCCGTGCCGTCGGCCTTCGGCGGCGCGCCGTTGGCGGCCTCATTGTCGGCCAGCAGGCGGGGCAGCCGTACGCCATAGAGGCGCATCGTCCGCAGCGGGATCAGGCGCAGGCGCCCGTTGATCGCGGCCGTATTGCTCTGGGCCGTCAGGTGGACCTCGGCTCGCCAGCGCGCGCCCAGGGTTCCCTGCAAAATCAGCGTCGCCGAGTCCTTATCGCCGGTAACCTGCCAGTTCCGCCAGCGGAACGTCTCCCACCAGGGGGTTTGTCCCTCCTCGCCGGATTGCACCTGGATCAGCGGCACACCCGTGGAGAGCGCGCGCCAATCCTGGCCCTCCTTTCCGGCCAGCAGCAGCACCGGCAAGCGTCCTTCCGCCGCCACGACCTGCACGCCTACCCGGTCGTTGCCGACCCAGGCGCGTCCGGACTGCACGCGGGCCGCAGGCAGCCGATCCGATGCGCCCATCACGCGCGGCCCTGAAGCAAAGCGCGGCACCACCGTCAGAACGGCGCGTGGAACGGGCATCGGCACCGGGGGAGATGGCGCGGACGCTGGCGGCGCGGTTACCTGTGCCACGCCGATAACGCCCTGCGGCGCGGACGGGGCGATACCCGCGCTTGACGGCGGCGCGGGGCCGCGCGTGGGCTCTGCGGAGGGAGCGCCAGGCTCAAAAAGGACGGCAGCGACCAGCGGACCGGTAGCGTCGGAAGGCTGCAATCGCCAGCGGAAGGCTACCGCCTGGTTGGGAGCCAGCGCGGGCAGCCCTGGCATGGTATCGCCGGAGGTGTAATCCAGCCCTGCCGCCGGGAACAGCCGCAGCCGCAGCGCGTTCTCCGGGAGCGGAGCCGTTCCCACGTTGCGCACCACACAGAGAAAGACGACGCTCTCTGTGCCCACCGCATAGCCGCGCTCCGCCCCGAAAAACTCGATATGTATATTCGGCGCCGGGGGTGGGGCAGAGGTTGGCGCGCTGGGCGTCCCCTCCGTCTTGCCGCCCGCTTGCGCGGTTCCCTGCGGGCTGGCGCAAACCAACGCTATCCAGGCTAGCACCGCCGCAAGGAATATCCGCTTCACGCGCCGCCTGTCGAAAAAGAAAAATGGCTGCATCGTACCTATCACGAGGGAAAACGCTCCTGTGCCGTAGGCGTAGGGAGAAGCCTGTAGCCCTTCTGGATTGGTAGCACTCCCTGAAACCGTGGTTTAAGCGGGAGCCTTCAAGAGGCAATCATGGTTTAAGGCGGGGCTACCCCTGAATTATACCGTATTAAGTGGAATTTGTCGGGGTATCTCCTGGTTTCTCTTCGGATTGGCGGGTACGCCGGTCCTCCATGCGGCGCTTGAGCCTGGCTTCCGCTCCCTCTTCAGTCGGCTCATAGAACGGAAGCCCCTGCACGCCGGGAGGCAGGTATTCTTGCTCGACGTAGTGGCCGGGGAAATCATGGGGATAGAGGTAGCCCTTGCCGTGCCCGAGCTTCTTGCCGCCGGGGTAGTGGCTGTCGCGCAGGTGCTTAGGAACCGGCTGTGCGCCGTGCGTGCGTATCTCTTCCAGAGCACGCCCGATGGCTATCGTGGCCGCATTGCTCTTGGGCGCCGCCGCCAGATAGGTAACCGCCTGCGCCAGCGTCAGCTGCGCCTCCGGCAGCCCCACAAACATCACCGCCTGCGCCGCCGCGTTGGCCAGCACCAGCGCCATCGGGTCGGCGTTGCCCACGTCCTCGGAGGCAAAGATCACCAGCCGCCGCGCGATAAACCGGATGTCCTCTCCGGCCAGCAGCATCTTCGCCAGCCAGTAGAGGGCGCCGTCCGGGTCGGAGCCGCGCAGCGATTTAATAAAGGCGGAGATGGTGTCGTAATGCTCGTCGCCGGTCTTATCGTAGGCGAGCTGACGGGCCTGCGCCCCCTCCTCGGCCAGTGCCAGCGTCAGATGCCGCTTCCCCGCCGCATCCGGAACCGCCGCCAGCGCCGCCGCCTCCAGCGCGTTCAGGGCGTTGCGCGCGTCCCCGCCCGCGATCTGGGCCAGATGATCCAGCGCATCGGGGTCGGCAACGACGTTCAGATGGCCCAGGCCGCGCTCCGGCTCCGCCAGGGCGCGCTCCAGCAGGCGGCGGATCGCCTCGTCGGAGAGCCGCTCTAACCGAAACAGCCGGGAACGCGACAGGAGCGGCGCGTTGACCTCAAAGTAGGGGTTTTCGGTCGTCGCGCCGATCAGAACGATGGTGCCGTCCTCCACGTGCGGCAGCAGCGCATCCTGCTGCGCCTTGTTCCAGCGGTGTATCTCATCCACGAACAGGATGGTCTTCTGCCCGGTCTTCTTCCGGCGCTCGCGGGCCGCCTCGATCACTTTGCGCACGTCGGCGACACCGCTGGTGACGGCGCTGTAATTATCAAAACGGGCGTGCGTGACGCGGGCGATGATCTGGGCCAGCGTGGATTTGCCGCAGCCGGGCGGCCCCCAGAAGAGGACGGAGGTGAGCTGGTCGCGCTCGATGGCCCGCCGCAGGAGCGTTCCCGGCCCGACCACGCTCTCCTGCCCGACGAACTCCTCCAGCGTGCGCGGACGCATGCGCGCCGCCAGCGGCGCATCCGGCATCAGCTCCGCCGGGCACGGCGGCGCGGCGACCTCCTCCGGCGCAAACAGCCCCCCGGAAGGCGCGTCGGGCTCGGGCTGGCGGTCAGGATTGGAGGAAGGAACGGGCATCCAGAGTCACCTCAGAACAGCCGGCAGACGCTACTTGACGATCTGTAAAATCTCCCGGAACTCCGGCGTGCCGGCCTCATGCAGCATCTCAAAGAGCGCCATCTCTACCGAGGAGAGCAGCACGCCTCCCTGCCGCATCTTATCCAGCCCCAGCCGCCAGTTCGACTCGGTGCGCGCGGAGATAGCGTCGGCGACCGCGTGTACCTGAAAGCCAGCGGCGATCAGCTCGTGAGCCGTCTGGTTGACGCAGATATGGGCCTCCACGCCGCAGAGCAGCACCTGCTTGCGCCCCGAGCGCTGGATCTCGGACTGAAAGGCCGGGTCCGAATAGCAGCTAAAGCAGAGCTTGTCGAAGGGCGGCAGCAGCGGCGGCAGCAGCTCCTTGATCTCGGGTATGACCCCGCCCAGTTTCTCCTGATATTGCGTCGTGCCGATGGTGGGCAGGCGTAGCACGTTGGCTCCCTTCATCAGCGCGCGCACATTCTCGATAACCCGCTCCCGCTCATAGAGGGCGCGCAGGAACGGTTCTTGCATGTCTATGACCACCAGGATCGTGCTGTCCACATGGAGCAGATTCGGATGCTGTTTTGGCGCTAGCAAAGCGACGCAACTCCTTCCCACAAATACAAGGTCAACTACCCCAGGTTTAGAGATCGGGGTACCTCGCCCCTCGCGCGCCCCAGATATGATGGACGGCAGGGCTTGCGCGCGTTCTCCGGTGGTTATTGTCGGCGTCAACCCGGCTTGCCTGCAATCGCGCCGGCCCCGACCATCCGAAAGAGAGGTTCAGTCCAACCGGACACAGGAGGTTTCGCGCCAACGCTCCGGTTTTCCTGCGTCCCGGCAAGAACCACAGGGCCTTCCGTTTTCCCGCACTCGGCGCCGGGCACTGAAAGTACCCGTCTCCAGAGCGGCTACGCCGCCAACCGTCCTTCGGACGGAACCACCCTCCTGGCGGCAGGTAGCTGCCTTCGTAGGGTGGAAAGAACCTTCCGCAACGGGGCGTCCGCCAGGACGCCTGGCCGAAGGCCCTGGAGACGGGTACTTTCAGTGCCCGGCACTAAAGGCTTCGGCCAGGCGTCCTGCGGACGCCAAAAACGCACAAGCGCCCAGAACGGAAAGACCCGGCAAGAACCCGGCATCAGCAGGGAATCTGGGCGCAAATGTAGTATACTCTATTGCGTCTCCAGGCCGAGGGGAGGCCGGGAGCGGGAGGAAAGAACACCATGAACGTGGTCATTCTCGGCTGTGGGCGCGTTGGTTCAACGCTGGCGCGGCTGATGTATCGTGACGGGCATCAGGTCACGATTATAGACCTGCAAAGCGAATCGTTTCGCCGCCTGGGAACCAGATTTAAGGGCAACCGCATCATCGGCAACGGCATTGATGAGGATGTCCTTAAGCGCGCGGGCATTGAGAATGCCCAGGTCTTTATTGCCGTCACGCAGGGGGACAATCGCAACATCATGGCCGCCCAGATCGCCAAGCACGTCTTTGGAGTGCACACGGTCATGGCGCGCATCTACGACCCCGTCCGCGCCGACCGCTATCGCGAAAAGGGCATCATCACCATCTGCACCACCACCATCGCCGCCGGACTGATGCGCGACCTGGTTAACACGGGCGAGTGGGGCCTGGTGAAAGACTACTCGAAAGAGTACCTGGAGCTTAACGTCTGAGGCCTCCTGCCCTGAACCTGCCGATTGGGAAGGCTATGCGGCGCATCCCGTGCCGGAAGCGGGCGGCGCAATGAGGATTTATCGCAATGTACGTCATTATCGTTGGTGGAGGCAATGTAGGCTACTATCTAGCCAAGACGTTAGTAGCGGCTAAGCATGAGGTCTTGCTGATGGAGAAGGACCGCGCCCGCTACCGTACCATCTCCGAGGAGCTGGGCGAGGTAGTGATGCAGGGCGACGGCTGCGAGGTGGCCCAGCAGATGCAGGCCGGGTTTGGCCGCGCGGACGCCGTGGTCGCCGTCACCGGCAGCGACGACGATAACCTGGTCGTCTGCCAGATGGCCAAAATGGAATACAACGTGCCCCGCACCATCTCGCGGGTCAACGACCCGCGCAACGAGGGACTGTTCCATAGCCTGGGCATTGATGCCACCGTCAGCTCCACCAAGATCATCTACAACCTGATCGAGCAAGAGATAGGAACCGGCGAGGTCATCCCAATTGCCGCGCTCAACCGGGGCAACATCGAGATCGTGGAGGCCCAGATCGGCCCCAAGTCCCATCTTCTAAATCAGGAGATACGCGCCCTATCGCTGCCGGCAGAGGCGCTGATCATCTCCATTATCCGGGACGGCCACGCTATTCTGCCTGCGGCGGATACACGCCTTACGCAGGGTGATACGGTGATCGCCCTGGTCAACGCGGACAAGGAACACCAATTGCGGGATATTTTTGAAGAAGGCATTTAAGCAGGCGCTCCTCCGTGCTTGCGCCCTCTGAGGCTTCTTTCAAGAGAGCGGGCGCTGCAAAGCCTTTGGAGGACCTACTTAAGCGCCGGAGCCGGGAGAACGCCATTGCCCACCGAGAAGACCAACACGCCTAACGCAGCGCCATCGGGCAGCCCCGCGCGCCAACCCGCAAAGCAGGCCGCCGGGCCTGTCCGCTCGCCCAAGACTCCGGCGGATATTCCGGGCCTCGGCCCCATTCGCGTGCGGGCGCTGCACAAAGCCGGACTGGGCAGCCTGAAGGCGCTGCGCGCCGCTCGCCTGGAAGACCTGCTGGCCGTTCCTGGCCTGAGTGAGATCAAAGCCCGGCATATCCTCGATTACCTGGCCCGGTTCCCTGCTGCCCCCGGCAAAGCGGGCAAGGCCAAAAAGATGGGCCACACGGCGGATACCTCCCTTGCCGAAGCGGTGGAGGCGGCACGCCAGGCTGCCGGCCAGATCGAGCACGCCCATCCCAATCGGTTACGCCCGCGTCTGATGAGCGCATTGGCGGCGTTTATGGCCCTGGCAGCAACTCTGCCGACCGCCGACACCGGTCTTTCCCACAAGACGCAGGAGCGCGCCCTGCGCCGCCTGCGCCGTATCACTTTAGAACTCTCCCAGGCTGCCGGCCAGCCCGATCTGGGCCGCAAAGCCCAGGCGGAACTGGCCGAAAGCCTAGTCAAAGCCTGTCGCAAACTCTCGGAACTAGGCGCTCCCTGATCGAGTCTGACACACCCAATCGGCTCACAGCACCAGGCGCTCTCTGCCCGACCGGCAACAGCGCCTAACCGCCGAGGAGACGAGACCTGAGTTCCCACCGCCTATGATGCCTGCTGGGACACCCCACATCGCCGCGATCTATGCCAGCCTCGATGTCGGGACAAACTCCGTCAAGCTCACGGTCGCCGATCTGGCGGGCGGCGATGCGCGCTGCCTCTGTGATCGGGCTGTCATCACGCGGCTTGGCGAGGGGATGCTGGCCCATGGGCACCGGCTGCGCGAGGTGCCGATGCGCCGCACGCTGGACGCCATCGCCGATTTCGTCGCCCTGGCCCAAGTACAGGGCGCCCGGCAGATCGCCGCTGTCGGCACGGCGGCGCTGCGCGAAGCCGCCAATCGGGACGAGTTCCTGCGCCGCGTCCGGGAGCGCTGCGGCATTACGATTGATGTCCTCTCCGGCGAGGAGGAAGCGCGCCTCTCCTACCTGGCGGTGCGCCGCGACCCCCACTGGCGAGCGTACGCCGGTCTGATTGTCATTGACGTCGGCGGGGGCAGCACGGAGATCATCCAGGGGGAGGCCCACAGCAGCCGCATTGCGACCCGCCAGAGCGTCAACCTGGGCGCGGTCAAGCTGACGGAACGCTACTTCAAATCCGACCCGCCGACCATCGCCCAACTGGCTGCCGCCAATCAGGTCGTCGCGGAGGAATTTGACAGGATGGCGCTTAATCCTGTTGCGGGCGGCACGCAGGTCGTCGGAGTGGGCGGCACGGTAACTAATCTCGCCAGCATGGACCTGCAAGGAACGCGCCCTCTCGAGCAGCTGCACGGCCACACGCTCCAGGCCGATGCGCTGGAGGATCTCACGGCCCGGCTGGCTTCCCGCACCATCCAGGAGCGCAAGCAGATTCCCGGCCTGGACCCTGCGCGCGCCGACGTTATCCTCGGCGGAGCGATTATACTCTCTCAGGCGCTGGCCCATCTGGGCAGCGCGGCCCTGGACGTCAGCACGCGCGGACTCCGATGGGGCGTTCTCTACGACCGCTTTTTGCCCGCAGAGGGCTAAGGGTTCCTAACAACATGCGGTATAGTCCTTCCTTTCGGGAGGAACAAGAGAGGTTGTGTTAGGCACGCTAACTCTAGAGGGTGTTATGCCCTTTTTTGCCTGCTTCGAGAGAGGACTTGGAGGCTGATGACCGCTTTGGGCTCGCTTTCTAGCGAGCACCAAGCCTCTAATGAGCGGCTGGCCTATCTCCTCAAGAGGACCCAAGTGCATCCCACGCTCTAGAGGTCCGCTGCCCCGATAAAAAACGCTATGAATACTAAGCTCAACGCAATTTTGGAACTCGCTCGCCGCTACGATTACGATGCCGGCCACGCCCATCAGGTCGAATGCCTGGCCGGAACGCTCTTCATGGAGCTGGAGCCGCTGCACGGCCTGGCGCGTGAGGACCGCAAGCTGCTCGAATACGCCGCCATCCTCCACGACATCGGCTATTACGTCAGCGGGCGCGGCCATCACCGTCACGCCCTCCAGATGATCATGATGGAGCCGCTGCCGGAGTTCCCCCGCGAGGAGAAGACGGTCATCGCCAACCTGGCGCGCTATCACCGCAAGGCCCCACCCTCCATCGAGCACACCGCCTACGGCGTCCTCTCCGACGCCGACAAGCGGCGTGTCAACCTCCTGGCGCCCCTCCTCCGCATCGCCGACGCTCTCGACAACTCCCATCAGGGGCTGGTGCAGGAGCTTTTCTGCGACCTCCGCGAGGACGCGGTGACCATCTTCGTCGGCGCCGAGACCGATCTGCCCATAGAGCGGCAGGCCCTGGAGCGCAAGGCGGATATGTTCCGGCAGGTCTACCGCCGCGACGTTCAGTTGCAGGTACTGCGTCCACGCCTGCCCACCGCGCCGCAGGAAGCGGAGTTCGCCTTCGAGACCTCCCGCTAAGGTGCTTGCCGGCAAGGAGAACGCGCATCGTGGAATTTTCTGGCCGTTTGGCTCTCGGCTGCCTCTGCCTCCTGACTGCTTGCCTGCCTCTGCCCTCCGGTAAGAAGCCGGACACAACGGCGGCAGCGCCCTCCTGGCAAGAGTCGATGCAAAAGGTCCATGCCCGCTTCACCGGTCAGAAGGGGACGTTCGCCCAATTCGGGGACTCCATCACCGTGACGCAGGCGTTCTGGGCTCCCCTGCATGACACATGCCGGAACGCTTCCCCACAGATGCGGACCGCCCTGCGCACAGTTCAGGCGTATTTGCGCCCGGAGTGTTGGCGCGACTGGAAAGGACCGGACTACGGCAGTGAAGGCGGCCGAACCACCGCCTGGGCTAAGGAGAACGTAGCCGCCTGGCTTCACAAGCTTAATCCAGAGGTCGCTCTCATCCTGTTCGGCACCAACGACCTGCCGGATGTCTCCGTGGAAACCTATCGGGACACCCTGCGCTCTGTCGTGCAGAGGTGCCTGGACAACGGCACGGTGGTCATTCTGAGCACGATCCCGCCCCGGCATGGTTATGAGCAGAAAGCGCAGGCGTTTGCCGCCGCGGCACGGCAGGTGGCCCAGCAGATGCACGTGCCCCTGACAGACTTTTATGCGGAAATCCTCCAACGGCGTCCCGACGATTGGGATGGGGCCTCAGACAAGTTTAACCGTTATCAAGGGTATGACGTGCCGACGCTGATCTCCCGCGACGGCGTGCATCCCAGCTATCCCGCCCGGTACCAGGGCGACTATTCCGAGGACGCGCTCCGCAGCTGTGGTTATGGGCTGCGCAACTATCTGACGCTCTTGAAATACGCTGAGGTCCTCACGGCGCTGGGTGTCGGCGCACCAGCCCGCGAACGGTCCGGTTTCGTTGCCTTGCCCAGGAAAGAGCAGGCATCGCTGTCTCCGCCGTCTCGGTCCTGGTTTCCCAAAGCGCCGCCGCTCCCGCCGCCCACCGGGGCGGTGCTTCGAGTCTCTAGCGTGCCGGAGCTCCTGGAGGCAATCGGGCACGTCTCACCGGGCGGGACGATCCTGCTCGCGGACGGCCTCTATCGGGTGCCGCAGCCCATCGAGATTAAGACCGACCGGGTCACGCTGCGAAGCGCCTCCGGGCAGCGCGACAGGGTCGTCTTAGATGCCGGCAACGCAGGCGAGCTGATCCGGCTGACGGCCTGCTCCGATGTGACCATCGCGGACCTGACGGTGCAGAACGTGCGCTGGAACGGCATCAAAATTAACTCCGAGACCGGAGTCCAGCGGGCGGTCATCTATAACTGCATCCTGCACAATGTATGGCAGCGGGCGATCAAAGGGGTCATTGTGCCGCCTCAAAATCGCGCGGCGATGCGCCCTACCGGCTGCCGCGTTCAGTACTGCCTCTTCTATAATGACCACCCCAAACAGTTCTCCGACGATCCCACCGATACCGAACAGACCTTTAAGGGCAACTACATCGGCGGCATTGATGTCATGTACGCCAGAGATTGGACGATCAGCGACAACGTCTTCGTGGGCATCCACGGCCGGACCGGGGAAGCGCGCGGGGCCGTCTTCCTCTGGAACGAGACGAGCGGCTGCACGGTGGAGCGCAATGTGATCCTCGACTGCGATTCGGGTATCTGCCTGGGCAACTCCTCCAAAAGCGCCGAGACGCCGGTCCACTGCACGGGCTGCATCGTGCGCAACAACTTTGTCGTCCGTGCCCATGAGAACGGCATTCTGGCCGATTACACGCAAGACTGCAAAATCCTGAATAACAGCATCTACGACCCCGATAGCCGTCTAGGGCGCTTAATCCGTCTGGTGCATGCCAATGACGGGCTGCTGGTGGCCAACAACCTGGTCTGTGGTCCCAGGATACGGATCGAGTCAGACAGCCGCATCACCTTTGCGAACAATCTGGAGAAAGACCTCTCCGCCGCCCTTGTCGCTCCCTCGGAGGGCAATCTGCGGCTAACCGCCCGGGCAAGGGAAGCCATTGATCACGCCGCTCCGCTCTCCGAGGTAAGAGACGATATTGACCGGACGCCTCGCGGGGTCAAGCCCGATATTGGCGCGCATGAGTTTCGTGCCCGGCATGGTTCTTAGCGGCAAGAAGCCCGATGCAAGATGAGCCTATGAAGAACAACATCCCTACCCCATCCCTGCTTTCGGAACAGATCGCCTACTATCGTGAGCGGGCAAGCGAGTACGACGAATGGTTTCTACGGTTGGGCCGCTACGACCACGGCGCAGAGCAGAACCGGCGCTGGTTTGCCGAAGTGGAACAGGTCAGGCAGGCGCTGGCTCAATTTGCCCCCACCGGTCAGGTATTGGAGTTAGCGGGCGGAACGGGCTGGTGGACACAGGAGTTGGCGCGCTATGCCGATTCGCTTACAGTTGTGGATAGTTCCCTGGAGACAATGGCGATCAGCAACGCACGCCTCACCCGAGCCAACGCGCGCGCGATTCCGGTGCGCTATGTGGAAGCCGACCTGTTCTCCTGGCAGCCAGATAGGCAATACGACGTCGTGTTCTTTAGCTTCTGGCTGTCTCACGTGCCGCCGGAGCGGTTCGTCTCCTTCTGGGACCTGGTGCGCTCGTGCCTGGCTCCGAACGGGCGCGTGTTTTTCGTGGACAGCCGGTATTCACAGACGGGAACGGCTGCCGATCAGCAGCTTGAAGGCGAGCAGGCTACCACCATGGAGCGCCGCCTGAATGACGGACGCACCTTCCGTATCGTCAAGGTCTTTTATCGGCCCGACGACCTGCAAGCGCGACTGGCGGAGTTGGGTTGGGGCGCGCAGATAGAGACCACGCCTACCTTCTTTCTCTATGGCCAAGCGACTCGGCGTGGATGATACCTCCAGGCAAAGGAGGGCCGGCTTTATCCCAAGCTCCTGAGAAAGAACAGATAACCAATACCATGAACGAACCACAGGCACAGATCGCAGGAGAACAGCCTGACCCAGATCAAGGTCACACCAGAGAATGGCCTTCGACGCCCTACAGTGACGAGGTGCGCGCCGCCGTACCGCCCTCCGAAACGGCCTGTTCCCTGGCTCTCCTCGGTGATTGCACGGTGTCCTGTACCTACTATCCGCCTGCTAACCGACCGGAGAACCATCTGGCGGTAAGACTGCGGCGCGCCTTTCCCGGACAACCCTGCGCTATTCGAAACCTGGCCCGTGAGGGCGAAAGCGCGGACGAGTTCTTGCAAGCAGAGCGCTTCGAGAAGGCGTTCAGGGACATTCCCCGGCTGGATGTTGCCTTCGTTCGCTACGGCATCAACGACCGCAAGCGGCATGGTATCTCCGGCTGCCTCCAAAACTTAGAGGCGCTGTGCGTGGCGGTCAACCAGCGGTATCCGGGCGTGGGTCTCTTTATCGAAACGAGCATCTGGGTGGACTATCCGGCCCATTATCTCTGGGACAGAAATGCTGCCCTCGGCCCGCTCTATGACGCTATGCGCGCGTTTGCTCTGGAGCAAGGCTATCCTGTGGTGGATATCTTTGCCAAGATGGAAGCCGAAACGAAGCGGGGCAACTGGGATTTGCGCGTGCGGGGCCTGCCTGCGCCCGAACACACCATTGTGGACGGCTCCTTCGACCCTTTCTTCGGCGACGACCCGGCTTTCTTCACCAACATCCATCCCAACTCCCGTTGCCTGGCACTGATTGCCGAGTGGCAGGTCGAGGCCCTCAGGCGACGGTTCGGCGCGGCGTTGCCTATGGGGAGACGGAAATGATGCCCCCGGCTACTATTTGCCAAGAGAAAGGATTTGAACCGGTTCATCGCCGCTGTTCTCGCCTTGCAACCGGAGGGCGCCTCTTCCGCGTCTCGCAGCAGAGGATAGTAGGTTCATCGCCGCTGTTCTCGCCCTGCAACCGGAGGTGCAGGGTGTGGTTTCCGTAGGTAGCCTTGCCACCGGGCAGGCGCGCACCAGGAACCGGGACGGGCCTGGACTACGCTGAAATAGACAGAGTGGAACCAGCGCCAGCGCCCATAGCGCAACAGGAAGGAGGCTGGGCCATGCTCTTGACGATGGAACGTTTGCTCTTACGGGAATTCGTGGAGGACGACTGGGAAGCGGTGCTGGCCTACCAGTCCGATCCGCTTTACCTGCGCTACAATCCCTGGACACAGCGCTCAGAAGCCGAAGTTCGGGAGTTTGTCGGCTGGTTTCTGGCCAACCAGAAAGAACAACCACGCAGGAAGTTCCAGCTCGCCGTCGTCCTCAAGGCGGAAGGGCGGCTAATCGGCAACTGTGGCGCACGGATCAACGATCTGGGGTTACGGGAAGGCAACATCGGCTATGAGCTCGACAGCCGCTATTGGGGACAGGGCTATGCCACCGAAGTGGCCCGTGAGATCGTGCGGTTCGGTTTTGAGGAGTTAGGGCTGCATCGTATCTGGTCATGGTGTGTAGCCGAGAATGTCGGATCGGCACGGGTATTGGAAAAAGTTGGCATGCGGCCAGAGGGATACCTCAGAGAGAAGGAGTATTATAGAAACCGGTGGTGGGATCACCGCCTGTTTGCCATCCTCGACCATGAATGGAAAGCCCGGCAAGCGGTCCCGGTGAGCTAGTTTCCCGCCAACCACTCGGCGGTCCGGGCGGACAGACGTCCCATTAGAGATCTGTGATTCGGCGCCGAAATTACCGAAAATACTTTCGTGGGTCTATGACTCCCTATCAACGCTGCCTCGCGGCATTCGGGCTGTGAGTTTTGACCTGCGCCCCCTCCTCTTGTTCATCACACGCATATGCAATCCGATAGGACACAATCGGCTGCTCCCTTCCAATCTTGCCCACAAACCGACCCTGCTTTACCTTGCGACGGCATACCGGATACACTCTCGGAAGCCAAACCTGCCGAGCAAGGGCTGCGGGAGAGCGATGTCACGCGCGCCTATGTGATGTCCAGCGCGCGCTGTGTGCTCTGGTATGCCGACGTGGAGGACATCGGCCATCCGGACCTCCTGCGCTGGGAAACGCACGTCGTAGATGAGGAGGCCGCCCAGCAGTTCCTGTCAGTGGAGGTGCAGCCCGGCGAGGCGTATCAGGAGGCTCTCTATCGCGCCAAGCTGCCCAATGATCGCAACGCGTGCGACCGACTGGCCCTGGCTTCCATCCGGGCAGGCAAAAGTTACACGCAGGAGTTTCGCATCCAGGCGGCGGATGGCACTATCCGCTGGCTGCACGAGGATATCCAGGTAGAGACCGTTGTCGAGGGCAAGCAATGGCGGCTGGTGGGGGTCTGCACGGACATTACCGAACACAAGCGGACAGAGCAGACATTGCGGGAGAGTGAAACCCTCTACCGCACCTTGGGGGAAGCGGTGCCTGATTTCATATGGACGTACAGCCCGGACGCCAGCGGCAACTACGTCAACCGCCGCTGGACCGAGTACACAGGGCTGACTCTGGAGCAGGCGTATCTGGTTCCGATGGACTATGTTCATCATCCAGAAGACTTGCCCCAATTGAGCGAGCGATGGACGGAAGCCCTGCGGCGGGGCGAGTCGTATGAAGCCGAGAGCCGTCTCCGGCGACACGACGGGGTTTACCGCTGGTTTGTTCACCGCGCCGTTCCCGTCAAGGATGAGCAGGGCCGCATCGTGCGATGGATCGGGACGACCACCGACATTCATGAACGCAAACTGGCGGAGGAGGCGCTGCGCCGAAGCGAGGCGCACTATCGTCAACTCGTCGAGGCCATGCCGCAGTTGGCGTGGATCACCGATGCGGACGGCATACCGGAATATTTCAATCAGCGCTGGTGCGATTACACAGGCATGTCTTTGCAAGAGATGCAGGATAGCAGCCGACCGCCTGTGACGCACCCGAACGACCGCGAGCGGGCCGTAGCAGGCTGGAAACAGGCTGTGCGAACCGGGCAGCCGTATGAAATGGAGTATCGCTTACGCCGTGTGGACGGAACGTACCGCTGGTTCTTGGCGCGGGGCATCCCACTCAAGGACGAGCAGGGCCAGATCACCCGCTGGTTCGGCACGTGCACGGACATTGAGGATCAGAAGCGCACGGAGGAGAAGGAGCATTTTCTGGCAGAGGCCAGCGCAGTGCTGGCGTCTTCGCTGGACTACGAAACGACGCTGGCGAACGTGGCGAAACTGGCGGTGCCGCATCTGGCGGACTGGTGCGCCGTGCATGTGGTCGAGGCAGAGGGAACGGTGCGGCCGCTGGCGGTGGCCCACATCAACCCGGACAAGGTGAGGTGGGCGCAAGAGCTCCAGTCCCGGTACCCCTATGATCCGAATGCGTCGCGCGGTTTCGCCGAGGTCTTGCGCACCGGACAGCCAATCTTCTATCCAAAAATTACGGATGCCATGCTCGTAGCGGCAGCGCGCGATGAGGAGCATCTGCGGATTATGCGTGAGGTCGGCTTTACGTCGGCGATGATCGTGCCGATGAAGGTTCAGGAGAGGATACTGGGAGCCCTCACGTTCGTGTCGGCAGAGACAGGCCGACCTTATACCCAGGCTGACCTGACCGTTGCCGAAGACCTGGCCTTGCGTGCCGCTCTCGCCGTAGATAATGCCCGCTCCTACAAAGCGGCCCAGGAGGAGATCGCGCGCAGAGAACAGACCGAGCGCCAACTGCGCCTGCACCAGGCGGAAATCGAAGACCTCAACCGCCGCTTGCGCCGCAGCATGACCGAGACACACCATAGAGTAGGCAACAATTTGCAGGTCATCGCGGCCCTGATTGACATGCAGCGAATGGAGGCCGCCGACACGGTGCCCGTCGCCGAGTTGAATCGGCTTAGCAGCCAGATACGCGCGCTGGCCGCCGTGCATCAAGTGCTGACCCGGGGGGTGAAGGAGGAGGAAAGCAGCCAGCGCGTCTCCGCCAGGACCGTGCTGGAAAGGATGCTGCCTCTGCTCCAACAGATGGCTGGCCAACCTCCACGTGCTTTTGTCGTGTCCGAGGCTGCCCTCACCGCACGGCAAGGCACGGCGCTGGCCCTGTGCCTTCAGGAGATGTATTCCAATGCCCTCAAGCACGGAAAGGGTGAGGTTGCCGTGCGTTTTGCCGTTGAGAACCGGCAAGCTACTCTGGAGGTTGTGGACAATGGCTGTGGGTTCCCGGAAGAGTTCAACCCGGCCCAGGCCGCCAACACGGGGCTCAGCCTGATATTGAGCCTCATCCAGACCGATTTAGGAGGGCACGTAACGTTCTCCAACAGGCCGGAGGGAGGCGGGCGCGTGATCGTGCAGTTTCCCCTGGCGGATCAAGCCGATTCGTAGCAGTGACAGCGCTTGTCTCTTTCTATGCTCCATAGAGCAGAATACCGAGTGCGGCAAACCCGGCAAGGATAACAATCACCGGAACGCGCTTTGAGCCCCCAAGCACAAAGCTTACGAGCGCAATAGCCACACTGGCTGCGTCCAGGCCCACGCCACCCAGCAGACCGACCAGAACCACCCCGAACACGCCCACCACCGCCAGCCCCAGGCCGCGCACAAACCCAACAATCGCCGAGTGATGCTTGACCCGATGGTAGGCGCGATCCAAGAGCAGAATGACAAGCGGCGGAAGGCAAATCGCTATCGCCGAGAGGATCGCCCCGCGCAAGCCGCCCAGGAGATAGCCCAGACTGACCACCCACAGCCCGTTGGGGCCGGGAGAGACCTGCCCGACGGCAAGCCCCTCGGCAAAGATCTTTTCGGTGGCCCACCCTCGCGCTATCAAGTCGTCATGCAGCGCCGGAACGTTGCCCATGCCGCCGGTGGAAAAGAACGAGGCGCGAAGCACCAGGGCAAAATAGAGGAGCAGATTCATAGGGCGGCCTCATCCTTCGAGGGAAACCGCCACTGGTATAGCCCGCTTGCCAGGCCCGCGCTGAGTAAGACCAGGATGACGGGCTTATGCCAGAGCGCCAGCAGGAGCGCGCCGACAATTAGGACAAGGCTCATCGCAGCGTGGCCTTTTCCCTCATGTTGACTTTCCTGGATAAGCGGGCGCGCGATATTGATTGCGGTCATGAAGCCAAGCCCGACCGTGGCCGGAATGATACCGCGCAGGGCGGATTGCATCGCGCGCAGATGTTCCAGGCGGCTATAGCAGGCCGTCAGCAGAATGGTAATCGCCACGCTCGGCAGCAGCAGCCCCAGCACGGAAACGAGGATGCCGGGCGCTCCTTTGAGCTTCCGTCCGATCAGGATCGTCACGGCAACCAGGTTAATGCCGGGCGCGACCTGGCACAGAGACCAGAAACGCGTAAACTCAGCTTCCGACACCCATTGCCGTTGCTCCACGATCACGCGACGAATAAGGGCAAGCGTCGCCGTACCCCCGCCAAATGACTGGCAACCGAGCAAGAACCATACGCGCAGAAGAAGCCATAACGACGGACGCGGCGGAGAGGTTTCCGTAGAAGTTTCTATATTCCCTATCCCCTTTACGTATGATAAGGGCAATCAATTCTCGGCGCTTGTGCGTTTTTGGCGTCTGGGGGACGCTTGGCTGCCAGGCCCGATAGCGCCGGGGGTTGAAAACCCCGGTCCTAGCCGGGCATGGAAAATACCCGGCTAGAGGGCGGCTGCGCCGCCAACCGTCCTTCGGACGGGAAAACGGGCCTATCGGCAGGTGGCTGCCTTCGTAGAGCGGGAAGAACCTGCCGCTACGGGGCGTCCGCTAGTCGCAAGGCCGAGCCGCGAACCGTTGAGCGGCGTCCCTTGCAGTCGCTTGGCCGTAGGCCCTAGAGCCGGGTACTTTCAGGGCCTGGCGGCGAGTGCAGGAAAACGGAAGAACCTTTTATGTGATGAAAAGTTATGCCGCTAAAGAGCGTCCCGCGTGAGTGACCGAAGATGAATTCGAGGTATACTTTTTCCAATTTGCGTGTTCGGGCGGGGAGCCGAGCGATCTCTTCCAGAGGCATCACCTCGTCGCCGATTGCGTCTTGTAGGATACTCCCTCCCTGTGGCTTTTCCTCCGTGTCTCTGGGCTTCTAGCGCAGCGGGTGGTTTATTATGGAAGTGGGTAAAAACCAGGATACCCTAATACTGGCTGCCATAGATATTGGGACCAACTCGATCCGCCTGGCCGTCGTGCGTGTGGAGGAAGACCAGCGCCTGACGACGCTGGCCCAGCATCGCGAGGTCGTGCGTCTGGGCGAGGGCGAGTTTGAGACCAATCAGATGACGCCCGACGCCATTGCGCGCGGCGCGCTGGTCTGCGCCAAGTTCGCGGAGGTGGCGCGCGGCTTTGGGGCCAGGGAGATCGTGGCGCTGGCGACCTCCGCCGTGCGCGAGGCCGACAATCGCGAGGAGTTCATCGAGCGCGTCCGCAGAGAGGCGGGCATTGAGGTGCGGGTCATCTCCGGCGTGGAGGAGGCCCGCCTGATCTGGCTGGGCGTCTCCAGCGGCATGGAATTGGGCGACCGCCGCGCCGTCCTCGTGGACATTGGCGGCGGCAGCACGGAGATCATTGTCGGCGATGCCGCCGGATATCGAATGCTGGAGAGCCTGCGGCTGGGTTCTATCCGTCTCTCCAACCGCTTCCTGGACTTCGACGGCCCGGTCAGCTCAGAGGTCTTCGCGCGTGTGCAGGGCTACGTCATGGGCGTGGCAAGCCAGGTCATCCGCCGCGTCAAGGCGCAGGGCTTCGATCTGGCCCTGGGCAGCGCCGGCACCATCAACACCCTGGGCGACATCGTGGCGCGGCACATCGGCGACCCGCCCATCAGCAGCCAGCGCAACTATACCTTCCGCCTCTCCGACCTGCAAGACGCCGTGCAGATGCTCTGCCGCCTGCCGCTGGAGGAGCGGCGCAAAGTGCCGGGCATGGACGCCAACCGCGCCGATATTATCCTGGGCGGGGCGGCGATCATCCTGACCTTAATGGAGGGGTTCGGCGCAGAGAAACTGATGCTGAGCGAGCGCGGCCTGCGCGACGGCATCCTGCTCGATCACCTGTTGCGCGAAGAGGAGGCCCGCCAGCGCTTCCAGGCCCTTTCGGTGCGCCGACGCAGCATCCTCCAGCTTGCCCATGCCTGCAACTACGAGGCCGAGCACGCCCAGCACACCGCCCACATCGCCCTGCGCCTCTTCGACGAGCTGCGCCGCCTGAAGGCCCACCCCTACGGCGACGCCGAGCGCGAGCTGCTGGAGTATGCCGCCATTGCCCACGACATCGGCATGTTCATCTCCCACTCCAACCACCAGAAGCACGCCTACTATCTGCTCCGCAACTTCGACCTGCTCGGCTTCAACGACACAGAGATCAACATTATCGCCAACGTGGCCCTCTACCACCGCAAAGGCATCCCCAAAAAGCGGCATTCCAACCTGGAAAACCTGGATCGCGCGGAGCGGCGCCAGATCAGCGTGCTGGCGGCTATCTTGCGCGTGGCGGAGGGGATCGACCGCAGTCACCTGGGGCTGGTCAAGGACGTGCGGATGGAGGTCGCGCACAGGCCGCGCCGCTTTGTCCTGACGCTGCTCTCCGAGTCGGACTGTCAGTTGGAGGTGTGGGGCGTGCAGAACAACAGCGACCTATTTGAGTATGTCTTCGGCGCTCCCCTGACCGTGCGCGTGGAACATCCGGCTCCCGTCCCCGCCGGATAGCGGATACTTTTTCCGACGGGCTGAAGCCCTTCGCTCGGTGGCGTTCCGCCCAGTGACTGCCAGGGTCGGGCCTGCAATGGACTGCCAGGGTCGGCACTCAACTCAGGGAGAAGAAAGGCCCGAAGAGTGCGAAGCGGCATCTAACCTGCAATGGACTGGCAGGGTCGGCGCTCAACTCAGGTTGGTGGAGGCGTAGCGCAGCAGGCCGCGCGGCTGCAATGGACTGCTAGGGGGTCGGCGCTCAACCGTTCGCACCACTGCTAGGGTCGGGCCTACAATGGTTCGGCCCTCCGCCTAGCGACCCCTACGGGGACACTAACCTTTCGGTAGGCTGTTTGGTGCCCGCGCAGGCGGGCACAGGGCCGCAGGCCCCACAGCGGCAGGGTTTAGCCTGCCGCGGCCGAGGCCGTAATCAGGCTCCATCCTATTCGCTCTCCAGCGCCGCCACCCACGCGCCGTTATATTCCCGCATCGTCTGCACCGACGCTTCGCACACGGCCAGATTACGGTACCATTTCTTATTGGCCGGCACGATATACCAGGGCGCCTCCGGCGTGCTGCAATAGGTCAGCGCGTCGCTATAGGCTTCCATATAGTCATCCCAGAGGGCGCGCTCCCGCCAATCCGAAGGCGATAGCTTCCAGCGTTTCTTGCGCTCGCGCGCTAAGAGTCGCCGCTCCTGCTCCTCCTTGCTGATGTGCAGGAAAAACTTCAGGATAATGGTTCCGTTGGCCGTCAGCATCCGTTCAAAGTCATTGATCTGGGCATAGCGGGCCTGCCAGACTCCGGGCGGCACCTTCTTATGCACGCGCACGGCCAGCACGTCCTCGTAATAGGACCGGTTGAAGACGCCCATCATGCCCTTTGCCGGCGTCACCTTATGGTAGCGCCAGAGAAAATCGTGGCTCAGCTCCTCGTCCGTCGGCTGCTTAAAAGCCTCCACGCGGCAGCCGTGATGGCTGACGTTACGCAGCACGTTGCGTATGGCCCCATCCTTGCCGCTGGTATCGAGTCCCTGGAAGAGCATGAGAATGCTATGCTGACGACAGGCATAGCAGCGCTGCTGCATCTCGGCCAGCTCCGTATTGAGCGCATCGAATTCCGCTGCGCCCTGCTCTGGCGTCAGGCAGGCATCAAAATCGGGGTCGAACTCCGCCAGGCATATGCGTGTGCCCGGCATCACCTTAAATGCGTAGGCCATCCTACTCTACTCCCGCGCGCTGGATCTAGCCCAACAGATGGGTCGGACGCAGTATCAGGCCGCGCCACAATCCCATCCATGAACAGACTTCCCAGCAGGCGATCCTGGCAAATTGGGTCACTTATCAGCCAGGCTAGAAGGAAACAAGAAACGTTTTGTAAAAACTACGTTTAAGTAGCAAACGATTTACCCGTCGTGGGCCAAAAAATGGGTTCGGAGTCCTCTTTTTCGGTTTGTCCACACCATATTCCTGCTATGCTCAGGAGAACAGTTATGCTCTCATGTAAACGTCTCCCGCAGAAACCGTTCTTGCGCCTTGGGGCCGGTCCGCTTGTTCTGGTCCTCGCCATGCAGGGGATCATGGCTTTCCCACGCGCCATTGTTGCCGACAAAGCTGCCGCCCATAATCCTCTGATCCCGGCCCTCCCAACAACCGTTCGGCAGAACGCCAGAGACCGCGCAGAGGTCCCCCAATTTCCCGCCTCAGATACAACCGTTACGCTGGACAAGCAAAAATTTGATCTGGCCAGGGAAGAGGAGCTTAAAGCGTTTCTTCAGAAGGTGCAGGATTTGCAAGAGACTGCCGACGACCAGCCCGATCAGCCGAAGGCGGCCAAAACGCGGAAAGAGAAATCGAAAGATTGGAGCGGCAAGCATATCCAGCGCGGCCTGAAGGAGATGGAACGCACGGCCAAGGCCCTCCTGAAAGGCGACGCAGAGAAAGCCGCCGGCATTAGGAAAATCCAGGAAGTCAACTGGGCCGTCCAGAGCAATTTCCGCACCCCCTATATCTGGCGGGAAAGCGTGGACATCGTAAGCCTCTTTTTCCGAGGTCGCGATATTATGCTCAACGCTTGCGGCCGAGGAAGCGCCAAACATCCGGCCCAGAACCTGCTCACCTACGATGCTCCTGACCTGAGCCGGGTGGACCCGAAGCCTTCCACCTTCTGGTCGCGGCCCCAATCTATTGCCGACAAGAACCTCTACTATGGCTTTGACCGTCAGGAGATTCCCCCTCTGCGCGATTCGATCTGCACCTTTGCGGAGGCCCATAAAGGCTACGGCGCGCACCCCAGTTTTGAGGTGGATTGGAATGGCAGCCGCTGGAAAGTCAAATTCGGCGAGGAGCACTCCTCCGGGCCGTTCGGGTGCCGCATCTTCTGGGCGCTAGGATTTCCAGCTGAGATCATAGATTATACCCCTGAGGTCAAGATAAAGTGGGATCGGCGCATTTTCAAGGATTTCAATTCGCGCAAGAGCAACGCCATGAAGCTCCAATTCCTCGGCCTTACGCTCACCCGGCTCAGCGATAGCGTCTACTACAACCCACTCGATTACGTCAAATATGCCGTCTTGAAGGACGGCACGCGCCTCACGCCCCAGCAGCTTCAGGAAGGGCTGTTTCCTGTTGCGCCGGGCCGCAAAAGGCCCAAGCGCCCGGAAACGAATCCCGCCCTCTACAGCCAGGAGTTTGAGCAGAAGCTCGACTACCTGGTCATGAAAGACGCCAGCTTCAACTCCAAAGACTCCGAGGACACCAAAGACCTGGGCTTCTGGGATTATAACTACCTGGATCATCCGAGACTTCGGGAGCTGCGGGGACTGGGCGTTCTGAACGCCTGGCTGGATAACTGGGACATTCGCTGGGCGAATAATCGGCTGCTGCTGGTCAAGGAGGACGACGGAACCACGCGCCTGGAGCATATGGTCAGCGACGTCGGCGCGCTCTTTGGCAACTCCTCCGGCATGATCCGCACGGTGCATGGCAAGATCAAAGTCGGCCTGTACCAGAACGCCCCCAACGATTATTGCTGGGCTTTCACCGCCAAGCCCGAGCCCGGAAAGACGGACGTGCCGATCTGCGACTATATGCCGATCACCAAGACCCGGCCCTTTTATGACATGAACATAGACGACGCCCGGTGGATGGCTCGCCTCATCGGCCAGCTTACCGAGGAGCAGCTTAAGCAGGCGTTGATCGGGGCCGGGTACGACGCCGCCGTGTGCAGGCTCCTGCTGGAGAAGCTGGCAGCCCGGCGTGACAAGATGATCCAGGACTTCGGGCTGAGCGGCGAGATCCCCCTGATGCGCCCGAACGGCCCGAATAAGAAGCTCACCTACGATCCGAACACCGACGGCCCCTTCGAGGCTACCCTGGCTCCGGGGCGTACCGTCGCGGCGCAGAATACCGGAGAGTACGTGGTCCTCAACGGCTGGCTCAAACGGCGCCAGGAATTAAAGCCGGCCAGGCAGCAGCAGTAGCGCCCCTGGAAAGGAGGAAGGCGGAAGGAGGAAAAGAGCAAAGGCGTTTCTTCCTTTTCCTCTTTCATCCAAAGGAGCAAAGGCTTTTCTTCATCCTTCCTCCTTCCGCCTTCCTCCTTAGTGTAGTGGCGGCTAGCAAAATAAAAACCTCCTGCGGCGAAGCTATCTGATCTGCCGCAGGAGGTTTTAAATGTGGCAGGGAATAAGATTACATAGAGCTGACTTGGGGCACGCTGAGCTGGGACAGGTAGGCGCCCGGCTTGTTGTTGGCCTCCCACTCCTGGAGAAACTGCCTCTGGGAGCCTTTTAGCCGCGTGCGTATGAACCCCAGATAAGCGGTGCGGAAATTGTTGACCTCTTTCATGATCCGCTTATCGTCCCACCCATCGAAGGAGTGACGCACCAGCGCGCACATGACCCCGGCTCTTCCCTCGCCGCCGCGGCAATGTACCAGGACGGGCCAGTTGTCCGGGTTGCTGACGATCCGCAGGAACTCCTTCGCTTGCTCTACAGTCGGGGCTGTCTCGTCCTTGATCGGGATATAAAAGTATTGCACTCCCGCAGGAATCTGGTCCTTATCCTGGGGGTATTCCTCCCGCAGGTTGATGATCGTCTTCACGTGCATCTCGGCCAGCTTTTGGTAGCCCCGCTGATTGGGCTGGCCGGACCGCCATAGACACGCATTCAGTTTGCCGAAGTTGGGAAGCCCCGGCTCGACCAGGCGGCGCGCAGGCTCTTGCGTGACGGGCCACTCATTTACCTGGCGGGTGACGGCCGCGCTTGTCGCGGCAGGCGCCGCCTGACAATAGCCGACGTTGACGAGTGCGCGCGAGCTGCCCGCGCTGATGGCCGCTAAAGCGGCGATGAAGGCGATGTATCCTGTCTTTTTAGCCATACTGTCTCCTCTTAGCTGGCACGACATGAAAGCGTGGCTGCCTCGCGAAGGCTCCCTCTTACAACCACACTTTCGTTGGACGCTAGTATCCTCCTGCTAACCGCTGGATCTCCTAGACTCACTATCCATTCTACAACAGGACGCGCTGGAATGCAAAAGTCGGCAGGCGTGCTAACCGATGGGTCATTTTAATCTAATGACGTATTTCGCGTGCTTAACGTTAGCCAACGGCGCTCAGGCGGTCAAACTTTCCTCGTCGCCGCCCGTTTGCGTATGGTCTGGCGCCCCATCTTTTGCGTTGGGCCGATCCACCGACACGGTGACCGCATAGAGGGGGGAAGAGAGATTCAGAACCTCCTGAGCCGGCTGCGCGGCGGGCGCGCGAGAGAGCGCCACTTCCGCGGCAGCAGAATCCAGCATGGTGCGTAGTTGGCAGAAGAACTGCCGCTCCTGCAGCCTGAGCCACTGTTCCAGCAGGCGCTGATACTGCCGATCCCGCTCATCCCGTATCTGCTGGCAGAGCGCCAGAACCCCTTGACAGGCCTCGAAGTCCACATGGTGAACGCCCACGACAGGCTCCCCGTCATGTTCTTGCCCATGGCCGCCCTCCAGCAGAGAGACCAGATGGACAGTCAGCTGGGGAACCAGCACATCCGCGTCGTGGATCTGGCCGAGATGCTCCTGGAGGGATTTGACCTCGTCAATGGCCTCAGAGACCGACGGCCCATGGGAGGTATACTGCTGGTACGGCTCCTCGAATATCTCCAGGGTGTAGCGCAGGTGCTTTGCGGCAATGCGCATCTGGTGAAGCTGATAGGCGTTGTCGGCGTCGGCGATATAGCGCTGATACTCCATCAAATCCTCCAGGCGCCTGCCGATCATCTGGGCCGCATGGACAAAGAAAGGGGCCTGCCGATCCCGGTTTCGGGCTTTTTTGGCTTTGGCCGATTTCTGTTTGCCCTGCTTCGCGGCGCCGCGACCGTCCGTGCTGGCCTGCGCCGAAAGAATCGCCTCCAATCGGGGAACCGGGTCATAGCGCTCCATATGACGGACCGCCTTGACAACCGTCTCCTGCATCTTTTCCCTCTGGCGGCCCAACCGCTCAATAAACGCCTCCACGCCGGCGCGTTGGGAGACGGGCAGCGCCTCCACGCGCCCGCGCAGCCTCCCCAGCATCACGTCCAGGTCGCGCGCCTCTCCAAGGGCGCGCATCACCGCTTTGACCTCGCGCCGCAGTTCCGCCAGCGCTTTGCCATCGGCAAGGCTTTCGAGCAGTTCCAGGGCAGCCCGCGTTCGCCGGGACCAGACGCGCATCTGATGGATCGGCTCTGTCTCCTCGTTGGCCTCAACGCCCTGGCTATGCGAGAGCATGCGGGTTAAACGCTTGGTCGTGGTCTGGCCGAGATACTCCCATAAGGGGGGCGGCTCTAGGCTCTGGAGGCTACTATTGGCCTCGCGCTGTGATAGCTGCATCGTGATCGGGCTCCTCTTCCGAGAACAACTGCAAAAATTCGGTCTGGCTATAGGTATAGTGCCAGTACCGGAAATAGGTTTCCTTGGGGATCACCAGAACGCGCACGTCGCGCTCGGCAACCACGGTCGCATTGCGGTCCTCCCCGCGAATGACGCCCGTATTCCCAAGCGGCACCCAGGCCCACACCGTAAACGTATCGTATCCGCCCAACGGCGTTCCTTTGAGTCCTTCCCCCAGGGGCACATAGACAAAACCGGCCGGCGTTCCCGTTCCCGCTTCGATCAGAACTTCGCCCGCCTGGAGCTGAGTACACTTTACGTCCAGGAACGCTTGCATGGGATCGATGTGATCCGTTTTACAGCCCATGCGCCGCATGTTCTGCAAAAGTTCCTGACGAGCCGCCATGTCCCAATCAACCTCCTCGGCCCGCAGGTAACGTGCGCGCTCATAAGCGCTCACGCTGCGCAGGGAAGGAACCGTCCGTATGTAGCCAGCCAGGGAGGGGTTGATCCGCTCGATTTCCCGGCAAACCAGGTCGGCAAATTCGAGATTATCATCCACGCCTTCCAGGAGTATCTTCATTTCCCGGGCCGGCTTGGTATAGCCGATCAGTTGCCCCCCTGCTGCCAGTGGCCGGTAGAAACTCTGAATAACATCCATCTGGACATCACAGACGAGCACGGCGGCATTGTGGGCCGCGCGCGCAACGGTCTCCGGGTCGGGAAACGCCCCGCGATGAAAGGCGAAGCGCAGGTCGCCCTCTGGGGTCAGCTCGCTGCTGGCCATATTGGCCTCGCCGCCGCCCACCACGTTATCTAGCTCCAGAAGGTAGGCCCTGCCGTCGTCGGCGCGCAGCGCATAGATCGGATTGGCGGTCGTCCGATCCACGAAGATCTCATACTGGCCCGAAGTTTTGAGCACCGTTCCGCGCTGGCGCAGGGCGTCCGCGCAGCGCAAAGCCCGCAGCGTGTCAATCACATCGCTGACCAGGGAGCGCACCGGCTCCTGGTCGGAAACCAGCCATTGGTAGGCATCGCGCTCGAAATCCAGCCCAAAGTCCGTGTAGTACTGCCGGGCCACCAGATTAGGATTGGCGGCGGCGGTTCCACACCTATCCAGTTCTTTCTCGGCGGCCCGCACGGCCTCCTGCAGCCGCAGGATCGTCTCCGGGCCCTTCTGAGCCTGCATTGCCTCCCGCAGCCTTTGGCGGGCCCTCTCTGCACGCTGCTTGCGGAACAGCCAGTCCAGATTCGTGCCCAGACAGAGCAGCATCACCTGCCGCAGCGCCTGGACGTCATTGAGAATTTCGACCGGCACCTTACTTTTATTATGGCAATTTGCCATCGCCAGCATCTCCCGCAGCACGACTTTGGGGTCCTGCGGGATCACCCCAAGATTGGCCAGGTTCGTAAGGCGCCAGGCGATATTGCCGCAATTTTCATTCCAGATAATATCTACCCAGCCATCGAAGCGCGAACAGAAAACTTCCTGGCTGGCAAATTCCGGGTGCATCTTGCGGCCGAAATAGCTGAATTGCCGCATGCCTATATCGTGAATATAGGCCATGATCACCCCATAACCTTTCATAAATCGAAGGCGATTGGAGCTGCGGCCGGGAATCAGCACGCCGTTGGCGATGTCCAGCACATGGATAATTTGCTTGGCGACATCGCGGGCGTGCACCACGCCGTGATCCGAATAGAGACCGACGTGCTTTGCAGGATCTTTGAGAAATTCCGGGTCGCTTAGCAGGCAGCTTAACCGGGCCTTTTCGTTGATCGCCATATAATACTGCCGCTCGATCCCGCGGCGGATCTCCTCCGGCAAGTAGGCGGCCACTTGAACAGCCAGGTCCAGGTCATCAAACTGTGCAGGGTTGGTCGTTCTCATCATTTTCTGAGGTTTCTAAGGGTTCTCAAGGTTCTGAGGGTTCTGAGGTAGTTAGTCCCCTTAGCACCCTTAGCACCCTCCTTTAGGGGTGGGCGGCGCTCTTAGCCCTCTGCCCTGGAGACGGCGGTGGCCAGCGCCACCTGGCGGGCGGCGACCGTCTCCGAGAAGATCTGGCGAATGGGAGGCTCGCGCTGCAGCAGGGCCGAGAAGTCTTCCTTCGAGAGGCTATAGAGCAGAGTGGGCTTTGCGGCGCGCACGGTCGCGCTGCGCGGCGCATCCCCCAACAGGCCCATCTCCCCGAAAAAGTCCCCTTCGGCGAGTGTGTTGATGCGCCGTCCCCCCTGCCTGTCTCGCAGGAGAATATCCACTTGGCCTTGCAGAATCAGGTAGAGTTTGTCGCTGGGATCGCCCTGGCGGACGATGTCGGCGCCGGCCGCGTGCCATTCCAGCTTCAGTTTTTGCGCCACCATATCCAGCGCCTCCTCCGTCAGGTTCCTGAAGAGCGGGACGGCGCGCAGGTACGAGGCGTGCGGCCGAGGTATGGGCTGGCCGGCGCTGCCGGCATGGCTGTTCTGTTCCTCGTAGAGCTTCCGATACAGGCCCCCCAGCGCGAGCAGATCCGCATGCCGACCCTGCTCCACGACCTGCCCGTTGTCCAGAACAAAAATCCAATCGGCGCCAGCAGCCCACGAAAGCCGGTGGGTGACGCTGATAGTCGTCTGGCCCTTGGCCACCTCCATCAGGGTTTCCTGAATTTCGGCTTCGGTTTTGGCGTCGAGGGCGCTGGTGGCCTCGTCCAGGATCAGGAGGCGCGGGGCGCGCAGGATAGCCCGGGCGATTCCGATGCGCTGACGCTGTCCGCCGCTCATGCGCGCGCCGGTTACGACCGTATCATAGCCGGCAGGAAGGGAGTTAATAAAGCTCTCCAGACGGGCGGCCCTGGCGGCGGCGGCGATTTCGGCGTCGGTGGCGTCGAGCCGGCCGAGGGCGATGTTCTCGCGCACCGTCGTATCGAAGATGAAGGTGTCCTGAAAGACGTATCCGATCTGGCTGCGCAGGGAGGCCAGCGTCCCATCGCGCAGATCGTGCCCATCCAGAAGCACACGCCCCTGATCCGGGTCCCAGAAGCGCATGATCAGAGAGAGAATGGTGGTTTTGCCGCAGCCGGAGGGGCCGACAAAGGCCACATGGCTTCCGGCGGGAATGGTCAGGTTGAGATCGCGCAGGATAGTGCGCCTGCCGTTATAGCTGAACGTGATGTTCTCCAGCCGAATGTCGCGTGAGAGCGGAGGCAGCGGCTTCGCATCCGGTTTCTCTGCGATGGCCACGGGCTCGTGCAGCAGCTCCGTGACCCGCTCCATGGCCCCGGAAGCCTGCTGGATGGTCTGGCCCATGCCGGAGAGCGAGGCGATGGGGCCAAACAGCGATTTGATGATCGGCATCAGGGCGACCAGAGAGGCAATGCCTATATCCGTTTTGGCGCCGACGCCGAAGATGATCAACTGCGCGAGCGCTGTGGCCGTATCCTCGTTCAAGTCCAGCAGGGCGCTCAGCCGGGCCAGGCGCATGGCCGCCTTGCGCTGCGCCTTCAGACGGGCACGATAGGCCGCGATGGACATTTTCTCCAGGCAGAAGGCTTTGATCACCGCGTGCGCGCTCAGGTTCTCCTGCAGCAGGTTGAGGGTTTCGGCGGTGCGCTTGCTCTGCTCGCGGCTGGCCTGCTTATTGCGGGTGCGCAGCGCCACAAAGCTGATGGCAAACAGGGGCAGCACCGCCAGCACCAGCCCGATCAGCCACCACTTGCCCCAGCCGATAGAGAACAGGGCGAAGACCGCCCCGAGCAGGGTAAAGATCTGGACGAGGCCCTTGTCTGTAAATTGCGAGAGCACCTGCTTGATATTTTTGATATCGTCCGAGTTGCGCGCAACCAGATCGCCGATTTTGGCTTCTCCATAATAGCTGTGGGATAGCCGCTGTAGGTGCGCGAACATGCGCTCCTGAAGATTATTGAGAACATGCAGATTCAGCCAGTTGACCGCATGGGCGCGCCGCAGCGTAACGCCGCCGTTAAGGAGATAGAGGACGGCCAGCGTGACCAGGAAATAGAGCAGGAAATGCGACGAGCCGATGGACTGGATGGGGACGTGATAACCCAGGAGCTTGATTTCGGATTTATCGGATTTATGCTGAAGGAAGTTAACAAAAACCTGGAGCGCGGCGGGCTCCACAAACTTAAAAGCGGCCACCCAGAGCAAGTAGACGAGGATCTCCGCCTGCCGCCATCGGTAGGGCTTGAGCTCCTGGAGCAGAGCGGGGAGCAGGGAGCGCAGGGCACCCTCTCCGCCCGCGCGGCGGCGCAGCCCTGCGAGCCAAGCCTCCTCCAGAACGGCGAGCGGACGGTGATAGACGGCGCGGGCGGCCATATCACGCCGCACGGGATCGTATCGGGCGAGGAACTTGCGCAGCTTGGCGGGGCCGAAGCTGGAGAGCAGGAACGCGACAAAGGAGGTCGCCAGCGAATCGAGGTCATCAGGCGCTTGCGTGCCGCCCTCCGCCGCCGCGCCTCCTTCCCACACAGGGCGTCGTCTGTTTTGGGCGATGAGGGAGATAGGTCCCTCTTCCATCTCCGCGTGGACCCACTGCTCCACTTCATAGAGGGACGGGCCGGTTTTGGTGCGCGCGGCGATCACCCCGGCAAGGCCGTCCACAATCACCGTAGCCTGAGCGGCATTCTCCCCGAACCACCGGCGTATGAGCAGGCGCGTGAGTGGCAGAGCCAGCGGGGTGCCCGGCGCATCCGGCTGCATCACGCATACGATGGCCTCCGCCCCCGCCTCCGGTTCCATGGAGTCAGGGGATGGCATCACATGGACGGCATCCATAAGATACACGCGTATCGGGCCGGCGGCGCTCTCCTCCGCCGGCGTCAGCAGCCTTTTGAGCGCTTCGATCACACGCTCGGCCTTACGCAACTCTACCTGAACATGCTGGGCCGCATACGAGTCCTGCGGCGCATAGAGGGTCACTTCCTTACCAGGGCACGTAAACCACGCTGGCGCCTGCTCCTCTGTCCAGAGTAGAGCCCCATCCTGTGCTATCATCCGTTATCGTCTCCCGGCTCTGTCCGTTGCCAGCCTTTCCTGCCGGAGGTTGCGCTGCCCTGATCCTTCCCTACCCGAATCTCTGGCTGACCTTACAACGCGCCCGCTTGCCGCCCGCGATCCGCACGACAAGCGGGCCTTCCAGAACGCTCATGCTTAGAAAATGCGCAAGCTTATACTGAACCCGTCGGTATTGATTCCGGCGATGTCGGGGCTGATACGATAGCTGGCGCTCAAGCTAAATATCTTGCTGATGGGATATTGTACCCCGATGGCCATGCTGGGGATAATGTGGGTCGTCTTGATGTTCAGGTCCTCCGAGCGAATATGGCCGGCAAAGACTCCTGCGGAAAAGAAGGGGCTGACTCGCCCCATATGACGCGGCGTGGAGATACGGAAACTGGCGCCTATCAAACTGAACTCGTTGCCACCCATGAAAGGAAAGAAGTGGTCGCTGGCCCCCATGGTTTCCACGCCGCCGGTTAAGGTCCAGCGGCCATAATTTTTGGGGCGCACATAAAATGTGCCTGCGCTATAGAACTTGGGATTGCCGAGCGCATGCTGGGCGGAACCGGCGGTGAAAAAGTACCCTCCCGTATTCAGGAAGCCGAACGCTTCATGCAGCACAACGTCTCCTGCGGCATGCTGCGCTTGCGCCCTGGTGGGGGTCACGAGAGCGGCACAGGCCAATCCGATGGCGAGGCCGAGGGTCGCTATTGGGCGCGACAGGAGCTGAGTTTGTGTAGGCAAGGTCTGTCCTCCTTTGTGTGGGTAGTGCGGTAAAAGGCCGGGTTCTCTAAATTCCCTGAGCCTCCGTTCCTGACTTCACTTTCGGGACTTACCAGACTAGTCGAGATACACAAGGCAGCCATCTCTATTGGCGCAGCCGGCTAAGGAAGAGGGGCTTCTCCGTTCCCTCTGATTTCCCTGGTTCCTGGCCTGAAACTAAACTCCTATTAATTACAGTGGGTATCTCTCCGCGCGTGAGAGAGAGAACGACAGGGCCCTGGCTAGAGATGCCAGTAATATTCATTCTTTTAATCATCGCATATATCCTGCTGAATGTCAAGCCAGCTTTACTCACCTGAACGCCGATCATGCTTTCCTGCTTTCCGCAAGGTTGGGCGGCTTCAAGCGCGAAAGAGCCAATTTTACGGAAAGATCCACCCACAATCTTAACGCCCTCAGCGCTTCGGCAGCCGGATCTGTACATCCCAAAGTGACAAACTCTGCTCCTGCCGGTATATCCTTCATAGCTTCGACCGATCTTTAGTGGCTCCTCCAGTAAGTCTGCCGTCCTTTGTGCGGCAGGCTAAACCCTGCCGCTGTGGGGCCTACGGCCTGCTGCCCACGTAGGTGGGCAGAGAAGAGGCAACGTGCGTGGCCCTGAGCCTTCAGGAGCAGGCTGCGGCCCGCTGCCCACCTACGTGGGCAGAGGTCATGCTGACTGCCAGGGTCGCGCCTGCCACGGTTGGGCCCCGCTAGGGTCGGCACTACAACGGTTCGCGCCTCCGCCTAGCGACACCTGGCCACAGCCCTCCGCCTTGCGACACCTGTGTGGGCGGGAAAAGGCGCTTCTACGAAAGGGCAGTCAAGGGGCCGGAGGCGCCATTTAGGGCCAGGCGGAAACCGCTTCCGAGATGAATCCTGAGAAACGCTCACTTTCCATGAGAATGCCGTATCTGTTTTGCAATAGCGCTTACCCGGCGCAGGATGGCGGCGCGGACAGGCCGTTTCGGATAGATACAGGAGCGGCCCGGCCATGAGACTTCCCGCAACCGACTTACTTCCGCATGAGCGGCTGCTGCACGCCTGCGCCTCCGTAGAGAGCGGCGAGTCAGCCCGCCATGCCCTAGGCGCGGGCCTCTCCGCCCCGGATATAGACTGGCCTGCCGTGGTCGTGCAGGGCATCCGGCATGGCGTGGCCCCGCTTGTTGCGCGGCAGATGAGCGCGTTTGTGGGCGATGCGCGCCTTCCTGCCGAGATCGCCGCCTGCCTGACGCGCCTGTACCGGGCCAATGCCCGCCGCAACCGGGCGCTCTTTCAGGAGACAGGCCGCCTGGTGCGCGCGCTGGAGGCGGAGGACATCCGCTGCCTCGTCCTCAAGGGCGTGGCGTTGGCGCTGACCGTCTATCCCGATCCGGCCCTGCGTCACTTCGCCGACATTGACATCCTGGTGGACCCCGCGAACCACGAGGCCGCCGGAAAGGTCCTGACCGCCTGTGGTTTTGTTCGAGACGAGGCCCCGCCCAGCGCCCGGCAGCATCACGACCGCTACACCGCGCTCTACCCGGAAGACATCCTGACCGAAACCCTGGTTCCGGAGTTTGATCCGACCCACGCGCCGGATAGCCTCGGCAGCCACCGCTATCAGGTTGTGGTGGAGCTGCATCGCGGCATCTTCCGCCTCGCCAGCGGGTTTTTGCGGGAGGTGGATATGGCTCCCTTCTGGGCCTGCCCACAGAAGGCCAGGCTCCCGGGCGGCACCCCGATCCCGATTCCCTCCCAGGAGGCGATGCTGGTCCACCTGGCCGTGCATGCGGCAGATCATATCTTCCGACGCCTCCTCTTTCCGCTGGATATGGCCCTGGTGATTGGCCGCTCCACGACGCCTATCCATTGGGAGCGCGTGGCGGCGCTTGCCGACCTTTATGGGGCGCGCGCCAGCCTCTACCGTATGCTGGAGTGCGTTCGGCGCGAGTTTGGCGTCGCGATTCCCGATGAGGCGCTGCGCGGCCTGCGTCCTGGCCGCGCCGGGCAGCCGCTCACCGTGCGCGCTATCTTCGCCGCCATGCAGCAGGAAGCCAATGCTGCGGCCTGGCAGCGCTTCCTGCTTCGCGCCAACGTGCGGGAGCTTCTGACCGCCTGCTGGCAAGTTCTGTTCTTGCCGGCGCCGACCATGCAGAACCTCTATGGCGTCCGCTCGCCGCTGGGATTGCCGGCGCTCTACCTGTGGCGTCCGTTCCATCTGGCGGGGCGCGTCGTGTCCGCGCTCTGCCAGCAGGCATGGCCGGGTCGCCCTGCCGCGCCTGCCCGGAAGCGCGGCAGGGCGACCCAGCCCGAGACGGAGCGCTTCGCTCCCGGTCGAACCTCCCCCTTGCAGGGGACGCCCGACCCCTCCATCCTGCTCTCTTCGGAAAGGAACCGCTGACGCATGCGCAGTTTCTGTCTCCTTGCCGCTTTCTGTCTGCTGCTGGCGCTGGCGCGGCCTGCGCCGGCCACGCCCTTCTTTGCCCGCGCCTACGGGTTTTCCTGCCAGACCTGCCACAGCGGCTATCCGCGCCTGAATCCGTTCGGCCTGGCCTTTAAGGCCAACAACTTCCGCGTCCCCGGCGCCGAGAAAGCTGCCGTCATGGCCTGGCAGAAGACACCGCCGCTGGCGACCCAGATTGAGCCGACCTACCAGCGCTTCAGCCCCGGCAGGCGCAAGAGCCAATATACCGATACCCAGCTTCTGGCGGGCGGGCTGCTATCGCGCACCACCGCCTTTTACATTCATCACTCGCTCTGGATTGACGACAAGCCCACCGAGTTTCCCTCCTACGAGGTCTGGGCGCAGCAGGTGCTGGACGAGCATAGCAAGCTGATGTTTAAGATCGGGCAGTTCGAGCTGCCCTACGCCTACAGCCCGTTTATCAATATGGCTACCGTGTTCCAGCCGCAGATTTACCTGGCGAGCCTTCAGGATAATGACGTGGAGATAGGCACGACCATGCGCGGGATTCAGTTGAGCGGCCTGATCAACCACCGGGTGCAGTTCTATCTCGCCTACGGTGCGCCGGCAATCAATACCTCCGGCTTTGCGGTCGGCCAGCGCGAGTTTCTGGGCGAGTTCCGGGACTTCTATATGCGGTTCGCCAACCGAGACCAGGCCCGCAACCTCGGCTTCTTTGTCTATCTCACGCACCCGCCGCGCGACCCGGCGGACCTGAGTACCTCGGATCGCGGCCAGCGCTACGGCCTGGACGGGCGGTTCGACTGGCGCGGCTTTCAGTTTTACGCGATGGCCGTCTACGGCGAGAATAGCGACCCGCTGGGCAACGGCAAGCGCGGCTTCCTGCGCGGCGGCTTTATCGAGGTGGATAAGATGTTCCTGCCCTGGCTGGGCCTGGCCGTGCGCCTGGAGGCACAGACGACCAATATCGGCACCACCCGGACCTATTCCGACGCCAAGACCATCAGCCTGAGCCTCTACCCGATCCGAAACTTGAAGCTAACCGCCGAATACCAGCAACGCGATCATGGCCGCAGCGATACGGCGCTCCAGGCTTCCCTGTCATTTTGAGGACATCTACGGAATGGCAGCCCTTGTTCGTGGCTCGTGGTTCGTAAGTTTTGAGGATACTGAATGGAATGGCAGCGCTTACAGGGCCTGGAGTTCGCCCCTGCCCCCGATCCGCTCTGGCGCAATGCGCCTGCGCCGCTGGTCGCTCGCTACAACGTGCTTGGGGCGCCTCTGGAATTCGCCACGAACGCCCCGACGCTGGCGGCGCTGGCGGAGGAGACTTTCGGCGGCTGGGGCACGCCGGACGCGCAGGCAGGAGAGGTTTTGCATCTGCGCGTCTATCTCCACAACGCGCCGGAAGCGCCGTCTGCGCAGACGGCGCTTCCCCTGCTGATCCGGGCGCAGGGTCCCTATTTCTGGATTACACTCGGCAGTAGCCTGGGCTTTGCCGACCGCGCCGCCGGATTTGCTGCCGCCTTTGTCACGCCCGCCGTCGCCGCCAACCGCTACCTGGCGCAGACCGGCTTCCTGGAGTGCCTGGGCATCTACCTGGCCTCGCGCGCCCGCCCGGCCACGCTCCATGCCGCCGCGCTGGCGCACCACGACCGCTGCGTGCTCTTGACGGGCGGCAGCGGCGCGGGCAAGTCCACCCTGGCCTACGCCTGCCTGCGCGCGGGCTTTGGCCTGCTGGCCGAAGACATCGTTTTTTCCACAGGGGAGGGCACTCCGCTCCTCGTCTGGGGCAATCCCTGCCATCTGCACCTGCTCCCGAACGCGGTGCGCTTCTTCCCGGAACTGGCCAACGCCGAAAGGATACGCCAGCTTAACGGCGAAACCAAGCTGCGTATCGCCGTCAACGCCGTGCGCCCGGGTGCAGCCATCACGCGCATGCCGGTCTGGGGAGTCTGCTCGCTCAGCCGCGCTTCCTGTGCTGCGCCGCGCTTCCTGCCTGCCGATGCGGCCCAGATCCGCACGGCGCTGACCGATTTCAAGGGCGATCCGCCCCTGGATCGAGCGGCCATGACGGCGGCGGTGGATACGCTGCTGGCTGGACGTATTGCCCACCTGGAGGTCGGCGCCGATCTGGAGGCGGCGGTAGCAGTGCTGCGAAACTGGATCGAGACGGGGTAACGAGGCTACTTGGAGCGCAGGACGCCATGCACGTCGCCTGTGTCAGCTATTTTTATGACCGGTTCCTGGACTCGCCGGAGGCGCTGCTGGAGCGCTATGAGACCCTCACGGGCTGGGTGGAGGGTCTCGCTGCGGCGGGGGCGGAGGTCACCGTCGTGCAGCGATTCGCGGGGGACGCCGAAATCGCGCGCAACGGCGTCCTCTACATGTTCGTGCGCGACCCGGCCTGGCGGTTTGGCAGCCTGCCGGATATGGCGAGGCAGGTAAACCGGGCTGTGGCCCGACTGCGCCCCGACATCGTACATATTCACGGGATGGGCTTTGCCCGGCAAGCGTGGTGGCTCCGGCGCCTCTTGCCCACCACGCCCCTACTGCTCCAGGATCACGCGGGCAGTCCGCCGACGCGCTGGATGAACCGCCGCACGCTGCGCTTGGCCCTGGAGAGCGTAGACGCGGTAAGCTTTACCGTACCGGAACAGGCCCGTCCCTGGATCGAGGCCGGCATCCTGCGCGCCGATAAGCCCCTCGTGGAGTTGCCGGAAGGCTCCAGTCCGTTCCGCCTGCGATCCCGCGCGGAGGCGCGCGCCTATACCGGCCTGACGGGCGATCCGCTCTGCCTGTGGGTGGGACGGCTCAACGCCAACAAAGACCCGCTGACCGTGCTGCGCGGCTTTGCGCGCACGCTCGCCTGCCTGCCGACGGCACGCCTGGCGATGGTCTATAGCGCGGAGGACCTGCTTCCCGCCGTGCAGGCGTGGCTGGCGGCAAATCCGGCGGCGGCCTCCCGCGTTCGGCTGCTCGGATGTCTTCCCCACGCGGAATTGGAAGCCATCTACAACAGCGCCGATTTCTTCCTGCTGGGCAGCGATTATGACGGGGGCAGCGGCTATTCGGTGCTCGAAGCCCTCTCGTGCGGCGTCGTGCCGATCATCACGGACATTCCCTCGTTCCGCGCTGCACTCCGCAACGGCGAGTATGGCGGGCTCTGGCCGGTCGGCAACGCGGAGGCTCTGGCCGACACGCTCCTCGCCTGGCACCGCCGGCTCCAGCCCGGCACGCAGCAGAGGCAGCGCGACTACTTTGAGCAGCACTTGAGCTTCGAGGCGATAGGGCGACAGGCCCTGGCCACCTATGACCGCCTGTTGAGAGGGACGCGCCCATGAAGATCGCGCTGGTGACTCCGGGCGGCTTCGACCGCAGCGGACGGGAGCGGGTCATTCCCGTCTTCCTCTGGCTGGTCGAGCGCCTGTCCCGCCGCCACGAGGTCCACGTCTACACGCTGAACCAGTACCCCTATCCCGACACCTATCCGCTGCTCGGCGCCACTGTCCATAACATCGGCACCGACGGCCTGGCCCGGCGTGCGCCCTATCAGATCCTTTATGCCCTGCGCGCCCTCCAAAGCGAGCAGCGACAGGGACGGTTCGACGTGGTACATGGCCTCTGGGCGCACCAGTGCGGCCTGATCGCCGCTCTGGCCGGGCGGCGGTGGCGCGTGCCCGGCATCGTCACCCCGGCAGGCGGGGAACTGGTTGCCCTGCCTGAGATCGACTACGGCGGGCAGTTGCGCCGCAATAGCCGCATTATCATCAAGTTCTCGTTGCTGCTGGCAAGCAAAGTTACCGTTGCCAGCGAATATATGCGACATCTGCTGCGTCCCTACCGTCCGGATGCGCGCGTGATAACCCTCGGCGTGGACACCTGCCGTTTTCAGCCGCCAGCGTTGCCGCCCACCGGACCGCCCTGGCGCCTGCTGCACGTCGCCAGCTTGAACCGCGTTAAGGATCAGCCGATGCTGCTGCGCGCCTTTGCCCGCATTCACGCTGCCGCGCCTGACGCCCACCTGGATATTATCGGGGAAGATACGCTCGACGGCGAGATTCAGCGCCTGGCGCACATACTCGGTCTGGAGGAGGCCGTCACGTTTCACGGCTTCCAGCCCAGCGAGGTGGTCGCCCGCGCGCTACAGCGGAGTCACCTGTTGCTGCATACCTCGCGCCATGAGGCCGCGCAGGTCGTCGTGCTGGAGGCGGCGGCCTGTGCCGTGCCGACGGTGGGCACGGCGGTCGGCCATGTAGACGATATGGCTCCGGAGCGGTCGGTCGCCGTTCCGGTGGGCGATCATGCGGCCCTCGCCTGGGCTGCGCTGGAGCTGATCCGGGATCAGAGCAGTCGCCATGCGCTCGGTCAGCGTGCCCTCGCCTGGGCTAAAGCCCATGATGCCGATTGGACGGCCTCCCAATACGAAGCGCTTTATGCCGAATGAGCCTTTCGGCCTTTCTTGTCCTAACCCCCGGCCCCCTTCCCTAGTTCGCCGCTAACGCGGCAGGGAAGGGGGGGATCCGGCTTCTGCTCTCCTCTCCCCTGTTCTTGGGGGGAGGGCCAGGGTGGGGGCCACTCCCCTCTCCCGCAGCGTGGGAGAGGGGTCGGGGGTGAGGGCAAAGCTACCTGTTATAAAATCTTCGCCGGGCGCGTGACACCAGCCGGGCACGCCGGTAGATAGAATCAGATAAATCGTCGCCCCGACCGCCGCCGCAGGAGAATCTTCCGCAATGGTAGATGTGTTGCTGGCGCACTCCTATTTTTTACAGTACGACCCCAAACAGCGTGCCCGGATGCAGCCCTATCCGCCCCTGGCCACGCTGTATGCCGCCGCCTACCTGCGCAGTGCGGGCTATTCGGTGGCGCTGTTTGACGCCATGTTCGCCGAGGGCGAGCCTGCGTTTGAGGAGGCGCTGCGGCAGCACCAGCCGCGCTTCGTGGCGCTGTATGAAGATAGCTTTAACTTCCTTATCAAGATGTGCTTGAGTCGGATGCGCCAGGCCGCCCAGCGCATGAGCGAAATGGCGCGAGACTACGGCGCGACGGTCCTTGCCGCCGGCCCGGACATCACCGACCACCCGGAGCTTTACTTCAATCATGGGGTCCAGTACGCGCTTATCGGCGAGGCCGATCATGGGCTGCGCGAACTGCTGGACGCTCTCAGCGGAAGGTGCTCGCGCCCCCTGGACGAGATCGCGGGGCTGGCCTGGCCCGACAAAGCGGACCCGGACGGCATCTGCTGCACCGCGCGGCGCGTCCCGGAGCGCCGGCTCGACTGTTTTCCCTTCCCGGCCTGGGACTTGCTCGACATCGCGCCCTACCGCGCCGCCTGGCAGAGCGCACACGGCTACTTCAGCCTGAACATGGTCAGCACGCGCGGCTGTCCCTTTCACTGCAACTGGTGCGCCAAGCCCATCTGGGGACAGCGCTACGCCATGCGCTCGCCCGCCAACGTCGCCGAGGAGATGGCGCTTCTCAAGCGCACGCTCCGTCCCGACCATATCTGGTTTGCCGACGACATCTTTGGGCTGCGGGCGAAATGGGTGACGGAGTTCGCGGCGGAGGTAGACGCGCGCCGCGCCAGCATCCCCTTCACCATCCAATCCCGCGCCGATCTGATGACCGAGAGCGCGGTCGCCGGGCTGGCGCGGGCCGGGTGCGTGGAGGTCTGGATGGGTGCGGAGAGCGGCAGCCAGAAAGTCCTCGACGCGATGGACAAGGGCATCCAGGTCGCCGAGGTCGCCGTCGCGCGGTCGCGCCTCAAGTCGGCGGGCATCAAAGCCAACTTCTTCCTTCAGTTCGGCTATCCCGGCGAAACCTTTGAGGACATCCTGGCGACCGTGCAGATGGTGCGGGATACCCTGCCGGACAAAATCGGCATCAGCGTCAGCTATCCGCTCCCCGGCACCCGCTTCTACGAGATGGTGCGCGCCCAGCTTGGCCCCAAACAGAACTGGGTAGATAGCAACGACCTGGCGATGATGTTCCAGGGCGCCTATCGCTCCCCCTTCTACCGCCATCTCCATCAGCTTCTGCATCGGGACCTGGAATTGCGCCAGCGCTTGGCCACCGGCCCGCCCGACGCCGAGACGCTGGCCCTCCTAGACCGCCTCAACGCCGATTGGCTGGAGCTAGGACGCCTGGAGCGGGAGCAGCGCAGCCCGGAGCCGACCCACGCCCTCAGCCGCAACGGCCACCTGGCACGGCCAGACCTGAGCAAGGAGTGGAACTGACCATGCCCGACATCCTGCTGACGCACGGCTATTTTCTCTGGGAGGACGAGAAAGAGCGGCAGATCATGAAGCCCTACCCGCCCTTAGGGCTGCTCTATCTATCTGCCTATCTCAAGCGGGCCGGCTTCTCTGTGGCGCTCTACGACAGCACACTGGGCCGCCGCGAGGAGCTATTCGCGCGCCTGGCATCCGCGCCCGGAGGCGTGTTGGGCATCTATACCAACCTGATGACCCGCAGCAGCGTGCTCCAGATCGCGGCGCAGGCCAAGGCTTGCAGTTGGACGGTCGTGCTGGGCGGGCCGGAATCGGCCAACTATCCTGCCGAGTACCTGGCGCGTGGCGCGGACGTCGTGGTTATCGGGGAGGGTGAGGAGACGCTGGCCGAGCTCCTGCCCGCGCTGGCAGCGCGCGGCCCGCACCGGCTCCAGGGGATCGCCGGGATTTGGTTCCGGGACGAGACGGGACGGATCGTGGAGAACGCGCCGCGCCCGCAGATCGCCGACATTGACGGCCTGCCCTGGCCGGATCGCGCGCAGGTGGACATCGAGGAGTACATACGCATCTGGCGGGAGCATCACGGCATGGGCAGCGTGAACTTGATCACGGCGCGCGGCTGCCCTTATAAATGCAAGTGGTGCTCGCACGCGGTCTTCGGCTACAGCCACCGCCGCCGCAACTACCTCGACTGTGCCGACGAGCTGGAGTACATACGGGACACCTACCATCCCGACCAGGTCTGGTACGCCGACGACGTGTTCACCATCAACCACGCGTGGGTTTTCAGATACGCCGCCGAGCTTAAGCGCCGCCGTTTGCAGCTTCCCTTCGAGACCATCTCCCGCGCCGACCGCATGATGCAGGAGGAGGTGCTGGCGACGCTGGCGGAGATGGGCTGCTATCGCATCTGGATCGGCTCGGAGAGCGGCAGCCAGCGCATCCTGGACGCTATGCAGCGCGGCGTGACGGTCGAGCAGGTGCAGTGGGCCACGCGCGCCGCCCAGCGGCACGGCCTGCAGGTAGGCATGTTCCTGATGTGGGGCTACGAGGGCGAGACGCTGGAGGACATCGAGGCGACCATCGAGCACGTCAAAAGGGCCAATCCTGACATCTTCTTTACCACCGTCGCCTACCCGATCAAGAATACGCCCTACTACCATGCCGTTTCGGACCGCCTCCAGTTGACGAAACGCTGGGAGGAGGCCAGCGACCGGGACTTTGCGATCCGGGGCCGTCCTTCGCGCGCCTACTACAAGCACGCCGATCGATGGCTGCGCAGCGACGTCGCGGCCTTCCGCCTGGAAGCCAGCGATCCGGCGCAGGCGGCCCTGGAGCGGGAGCAGGCGGAGGCGGCGCGCGCCGCCCTGCTGTCCGCCGCGTCGGAGGTGGAGGCATGAGAGCCTGCGAGGCCGGGGATGGCGCCTCGCCGTTCGACCAGATGGCCGTCGAATACGACCTGCTGTTCACGTACAGCCGCATCGGCACGCTTCTGCGGCAGGCGGTCTGGCGGCGGCTCGACGTGCGATTTTTGCCTGGCGACCGCATTTTGGAGCTTAACTGCGGCACGGGCGAGGACGCCCTGCACCTGGCCCAGCGGGGCGTGCAGGTGCTCGCCACCGACGTTTCTGCGGAGATGGTGCTGCTGGCACGCCAGAAGATACGGCAGGCCGGAATGGCGGCAAACGTCGAGGTACGCCGCATGGCTATTGAGGAGATATCCGATCCCTTCTCGGCTTTGCAGCTTATGGCGCAGAATGAGCATGCCGCCTTCGACGGCGCGCTCTCCGATTTCGGGGGATTAAACTGCGCCCGGAATTTGCCGCAAGTGGCGGAGGGTCTGGCGGCGTGTCTGCGTCCCGGAGCGGTCGCCCTGCTCTGCATTATGGGGCCGCTCTGCCCCTGGGAATGGGGCTGGTATCTGCTGCACGGGCAGCCTGGGAAGGCGTTTCGGAGACTGCGGCGCGGCGGCGTGCCCTGGCGCGGCCTGACCATTACCTATCCCTCCATTCGCGCCGTGTGCCATGCCTTTGCGCCTCACTTTCGCCCGCTGCGGGTCGGGGCCATCGGCGCGCTGCTGCCGCCGACCTATGCGGAGGGCTGGGCCGCGCGGCATGAGGGGCTGCTGGCGCGCCTGGACCGATGGGAGCGCCGTCTGGAGACGCTGCCGCCCTTCCCCCTCCTGGCCGACCACTACCTGCTGGAGTTGGAGCGAAAGCCAGGGAGAGTCTTGCCATCTCGCTCCTCCCCACCCTAGACCACTACCTGCTGGAGTTGGAGCGAAAGGCCCTCGCCCCCTGACCCCCTACTGCAAGTTGCGACAGCGCGCGAGAAGCGCCTGCCAGCCTGGAGCGAAAGGCCCTCGCCCCTGACCCCCTACTGCAAGGGTCGGGGCCTGTAGAATAAACACGATGACCGTACTGCGCCCACAACCCAAGCCGGAACAGTCCCCCTCGGCGCCGCTGCTGCCGCGCCAGGACCCGATCCTGCGCCTGCCGGTGCTGACCCTCTACCCGCATAGCCGCTGCAACTGCCGCTGCCTCATGTGCGACATCTGGCGCGCAAAGGATCGGCACGAGCTGGCCCCGGAGGATGTGGCCCGCTGGCTGGCGGAGTGGCGCGCTTTGGGCGTGCGGCGCGTGGTGTTGAGCGGCGGCGAGGCTCTGCTCCACGCGCGCCTGTGGGAACTCTGCCGCCACCTGCGCGCCGCCGACATCGGCATCACCCTGCTCAGCACCGGCCTGCTGCTCAAGCGCCATGCCGCCGAGTTGGTGCGCTACTGCGACGACGTGATCGTCAGCCTGGATGGGCCGCAGCCCATTCACGATCAGATACGCAGCCTCCCGCGCGCCTATGCGAAAATGGCCGAAGGCGTCGCCGCCGTCAAAGCCGCCGATGGCCGTGTGGCCGTCTCTGGCCGCTGCACCGTCCAGCGCGCCAACTTCCAGTTCCTGCGCGCCACCGTTGCCGCCGCCCACGCGCTGGGCCTGGACCGGATCAGCTTTCTGGCCGCCGACGTCAGCAGCGAAGCCTTCCATCGTCCCGGAGGCTGGCAGCCGGAGCGCGCCGCGCAGGTCGCCCTGCAAGCCGAGGACCTGCCTCTGCTCGCCGCCGAACTGGAGGCGCTGGAAGCGGAACATCAGGCCGACTTCGCCGACGGTTACATCGCGGAGAGCCAGGAGAAGCTGCGCCGCCGCCTGCTCCAGTACTTTGCCGCCCTGCTCGGCCAGGGTGATTTCTACCCGAACACCTGCAACGCGCCCTGGGTCTCCAGCGTCATCGAGGCCGACGGCACGCTACGCCCCTGCTTTTTCCAGCCGCCGCTGGGCAATATCTATCAGGCGGGCAGCCTGGAAGCCGTGCTGAACTCCCCGCAGGCTATCGCCTTCCGCCGCAGCCTGGATGTCACCACCAACCCGATCTGCCGCCGCTGTGTCTGTACGCTCGCCTTGCGTGAGGACCTTTCAAAGATAAAAAGCGATGCAAGCTGACATTCCTCTGCTGACAGCGCGCCCGACGCGTCCGGCAGGGAAGCGCCGGAAAGTTGTGCTCTATAACCCGCAGGCCGTCTTCTTTACGATGCCGCTGGCCCTGCTGGCCATCGGGTCGCACCTCGATCCGGCCCGCTACGAGGTCGTCATCGTAGACGCGCGATTGGAGGCCGACCCCGTCGCCGCCGTGCGCGCCCATCTGGACGACGCCCTCTGCCTGGGCGTGACCGTCCTGACCGGCGCGCCAATTCGGGACGCCGTCCGCATCTCGCGCGCCGCCCGTGCCTGTCGGCCCGATCTGCCCATCGTCTGGGGCGGCTGGCACCCCTCCATGTTCGGCAAGGAGTGCCTGCTGGAGCCTGCCGTGGACATCACCGTGCAGGCGCAGGGTGAAGAGACCTTTGCGGAGATTTTAGAGCGGCTGGAAAACGGCGAGACGATGGAGGGCTGCCTGGGCTGCGCCTACCGCACGCCCGACGGCGACATCCATGCCAACCCGCCCCGCCCCCTGCGCAACGTCAACACCTTTCGCCCGCACAACTACGACCTGCTGCCGGTCGAGCGCTACTATGAACTGAAAGGCAAGCCGCAGATAGACTATATCTCCTCGCAGGGCTGCGCCTTCCGCTGCGCCTTCTGCGCCGACCCGTTCGTCTATGGCCGCAAATGGGTCGGCCTGACGCCGGAGCGCATGGGCGAAGAGATCGAAGCCCTCTGGCGGCGCTACCGCTTCAACGACGTCAATTTTCAGGACGAGACGTTCTTTACTTACGTCAACCGGGTGGAAGGCATCGCCGAGGAGTTCCTGCGCCGTGAGTTGCCCATCACCTGGGCGGGCACCATGCGGGCGGATCAGGGCGCGCGCCTGCCCGAAGAGGTCCTGGCCTGGTGCAAGCGGTCCGGGCTGCGTCGCGTCATTATCGGAGTTGAATCGGGCTCACAGGAGATGATGAACTGGATCAAGAAGGATATCAAGCTAGAGCAGGTCTTTATCAGCGCGGAGAAGTGCCTGAAGTACGATATTGCGGTGAACTTCCCGTTCATCGTCGGCTTCCCGAACGAGACGGAGGAGAGCGTTCAGGCGTCGCTGGACGTGGCGAAAAAGCTGCGGGCGATGAGTCCCAAGTTCGTGACGCCCTTCTTCTATTTCAAGCCCTATCCCGGCACGTCCATCACCGAACAGGCGGTCAAGGAGGGCTTCGCGCTGCCCTGCTCGCTGGAGGAATGGTCTACCTTTGACTTTGTCGGCTCGGTGGGAGGTCCCTGGGTCTCGCCAGAGAAGTACCGTCGGATCGAGCGCTTCAAGTTCTACCAGCAGGTCGCCTGGGACGTGCCGAAATGGTGGCGCAGGCCCATGCAGAAAGTGGCGCAGTGGCGCTGCCGGCATGATTTCTACGCCTTCCCGGTGGAGAAGACCATCAGCCATTGGCTGCGCCCACCCCAGCGGCTCTCCTGAATTCAGGAGTGTCCGCCTGGCTTTGCCGGCAGGCTGAACCCTGCCGCTGTGGGGCTCTGCTAGGGTCGGAACTGCGCACGCTCGACTGCCAGGGACGCCGCTCAACGGTTCGCGGCTCTGCCTGGCGATCTCCGCCTGGCGATACTCGCGCCTTTGCCTTGCGACTGGCGGACGCGCCTGTCCCGCAGGAGTTTCCGTCCGAAGGACGGTTGGCGGCGCAGCCGCCCTCTAGCCGGGCATGGAAAATACCCGGCTAGGACCGGGGTTTTCAACCCCCGGCCCCAGGGCCTAACGGCCAAGCGACTGCAAGGGACGGCGCTACCACTGCTAGGGTCGGGACTGGGCACGCTCGACTGCCAGGGACGCCGCTCAACGGTTCGCGGCTCTGCCTGGCGATCTCCGCCTAGCGAGGCCCAACAACAGGGGAAAGGCCCCCCACCCTGGCCCTCCCTCCAAGAACAGGGGGAGGGAAAAGCGGCCTACGCAGGCAGGACATTTCGCCCACGTAGGTGGGCGACGGGCGCTTTGCGCCCCATAGCGGCAGGGTTCAGCCTGCCGCTTCAGGAATGGGCCTGCAAGAGAGTTTCGCTAAGGTGCCATGAAGTTTTTCATCAACGCCCTTTCCGCCGCTATGCTGCCATTGCAGCGGGCCATCCTGCGCCGCCGCGTGGGCCGCCTGGTCCTGGAATACCTGGACGGCGTACCCCTCCTGGTGCTGCCCGACGTGTTCAACCCGGCGATCTTTCGCAGCAGCGCGCTGCTGGCGCGGACCATTGCCACGTTCGCGCCGCCGGGCCAATCGGCAGGCCAGGAAAGCGGCGCGGCGCTGGATATGGGGACGGGCTCCGGCGTGGGGGCGATCTTTGCGGCGCGGCAGGGATATCGCGTCGTCGGCGTGGACATCAACCCGGAGGCGGTGCGCTGCGCCCGCATCAACGCCCTGCTCAACCACCTGGAGGATCGAGTCGAAGTGAGAGAGGGCGACCTGTTCGCGCCGGTGCAGGGCGAGCGGTTCGATCTGGTGCTGTTCAATCCGCCCTTCTTCCGGGGCGAGCCGAAGAGCCACCTGGATGCCGCCTGGCGCAGCGCCGACGTTCTGGAGCGCTTCGCCGCCGGGCTGCCCGCCGCGCTGAAACCGGATGGGCACGCCCTGATCGTGCTCTCCACGCACGGCGACGCGCTTACGCTTCTGGAGAGGCTGCATGCTTACAACGTGGGCACGCTGCCCATTGTCCGGCGCGAATATAGCACCGAAACCCTCACAGTCTATGCTGCCAGCCTGCGCAAATGAGACGTAAAGCGCTTTCCATACAACGCCGGCGCAACGCGCTGCTGGCCCTGCTGGCGCTGTGCGCCCTGATCGCTTACCTGGCCTATATCGCCCTACCGGCAGCCCAGGCGCGCACCAGCGGCTTCGCCGCCTACTATACGGCGGCCTATCTGCTGGCCTATTCGCCGCAGGAGATGCGCCATGCCTATGACGACGCCTGGTTTGAGAGGCAGGTAGCGCAGACCGGCTTTCCCGGCATCCGTGACAGGTTTAACGTGCAGCCGCCGACAATGGCCCTGCTCCTGTGGCCTCTGGCGGGCCTCTCTCCAGAGGCGGCGCGGCTGGCCTGGACGCTGCTGGGTCTGGCGTTCCTGCTGGGCGGGCTGGCCCTCCTGATGCACGCGCTAGAATGGCCGGCGCATTGGAGCCTGCTGGCAGTGCCCCTGTGCCTGCTCTACGCCCCGATCACCGAGAACTTGCGTGAAGGACAGGCGTACCTGTGGCTGTTCTTCCTGCTGTGCTTGCTCTTCTGGGCGCTGCTGCGAGAGCGGCATCGTCTGAGCCCGCACCCCTATGCTGAAGCCCTGGCGGGCGTCTCCCTGGGGCTGATGTTGGCGCTAAAGACGGGAGCGGTATGGCTCTGGCCGCTGCTGCTGCTTGCGGGCTATTGGCGGGCTCTGCTGTGGGCGGCCACGACAGCCTTGCTGCTTGCGCTCGTCTCTCTGCCTGCGATGGGATTGCCGACCTGGTATGCCTACGGCACGCAATTGCCGCATCTGGCAACCGACCCGACGCGCTACGTCATCGCCTACCAGACGACAACCAGCCTGATCGGGCATCTGTTGGTCTACGACGCCCATTGGAACCCGCGCCCGCTTGCCAACTGGCCGTTGCTGGCGCAGGCATTGACCCTGACCGTGCTGCTGCTTTCGCTGGCCCTCACCGCCCGCTGGGTGCGGCGCGGCGCTCCCTCCATACAGGGGACGGCGCTGACGCTAGCGCTGTTCGCGGCGCTGGCGGTGACAGATATGCCGGTGAGCATGGGGTATCACTACGTCCTTGTGCTGCCTGCTCTGCTGGTAGCCTGCTGGTGGGCCTGGCATCAGGGGCCGGGCCGACAAGCGTGGAGCGTTTTGCTTCTGGCGGCGCTGCTGCTCGGCGCTCCCCTGGCCTATCTGTCGCCCAGGCTCCAGGCGGGCGCCTGGGCGCTGCTGGCCTACCCGCGCGTCTACGGGGCCTATCTGCTGTGGGGATGGCTGGGATGGGCGCTGCATCAGCCTCTTTTCATCAAGGCCGAAGCATGATCAAACAGGGTATCCTTCTCGCTCCTTCCCGGATCTATTCCCGGCGCAGCATGCGGCTGTCCCTTCCGCTACTGGCGCTGCTGGCGTACAGCCTCGGCATCGTCGCCTCGCTGTTGCAGGGCGATGTCCATGTCACGCGCGACGACGGCTTTTACTATTTCAAAATCGCGCAGAATATCGCCGGCGGGGCCGGCTCGACCTTCGACGGCCTGCATCCCACCAACGGCTACCATCCGCTGTGGCTGCTTTGCCTGGTGCCCCTCTTCTGGCTGACGCACGCGCCGGACACCGCCCTCCGGCTGGGCATTCTCCTGGAGGGCCTGCTGCAGGCCGTTGGGGTTGGCGTGCTCTACCGTACCGCGCGCCTGACCTGCGGGCCGTTCGCCGCGAGCTTTGCTGCCCTGCTCTGGGTCTGGTTCAGCTACCCCGAAGCATTGAGCGGAATTGAGTTTAGCCTGCACGCGCTGGCTGTGCTGACGGTCGCCTACGTCTATCTGCGCTGGTTTGTCCACGAGCCGCCCGACCGCCCCTGGCCCTATCTGGGGCTTGGCCTCCTGCTGAGCCTGACCTTCCTGGCCCGGATAGATACCCTGCTGCTGGCCGTTCTGTTCTGGCTCTGGCTCTTCCGCCAGGAGCAGCGTCGCGGCTTCGCGCGCGGCAGCCTGGCCCGCCTTGCGGCCCTGGCGCTGCCCGTGGCAATCACCGTCCTGGCCTACGCGGGCATAAATATCTGGCTCTTCGGCCATCCCCTGCCCGTAAGCAGTCTCATCAAGCGCGACTGGTCGGAACAACTGCTGCGGAGCGATCCCCAGTACCAGGCGCACGGCTGGCTGATCGCGAAAGCCCACGCTTCGTTCTGGCTCGTGCATGAGTATCGGGAATACTATGCGGTGCTCCTCGGGTCGGTGGGCATAGGGGCGCTGTTCCTGGCCGGGGAGCGGGCGCGCGACGGATCGGCCTGGCGCGACTGGCATCAGCGCACGCTGCGGCCCTGGGGTCTGTTCGTGGTCTACAGCCTGCTCCAGCTTCTCAGCTATCTGATCATCTATCACGGGGACCTGAGCTTGCGGCCCTGGTACTATGTCATCCAGCGCTGGCTGGCGGCGCTGCTGCTGGCCGATGTCATGGAGGCGCTGGTCAACGTGAGGAGACAGGCCCGTCAATCCAGGCAGGCGGCGGCATGGCGGCGCGGGGCGCTCGGCGCGGCGCTGGCCCTCGCCTGGTGCCTGGTGCCGCTGAAAACGCTGGTCAACGTCAAGAGGCAGCGGGAACTATCCAGTCCTGCCCGCGAGTTGATGTACGATGCCGCGCGCTGGATACGGGCCAACCTGCCTCCCGACGCGATCCTGGGCAGTTGGAACGCGGGCACCATCAGCTACCTTTCGGGGCGGCGCGTGGTCAATTTAGACGGCCTCGTCAACTCCTGGGACTACTACCAGACTGGCCAGTATGACCTGTGCCGTTACTGCCGCCAGAACGGCATTACCTATCTGGTGGATACGTTCATAGACCGCCATGCCCTGTCCGTGATTCCCGTCTATCCGCGCTACGCGGGGTGCGCCGCTCCTCTGGAACGGGTCTGGTCGTGCGGGCGCGCGCCCATCTACGCGCGGATGGAAGTCTATCGGATTCGCTAGCGCCCTAACCTTCATGAAACCACACAAAGTCTTGCTCATCAACCCACGCATCTGCTCCCGGCGCAGCATGCGGCTGCCCCTGTCGCTGCTGGCGCTCGGCGCCGTGCTCGAAGGCCGCTACGATTACCAGATCATAGATGGCAACGTGGACCCGAACCCGACGCAGACCGCGCTCGACGCCCTGGCAGACGGCTCCATTGCGCTGATCGGACTGACGGTCATGCCAGGGCCGCAGGTCGCGCCGGCCATCGCCATCGCCTCTGCGCTGCGGGCGGCGCATCCTCAGGCGCCGATTGCCTGGGGCGGCTACTTCCCGACGATGTACGCGGAAGCGGCCATCAACGCGCCCTATGTGGATTACGTTGTGCGCGGCCAGGGGGAGGAGACTCTGCTGGAGATGCTGGAACGCTTGCCGGACGCCGGGCCTCCGATGCCGCCGGCCTCCGCCTGCTGCCCGGCGGCAGTGCGCGACGTGCGCGGCCTGACCTGGAAGGATGCCAACGGCATCCGGCACAACCCGGACCGTCCCTTTCGCCCGCCCGACGACTTTCCGCCGCTGCCTTATGAGCGCGTGGGGGACGTGCGGCAATACCTGCGCCCCTCCTTTATGGGCGCGCGAACGGGCGTGCATCAGGCGGCCCTCGGCTGCCGCTATCGCTGCACCTTCTGCGGCGTCGTCTCCATGTTTAACGGTCACACGCGCCTGCAATCGCCCGCCCGCATGGTGGATGCCATGACGACCCTGCGCGACCGCTACGGCGCCACCGCCATGCAGTTCTATGATAACAACTTCTTTGATCGGGAAGAGACGAGCGTTCCCATGCTGGAAGCCCTCGCCGCCGTAGCGATGCCGTACTGGTGCTACGCCCGCGCCGACACAATGGCCAAGTTCTCCGCGCGCACCTGGGAGCTTATTCGCCGCAGCCAGTTACGCATGGCCTACATCGGCGCGGAGGCGGCCAGCGACTCGGTCCTGGCGAGCATGAAGAAGGGCACGCGCGTCGAGCACACGCTGGAGGTGGCGGCTCGCTGTCGGGAGCATGGCGTCATCCCGGAGTTCTCCTTTGTCCTCGGCGGCCCGAACGATCCGGAAGAGGAAGTCGAAAAGACGCTCACCTTCATCAAGCGCATCAAGTGCATCCACCCGGAGTGTGAGGTCATCCTCTACTTCTACAGTCCCACGCCCCAGCGCGACCCCGCCGCCGTGCGCGCCGACACCAACGGAGCGCGCCTGCCGGTACTGAGAACCTATGGCCCGGACGGCCCACCCCTGCCCACCACGCCGGAGGAGTGGACGCAGCCCCAATGGGTCAACTACGTCTGTCATCAGGACGCGCCCTGGCTCTCCCCGCAGATGCGCCAGCGCGTCAAAGACTTCGCCCGCGTGCTGGCCTGCCGCTTCCCAACCGTGCAAGACTACCGCACACCCGCCTGGGGCAAGGCGGTTCTGCGGGGGCTGGCCGGCTGGCGCTATGCCACCGGGCGCTATGACCATCCCTGGGAACTTGATCTCGCCCGCCGCCTGATCCCCCTGCGCGAACCGCACAAAGAAAGCCTTTGACACTCCCACTGCGAAAGTGCGCAGGGTTGTTCCATTTGGGAAGGCGGGTTTGCCTGTCGCAGAGGCTTGCCTCCTCTCTTCGGCAGGCAGCAGTAGGGCCTCGGAGGAGAGGAGGAGAACCTTCTGAGGCCCTACTGTATTTTAAGATAGAGAAAAATAGCGGGCAAGCACAGCAGGAGAAGTATCTGGCTATGCTATAATATCAAACCACTAATAGCATAAGGCCAGTAACGGAGGCGGGTTGCTCACAGCCAGGATTGCCCAGGAGGAGCCGATGCGACGCTCAACATGCCTATCGGTTATTACGAGGAGGGAGCCACCGTCGTCCGGGTCGGTGACCTGCCGGAGCCGGTAAAGCAGATGTTGCAGCATAGCCCTGCCGTTCAGTTTTTGCCTCCAAACGGAATATCTCCTGGGGGGACACGGTGCTGCGGTTCAACAATACCGGCTTTGTCGTTTCCGTCAACATCGCTCTTCCCAATGGGGATGCCAGCAGCACCCATGAACTGTTTGTTGGCAATGCTCCCACAGCACTGGCCTTGCCGCTCAACCATACATCCCTTGCCGAAACTGTCCGCCGGATGGGACGCAATACGCCTATATCCTGGAGGCAGCTAGCCGCCTACCAGAATAGCCGTGTCTGGGCAAATGAGTACCGGACGGTCCGGTTCTATGCCGGCCTTGACCCGGCAGCGCGCGCCGCTTTGCTGGAGAACAGGCTGCCCTTCTCTACCTTGAGTCCGGCCCAGCAGCAAGAGGCGTTAAGTTTGCTCTCCGCCTCCCATGCGGCCATGGCACCACGAATGCCTGCCGACGCGCTCCTAGGCTTGCAATCCAATCTTGGGAAGGAGGTTATCAGTTTCAATAATCTTCCTCGCCTGCGCCTCTGCGTCGTCTCCCCGCAGGCGCAACCCTCCCGTTAGCACCGGTTGACCTAACCCCCCGGCCCCCACTGCCAGGGTCGGCGCTACAATGGACTGCAAGGGACGCCGCTCAACGGTTCGCGGCTCTGCCTTGAGACAGCCCTCCGCCTTGCGACCCTACTGCGTTCGCTTCGCTCACAGGGAAGGGGGGACCGACTTCTCCGTTTCCCCTCTGCCGCAGCGCCGGGGATCGTTAGGCGGAGGGCTGTGGCCAGGCGGAGGCAGGGGCCGTAACCCTGCCGACCCTGGCAGTGGGGTGAGGGGGTGAGGGCCTACCTTGTCTTTGGCAGCGTGATGGGAGGCGGGGAGATGTAGAGGGGAACCAGGGTCATGGGGTCGTCCGGCGCGGCGCCGGATTCTAGACGCTGATAAGCGAGATGGGCGATAAGGGCAGCGCGCGGATCGGAGGCCTTGCCGAAAGAGACCGTTAGGGCGTGCCCTTGCAGTCCGGTCCGCAGCTCTGCCGCATAACGCGGCACGGCAGGCCCGCAGAATACCAGATGGCGCGGCGCGTGCGCGCCAATCCGCACCAGGAGGTCCGCCAGCGGCAGCGCTGCCGGGCCCATCAACGGCGCGGGCGTCTCCCCTTCCACCACAAACAGGCCGGCATACACGACCCCGGCACGGCAGGGCAGGATCGGCGTGACCAACGTATCCCGCAGTCCCGCGTATTCCGCCGCCAGCGCTGCCAGCCCGACGACGCCGACGATAGGCTGACCTGTGACCGCCGCAAAGGTCTTGGCGGTCATGACCCCAATACGCGTTCCGGTAAACGACCCCGGCCCGATGCCGACGGCGAAGGCGGTCACGTCGTCCAGGGTAGCCTCGGCGTCGGCCAGCACGGCGTCTATGTGGCCCATCAGGCGCTCGGAGAGGTGCATGCCGTGCCGGAAACGGTGCTCACTGAGAAACTGCCGGCCCCGCTGCACGGCAACACCGCACACATCTCCCGACGTCTCCAGCGCCAGCAGCAGGCCCTCCGGCGGCTTTGCGGGCGCGCTCATGGGGCCGCGCCCTCCCGTTCCCTGCGCGCCTGCCACTCCGGCAGCGCCGCCAACTCCTGCACCAGCGCCCGATAGCGTTCTCCCGTCGCCTCCACGCGCACGCGGCGCGGCGCGTCCTCGTCGAGCGCCTCCGGCGTGCCGTCGCCAACAATCTCCAGCGTCAAGGTCAGCCGCTCCGGGGGCAAGAGCGCCAAGACCTTATCCGCCCACTCCACCACGACCACCCCGCCCCGCTCAAAATACTCTTCCAGGCCCAGGTCGGCGGCATCCTCCGGGCGTTCCAGTCGGTACGGGTCGAAATGGAAAAGCGGTATCCTGCCGGGATACTCGTGGATCAGTGTAAAGGTAGGGCTGGTGACGGGCACCGTGACGCCCAGGCCGCGCGAGATCGCCTGCGTCAGCGTCGTCTTGCCCACGCCCAGATCGCCCACCAGCGCCACGACGTCGCCGGGCTGCAAATGCGCCCCCAGCGCCGCGCCCCACCGCAGCGTCTCCTCTCGATTATCCAGCACAAAACGGGCCATACAATCATCCAGTTCACGGAGTAGAATCCACAGATTACACCGATTAACACCGATTAAAACCAAAGACAAAAACCCTTTGGACAGGATGAACAGGATTTACAGGATTAGACAAAGACAAACAAGCCTTGCTTCTCTGTGGGGTGGAAATCCGGTTCATCTCGTTCAGCCTGTCTGAATCGGTTTTTTTAATCGGTGTTAATCGGTGTAATCTGTGGATTCTACTTGACCGGCTCCAGGCCGATAGCGTCCACCCCGATCAGGTAGCCGGTGGAGTTCGGGTTCTTGCCGACGGCGCGGAAGGTGATGCGGTGCGGCCCGGCGGTCAGTTCCACCGTGCCCAACTCCGTTCTGCCCTTTGCCAGTACTGGCGCGCTGTAGGTATCCGTCGGCGGGCCGACCGGATTCCCGTCTACTAAAACCTGCACGAGGGCATAGTCCCGTGAGGTCGTATAGTAGACGGAGAGGACGTACTTGCCGGTTTCCTGGACCGGCAGTTCCAGCGTTGCCTCCGCGCCGGGCTTCTGCCCCAGGAACCAGAACTGATCGTCGTTGCTCCAGTCCGGCCCGAAGCCCTGCATCTCCTGATGCGTCGCCTGGCCGTCTTTGGCCTCCAGCACTTTGAGGCTTTCGGCTTCGAGGCTGTGCGGGTAGCGGCTCTTGCGCAGCGCGATATAGTCCAGCCAGAGCTCCGGCGACTTGACGGCGGGGTTCTGGCCTTTGACGATCAGGGTCAGGGTATGCGCGCCGGGCTTGAGTCCGAGGATACGCCCGAACCACATCCGCGCCGAAGGATTGCCGCCCTCCAGCCGCTCGGCATAGGTATCTACGGGTGCCAGCGGCTCGCCGGCATCCACCTGCGCGGCAACGATGGGGCTATTCGGATGCCGCATAATGCCCAGTTCCAGCGCGTAATCGGCCTCGGCGGGCACGGAGATCGGCAGCTTGAGCGTGCCACCTGCCGCCTGCGGCTTCCAGATAAGGGCGCTGCCGCCGCTGAAGTTGTAGGTGGCGTCTTCGCGCCGCACGGCTCCCTGACCGCCGGCATCGGCCTTCTCCACCAGGCGCTCCGCCTCCAGGACTCCCTTCTCCTTGCGGCTCGGCTCCAGGCGCAGATAGTCCAGGTCCACGGTCGCGCCGGCGGGCACGTCAATGGTCAGCGTGTGCGCGCCGGGCAGCAGGCGGCGGGTCGTATGCTCGGAGTAGCGCTCTCCTTTCCGGAGCGGCTCCTCGGCGGGCGGCAGCAGCGCCTCGTCCAGCTTGTCCCCATCCAGCCACCAGCGCGACGAGAGCCGTCCGGTGCCCGGAGCGACCGGCTGATACAGGCCGATGGTGTAGACATCGTCCTCCTGCACGTCGAACCGGAAGGTATGCAGACCGCCGTTCAGCGCCGCGAACTTGCCGTTGCTGGCCTCCTCCGGCAGCGGGCGATCTTCGCGCACCTGCGCCTGCCCCTCCGTCCACGTCAGGTCTTCGGCCTCCAGCGCGTCCGCGATCTTCATGCGCGCGGGCGTTAATTGGGCGACATTAATCGGCGACCAGTCGTGATCGGGCGTGGTCTGGTACCAGTAGGCCACACAGGCGTAGTCCGCGCCGGGATAGTCGTTCTTGCCGCCATGCTCGATGTCCACCCGGATCTCCTTTTGAAACGGCACGCAGTCCTGGATCTGGTAACGGTAGGCGGCGACGCGGGACATCTCATCGCTTTTGACAGTACAACCGTGATAAGCCAGGCTGAACGGCCCCTCGTCGAAATACCAGCCGCCCGTATAGAAGTCCTCGGTGCCCGTGCCGTGAATGGAGGGAAACGCCTCGCCATCCACATAAATCTGCTCGTCGCCCTCCAGAAACCCGATGCCCCGGTCGCCCTGCATGTCCGTATGCTCGCCGACGTAATGGCCGCGTCCGCTCACCTGGAGGATATGGAACGGCTCTCCGGCGACCGTCGTCTGCCGGTGCCACTGCGCGTGGAAGTAGCCCGCATCCGCCAGCGGCTTCTTGAGCGGACGATAGGCGAGGCTCCATATCACCTCGGAGAGCGCCGTCTGCCCGGCGTTGGCAAGCTCAAAGCGGGCGGAACGGGCGAACGGCATGGGCCAGAAGCAGACGTAGCCGTCGTCGGTCATAGCGCAGGGCAGCGCCGCGAACCGCTGATCGCCGAACCCGACGCCGAAGAAATCGCCCAGGGGAGCCTCGACGCCCGGCTTTT
>DASRGZ010000183.1:0-12696 GCA_035650735.1 Chthonomonadaceae bacterium
ATACGATAAGTAACCCAAGTTGCTACCTAGGAACACGTTTGAGAGAGAATCGCTCTGGAAACCGGCTTTTGCATCACCGTTTGCCTTCTCGAAGAGGCAAGGTAGCAACTTGAGTTAAGTATTCCATCGGACTTGATATAAGGAGTGGGGTATGGGTGAAGAATTGACCTGGGAGCGGCTGAAGGCGCTGGCGGCGGCGGAGAGGCTGGCGCGTGAGGCGTTGGAGAAGGCGGTCGCGCAGTCTGGCGGGAGCGCCGAGATGACGTTGCGCCTGGCGCGGGCCTGCGTGCGCGATCATCGGCTGGTCGAGGCGCTGGCCCACTACGACCGCGCGGAGGCGCTCGGCCACCCGGAGGCTCCTGCCGAACGCCGCCTGCTCGCTCAGCGCGTTGGGGATTTCCCCGAACGGGAGGATGGTTCTCACGCCTGAGTACGTCCCGACGCGGCAGGGTATAATGGAAGTATGGAGAAGACGCAAAAACCTGATAAGGTGATTGGTATTCTGGCCTTGCAGGGCGATTACGAGGCCCATCGCAGGATGCTGGAAGAACAGATCGGCGCGCGCACGGCGTTTGTGCGTCGGCCCGAAGAGCTTGCAGACGTAGATGCCCTGATTTTGCCTGGGGGGGAAAGCACGACCATCGCTAAGCTGATGGAGCGTATCGGGCTGGATAAGGCGATTCAGGTGCGGGCGCAGGCGGGTATGCCTATCTATGGAACGTGCGCCGGGTTGATTCTGCTCGCCAAAGACATCGAGGGACGGCCCGATCAGCCCACGCTGGGCCTCATGGATGTGCGCGTGGCCCGCAACGCCTTCGGGCGGCAGGTGGATAGCTTCGAGGCCGACCTCCCGTTTGCGCCCGACAGCGAGGCGAACGCGCCGCCGGTGCGCGGCGTCTTCATTCGCGCGCCCTACGTCACCGAGGTCGCCCCGGACGTGCAGGTGCTCTGCCGATTCCAGAATAAGATCGTCGGCGTTCGGCAGGGAAACCTGTTGGGAACGGCCTTCCATCCGGAACTGACCGATAACCCGCGCATCCACGCCTATTTTGCGCATATGGTGGACGAGAGCACGGAAAAGCGCTAAGTCGGCGCTCCTCAGCCCTTGCGCTCTCTGCCGCTTCTTTCGAGAGCGGGCGCTGCAAAGGCGGTTGGGAATCTGCTTAGGAGAGATCAGGAGAGAAGTTGTTGATACGCTGGCACAACGCGGCCCGACTCGGGCTGATAGGAATCGGTTTGTGCTGGAGCGGGGCGGCGCTGGCTGCCCCGATTACGTTGAAATCAGGACTGAAGATCACCGGCAGCGCCGTCGTCAGGCCGGGAGAGTACCGGCTCGACGACAGCGGCGGCGGCATCGTGCAGGTCTCTGGCCGCAATTTCACCGTAGATTTCCGGGGCGCCCGGCTCGTCGGGGGCGGCGCGAACCGGGGTATTGGCATCCACATCACGGACGCGCGCAACATCACCATCAAGAACGCCGACGTGAGCCGCTATCTGTGGGGCATCGTTGTGGAGCGCAGCGTTGGCGTCCGGCTGGTAAACTGCACGGCCTCCCGTAACGGCGACCTGCCGCCCGGAACCGTGATTGACGAGAGCGGACGGGAGCCGGAGGATAATCATGGCGGCGGCATTCTCCTGCGCGACAGTCGCCGCTGCCGGGTGGATCGCTGCACCGCGCAGTACCAGTGGGACGGCATTGACGTTGTCCGCTCCGAGGGCAACGTGATCCAGGATGGGGATTACTCCTATAACGGCAACTGGGGCCTGCATCTCTGGAACGCATCGCGCAATATCTTCCGGCGTAACCGGGCCGTCTGGTGCACCACCGGCGGGGGCGCGCTCTTCCAGGCGCTCACTGGCTGGCAGACCTACGACGCGCAGGCCGTCGGCATTGACCACAACAGCAACGAGAACCGGATCGAGGACAACGACCTGCGCTTCGGCGGCGATGGCATCTTTATCCGTGCCAACGAGGGACCGATTGCGCCGGGAACGGTCGTGCCGCCCAAAAACGGCTCCCACCGCAACATCCTCCGCAACAACGACTGCTCCTTCAGCCCCAACAACGCCATTGAAGTGGACCTCGTGGACGACACCCTTATCGAGGGCAACAACTGCTCATACTCCCACTACGGGATGTGGCTGGGCTACTCGCGCCGCTGCGTCGTGCGCGACAACATCGCCGTCAACTGCACCGCGCACGCCGTCGAGATCGAAAACGGGCAGGGCGACGTGTTCGAGCGCAACGTTTTCGGCTACGACGCGCCGCGCGAGGCCTCGCTAGTCTACCTGCGGCAGAACGGGCGCGATAAGACCCCTTCCGGCCCCTATACCTTCCGCAATAACCTGTTCTACGGCGCGCGCAAGGCCATCGAGCTGCGCGCGACCAGCCTCTATCTCGATGGCAACCTCCTCGCGCAGCCCTCGACGGATAGCCCGATCCCGCAGATGGTCGTGGCGGATGCGGCCTCGCGAGTCACCGGGGAGACGCAGGGGCAGCGCGCCTCCCAAATGCCGGCTCAGTTCTCTCCGCCGCAGGACATCCGCGCTGGCTCCCCGATCACGCTCTCCGGGAGCGGCCTGCGCGCGGCAGAGGCGCCGCCCGTCGTGGAGGTGGAGGGCATACCGGCCTGGGTACGCCGCGCCACCGACCGCGCGATCACCTTCTGGATGCCTGCCGACCTGTGGGATCGGCCCGCCAGAGACGTAGTGCGCGTGCGCGTGTTGAATGGGGACAGATGGAGCCAGCCGATGGAGGTTCCGGTCTCCTGGCCGCCCGGCCAGCCCCGGATTGACGGCATCACGCCCAACCCGGCCCATCTCGGCGAGACCGTCACGATCACCGGCCACTTTCTGTCCGGGCGTCTGCTCTTCAATAACGCGCCTGTGCCGGAATTGACGCGCCAGAGAAACGGCGACCAGGTCGTGGTGACCGCGAAGCTGCCGGAAGGCATTCTCACCCCGACGCGCTACAACGTGCTGTTTGAGCAGCGCAACGGCACGGTACGCCGCACCTGGCCGGTCACCTTTGCCGTCGAAGTGCCCAGCGCGCAGATGCCGCATCTGGTTTCGGCCACCTTCAGCCCGACCCGGCTCCGGGTGGGCGATCTGCTGAAGGTGACGCTGGTCGTCCGCAACAACCTGCCGCATCCCGCGCCGCTGATGATGGCCCCGAAGCCGCCCTTCACCTATGAAGAAAAACAGGCGTGGTGGGAGCTGGGCGTTCAGGAGGTTCCCGGCACGCTGCACCTGCGCGTCACCTCGGATAAGCCGGCGGGGCACGATCCCGGCTCCTGGCCCTGGCTGTTCGGCTTCGATAAGGACCGCCTGGCTCCCGGCGAAACTGCTACCGTCACCGGCTACATCAAGGTAGAGACCCCTGGCGAGCGCGAGTTCCGCGTCGGCCTGGTCGCTACAGGGAGCCGCTTTATTGACGATAACGCCTTCCGCACGAAAATCACGGTGACGCCGTAGGGAAGCCTGACCCGGGAGCGCCCATCCCTTTAGGGCCGGGCGGGGCCTTCTTATCACCGGGCCTGGCTTAGCTGCACATGAATACGATGGTCCGCCATCACGGTGGGAATATCCGTATCCGGAAAGGCTTTCCGGAGCGGCATATGACAGCCGATGCACCCGCTGGAGGCATTCACCGGGCAAACTTTCCCTCTTACCGACTGGGAGCGTGTCTGGGAAGGGTGGGCCGTATGGCATTGCAGACAGACCGCCTCATATGTCCTGGGATTATGGCTGGCATCGGTATGCGGATCGTGGCAGGAAATGCAGGAAAGCTTAGTCTGCCCCTGGGTGAAGCAGGCGCTTTGCATCAGGCCATAGGCTTGGAAGCGCTGAGTCTGTACCTCGGTAATGCTCTGCTGTTCGGGAAGACTCTCTATTCCCTGGGCGGTGTGGCATTTGCCGCAAAACTCATTGATCTGGGTAGCGCTCCAGCGATCTATCTTTTCCATGTGCAGGTCTGTAAAATTCCCAGCCTGCATGGCAGCCACATGCGCGCCGCCGGGACCGTGGCAGGACTCGCAGCCGACCCCCAGGAAGCGCTTCTCCGGCATCAGCGAATGGTCGGGCAAGGTGACCGCGTGGCAGAGGACGCACTGGCGGGCCGCATCGCCCTGCCGTGATCTTCCCAGTTCCTGATCTCGCGCCCACTCCTGCCCCGGCGTGATGTGCCACCGATGCTGGTGGGGAAAATAGGTCAGCCGGGCCTCTTCGAGCGTATCGCTGCTCAGCAGAGAGACGTAAGTTATGCCTGTCTTGCCCGAGCCAAACGCAAGTTGAAGTGGGGGCGACCGCTGCGGCGCGTCCTTTAAGGCCACCTGGAATCCCTCACCCACGGCGCGGATTATATAGGCTGTCTGTGGGATGTCCCTGGCAGGCGGGTTTGACGCTTCCGGGCTGGAACGGTCAACCAGGTGCAGCGTGGTGGCATGGCGGCTGATACGGTGAGTCTCCGCCTCCTGCGCGTGGCACGCGGCGCAGACGGCGCTGCCGACGAAAAGGGAAGGCGCCTCTGTCCGAACCGCTTGCCTCTGGCTTGTTGGATGACGAACACAGCCAGCGACCAGTACCAGTCCGACGGTCGCGAGGATCCAGACTCCGATCAAGAGACGGGAGGTGCAAGAGCCTTCTGGCGTCCTGTTCCGCAGATCCCTCGGGCTGATAGGATGTCGAACGGGCACTTCAACTGCTCCTTGAAACTCCTGAAGAAAGGAAAAAAGGAAGAGAGGCCCCTTGCCCATCGCAGAGACAAAGAGGAAGCTGTGGGAGTTGCTGGATGCTCTGCGTTTACGGGAATAGAACCGTTGAGCCCTCGAACTTTTGCGCCGATAGCCCTGTCATCAAGCGGGGTTGCCCCTCGAGGGCTTTACTCCTCCCTTCTATTTGACTACGCAAACAGACTTAAAGAAACAGGCAGGCATATAGTTGGATAAAAATACCCGACGGGCAAGTAAAGGCTGTCTCTCTCTATCAGTAATCCTGTAAATCCTGAGAAATCCTGTTAATCCTGTTGAGGTATTGGCTTTGTGTAAGGTGACGTTTTTGCCGGAGGGGGTGACCGTGCAAGCGCAGCAGGGCGACACGATCCTGGATGCAGCCCTCCATAACGGCGTGGAGTTGGCGCACGAGTGCGGCGGCAACTGCGCCTGCACCACCTGTCACGTCCTCGTGCTGGCTGGCAGCGAAAACCTTTCACCAATGGAAGAGGCTGAGGAGGATCGCCTGCGCACAGCGGAGGGGCGGATGCCAAACTCGCGCCTGGGCTGCCAGGCGCTTCTGCGTGGTGGAGAGGTGACGGTCTTCATTCCAGAGACTGAAGACGCATTTTAAGAATGGAAAGAGGGGAAAGGGAGCGAGGGCCACCAGGTAAGATTGGCAGGACACCGACGCGATTCCGCTGAACCAACAATGCGGCACAAGTCTTCAAGCCGCCGCATCAGACCGAAGGGAAGGGAGCGAGGATGTTCCGCAGAAACAGCCTGAAACGGAATCTAGGACTTGCACTCTGGCTGATGGTTGGGATAATCTACGGAGGGCCAAACGCGATGGCACAGGCATTGCCCGGTTTTGACTTCACGCAGGCCCAGGACGTGCAGGGCTGGGAGCCTGCACACGATGTCGCCCGGCTGCAAGGCACGCCGGAAGGGCTGCTCATCGAAATCAGCGGCAACGACCCCTACATCGTCGGGCCGGCGCGGGACTATCCCGCCGGGCAGCCGCTCTGGCTCAGCCTCCGTCTGAAATCCGAGCAGGCGGGCGGGGGACAGGTCTTCTACTTCCCCCGTGACCGGGGGCCGTCCGAGGAAAACTCGGTGCGCTTTCCCGTGAAGGCGAACGAATGGGTGGACGTGCGCGTGCCCATGCCGCCGCTCGGCCCCGGATATCGTCTGCGCCTCGATCCGCCGGGCACGGGCGGCAAGGTGCTTGTAGCCTCCCTGCGCTTTGAGCCGCGCATCCCTCTCACGGAACCGCAGTGGCCGCAGCCCGTTCCGCCTGCCCTGGAGGGCCAGACCGTGACCGTGCAGTCCGGCGGCCTGGAGATCGTTCACGCCCGCAGCCAGTACGGCGGGTTTGCCGTGCGCGTGGATGGGCAGCCGATGGCGATTGGTTTCACCCGTCCCTTGATCGGGTACGCCCACAACGGCGCGGTGCGCTGGCTCCCTCTGGCCGAGAAGGCGCAGGTGAGGGCGGAACAGGAGCAGGACGGTATTCGCGTGCGGACGACCGTTCAGGACGAGGACGGGGCCGATTGGGAGATACGCCAGCGGTTCGTCCCTGCCGGCAAGCCGGGCGCGGTGGACGTGCAGACCGACGTGACGGTCAGTCAGGACCGCGCGGTCGTCTTCCTGCCGATGCTGGTGATACTGCCGGGCGCAGGCGCGTTCGGCACGACCAAGCATCAGGCGCTCTTCGCGGGGTTGGAGTATCTGGATAAGGACGAGCCGAGCAGCAGCGAGGCCGATATTATTGGGCCAGGCTCCAAACGGCAGGTGCCCGACTCAGAAAGAATTACCTTCCCTCTGATGGCCATTCAGAACGGCAGCCGCTACGTCGGCCTGATCTGGGAGAAGCAGCCGGAGTTCAGCGCCCTCTTCGACTCGCCCGACCGGCTCTTCCATTCGGGCGGGCATGTCCTGGGCGTGCTGTTCCCCGGCTCCAACGGCAGCAACCGGGCGGAGGGCAGCCTTTTGCCGTACGAGGGCGCGACGCTGGCGGCGGGCAAGCCGCTTACGCTCCATGCCACCCTGATCGGCGGCAAAGGGGAGAGCGTCGTCCCTGCCGTGCAGCAGTACGTCGCGCTGCGCGGCCTGCCGCCCATACCGGATACCGGCCTCGATCTACAGGGCTACGTCGCCCTGGCGTCGGCGGGCTGGCTCGATTCTAAAATCCGCGAGGACGGCAAGTACCGCCACGCCTATCCGGGCGGATTCCAGCCGCAGCCAGCAGCGGACGCCGCCCTTATGATGGACTGGCTCGCCCTCCAGAGCAAGGACGCCGCGCTAACCGAGCGCCTCCGCGCTCAGGCGAAAGAGACCCTGGCGCAGGTGCCGCCGCAGGATTATAACTCGGCGGGCGTCTCGCATATCCGATATCCCGTTCCGGCGCTGGTCTACGGCCATGCGGCGGAGAACGCAACCCAGGCGCGCGCAGGCGGGCGCAGCCTCCTCTCCCGCTTCGAGCCGGACGGCTCCGTTCTCTACCACAAATCGCCCGACGGCCCGGATTTCGGCAAAACGCATTTCGCTCCCGACGCCAACGGCCTGACCTCTCAGGTCGTCCTGAGCCTGCTGCAAGCGGCGGCGGCGAGCGGCGATCCGGACCTGACACGCGAGGGCCTGCGCGTGCTGCGTGCCCTGGATAAGTTCGCCAACACCGTGCCGCGCGGCGCGCAGACCTGGGAAGTTCCCCTGCACACGCCGGACATCCTCGCCTCCGCCCATCTCGTCCATGCCTACACGCTCGGCTACGAGTTGACCGGTGACACGCATTTTCTGGAGCAGGCGCGCTACTGGGCCTGGACGGGCGTGCCGTTCGTCTACCTGGTCAAGCCTACGGATCAGCCGATAGGCCCCTATGCCTCGCCTCCCGTGTTCGGCGCGACGCATTGGGTAGCGCCCAACTGGATGGGCCTGCCGGTGCAGTGGTGCGCCCTGGTCTACGCCGACGGGCTTTATCGCCTCCATCGCTACGATTCGACCGGCCCCTGGCAGGAGATCGCCGACGGCATCACCGCCTCCGGCATCCAGCAGACCTGGCCCGTCGGGAGCAACGCGGAGCGGCAGGGCCTGCTGCCCGACTCCTTCAACCTGACCGCGCAGATACGCAACGACGCGGCTATCAATCCCGGCACCGTGCTCGCCAACGCCGTTCGCTTCTACCACCGGCCCGCCCTCTACGATTACCACGTCTTTCGCGGCAAGGGGCTGATCGTTCACGCTCCCGGTACGATTAATGTTGTTCAGGGTCGTCCCGACCGCGTGGCGTTTGCCGTGCAGGGCTGGCCCGACCATCCTTACGATGTCCTGATCGTCGGCTTGAAGTCCACGCCGCGCGTGCGCATCAACGGCCAGGAGACCGCGCTGGCGGCCCCGCATCATTATCTAGCGGAGGAAGGCCGCCTGATCCTGCACGTCCAGGGCACGCCCACGATAGAGGTTCTTACGGAATAGCCCTGTGGGCCGCCGGAAGCCGGGAACCCGGACGTTTTGCCTGCCGTCCTACGCCCGGCAATCCGGGCCAGGGAGTTAGGTAACGATGCAAACCATCAGGCGCGCAATCCTCCTCGCTCTGCTTGTTCTCGGAATGCTGGCGTTCACCGGATGCGGGAACAGCGGCGCGCGCAAGGTGACCCTGCGCTACTGGAACGGGTTTACCGGACCGGACGGCAGGACGATGCTGCGCCTGGTGAAGCGATTTAACGAGGCAAACCCCGATGTCTACGTCCTGATGCAGCGGATGGACTGGGCCACCTACTACAACAAGCTGTTCGTGGCCGGCATGGGCCACCGCGCCCCGGAGGTGTTCGTGCTCCAGACCCACGCCATCGAGCGGTTCGCGCAATCCCATTTTGTCCGCACGGTAGATGATCTGGTTTCCAGCCCCAACGGCCTCGCTATCAGCGACATAGACGCCAATATCTGGGATTCGGTGGCGGTGCGCGGCAGACACTACGGCGTGCCGCTCGACATCTGGCCGATGGGGATGTACTACAATCGGAGGCTGTTCCGAGAGGCCGGGATCGTGGACGCGCGAGGAGAGCCGCAGCCGCCCCGCACCCGGCAGGAGTTCCTGGACGCCGCTCGCAGGCTCACCCGCGACACCAACGGCGACGGCATGCCCGACCAGTGGGGCTTTGTCTTTACCAACTTCCAGTCCAACGTCTACACCGTGATGAAGCAGTTCGGCGGCGAAATGTTCACCCCGGACAACGCGCGCAGCCTGCTCAACAGTCCGCAGAACGTGGCCGCGCTCCAGTTGTGCGTGGACCTGATCGGCAAATATAAGGTCGCCCCGCCGCCGGAGAACTTCGACGCCTGGATCGGGTTCCGGCAGGGCAAGGTCGGCATGGCCTTTGAGGGCATCTATATGCTGGCCGACCTCCAGAAGCAGCAAGACCTGGATTTCGCCGGCGCTCCCGTGCCGGTGCTGGGAGATCGCCCGGCGACCTGGGCCGGCTCGCACAACCTCTGCCTGCGCGCCGACCTCAAGGGGCCGCAGCTTCAGGCGGCCTGGCGCTTCATCAAGTTTCTTTCGGACAACAGCCTGGACTGGGCGGCAGGCGGGCAGGTGCCGGTGCGCAAATCGCTGCGCAACACGCCGCGCTTCCAGAGCATGGCCGTGCAGGCGCAGTTCGCCCGCCAGATCCCCTACGCCCGCTATATGCCCAAGATGACGTTTGCCTTCGAGTTTCAAACCGAGTTTAACAACGCCGTCGAGAAGGCGCTGCGCGGGAGCGCCACCCCACAGCAGGCGCTCGATGTAGCGACGGCCAACCTCAATCGGATCATCGCGCGGCAGCGGGCATTGCAGATGGCGGGAGGCCGGACCCAATGACCGAGCGGCGCTTCCTCTATCGGCTCTCTGGCTACCTGTTCGTGCTTCCTTATCTGATGCTCTTCGTCACGTTTCTTGTCGTGCCGGTGATTTATGGGCTGGGGCTGAGCTTCTTCCGTTGGGAGATGCTCTCTCCCGCGCCCCCGAAGTTCATCGGAGCGGATAATTACCGGGAGGCCCTCGGCGACGCCTATTTCCGCCAGGCGCTCGGGGCCACCTTCCGCTTTGCGGTCACGGCCGTCCCACTGACGATAGGGTTGGCGCTGCTGCTTGCCCTCGGCCTTCATGCCCTGCCCGACCGGCATCAATCCTTCTTTCGCGCCGCCTTCTTCCTGCCCACCATCATCACCATCAGCGTCGCCGGCCTGCTCTGGCGCTGGTTTTACAACAGCGAGTTCGGGCTCTTCAATGCCTACCTTTCTAAAATCGGCATCAAAGTGCCCTGGCTCACCCAGCCAGGCTGGGCCATGTTCTCCATCGCCCTGATGACCCTCTGGTGGACGGCAGGCGGGCCGATGGTGGTGTTTCTGGCGGGGCTGAAAAACATTCCGGCTCAGTACTATGAGGCGGCTGCCATAGATGGGGCCAACGCCTGGAACCGCTTTACCTATATCACCCTGCCGCTTTTGAAGCCGGTGCTGCTCTTTGTGATCGTCATGAACATCATCGGCGCGTTCCAGGTCTTCGGCCAGACCTACATCATCACGGGCGGCGGACCGGAACTCTCTACCCGCGTGCTGGTCCAGTACATCTACGAGACGGCGTTCAACAACTACCGGATGGGCTACGCCGCCGCGATGAGCTGGCTGCTGTTTTTGCTTATCGCGGTCTTCTCGTTCGCGCAGTTCCGGCTGATGAGGGAGCGGTAGATGGCTGTGGAAGAGACCTATAGCAAGCCTCTCTCGCGCGCTTCCGGTAGAGTTCCCACCTCCCGGAAGGCGGCGGTCCTGCTGCTGGAGCTGGTTATGGGGCTGGGCGCGGTGGCGTTCCTGCTGCCGGTGCTCCTGATCCTGCTGACGGCCTTCAAATCCGACGCCGAGATCATCCGCTTCGCCAGCATCGTCCCGCAGCACTGGACCGGGAGCAACTTCCGCGACATCCTAGACAACCCGGAGGAGATACCCATCTTCCGCTGGCTTGCCAACAGCGTCTTTATCGCCACCTCCGTCTCCGCGCTGGTGCTGACGGTGGACTCCCTGGCGGCCTATGCGCTGGCCCGGCTCGACCTGCCGGGCAAAAAATGGGTGTTTGCCCTGATCATCGGCACGCTGATGGTGCCAGGGCAGATCCTGCTGGTGCCGGTCTATCTGATCCTCAACCGCCTGGGCTGGCTGGACACGCCGCTGGCGCTCATCATTCCGGCGGGGGCCGGGGCGTTCGGCGTGTTTCTGCTGCACCAGTTTTTCCTGGGCATCCCGAAGGATATGGAGGAGGCTGCCGCGCTGGATGGCTGCTCCCGGCTGGGCATCTTCTGGCATATCGTCCTGCCGCTCTCCCGGCCCGTCCTGGCTACGCTGGCCATCTTCACCTTCATGGGCGCCTGGAACGACTTTCTGGGGCCGCTGGTCTTCCTGGACTCGGTAGACAAATACACGCTGCCGGTGGGCATCGCCCTCTTCCAGAGCTCTTACGCCTCCGACTACGGCCTGACCCTGGCCGCCAGCGTCATCTGCACCCTGCCTGCGGTGCTGGCTTTCCTGGTCTTCCAGCGCCAGATCATCAGCGGCATCGCCCTCACTGGCCTGAAGGAGTAACCTTCCATATCTCGGAAAGAGGCTGATGGCGTCTTTTGAAGCGACCTTCGCGGGACGTACCGGTTAAAGTAGTTCTCGCCTCTGGCCTGGACGGCAGCACAGAAGCAGCATCGCCACCATTCCTGCACCAACCAGAGCTAGTCCACTAGGTTCGGGGACGCCCCCAACGCCGCCAGGCGTTAACGTGCCAAAGAAGGCTAGCGAGATAATCCGGTTCTGGGGATCGATATCCACCACGTTCATCCCGCCGGTTGTCGTAAACACGTTATGGTAGAAGTTACCGTTTATGTCCGAATCCGTCAAGCCTAGAGTCTGACCGAATGGAGTAAGCGTATTGCCGGTTTCGGAGAGATTCGTCGGTGCCGTGGAAACAAGGAAGGGCAGGAATCCGAACTGTCCGCCTGTAGTCAAACCATTCGGAGTCCCCGATTCAGCGAAGGCGACCAGCCCGCCTCCATGATTGATGTAGTTGAGAATATCCGGGGAGCGGTTATCCAGGATGTCGAGTTCGGATTGACGCAGCCATCCGCCAAAATCGGAAGCTACGACCACGGCATTGTAGTCAGCAAAATTGACGGTGTGCAGGTCAAGGACGCTGCCGCCTGCCGTGCCGTCATCTGCGACTGTGAAAGTATAACCTGCCGCGGCCAAACCGTTGCGTGGATCACTAAAGCCGCTGCCCGGATCATTGAGGTCGGTGACCAACAAGATATTGCCCACGTTGTTCGCCGGCCTTTGGGTGACAAAAGCCAGCGCATCTTGAATGATGTGTTTTGCGCCGGCGTTATTTCCGCCGCCAACGACTGCATGGAAGTCCGGATCATGCCCGGTGACAAACACGCCGCCCTGACCCCAGGCCAGGGTGGTTACAGCGACAAATAGGTAGATGAGGGTTAGCGTCACTACTGTTCGCATGGAAGACCTCCTGTCTGGAGAGAAGAGACTGCCCTGGGATTGTCTTGCTGGTAGGTATCGGGCCGCGTTCTTTCCCAACTGCCCAGGTTCAGGGATGACTGTTTGCCGATATGTAATTCACAGCGCGATTATATCAATGCATTTTAAGGCTGTCAAGCACTTTTCATCGAGTATACGCTAAATAGCGAGGGCTTGCAGAGCATACGCATGATGCCCTACAAGCCCTGATTTATATCGCATCCGGTGGATGGCTCCCCTCCAGGCCGCACTACCGTAAGTGTTTCGCTGGAGGGGAGATTAGATCTATCTCAGAAGGGAAAGGACCTGCTGGGGTGCGGCATTGGCCTGGGCCAGCATCGAGGTGGCCGCCTGCTGGATGATCTGATTCTTGGTCAGATTCATCACCTCGCTAGCCACGTTGGTATCCCTGATCTGGCTCTCCGAGGCCGATAGGTTCTCC
>DASRGZ010000184.1:0-45080 GCA_035650735.1 Chthonomonadaceae bacterium
GCCGCCGCGTCCGACGATGACGACGTTGCCCTTCTGGGCGTACTCTTCCATAATCCGCTTGAGGGCGTGGAAATACTTCTCGGCTTCGTGCGGATGCTGCCAGGATTCGAGGAGGCCGGGGGCGTGTTCGTCATAGTGGACCCCATAGGGCAGGGTGATGCCCGTCTCCTCCACCTCCCGGTCGAGGAGCTTGTTGTCTATGCACTCCCAGCCGAGGCGTTCTGCCACGGCGGGGGCGATGGTGGTCTCGCCCGCGCCGATCTGCCGCGAGATGGTGATAATGCCCATCAGGAACGTCCTCCTTTCTCCGCGCGCAGCGTTCGCTCTGCGCGCATCTCGGAAACGTCCGATTGTAACTTTTGTTGGTGAGGCCGTGCTCGTGCTGAATGTAGGGCAGGTAGTCTTCTATGCAGTCCGCCAGGAATATAAAACACCTCCACACGTGGCGGTGACGTGGGAGGTGAAGGGGTAGAGCACAGGCTCTCACGCGGATTGTCCGGGGTTAGAGTAGGACACTCTCTATCCTGAATGCGAAGGAAAATCGGGGTGACTGGATTTGAACCAGCGACCACTCGCCCCCCAGACGAGCACTCTACCACTGAGCTACACCCCGGTAACGTTGCGCTATCAAGAAGCGATCCGCATATGCTCACCCTTGATAGCCTGACGCCCTTCATTCTACCACGAATTTGCGCTAATTACAAGGGGAAAGCGAAGCTATTCCCTGTTTGGCCGTAAGAACGCAGTACGGTAATTCCTCTTTGCCTTCTCAGAAATTATTTCTTAAACAGCCATACCTCGCAAACCTGGCAGCCGCGGCCATTGCCTCCCAGGCCCGGCTCTCGTGACCAACTCAGCAGCAGCTCGCCGCCCGTACTCGCCGCCAGAGGGATGTCAAACTCCAGGGGCCGGGGCGGAGCCGGCTTGGCAATATAGGGGTGTACTTCCAGGTCCTCTCCGGCCACCAGGCGGATTTTGCGTATATCACCGCCCCCATAGACAATTCGAATCCGGTAGGCGGCCTGCGGGTCCAGGCCCGTATAGCGCATCTGCAACGGCGTGTCGTAGAGCGTCTCGACATGGCGGGCCCAGGCGAACCGCCCGGGGGTGCCTGAGAAGCCAATCCGCGCCGAGCGATAGGTTCCCGGATCCCGCTCAAAATCCAGGTCGGTCAGCAGGTGATCCCGACGTGCCGGATTGCCCGGCTCATCGTAAAAACCGCCCGGGCCGGGGTCCGTCCAGCGAACGATCTCCTCGATCCCTTGCAGGCGATCCGGCTCCTGGGGCCGCTGGCGCAGCTCCGCAAAGCGCTGCTTCAGCCAGAGCCGATTATTGAGCGGCGCATCTATGCTATCGAGATTGGCGCCTCGCTCTACGGCGATGGCCTGGTAGCGCTCCACGCTCAACTGCATCCGAATGCTCTGGTAGAGGGCTTCTGCCAGCTCAAAGACGCGCGCGCGCCAGTCGGCGGCGATGGGGTGGGTGACCGCCCGATCCAAAACGGCTTCGGCGTCGGTCAGGGCGGTGAGCGATCCCCTCCGGGCGGCCCCGCGTAAAATCTCCAGGGCCTGATCTTCCAGACTCTGTTCGTAGAGCAGGCGGCTGCGGATATAGGCGTCGTAATAGGCGCGGTAGAGCGCCTGCTGGAAGCGCCAATTCAGGCGGTCTTGCGGGGATGCCGCCCGTTCCATGGCCTGGAACTGGTAGAGCGTCGTGTAGACGCCTTCATTGGTTAAAAGCGCTCCCTGCCAGTTGCGCTCGAGGGCCAGCAATCCCTGCGCGAAGGCCTCCGTATAGCCCTCGCCCAGGAAGTAGCGGCTATAGTCCCGCAAGATGGCGAGCACGTCGGTATCCGGGTCCCATTCGAGCGCGCTCCAGACGATCTTATTGACGTCGTCGTTGCAGCCTTCCGAATAGGTAATAGAGCCGATAGTGAACTGCTGTAACTGCCGAGCAATATGCGCCTGGGCCAGAGGACGCGGGTTAATGCCCTCGCGTCCTTCGGTGAGGGCATAGGCCAGATCCCAATCCGGAACCGGATACTCACATTGCCGGCTGTGGGTGATGTCGGGATAGTGCCGGATAGGGTATCGGTCCGGGATAAGGGCGCGCAGCTGGGGCAGGCTCACCCGAACCTGCGGCCCGAACACAATCCCGTTCAGCCAGGCGGGAGTCTCGGCGCGTAAGACCGCCACCAGCTCGTCCAGCCAGGCCTGCGAGAAGCCCTGCGGGGAGAGCCAGAGCTGCGCCTGCGGGTGATGGCGGCGGAGCGATTGGGCCTGTTCTGCCAGCAGGTTCAGGAGCGCTTTCGGCGGCGTGTGGCCAGGGTCGCCTCCGGGCACGAACACGGCGTCAATGCGCGGCAGTTGGCGGAACACCTCGCCCCACTCCGCAAGCGCAGACGCGACCGTCTGCGGGTTGGAATAGTCGGGGTCCATAGCCGGATACCAGATCCAGACATCCAATCCGTACTCGTCCAGCAGCCGCGCCATGCCGATCATCATCTCCATCGGCGGCAGCGGGAAGTGCGGGCTGTCCGCGTCGTCGTCGGAGCGGGGCGGAATGAGCTCTACGGCGTTGGTCCCAAAGACGGCCAGGTCGCGGATATACTGCTCCCACATAGGAAGCGACCAGGCATCATAGGAGTTTGTCTTGGGCCGGTAGCCGAGTTGGTGCCCTCGCAGCGGGGAGCGGGGTGCGGTGGCGATATTCAGGTCGGCGGGCAGAGCGACCGTGTTTCTGCCCATGCGCAGCATGCGCAGCAGTCGGCCCACGCCGAAGAGCACGCCGCGCGTGTCGTTGCCTGCTGCCAGCACGACCGGCACTGTGGAGGCCCGATCCTCCTTCACCACGCGGAGCCGGTAGCCTTCGGGTTTGCGTTCGCCGGAATCCTGGGCCAGCGCGCCTACGTTGTCGGGGACAAAGGAGGCCAGTGCGGCAGCGGTCCCGACAGCGATGACGGGGTCTGCGCGGGCAGGCCAGGCCTCGGCGACCGGCCAGCGAATCTGAGTCCGCTTCTCAACCTCCTCCACCAGCATCGTCACGGCTTTCGCCTCCGACCCGGAAAGATCGGGCGGCACGGCAATCGTCGCCTGGCGCAGGTCTATCAGGTCGGCTGCCGGGTCCCCTAGCGTAAAGCCCATTTCCTCCTTCCTCCTTCCATGCCATAAAGAGCCCTTCGGTTGTTCTTCGGGCGGCTGAAGCCGCAGCAACAAAAGCACTAAACCCGCCTGCGCGGGTTCGGGTTTAGTCGGCGTAGGCCGACTTTGTGCCTTGGTTGCAGCGAATTTATTCGCCCGCTATCGAAACGCCATAGAGGGAAGCCGCGTTCTCATAGAGCATTTGCCGGGCGGCGCGCTCCGCCTGTTTTGCCTCCAGCCAGCCGTCTGCCTGGAGCGTTCGGAGGGCGCTCTCCAGACTCTGGCGTATGTAGAGACTGCCCAGATAGAACAGCTCGGGAAAGCTGAAGGCATCGGTCGCCAGCATCACTTTGGAGGTGGGTGCCAACTCCAGAGCAGCGCGAAGGGCTGGCGTCCCGCCATGGGCGGTAAACGGAATCGTCAGCGAGAGGTCTACAAAAACGTTGCTATACAGGGAGGCCAGGTAGCCGGCCTCGCGGCAATACGGATAGGTATGCAGCAGGACAAAGGAGGCCCCGCGCAGCGCCTCCTCTTGCAGCAGAGGCCGCAAATGGAGCGGGTTCGCCAGGCGTAGGTCTAGGTCGTCGTCGCCGAAACCGGTGTGAAACTGCACCGGCAGCTCCTGCGCTGCCGCCACCTCCAGGCCGATGCGCCCCAGATACTCCAGCAGCGTCCTGTCGGTCAGCCGCACGCGGCCCTCCTGCCGCGCCCTAGCCCGGAGCGCAGGATAGGCGTCTGCCGCCTCGGCGCGGGAACGGGGCAGGAACGGCAAGCCGCCGCGATAGGCCGCGATGCTTTTGAAGGCGACGATACCGCGCGCGCGGGCGTCGGCCAAGCGCGCGCGGTATGCCTCCTCCAACTCAGTAAAGCTGTTGGTCTCCACAAGGAGCTGCTCGATGAGGGTTTCCAGCCGCAAGACCTCGTAGAGGGCGCAGGGCAGAAACGCACGCTGCTCCTCCAGCGTGTAGTTCTCTGCTTCCCGCAGGCCGGTGTCTACCAGCATCGCCGCGATATGGGCCGCCGCGATCAGTTGGCGCGCATATGGTTCCGGCGGCAGGCTCCGACGCGCTGCCAGCACGCCGGCTTCGGTCGGCTCACAGCCCAGCAGCGCCGCCAGATCGGCCAGTCCGCGGGCGTAGAAGAGATGGAAAGGGATATGCGCCGCCATCGCCGGGTCGGCGCTTTCGCTGAAGTGGCGCCGGAAGGCCGTCTCGTCCAGCGCCGCCAGCGGGCGCCTCAGGGCATGGCAGTGATGATCTAGCAACGGAATGGCCGCGAGATCCATGACGGTAGCTCAGTATTTGTAAAAGTGATTGGCGATCTCAAAGTCTATATCCTGGCCGCGGTAGGCCTCGACCTCCGAGCGGCGCACCGTCAGGTAGGAACGCGCCAGCAATGGGCCGAGGGCTTCCGTCAGGACGGTATCGGCTTCCAGGGCCGCTACGGCCTCATCCAGGCCGGTGGGCAGGCGGTGGATCCCCTGTTCGCGGCGTTGGGCCTCGGTGAGCGAGGCGGGATCGACCTCGGTGGGAGGGCCGGGATCGAGTCGGCGGTCCAGGCCATCCAGGCCGGCGGCCAGCAGTCCTCCCAGCGCCAGGTAGGGATTGCAACTCGAATCGGCGGCTTTTAATTCCAGGTTCACCGTCCCGGAGGCATCGCTCCAGTAGGGGGAGGCGATGCGCAGGGCCGCCTCGCGATTGTCGTGGCCGTAGACGGCGAAGGCGCTGCTCCAGCTTTGGGGCTGCAATCGCCGGTAGGAGTTGACGCTGGGGCAGGTGAGCGCGACCAGGGCCGGCAGATGGGCCAGCACGCCCCCCAGGAAGTGGCGTCCGCGCTCGGAGAAGCTGTCGGCGGCATTCGGATCATAGAAGAGGTTATGCCCCTGCGCATCCCAGAGGCTAAAATGGATGTGGCCTCCGTTGCCGGCCCTATCCGGCCAGGGCTTGGGCGCTAACGAGGCGTACAGGCCGTGGTTCCAGGCGACGCCGCGTATGGTCTCGCGCAGCTTCAGGTGATTGTCGGCGGCTTCCAGGGCATCGCCGTGGTGGATCGAGATTTCGTGCTGCCCGGGCGCCAGCTCCGGGTAGTACTGCTCCACGATCAAGCGCTGCACGTCGAGAGCGCCGACCAGATCATCCACAAAAGCCGCCGCCTGCGTCATGGCAATGGAAGAGAAGCACAGGGTTTGATCGAAGGGAACAAAGGTGCCGTCGGGCTGGCGCTGGGCCAGGGAGAACTCCGCCTCAAAGGCCGCGCGCAGATTCAGCCCTTGCGCCGTCGCGCGCTCCCGCATCCGTTTTAAGAAAGAGCGCGGGCAGGCTCCCCAGGGCGTGTGGTCTTGCGTGAGCATATCGCAGGCAAAGGCGGCGGCATGGGGTACATAGGGCAACACCGTAAACGAGTCCGGGTCCGGCACCAGGCGTATCTCGCCTACCGGCCCCATGCCCTCCAGCGGCTGGAGCTGATCCAGACTGTTCATCGCCATCATGGCAACGGTGAGGCCGATGCCGTCCTGTATGCGGGCAGGCAGGCCCGACAGGCCGGTGGTCTTGCCCCGAATAACTCCGCCGTTGTCACAGTAGAGAAAGCGGGCCAGGCGGACGTTGGCATCCTGGCAGGCTTTGAGAATGTATTTGGGTCCCATTGCCTTTCTCCTCTCTTGCGGATGAGGGCGCCCCCATGTGAATAGACTCTGACTTCCTGTTCGCCATCGGCCTCGATGTTCCTGCATCCAAGCAAAGCCCGGATTGAATGCCTCTGGCAGGCCGAATCCTGCCGCACACAGGATTTATTGCCGCTACGGTGTCTCTAATCGCAGGAGGTGCAAGGTTTTCCCGCGAAGACTATAAGAGTGATCCTTGCTGCTTAGATGCGTATATTACTCTAGAAGTAGGCAGCCAACAGAGTTCTCCGCTGCTTTTGCCGCTCATCGGATGGCTCGGGGGAGGGCGCAACCCATGAAGGTAGAAATCGAGGGGGATGTAGAAACGCGCGGCATCCTGCCGCAGGATGCGCTGCGCCCGCCTGCGCAAGAGCGGAACGGCGAACGCGGCGCGGACGGTGCCATGCGGCGCGTGGCGCAGGTATGCAGCGGTGTAGGAGCTTTGCTCGGTATTCTGGCGCTGGTGGGCTGGGCCTCCGGGCTGCATCTGCTGGCCAGCCTCCGGCCCGATTCTATCCCGATGGCCCCATCAACCGGGCTGGCTTTCGTGCTGCTTGCCATCGCTTTGTTCCTTCATGCCCGCGCGCCGGCCCACCAGATAAGCAAAGTGAGCAGTCTGTCGGCGGCGCTGCTTGTCTTGCTGCAGAGCCTGCTCAAGCTCATCGCCTTTTTCTCCGGAATCTCCCTGGGCATCGAAGCACTGCTTGTCCATAATCCGGGAACCTTCGGCGTGTTTCCCGCCGGGCGCATGTCCCCGATTACGGCAGCCAGTTTTGTGCTGGCCAGCGCGGCGATGATCCTGCTGGCAGCGGAGACCAGGCGCCGACGGCGTGCCGCCGGGGTGGCGGCGGGTATGGCCTCACTCGTGGTCGCGGTCTATCTGGTCGTCCTGCTCGGGTATCTGTACGGGACGCCGCTGCTCTATGGCGGCAGGATCATCCCTGTGGCGCTCACAACCGCCATCGCCTTCCTGTTTCTGGCCGTGGGGCTGATTGCCGCCGCCGGGCCCGACTACCTGCCCCTGCGGCCCTTCTTCGATTCGTCGGCCCGTGCGCTGCTGCTGCGCGCCTTTCTGCCGGTGACTATCGCCGTCGTGCTGGCCAACGGCATCCTCTATCGCATCGCCCCGGAATACGTCAAGCTCAATCCGGCGCTGCTGTCGGCGCTGTCGGCGCTGGTTTCGGCGCTGATCGTGAGCCTGGTGGTCTCCGAGACCGCTCAGGTCATCGGCAGCACGATAGACCGCGCCGAGGCCCGACGCCAGCAGGCCGAGGAGAACCTGCGCCGGGCCTACGACGAGCTGGAGGCCCGGGTTCAGGAGCGAACCGCAGCGCTGGCCGGCGCCAACAAAGCCTTGCAGGCCGAAATTGCCGAGCGTCGGCAGGCCGAGGAGGAGCGAGATCGCTTCTTTACGCTCTCCCTGGATATGCAGTGCATCGCCGGCATGGATGGCTATTTTAAGCGGGTGAACCCGGCCTTTGAAAAAACGCTCGGCTATACCGAGGCAGAGCTCCTGGCAGCGCCGTTCCTCGATTTTGTGCATCCGGAAGACCGGGCCGCAACCGTCGCCGAAATGGAAAAGCTGGCCTCCGGCGCTCCCACCATCTACTTTGAGAACCGATATCGGCATAAAGATGGCTCGTATCGCTGGCTGGCATGGACCTCCGTTCCGGCGGAGGGCGTGGTGTATGCCATTGCCCGTGACGTCACCGAGCAGAAGCGGACGGAGGAAGCCCTGCGGAACTCCGAGCTGCTTTATCATTCTCTCGTAGAGAACCTGCCGCTGAACCTCTTCCGCAAGGATGCGGAAGGCCGATTCACGTTCGCCAACCGACGGTTTTGCGAGACGCTGGGCAGGCCGTTGGAGGAGATTCTGGGCAAGACGGACTTTGATTTCTTTCCGGCGGAACTGGCAAAGAAGTATCGGCAGGACGATAGGCGCGTGATGGAGACCGGGGAGGTCTACGATACGATTGAGGAGCACCGCAAACCCAACGGCGAAACCCTCTACGTGCATGTCATGAAAACGCCGACGGTGGACTCGCAAGGCAATGTCGTCGGCACGCAGGCCCTGTTCTGGGATGTCACCGCGCGTCAGCGCGCGGAACGGCATCTGGCTACGCAGCACGCCGTGACCCGCGTTCTGGCTGAGTCGACCACGCTCACGGAAGCGACCCCCCGAATCCTGCAGGCGGTGTGCGAAAGCGTGGGGTGGGAAGTGGGCGCGATGTGGAACGTGGACCGGAGTGCCAACGTGCTGCGCTGCCTGGATGTCTGGCATGTGCCCGCTGTCCAGGTGGAGGCGTTTGAAGCGGAGACGCAGGAAACGGCCTTCCCTCCCGGCATCGGCCTGCCCGGGCGCGTCTGGGCCGGCGGAAAGCCCGTCTGGATCCCCGACGTTCAGCAGGACGCCAATTTTCCCCGCGCGTCCCTCGCGGCGCAAATCGGCCTGCACGCGGCGTTCGCGTTTCCGATTCTGTTTGGCAGCGAGGTCACCGGCGTCATCGAGTTCTTCAGCCGCGAGATCCGCAAGCCCGACGACGACCTGCTGGCCATGCTTAGCGCCCTCGGCAGCCAGATCGGGCAATTTATCGCACGTCGGCGCGTGGAACGGGAGCTGCAGCGGGCCAAAGAGGCGGCGGAAGCCGCCAACCGCGCCAAGTCCGAGTTCCTGGCCAACATGAGCCACGAGATCCGCACCCCCATGAACGGCATCATCGGCATGACGGAGCTGGCCCTCGATACTGAGCTTACTCCCGAACAGCGCGAATACCTGACGATGGTCAAGACTTCGGCAGATGCTCTGCTGACGATACTCAACGATATTCTGGATTTTTCCAAGATCGAGGCGGGCAAGCTCGAACTGGAATCCCTCTCCTTCAACCTGCGCGACAGCCTGGAGGACACGATGCGGACGCTGGCCGTGCGCGCCCACAAGCAGGGGCTGGAACTGGCCTGCCATATCCCGCCTGAGGTGCCCGACGCCCTGATCGGCGACCCGGTGCGCCTGCGCCAGATCGTCGTCAACCTGGCCGGCAACGCCATCAAGTTCACCGAGCGGGGCGAGGTGGTCGTGGATGTCTCCGTCGAATCGGAGAGCGACGCGGAGGTCTGGCTGCATTTTGCCGTGCGCGACACGGGCATCGGCATTCCGCCCGACAAGCAAAAAGTGATCTTTGAGGCGTTCTCGCAGGCGGATAGCTCCACGACGCGCCGATACGGCGGCACCGGGCTGGGCCTGCCGATTTCCTCGCAGCTGGTCGCCATGATGGGCGGCAAAATCTGGGTGGAGAGCGAGGTCGGCAAGGGCAGCACCTTCCACTTCACGGCGCGCTTCGGCTTGCAGCAGGGCGCCGAGCGTGGGCCGCGTACCGCGTGGATGGATGTGAAGGGCCTGCCCGTGCTGGTCGTAGACGACAACGCGACCAACCGGCGCATCCTGGAAGAGATGCTTACTAACTGGGGCATGAATCCGCGCGTGGTGGACGGCGGGCAGGCGGCGCTGGCGGAGATGGAGCGCGCGGCGGCGGCCGGCACGCCGTTCCCCCTGGTGCTGCTCGACTCCATGATGCCGGAGATGGACGGCTTCGCCCTGGCCGAGCAGATCAAGCAGCATCCCGAGCTGGCCGGGGCGACGATCATGATGCTCTCCTCCGCCGGGCCTTCCGGCGACAGCGCGCGCCGGCGAGAACTGGGCATTGCCGCCTACCTGTCCAAGCCGATCAAGCAATCCGAGCTATTGGACGCGATCCTGACGGTGCTGCATTCGGCCTCCGCCGAGAGCCACAGGCCGGCGTCGGTCAAGCCGCAGATACTACCCACAAGCCAGCGCCCCCTGCATATCCTGCTGGCAGAGGACAACCCAGTCAACCAGCGGCTGGCGGTGCGCATCCTGGAGAAGCGGGGGCATACCGTGGTTGTCGCCGACAACGGCAAGCAGGCGCTCGCCACCCTGGATCGCGAGCCGTTCGACCTGATCCTGATGGACGTGCAGATGCCGGAGATGGATGGGTTTGAGGCGACCCAAGCCATTCGGGAAAGGGAGAAGACAACGGGCGCGCATGTCCCTATCGTGGCGATGACGGCGCACGCAATGAAAGGCGACCGCGAGCGCTGCCTGGAAGCCGGAATGGACTCCTATGTATCCAAGCCGTTGCAGGCGCAGGAGCTGATTCACGTCATCGAAAGCCTGGCCCCCGCACCGGCTTCTGAGGCGGAACCAGAGCCGGAGGAAGCAACGGGTACTACGCCCGGCGAGGCCGAGCCGCCCGAGCCGGCCTTTGATCGCAATGTGCTGCTCAATCACGTCGAGGGCGACCGGGAGCTTTTGCAGGAGATTATCGCGCTGTTTTTCGAAGGCACGCCCGCGCAGTTGGCGGATATTCGCGGGGCTTTGGAGCGCCGGGACGCCGTCGCGCTGGCCCGCGCCGCGCATACCCTCAAAGGCACGGTCGGCACGGTCGGCGGGCAAAAGGCGTTTGCGAGGGCGCTGCAATTGGAAACGCTGGGACGCAGCGGAAACCTGGACGGGGCCGAAGCCGTCTACAAAGAACTTGAGCAGGAGGTCGCCGGGCTTGGCCGCGCCCTGGCCGCGCTCCAGGAGGAAGCGCCATGAAGATTCTGATCGCCGAAGACGACCCCATTCCCCGCCGCCTGCTGCAGGCCACGCTGGTCAAAGCCGGCTATGAGGTGGTCATGGCAAAGGACGGCGAGGAAGCCTGGCAGCTCCTGCAGCAGGCCGAGGCGCCCAACCTGGCGATCCTGGATTGGCTGATGCCGGGCCTGGATGGGGTGGAGGTCTGCCGCCGCGTGCGCCAGCGGGCCCAGGCTCCTTATGTCTATATCCTGCTGCTGACCTCCAAGGATCGCAAGGAAGACCTCATCGAGGGCATGAACGCCGGGGCCGACGACTATCTCATCAAGCCCTTCGATCCCCATGAGCTACAGGTGCGCCTGCGCGCCGGACAGCGTATCCTGGACCTGGAGACCGCGCTGCGCAACTCGCTGGAGCAGTTGGAGCAGGCGCGTCATCGGGAGGTGGAGACCGGCGCCCGGATTCAGAAGACGCTGCTGCTGGGCCAGCCGCCCCGTGCGTTGCCCGGAGCGCAGGTTGCCGCCCTGACCATCCCCTCCCAGCAGATAGACGGTGACTTTTACGATTTCTTCCAGCACAACGACGGCTGCCTGGATGTGGTGGTAGGCGACGTCATGGGCAAGGGGGTGCCTGCCGCGCTGCTGGGGGCCGCGATCAAGAGCCATTTCCTGCACGCGCTCAGCCGCCTGCTTGGCCCTGCTGGCCCCGGCAACCTGCCCACTCCCGAACAGATCGTCACGCTCGTTCATGCCGAAGTGACCCGGCAGTTCATCGGCCTGGAGTTCTTCGCCACGCTCTGTTACGCGCGCTTCGACCTTTCGGAGCGCCAACTTACCTTTGTGGATTGCGGGCACACCAAGACCATCCACTTCCGGCAAAAGGCGGGCGCGTGCGCGCTGCTGGAGGGGGAGAATATGCCGCTGGGCGTCAGCGAGAAGGAGGTCTACCGGCAGGTTGCCGTTCCCTTTGAGGCCGGTGACCTCTTCTGCTTCTATTCGGACGGAGTGACGGAGGCGCGGAACCCGGAGGATGCGTTCTTTGGAGTGGACCGCCTGGTCGAGCTGGTGCGAGCCAACGGGCAGAGCGCGCCGCAGGCGTTGCTGGACCGCATTCACGGGGCCGTCGTCGCGTTTTCCGGCGCGGAGACGTTCTCAGACGATCTGACCTGCGTGGCCATCAAGATAGGCGCTGTCGAGGCGGCTTCGCCCCTCGCCCATGCCGAGCTGGAGGTCTCCAGCGATCTCTCGCAGCTGGCCCCGATTCGGGCGTTCGTGCGCCAGTTCTGCCGCAATCTCCCGTCCCCGACGCTCGACGAGGATAGCCAGAGCCAGCTTGAGCTTGCCGTCAATGAGGCCGCCAGCAACGTCATGCGCCACGCCTATCGCGGTCGCACCGATCAGCCGATCCGTATCGAGGCCGAGGCGTTTGCCGACCAGATCCGCATTCGTATTCTCCATTCTGGAGAAGAGTTCGATCCGGCTAAGGTCCGTCCGCCCGCATTCGATGGCACGCGCGAGGGCGGCTTTGGCGTCTATATGATCGGCCAGAGCGTGGACGAGGTCCGTTATTCCCGCAACGCGCAGGGACAAAACACGATCTGTCTTATCAAAAACCGCAAACCGGTTCCGGGTGGATGAGGCCCTCACCCCCCACCCCTCTCCTACGCTGCGGGGGAGGGGAGCAAAGAGTCGGCGAACGCCGACTGGGTGCCTTTGTTGCCGCGAATTCATTCGCCCGAACGCCATAAGGAGAGACACGATGGAGATGAGCGTGGAGAAGATAGGCGATGTAGCGGTGGTGACGCCGCGCGCCGAGCATCTGGATGCCAGCGTGGTAGAGGAGTTCAAGCGCGACATCGGGCCGATACTGGAGACAAATCGCAACGTGCTGCTGGATATGAGCGAGCTGCAATTTGTGGACAGCGCCGGTTTGGGGGCCATCCTGTCGTGCCTGCGGCGGCTGAGCGCAGCCGAGGGCGATCTGAAGCTGTGCGGGCTTTCCAGGCCGGTGCGCGCCGTCTTCGAGATTGCACGCATGCACCGCATCTTCGACATCGCCAACACGCGCGAAGAGGGAATCCAGGCTTTTCGGCATTAGCGCCGGGGCCTTTATTAGCCCGGTTCTAGCCGAGAGAGGAACCAGCCATGGCATCCAACGAGCTTGCGGCGTCGCCTCCCATCGCCGAGGAAACGCCGACCATCACCGCCGAGATAGAGGAGATGGAAGATCGGCTCGGGCCGCTCCTGGAGCGCCCCGAAGAGCCGTGCGCCTTTGTCATCTTCGGGGCCAGCGGCGATCTAACCGGGCGCAAGCTGATTCCGGCGCTTTATAACCTCTTCTGCCAGGAGCTGCTGCCGCGCGGCTTCGCCGTGATCGGCTACGCGCTCACGCCGATGGAGGACGCCAGTTTCCGCCAGCAGATGCGCCAGAAGGTCAAGGATTCGCCGGAGGTGTTGGCCTTCCGCCCGAAGCTCTGGGACGAGTTTGCCCCGGCCCTGCACTACCTCGTCGGCGACTTTGAAAACCCAACGGGCTACCAGCAGCTGGCCGAACGGCTGCGCGAGATGGACGCGCAATACGGCTGTGGCGGAAATCGCGTTTTCTATCTGGCGACCGCCCCCACTTTCTTCGCCCCCATCGTCGCCAACCTGGCAAAACACGGCCTCATCAACCGCAACAGCAGCGGCGAAGGCTGGGCGCGCCTCGTCGTCGAGAAGCCCTTCGGGCGTGACCTGGCAAGCGCGCAGGAGCTCAACAAGGCGCTCCGCAGTGTCGTCGAGGAGGATCAGATCTATCGGATAGATCACTATCTGGGCAAGGAGACGGTCCAGAACATCCTCGCTTTCCGCTTTGCCAACTCCATCATCGAGCCTATCTGGAACCGCCAGTATATTGATCATGTGCAGATCACGGCGGCGGAGACGCTGGGCGTGGAGCATCGGGGCAAGTATTACGAGGAGGCGGGCGCTCTGCGGGACATGTTCCAGAACCATCTCTTTCAGCTTCTGGCCCTGGTGGCGATGGAGCCGCCGGTGCGCCACTACGGGCAATCGGTGCGCGACCGCAAGGCCGACGTGCTGCGCGCCGTGGTGCCCCTCAACCCGGAGAATCTGGCGGAATCGGCGGTGCGGGGCCAGTACGGGCCGGGGAAGATAGACGGCGTGCCGGTGCCCGGCTATCGGCAGGAGCCGGACGTCGCCCCCGACTCCGCCACGGAGACCTACGCCGCGCTCAAGCTAACGCTGGATAACTGGCGTTGGGCGGGCGTGCCGTTCTATCTGCGCTCCGGCAAGCGCCTGCCTCGAAAGCTGACCATGATCGCCATTCAGTTCAAGCGCGTGCCCCATCTGTTCTTCCGGCGAACGTCGCAGGACCAGATCGAGCCGAACACGCTGCTGATCCGCATCCAGCCGGACGAGGGCATCGCGCTCAAGCTTGGAGCGAAGGCCCCCGGATCGCGCATGGTCATCCGCCAGATGCAGATGAACTTCTCCTACGGCGCGGCCTTCGGGGAGTTTCCGGCCACCGCCTATGAGACGTTGCTGCTCGACGCGATGCTGGGCGACCCGACCCTGTTTAACCGCAGCGATGCGGTCGCGCTCTCCTGGGACATTCTGAGGCCGGTGCTGGAGACCTGGCAGGCCACGCGCGCCTTCGTCTCTTTTCCCAACTACGCGGCGGGAACCTGGGGACCGGCTGCCGCCGACGCGCTGCTGGCCCGCGATGGGCGCGCCTGGCAAAACGCGACGACGCTGCCCCTGTTCACGCCGACCGCAGCGGAGCGGAAAAGCTAGAAATAAACCACCCGCTCCGCTAGAGACACAGAGACACGGAGAAAAACCAAAAACTAATTCAGACAGGATGAACGGGATGAACTGGATTTCAACAACCTAGACAAACTCTGTTTCTCCGTCTTTGCGCAATCCTGTAAATCCTGTTCATCCTGTCTAAAAATCTGGTCTTTCTCTCTGTTTTTGTTGTTCCTCTGTGTCTCTGTGCCTCTAGCGGAGCGGGTGGTTTAATTTGTATTGGGCGGAGGAGAACGATGGGACGCACGATAAGCAGGGACGTAACGGCGGCGCAATCCGCATTTGAGGTCGCCATTCGCCAGCATGTGCAGTACTCGCTGGCCAAAGAGCCGGAAAATCTCTCCCATCGGGACGTCTTCCAGGCCGCGGCGCTGGCCGTGCGCGACCGGATGGTAGACCGAATGCTGGAAACCGAGCACCGATATCGGCAGGCGGATGCCAAGCGCCTCTACTATCTCTCCATGGAGTTTCTCATCGGGCGCTCGCTGGGCAACAACCTCTGCAACCTGGGGCTGTGGGACCACTGCGCCGAGGCGCTGCGTGCGCTGGGCGCCGATCTGGAGGAGGCGCAGGAGAGCGAGCCGGACGCGGCGCTGGGCAACGGCGGGCTGGGACGCCTGGCCGCCTGCTTCCTGGACTCCCTGGCGACCCTGGATATGCCCGGCTACGGCTACGGCATCAACTACGAGTACGGCCTGTTCCGCCAGGAGATAGACAACGGCTACCAGAAGGAGAACCCGGATAACTGGCTGGCCTACGGCACGCCCTGGCAGATCGAGCGGCCCGAAGAAGCCTGCCTCGTGCCAATGTATGGACGGATCGAGCACGGCGAAGACCGCTACGGCAACTACAACCCGATGTGGCTCGATTGGAAGCATGTCGTCGGGGTGCCCCACGACATGCCCATCGTCGGCTACGGAGGGCGCACGGTCAATTATCTCCGGCTTTTTTCGGCCCGCTCCTCCTTTGAGTTTGACATGCAGATCTTCAATACGGGGGACTATATCCGGGCCGTGCAGCAAAAGATCGGCTCCGAAACGGTCTCCAAAGTCCTCTATCCCTCGGATACCATCGAGGCAGGGCGCGAATTGCGGTTGCAGCAGGAGTATTTTCTCGTGGCCTGCGCCCTCCGGGACATCGTTCGGCGCTACACGCAGGATCACGCCACCTTCGATCAGTTTCCTTCCAGGGTCGCCATCCAGCTAAACGATACGCACCCGGCGCTGGCGGTCGCGGAGCTCATGCGGATTCTGGTGGACGAGAACGATCAGCCCTGGGAGACGGCCTGGGAGATCACGCAGGCGACGCTGGGCTATACCAACCACACGCTGCTGCCGGAGGCGCTGGAAAAATGGCCGGTGTCCCTGATGGAGCGCGTACTGCCGCGCCATCTCCAGATCATCTATGAGATCAACCGCCGCTTCCTGGATCAGGTGGCCTCCGTCTGGCCGGGCGACATCGGGCGGCTGCAGCGTCTGTCCCTGATCGAGGAGGGAGCGCACAAGCAGGTACGGATGGCGCACCTGGCGATTGTCGGCAGCCATTCGGTCAACGGCGTCTCCGCCCTGCACACCGAGCTGATCAAGACCGCGCTGGTGCCCGATTTCTACCAGCTCTGGCCGGAGCGGTTCAACAACAAGACCAACGGCGTGACCCAGCGCCGCTGGCTGCTCAAGGCCAACCCCGGCCTGTCCAATCTGATCACGGAAACCATCGGCGACCGCTGGATTACCGACCTGAACCGCCTGCGGGAACTGGAGCCTTACGCGGAGGATGCGGGGTTCCAGCAAGCGTTTCTGCGGGTCAAGCGCGACAACAAGGCCCGGTTGGCGGGCCTTATTCGGGAGACGGCCCGTGTGGCTGTTGACCCGGACGCGCTGTTTGACGTGCAGGCCAAACGAATTCACGAATACAAGCGCCAGTTGCTGAACGTGATGCATATCATGGATGAGTACCTGAGCTTGATCGAGGACGGCCAGGAGCCGGTCGTGTCCCGCGTCTATATCTTTGCGGGCAAGGCCGCGCCGGGTTACTGGGCCGCCAAGCAGATCATCAAGCTCATCCACAGCGTCGGGCAGGTCATCAATAACGATCCGCGCGTCCAGGGACGCCTCAAAGTCGTGTTCGTTCCCGATTACCGGGTCACCCTGGCGGAGCAGATTATCCCCGCCGCCGACTTGAGCGAGCAGATTTCGACGGCTGGCAAGGAAGCCTCAGGGACCGGGAACATGAAATTTGCGATGAACGGCGCGCTAACTATCGGCACGCTGGATGGGGCCAATATCGAGATACAGGAAGAGGTCGGTGCGGAAAATATCTTTATCTTCGGGCTCAAGGCCGAGGAGATCCAGCAGATGCGGGAGCAGGGGACGTATCACCCCTGGGAGCACTACGAGCGTTCTCCGGCGCTGCGGCGGGTCCTGGATGCCCTGAACGAGAACGTCTTCTGTCCCAGGGAGCCGGGCTTATTTGGCTGGATCTATCAGGTGCTGCTGTACGGCGGAGATCCCTATTTCCACCTGGCGGATATGCCCTCGTATAGCGAGGCGCAGGCACGGGCGGGCCAGGCGTTCACCGATCCGGCAAGCTGGGCGCGCAAGGCCATCCTGAATGTGGCTCGGACCGGGAAGTTCTCCAGCGACCGCACGGTGGCGGAATACGCCAGGGACATCTGGGACGTCAAAAGCATCTGAGCGCATGGTCGCCGGGCGGATCCAAGGTCGGTGGTTCCGGCCCGGTACAGACCGCGCACGCGCTGCGTCCCTGTCTTCGCGCTTCCGGGTTCAGCCGGCCCTCTATCCAGTCGAGGAATCGGTGAAAGCGCGCCTGAACAACCTCAGACGGGGTATGGATGTCGCCGAGCGCAAAGTGCGGACGGTCGTACTCTACGGCAAAGGGACAGGCATGGAACTGGCCGGCGCTGGTCAGCGTGGGGTAGCACCGGTAACACAGGTTGGGCTCCCCTGGCGCCTCGGGTCTCTCGCGCTGCCTGCCGACCGGCACCACAAAGGCATGGGAGAGAAAGAGGCGACCGGGATGGGCCGCGTGGTAGGCGCGGAGATAGGCTAGAGCTTTGGCCGGCAGAGGCGGCTCGCCGGTGCCGGTGGTGATGGCGTAGTTGAGAACTATACGTAGATCGAGATCGGCCTCCAGCAGCGCGGTCAACACATGCGGACGCAGGCCGTTGCTGAAGATCGTGATGGCCCCGGCAAAGCCTAGAGTGCGCAGGCAGGTAATCGTCCAGCGCAGGTTGTGGGGATCGAGCGTCGGTTCCCCGCCATAGATCTTAAGGCTGCCCTGCCGGGCCACCAGCCGCACGGCGGCGCGCAATACCTCCTCCGTGAAAGGGACGTGGTGCCCTTCCGGGGCGCCGCTAACGCAGCAGAAGGCGCAGGCGCGATTGCACCGGGAGCCGTGATAGAGATGGAGCTCATCCAGTCTGCCGGGCTGCGGTTGGATGGCAAGGACGGAGTTCTCGAACGGCGGGAAAATTTGTTGGCTAGCGCTCATTTTGCAGTCGCTTTTCGGAACGAATTTAACTTAACCAATCTTTGCTGTCTATAAGAAAAAGCCCTCCTTCCGCTCTCATCTGGAAAGGAGATCTTCGCGCATGGGCCAGTCTTCGCTGCATACCGGACCGACCGAAGCGCCCGAGAAACGCGCCATGTGGTTTTCCTGGGCGCTGGTGCTGCTGTTCCTGTTGATGGTGGTCGCGACCGTGCAGTATTTCCAACGCCACAAGCCCTCCAACGCCTTAACCGGCGACTCCGAGGAGGCCACCGCGGCGCTCTCGGACCTCCTGGAGAAAACGCCCCCGACACGGCGCGTCCCGCTCCTGCTCAAGGACGTCGGCGATCCCAGCCCGGGCTTGCGCTATGCGGCGGTGGATGCCCTGGGCGAGGAACATGGCCCGGCGGCAGCCGAGGCTATCGAGCGGGCTTTCACCGATTCCTCTTCCGTTGTCCGCCAGCGCGCTCTGGAGGTACTGCCTAAAGTGGACCCGGAACGCGGCTTCCGGATGCTGCTTTCGGGGCTGCGCGATGAAGACTCCTGGATACGGGAGGCTGCCGTAACGCAGCTGGCCCTGGTCGTCCGACAAGCGCCCGCCACAGGCAAGCGCGCCGTCCCGACCCTCATCGCCGCTCTGGACGACCCTGATCTCGTTGTTCCCACGCTGGCCATGCGCGTGCTCCAGATAGTAACCGGGCATCCCTGGCGGATCAAGCACCAGACACCTCCGGCTCAACGGCAGGCTATCATCCGTCATTGGCAGCAATGGTGGGCAGGCGAACGCGCCCACTGGAACCTGCCAACGGAATTTGCCAACGTCGCCCCCATTCGTCCGCTGCGGGGCGATCCGGCCCCCGACTTTCGGCTCCGGGACACAGAGGGCGGCGCGATCAGTCTATCCGCCCAGCACGGCAAGGTGACGCTGCTCAGCTTCTGGGGTACCTGGTGCCCTCCCTGTCAGCAGGAGGTTCCCGATCTGGTCAAGCTCGATCAGACCTACCGGCAGCAAGGGCTGGACATTATCGGAATTGCGCTGGGTGAGCTGGAAGGCGCGGAAGGGTTGCGGCGCTGGTGCCGGGCGCACGGGGTCGGCTACCGGCAGGCGCTCTCCAGCGAGGCGGTGCAGGAAGCCTATGGCGACATCCATGAGGTGCCGGTCTCGGTGTTGATTGATAGGAAAGGCGCTATCCGGTATCGGTGGGAAGGCGAGCGCGATTTTGAAACCTTTCGAGCGGCGGTGGAGCGGCTATTGCAGGAGGCGCCTTGAGGTTAGCTATTCCCTCTCAAGGTTCCAGGGGCTGGGGTTCTACTCGGCTAAGCAAGTTGCAAGAGTCCCTGGAGGTTAGATAACCCAAGTTGCTACCTAGGAACACGTTTGAGAGAGAATCGCTCTGGAAACCGGCTTTTGCATCACCGTTTGCCTTCTCGAAGAGGCAAGGTAGCAACTTGAGTTAGATAATCCCTGGCCGGGGTTGCCTTGACACCGCCCGCATCTCCCGACTATAATAGCGCGAGCCTTGAGGATATTCCCGGCAAACAGCCGCCCGCCGGCGGCGCAGCCCGAAAGGAAACGCCTGCGGTGACCCTCGTTACGTTTTTCTTCTTTGCGCACCAGCCTGTGCGCCTGCTTCCCTATGAGCGCCGCCGCCACGATGGGCCGGTCGCGCCCGAACAGTTCTACGACTACTACTTTGATGAGGAGCTGAACCGCACCGTCTTCCAGAAGGTGGCCGAAAAGTGCTACTACCCGGCCACCCGCCTGTTCCTGGATCTGGTTCGGCAGCACAAGGATACCGATAAGCCGTTCCGCATCTCCTACGGCCTGTCGGGCACGTTTCTGGATCAGGCCCGCCGCTACGAGCCGCATCTGATTGAGATATTTCAGGAGATGGCCGCCACCGGCTGCGTCGAGTTCACCGGAGAGACGTATTATCACTCGCTCAGCAGCCTGTTCGATTGGCAGCGCGTCGAGTTCCAGGAGCAGGTCAACAAGCACGCTGCCGAGATCGAGCGGCTGTTTGGCCGCCGCCCGACCTTCTTCCGCAACACCGAATGCCTGTTCAATAACGGCATCGCCGCCACTGTCCAGAGCCTGGGCTTCGAGGGCATCCTCACCGAGGGCGTGGACTGGCTGATGGCGGGCTGGCGCTCGCCCGATTTCGTCTACACGGCCCCCAGCGGCCTGCCCGTGCTGCTGCGCAACTACCGCCTCTCCGACGACATCGGCTACCGCTTCCCCAATCGCAACTGGGAGGGCTGGCCGCTGTCTGCCGAGACGTTTGCGAACTGGCTGGCAGCGAATACGGATATGAACGTCACGCTCGCCCTGGACTACGAGGCGTTCGGGGAGCATATCTGGGCGGATACGGGCATTTTTGACTTCCTGCGCGCCCTCCCCGACGCCATCAAAAAGCATCCGCAGCTGGAGTTCTCCACGCCGACCGAGGCCATTCGCCGCCTGCCGCGCTGGGGCGAGGTTTCCGTGGACGACTACGCCACCATCTCCTGGGCCGATAAGGAGCGCGATACCTCCGCCTGGCTCGGCAACGAGATGCAGCAGTTCTGCTTCGAGGAGATGAAGCGGATGGAGGAGCCTATCAAGGCGACCGGCAATCCCTACTTCCTGGAAGCCTGGCGGCTGATGCAGACCAGCGATCACCTTTACTACCTTTCCGACAAGGCCCTGAGCGACGGCGACGTGCATAAGTACTTCAGCGCCTACGGCAACCTCTTCGAGAGCTTCATCCGGCTCCATACTGCCCTCTTCGATCTCTTCCACCGCGCCGACCGCCTGCTCCACCCCGCGCCGTCTCCCGTCCGCACCTTTACTGATGCCGAAACCTAAAGCCCGAAGCGGCCTTTACGCGCCTGTGGTAAAATGTCTGCAAGCTAGAAAGGTTTCTAATCCGAGGGCAGCCTCGTAACGATTGAGCCGCTATCATTTCGCGGGAGGGGAAGGTGGGCACGGAAAAGTTCATCCTGGCGCTGGATCAGGGCACGACAAGCTCGCGGGCGATACTGTTTGACGCGGCGGGACGGGTGCGCGGCGTCGAGCAGCAGGAGTTCCCGCAGATCTACCCGCAGCCCGCCTGGGTCGAGCACAACCCGGAAGACATCTGGAACAGCCAGCTTGCGGTTGCGGCCCGGCTGCTGCAATCTCAAAATGTATCCGCCAGCGACATCGCTGCCATCGGCCTGACCAACCAGCGTGAGACAACCCTCCTCTGGGAGCGGGCCACCGGTCGGCCCGTCGCCAACGCCATCGTCTGGCAGGATCGGCGCACGGCCCCGCTCTGTGACGAACTTCGCGCTGCCGGCCACGCGCCCCTGTTTCAATCCCGCACCGGCCTGACGCTCGATCCCTATTTCTCCGGCACGAAAGTGCGCTGGCTGCTGGATAGCGTGCCCGGCCTGCGTGAGCGGGCGCAGCGCGGCGAGATCGCCTTCGGAACGGTGGATTCCTTCCTGCTCTCGCGGCTCTCCGGCGGCAAGATCCACGCTACCGATGTCTCCAATGCCTCCCGCACCTTGCTCTACAATATCGTTACCGGCGACTGGGACGACGAAATCCTGGCCCTGCTGGATATTCCCCGCGCTCTCCTGCCGGAAGTGAAGCCGAGCAGCGCCCTCTACGGCGAAACCGTTCCTTCGTTGCTGGGCGCGCCCGTCCCACTGGCGGGCGTGGCGGGCGATCAGCAGGCGGCGACCTTCGGGCAGGCGTGCCTTCAGCCGGGCATGGTCAAGAATACCTATGGCACCGGCTCCTTCCTGCTAATGAACACCGGCCAGACGCCCCACTTCTCCGACAACGGCCTCCTCACAACCATTGCCTGGCAGATCGGCGACAAGATCACCTACGCGCTGGAGGGCAGCGTCTTCATCACGGGCGCGGCGGTGCAGTGGCTCCGCGACGAATTACAAATCATCCGTACCGCCGCCGAGATCGAGCCTTTGGCGGCCTCCGTGCCGGATAGCGGCGGCGTCTACTTCGTTCCGGCATTCGTCGGGCTGGGCGCGCCCTACTGGGACGCCTACGCGCGGGGCACTATCGTCGGGCTGACGCGCGGCGCCGGGCGGGCGCACATCGCCCGGGCCACCCTGGAGGCTGTCTGCTACCAGACGCGCGACGTGCTGGAAGCCATGCGCGCCGACAGCGGCCTGGAGATCGCAGAGCTGCGTGTGGACGGCGGCATGACGGTCAACAACTTGCTTCTTCAGATGCAGGCCGACCTTCTGGGCGTTGCCGTCGTCCGGCCCGCCGTCACGGAGACGACGGCCCTGGGCGCGGCCTACCTGGCAGGATTGGCCGTCGGCTACTGGCGCGACACCTCGGAGATCGCCGCCAACTGGGCCATAGGCTCGACGTTCCACCCGCAGATCGGCGCCGAGGAGCGGGCCGCGCACGTGCAGGGCTGGCAGCGGGCCGTCGAACGCGCCCGCGCCTGGGCGGCATAAGATTCCAACAGGATGAACAGGATTTAGCAGGATTAAACAGGATTTCTTAAAACCAACCCAACCGAATACCTATGCCTCTGGACTTCAAGCTGATTGGAAGGCTTTTGTCTCTCTAGCCCTAATCCTGTAAATCCTGAGTAATCCTGTTCATCCTGTTGAGATTTTTTAGCGGGTGGTTCAGATAGAGAGGCAGGTTCCGCTTGGGATCGGAGGATTTAGGCAGCGGTCGCTATCGTGCGCTTGTGGGCCAGGAGTTTGACCTGCTGATCATCGGCGGGGGCATTATTGGGTGCGGCATTGCGCGGGATGCGGCGCTGCGCGGCCTGCGTGTGGCGCTCTTTGAGAAGGAAGACTTCGGCTACGGCACCTCATCGCGTTCCACGCGCCTCATTCATGGGGGCCTGCGCTACCTGGAGCGCTATGATTTCGGCCTCGTTCAGCAAGACTTGCGTGAGCGCGAAATCCTACTTCGGATCGCTCCGCATCGGGTCAGGCCGCTGCCGTTCCTGGTTCCCCTCTATCGCCGCTCTGCCTTCTACCGGGCCAAATTGCGCGTCGGCATGTGGCTCTATGATGTGCTTTCCTACGGCAAAAGTCTCCCAAACCACCGCTTCCTCAGCCGCGAAGAGACCTTACAGGCTGAGCCGGGACTGGCGCCGGACGGATTGCAGGGCGCCGCGCTCTACTATGACGCGCAGGCGTCCTTCGCCGAGCGCCTCTGCATAGATAACGTGGTAGATGCCGCCGCGCACGGCGCACAGGTTTACAATCATACCGAGGTGACAGGACTGCTGCGCGGCGAGAAGGGCTGGGTTACGGGCCTGAGAGTGCGGGACAGGCTGACGGGCGAGGAAGCGGAGGCGCGGGGAGCCGTCGTTATCAATGCGGCGGGGCCGTGGGTGGATGCGCTGGAACAGAAGCTGGCCGGCTCCTCCCGTCCGCGCCTCCGCCTGACCAAAGGCATCCATTTCGCCGCGCCGCCCGCCGTGCGGCACGCGCTCGTGCTCTTTTCGGAGACGGATGCGCGCCTGTTTTTTGTTATTCCCTGGATGGGCTATGCCTGGGTCGGCACGACCGACACGGATTTTAACGGCGATCTCGATGCCGTGCGCACCACTGGCGAGGAGGTCTGCTACCTGCTGGAGACGGTGGGAAAGGTGCTTCCGCGGGCGGATTGGCGCAGCATCTACTTCACCACCGCCGGCGTGCGCGCCCTCGTTCGGGAGGACCGTCCGAGCGCCCGTGAGTCGGATGTCTCCCGCAAGCACCGGCTGGTTGTCCACACGGAAGCAGAAGGTCTGGCCGGCATGATTTCGGTCCTGGGCGGCAAGCTCACGGCATATCGATCTATTGCCGATGAGGTCGTCACCAGAGCCTATCGGCTGCCAACCGAGCAGTATCTTGCAAAGAATCCGGGCGTCCGCCTGCGCCTGCGTCCGCTGCGGCCCTGCACCACCCAGAAACGGCCCTTGCCCGGCGGTGACTTCAAGGATCTGGAGACTTTGCGCGAGGAGGCCCGCCAACACGCCGCCGCTCTCGGCCTCGATGCGGATCAGGCCGACCATCTCGTTTTTCTCTACGGCACGCGCTACACGCACATTCTGGACCTTATCCGGCAGAGGCCGGAATTGGGCCGACGCTTCGCCCCCGCCTACTCGGATGTGCGCGCGGAAGTCCATCACGCCGTCGCGCAGGAGTTTGCCCGCACCGCCCGCGATTTCCTAATGCGCCGTGCGCCCCTCTTCTTCACCCCGGACCAGGGCCAGCAGGCCGCGCTGCCGGTCGTGGAGGAGATGGCGGACCTTTTCGGTTGGGATGAATCCCGTTGCCAGGCCGAATTGAGCGCCTACCAGGCCCAGGTCGCGCGGGCGCAAGCCTTCCGGCAGGAGATGAGGAAAAGCTAGTGGGCGGCCTCGGCCTATGGGCTGTGCCGTTGGGCGGCGGCATAGACGGCGGCAGCGTCGGTGAGGCGGCCCAGGTCGCGCAGCCGATCAGCCGCCTCGATCAGCAGATCGCTGCGGTCGGGGTGCCGACGCGCCGCCTCCAGAAGCCCGGCGATGCGCTGCTCGGCAAAGAAGCGATCTTCGGCATCGGGGCTTTCCAGGGCGCGCAGGGGCGTGGGCGGCGGGTAAAGCTCCGACTCTCCCAGGATATAGTCCACGAGGCGATCCAGGTTGCGGTCGCGGCCCGGCGCCAACTCCGCCGTGCTCTGGTAGCAGATCTCCGCGTTGATAAAGTCGCTTGCGACCCGAACTTTGGAAAAAGGAATGCTCATGCCGAGGAAGTAGCGGTACAGGAAGCGGTACGCTAGGCGCTGTGTCTCCAGGGAGCGGCCTCGCTCCATGACCTCCACCATAATGGAGGGAATGTCCTCCGGGGCATTGACCTCATAGGTGAACCCGCTCTCCTTGTAGAAGCCGACGCCCGCATGCACTATCGGCAGGCCCAGGCAGGCCATCTCCAGCCCGGCAGTGGTGCCGTAGGTCAGGCCCGCCGAGGCCAGGTCCATCAGCGAGTAGGTGCTGACCTCTTCCTGCGGCAGGATCACGCGCACGTTCTGCGGCGCGGAAGCCTTCAGCGCCTCATAGCGGCGCAGTACGCGGTCGTCTATCTTGGCGTACTCCTCCTCGTGCGGGTGGATGCGGATGACCAGCGTGTATTCGGGGTGCTCGCCAAACCAGGCGACCGTGCGCTCGATCCACTCCCGCTGGCTGATCGGGGCGGCGCGCGTCGCCATGGAAGCCTCGCACTCCGAGCTGGTACAGAGCAGCGCCATCGGCTGATCGGGCAGATTGGCGGCGGCGCGCACCTGCTGCAAGTCCTGCGGCGAGGGACTGAAGGCCCACCAGCCCATATTCTGTCCGCGCCGACGCTCGGTGAGCAGACGCTCCACGGCCCGCAACTCCCCGGCGGTCAGCGCCACCTCCTTCCACTCCCGCCACATCCGCTCGAATCTCCCCTGATTCCAGACCGGCGCGTTGACGTTGAGCGTGAGCGTATTGTCCTGGAGGCCGCGCTCATGCGTGACGACCCGGATGCCGCGCGCTTTAGCCAGTTCCAGGGCGACCCGGTGCAGGAAGAACACGCCGTTGAGCGTCACCAGAACATCGGGCTGATGCCGCTCGAAGAGGCGCGGCAGGCAGACGGCGGCGGTGGCCGCGCCGAGCAGATAGTCTCGATAGGATTGCGCGACCTCGGGGCGACCGAGATCGGGATCGGGCGTGTTCCAGCAGTTCAAGAGCTCTGTCCAGACCCACTTGCCGAGCGGCAGCCCCTGGTATTGTGCCTCAGAAAACTCCTCCACGCGCAGGCTTTGCGCCCAGGCCGCCAGTTCCTTCCGGTCTTGATCCGTCAGAACGGCCTGCATATACTCCGCCGTGTGATGCACTTTGGGCAGTTCCCGCTCCGTAAAGCCCCGGCAGAGCTTGCAGCGCATCTCCGGCGTATGCGTGCGGACGGGCGCCATGCCGCAATCCGGAAGGCCCTGGCAGGTAATAAACCGGGCGGAGTGCCCGCGCTGCCGGATTGCGTAGGCCAGCGTGATCTCCCACATCGTATGGGGAATCCAGGGCGTATAGGGACTGAAGAACAGGACGGATTTCATCGGTTCGCTCTTTCCAGTAGCTCGGTAACGGCCACGACGCGCTTCTGCGCGCTCGATTGCAGGGCGGCCAGCGCCACCGCCACCGCCTCGCGGCCCGCGACGCCATCGCACAGCGGCGTCTGGCCGGACTGCACGCACTCCAGGAAGTGCGTTAACTCCGCACGGTACATCGCATCCGGCGGGCAGGGAACGCGCTCGCAGCGCCACTGCCGGGTCCGGCGCGTCCAGAGGCGCACGGTCTCTTCGGTCTCCTCCCAGCGGATCATGCCCTCTGTGCCGGTGATCTCGCAGCGGCGGGTCATGACCGGGTCGAGGTAGTTCAGGTGGATGTGGAAGAGCGCGCCGCCGGCATAGCGGACCGTGACCAGCGATACGTCCTCTGTCTCCATCTGAAGGTGGAGCGTATCCGCCAGCGCGCTGACCTCACACGCCGGGCCGAACAGCCAGCCCGCATAGTCGAGTTCATGGGAAGCATCCAGCGTCACTCCACCGCCCCATTCCCGCCGCGCCACATAGCCCTGCGCGTAGTTTGCTTTCCAGGGATAGGTTTCGGGCATGTACTGCCCGCAGTGGATCGTGCCGCACAAGACGCGCCCGATCTCGCCGGCCTCCAGCCACTCCTTGACGCGGCGCAGGCCGGGCTGAAAGCGCATGGGGTAGCCCACCATCAGGCGCAGGGCGCGCGCCGCGCATAGCGCCAGCAGCTCCTCCATGCCCTCCAGCGTATGCGAGAGCGGCTTTTCGACGAAGAGATGGCAGCCCGCCTCCGCCGCCTGCCGCGCCTGTGCCGCGTGCAGGTGGGTCGGCGAGCAGATCAGGGCCGCGTCGGGGGCGGCGGCCAGCGCTGCAGCATAGTCCCCAAACGTCAGTGCGCCGAGCGCCTCCGCGCGGGCGCGGCCTTCCGGCTGCGGGTCATAGGCCAGCAGGATATGCCCTCCCATCGCGTGCAGCAGGCGCAAGTGCCGCGCGCCAATCGAGCCGCAGCCAACAACCAGGAGCTTCATGTTCGATTCTCTAGGCGGCATGGGCCGCCGGGCGGTAGTGCGCCCTCCAGGAAGGATGTTCCTGGGGAGGACAGGCGTAGGCGATGGCGTCCTCCAGGTGGATCAGGCCATCCTTGCGGGGCCGAACCTCCGCATAGAGGCGGGAAAGGAAGCGGTAATCCTCTTCGGTCTCCAGGGCCAGGCGCAGATCCGGGCAGGTCAGGCGCGGCGGCGGCGGAAGCTGCGCCACCTCAAACAGATCGCGGCGGGCGCTGAGAAAGGCGTGGATCTGTTCCCGTTCGCGGGACTCGGCGGCCAGGCCGGCGGCGCGCCGGAGCGTACGCAGTGGCATGGCCGCCGTCGCCGTGCCGAGAGGCAGACGGCTGACCGTGACGTAATCCATGCCGCTATCGAGCGCATAACGGACGCAGGCATCCAACATCTTCGGATCAAGCAGCACGTTATTGAGCGTGCAGTGCGCCACGATCTGCGCTTCCACCATGCGGGCAGCGTGCAGGACGCGCTCGAACACGTCATCCGGGCTGCCGGTAAAGCAGGGAACGCCTATGTCAGCGCAAAGCTCCCGGATAGGCCGGTCCGACGGATGCTCCGATGTGGCGACCGCCACGTTGGCCCCAAACTGGGCCGCGCGAACCCGGCGCAATACCTGTTCCAGCGCCGTCGTCTTGCCCAGGCGGAGCAGCGGCTTGCCCGGCAGGCGGTACGACTGCATCCGCGCCGGCACGATAGCGACAATGCCCGTCGCGTGCATAATCTCCTCCATGAAAATGCTCCTGTCCGTGGCTCCCTCCCTCGTCGTCCTCCGTGGCTCAGAAAGGAGAGAGTTCCCATGAATGGTCCTTTACCCATGCGCATGAAAAGGCTTCCCCCTCCCCTGTTCTTGGGGAGAGGTTGGGGGTGGGGGCCTGTTTTCGTGGTAGCGCATATAGAATTGCGGTAGCCGTTGGCTCTAATCGAGTTGCGCAAACGAGATCGTCGAGCCGAAGGCGAACCGCTCAATGCGGAGGCGGTTGAGGTCGAACGCCTCCAGCACGGCCGCCGTTTCTCCATGCCAATCCTTCAGGTTCAGCTCGTCAAAGGCGAGGATCGCGCCTTTGGGCATACGCGGCAGGAAATACTCCAGCGCGACACGGGTGGGCGCATAGACATCGAAATCCAGGTAGAGCAGGCTGACGATCAGGTGTGGGTTCTCGGCCACGTACTGCGGGATGGTTTGTGTCGCGTCGCCGCGCACCAGCTCCACTTTCGGAATGTGCCCGACGAAGCGGTTCTGATCGTAGAGCGCGACGCAGCGCTGGATCTCGGCGTAGGAGTCGACCGCGAAGCCGCCCGTGTGCGCCTCGCCGGAGGCGCTGCCGGCGTCCCTGGCATCCAGCGGGCGGAAGCCTTCAAAGGTATCAAAGCCGATGACGCGCCGCTGGTGATTGACCGGCTCGAAGATGGCGCTCAACTGGGCAAAGGTCATCAGCCCGCCCCCGAAGAGCACGCCGCACTCGACAATGGAACCCTGCACGTTGAGCGCGCGCTTGAAAATCTCATACTTGATCAGGAAGTTGGTCAGGTTCTGGCGCGGCACGTACATCGGGAAGTTCATCAGCTTCTCGACGGCGGAGTAAGGGCTGCCTTCAAAGCGCTCCTCCAGTTGCTCCATGTAGGTCTTCTCGCGATCCGTGCGCAAATTCGTGGAGAAGCGATACGGTTCAGATTGGGTGAGGGTCATGGCTTTGCTCCTTCGACAGCGTTGCGGTAGTAGCCCGCGCGGACGACCATCGGATTGCCGGATACCAGGGAATAGGGCGGTATCTCCACGCCGTCCACGATGGTTCCTGCGGCGATAACGCTGTGGTGGCCGATATGCGCGCCGCCCTTGACGACGCTATGCGAGCCGATAAAGACGTTATGCTCGATGACGATGGGCCGCCGGTCTATTGTCTCCTGGATGCCCAGGCACTTCTTGTGCGAGTCGGCGACGTTGATGGCGACAAAGGAGGCGATGTCGCAGTTATCGCCGATGACGACGCGGCTGTGATTGGCGTTTACCTCGGAAAAGCCGCCGATGTAGACGTTGGCGCCGATCTCCGGCTCGCCGTGTATCCAGACCAGCGGGTGAAACCGATTCGGCATGTTGTCCATCATCGCCAAAAACAGGCGCTCAAACTCTTCTATTTCCATCATGGCGTAAAATAGACCTCACCCCCGGCCCTGCTTCCGGCAGGCTAAACCCTGCCGCTGTAGGGCCTGCGGCCCGCTGCCCACCTACGTGGGCAGGAAAACAGAGAAGCCGGGTCACTCCCTTCCCTTTTAGGGAAGGGGGCCGGCGGGTTAGGCTAGAGTCCGCGCTTCAAGCGGCGGATAGCCGGTGCTCGCAGAGGCGCGGCAGGTCTGCGCGCGCGGCGTTGCCCGACAGGAGAATATCCAGGCTATCGTCGCCACAGTTCAAGAGCAGGTCAAAGACGCTCAGGTGCGAGCAGAATTCGCCCCAGAGCTGCGGGTAGGTAGGATGGCGGTAGTCCTGGAAATAAACGGCGATGCCCGCGCGATGGAAGCTCGCCACGTCGGCATAGTCCCTACCGAGCGCACCGAAAATATAGGTGTCTGCTCCCAGCTTTCGGCACATATCCAGCACCAGGTCAGATTTCTGGCCCTCCAGGTCGATCTCGCGTCCCAGGATCAGGCGCGGACGCAGGCCCAGCGCCTCCAGCAGATAGCGGAACATGGCCTCGTTGAGGGCATTGAGATGCGTCCACTCCCGGCTGTAGAGGTCGTGGAGGAAGGGCGCATAGCGGCTCCAGTAGCGCGCCTTGCCGTAGCTCAGCTCAAACGACCGCCAGTGTTTGTGCCGCCAGTCTTCCTGGTTATTGATCTCCACCTCGGTCAACCGCTGGTCGAAGCGCCTGCTGGTGCGCACCGGCACGGTCAGCCAGGCCGGGCCGTTGGCGGTCTTAATCTTGTTGCGGTTGTTCCAGTCCTTTTTCAGGTACTGGACGGTGTCCAGGTAGACGAAGGCATCCGCCAGGGCGATCTTGTGGAACAGGCCCAGCCAGGGCAGATAGACGGGCTGATGGGCAGTTAGGATCATGGCAGTCGCTCCAGGGCGCGGGCAATATGCTCCACCTCGTCGTCGGTAAGGCCGGGGTAGAGGGGCAGGGAGACGGCCTGCGCGGCCAGCCGCTCCGCGTTGGGGAAATCCGCCGGATTGAGGTGGAGATAGCCCTCACCCCCGGCCCCGTGTGCAGGGTGTAGGGGATAGGGGGTAGGGGGTAGGGTCGCCCCCACCCCTTCCCCTCCCCCAATTGTAGGGGAGGGGAGAGCAGAATCCGGGTCACCCCCTTCCCTCTCAGGGAAGGGGGCCGGGGGGTTAGGTAGTACAGGAGGGCTGTGACGCAGATAGCGGTGCAGCAACTCGTAGGTGGCGATGGGCCGGATGGCGCGGATGCCCTCTGCGGCAAAATAGTCCAGCGGCCAGTCAGCGCTTCCCTTCTCGGCGGAGTTCTCCACCTCCGGCACAAGGACAAACCGATAGTAAACCGGTTGGGCGTCGGCGCGGGCCTCCTGCGCGCGCCAGCCAGAGGGCAGGGCGCAGCGATAGCGGGCGGCGATGGCGGCGCGGCGTGCCAGTCGTTCCGGCAGGCGGGCTAACTGGCTCCTGCCGAGCGCCGCCTGGAAGTCGGTCATCTGGTAGTTGTAGCGGACGCGGTAGGTGGGGCGGCAATCGAAGTCGCGCAGATCGCGCACCGTCTCCATGAGAGTGCGCGGCCCGACGACCATACCACCCTGTCCGGTGGTCATCAGCTTGGTGGCATAGAAGGAAAAGATGGCGATGTCGCCCAGCGTGCCGGCTTTGCGCCCCGCCACAGCCGCCCCGATGGCCTGCGCGCAGTCCTCGACGACGGGCACGCCCAGCGCCCGCAGCGCGCCGATGTCGGCGGGAAAGCCATACGTATGCGGCGCGATGATCGCCTTCGTGCGCGCGGTCAGCAGGGCGTGGACGTGGGCCGGATCCAGATTAAAATCGTTTGGCGACACGTCGGCCAGAACCGGCGCTGCGCCCGCGTGGCAGACCGCATTCAGCACCGCCGAGCAGACATAGGTGGGCAGGATAACCGCATCCTCCGGCCCGACTCCGAGCGCCAGCAGCGCCAGATGTAGCGCCGTCGTGCCGCTGGAGACCGCGACCGCGTCGCCCTCCAGGCCCAGGAAGGCGCAGACCTCCTCTTCGAAGGCGCGCGTCTGGGGACCCTGCGCGATCCAGCCGGAGGCCAGCGTCCCACTGACGGCGGCGATATCGGCGTCCGTGATCAGCGGGCGGTTATGCGGTATCAGGGGGCGTGCCCCGGCGGTTAGCGTCTCCGTCTTCATTTCGGCTTCATTGCGCGCAGCGTCCGTTCGTAGGAGCGGGCGTGTTTCGGCGGTTAGCATCGGGCGAGAACCAGATCGTACATATACCAGGACTGCCAGATATGGGGGTCCATCGTACGGATTTCGGCTGCCATGCCGGCCCGACCGGCCAGGTCGGCCATCTCCTCCGGGGCCAGCCAGAGCAGGCGTTCGTTGCGGGCGCGCAGCAGCGCCTTCTGTTCTGGCGTGCGATCCAGCCTGGCGATACCCGATAGGTAGTCCGCTTTGTGCTGGATATCGGGATTGCCCGCCACCAGCGCCCTGCCGCCGGGAGCCAGCACGCGCGCCACCTCCCGGAGCGCCGTCTGTACCTGCTCTCTATCCGGAAGGTACTGAAGAACGCTCCAGCAGAGAACCCTGTCGAAGGTTCCCTCCGGGAAAGGCAGGGCCAGCACGTTGGCCTGCCGTACCTCCACATGGGGAAACTTGAGGAGATGGCGGGCTGCATTCTTCACCTGGCCCTGCGCGTAGTCCACGCCCACGGCGTAGCGTACCCAGGGCGCGAGCATCTGCAGGACGTGGCCGCTGCCGCAGCCGATGTCCAGGAGAGAGCTCTCGCCGGAGAACTCCAGCTTGGCGCAGATGTCGGCCAGAAGGTAGAAGAACTCGGCGGCGCTGGCGCTGCTGCGGCCATTCGCTTTTGCCGGATGTTCCGCCTGCGCCGTCTCCTCCCAGAACCGCAGCCAGTAATCGTCTCTCTCGGCCTTATTCATCAAAAGCGTGCACATGCCGTCTCCTCTTTGCCTTGTCACCCGGTGGGGCCGGGGGTTAGGTCATCAGCTTGCAAGCGTGAGCGTGGAGGCCTGCCGCCGCAGGATCAGGCGTTCCATCGCGTCTGCGATGCGGGCGGGGCCGTTGCCGTCCAGCAGGGCGCGGCCTGCCTCCGCCATAGCGGCGCGCTCCCGCGAATCGGCCAGCAGGCACGCAACTTCCGCGGCTAGAGACCCCACTTCGGCTTGCGATGCGGGCAGGGCGCGGAGCGTCCCCACGCTCTCCAGGACGGTGGCAAGGGCCATGTGACGGGCCTCCTCGGCCAGCGCAATAGCCGGCACGCCGCACGCCGCCAATTCATACAGCGTTACCCCGACAGCGGTCACGGCCAGCCGATGCGCCTTCATCACCGAAATCATATCGGTGACGGCGGCGCGCACGCTCACTGCGTGCGGGTATGATTCCAGCAGGTCGCATAGGCTCTCGCGATGGTGATACCCCGGCCCCAGAATTACGGTCATCGTCACGGGCGGTTCCAAAGCGCGCAGCCCTTCCAGAACCCGCGCGGTCAGGTTGGTCGGGTCGCTCCCTCCCAGGGTGACGACGAGGTCTCGCGTCGGGGGAACGCGCGGCGTCTCGGCGACTCGGCGCGGGATGAGGGCGTAGCGCGGCCCGCCCAAAACGCGCTGGCCGGAGTCCGCCGGAGCCTCGCGCCAGATCATCTGTGTGTTGATCAGCAGGTCGGCGGGCAGCGGCGCGGCTTGAAAATCATCGAGAACGATCAGCGGATATTGGGCGCGCAGCAGGGCCAGCGTCTCGGCGTCATAGGCCGGCAGATCGCAGACAATGGCGTCTGGTTGGAGGCTCTCGGCCACCAGGTGCAGGTCGTGCTCCGCTTCCAGCGGCAGGAAGCGCCAGGCCGAATGGAACCAGTGCGTCTGATCCAGCCGGTCCTGCGAGGCAAACCAGACCGTATGCCCGCGTCGGGCCAACTCATCGGCCAGAGTCGCCATGCGGGCCAGATGCCCATAGCCGATAGCCGCGTTCGCATCCACGCGCAGCAGGCGAACCGCCATCTCAGATAACCTCCCAGGTGATCGGCTGGTCGGCGGCCAGAGAGACACGGGCCACGCGCCCGACGACGTTGTTCCATTCACGCGGCGGCAGGCCGGTGCCGGGCCGCTTGAGCGTCAGATGCTCCGGGGCCAGCCGTGTGCCCGGCGCAATGGGAACGCGCGCCACAATGCTGCGGTGGCAGTCGCGGCGCATCGCCTCTTCTTCCGGGCTCAGCGCAAAGACCGAGCGCCCCAGCGCCGCCTCCACGTCCCGCACGCCCGCCACAAGCCGGCTCAGCGTGGTCGGGTCGGCAGAGAACCGATGATCGGGGCCGATCCGGCGGTTGTCCAGCGTGAAGTGCTTTTCGATGAAGCACGCGCCCAGGGCCGCCGCGCCGATGGCCGCCGCTACGCCCTCGCTGTGGTCGGAGAAGCCAACCGGCACGTCGAAGGCGCGCCGCAGCGTCTCCATGCGGCGCAGGTGAACCTCTTCGATGGGGGTGGGGTAGAGCGAGATGCAGTGTAGGATCACGATGTCGTCGTTGCCGACGGCGCGGATGGCCTCCACGGCGTCCTCGACCTCGCCGAGCCGCGCCATGCCGGTTGAGATCACCATCGGCAGACCCGCCGAGGCGAAGGCGCGCAGCAACGGCAGATTGGTCAAGTCGTCGGAGCCGACTTTGATCGCCGGCACGCCGATCTCTACCAGTACCTTAAGGGCCTCCAGGTCAGCCGGCGTGGAAAAGTAGAGAATGCCAGCCTCCCGCGCGCAGGCGGCCAACTCGGCGTGCGCCCGGTAGGGCAGCTCGTAGCGGCGGAACATCTCCAGCATGCTCTCGCGCACCTGCTTGCCGCCCGTCTCGTAGGCATACTCCTGCCCGGCGCCGACAAACTCCTCGGCCCGGAACACCTGGAACTTGATCGCGTCCGCCCCGCAGGCCGCCGCCATGCGGATCATCTCTTTGGCCGTCTCCAGATCGCCGTTATGGTTGATGCCCGCTTCGGCCACGATCAGCGCCGGGTGGCCTTCGCCCAGGCAGCGGTTGCCAAACTGTACGGTGTGCGCCATGTAAGCTGCTCCTCTGACTTAAAAATAGCCCTCACCCCCTCCCCTTCTCCCACACTGCGGAAGAGGGGAGGCATTTTCGCGCGAGAGGCGCCCTATAGGGACATGGGAGGCTGAGGTCTCTAGATCTCCAGCAAGCGGGCCAGAATCTCGGCCCGGGCCAAGTCATCTGCGTCGTCAATATCGGCGGAGCGCTCCCAGGGCAGCCGATAGCCGCGCAGGCCGGGGCCGTAGAAGGTGCGGTCGCGCCGGAACGCCTCCACGCGCGCCCAGCGGATCGCCCCGCTCGGACAGACCAGCGCCCGTGGGGCCTCTCCGTTGGCCCAGCCGACGGCCGTATCGAAGTAGCGGTGCAAGCCCGCCGGGGTCTCCTCCAGCGCCCAATAGGGTTTGAGCCAGCCGTAATCCACGACCGACATGAGGTAGTCGGCTCCTTCCGCCTCCAATTGCCACAGGCTGGCGCAGAGGTCGGAGGGCAGGCGCAGCGGGCAGTTGGGCATCAGGAGGCAGAGCAGATCAAACGTCGCGCCTTCCGTCTCCAGCGCGTCGAGCGTATGTAGGGCTGCCGCTTCCAGCGTGGCCGTGTCCGTGGCGAGATGGGCCGGCCTCCAGACGACCTGCGCGCCGTGCTCCTGCGCGATGGCTCCGATCTCGGCATCCTCCGTACTGACCACGATCCGGGCGAAGAGGCCGCAGTCTTGCGCCGTGCGGATGGAGTGCGCGAGGAGAGGCAGGCCGCGAAAGGTCAGGATATTTTTGCGGGGCAGGCGTTTCGATCCGCCGCGAGCCGGAATGATCGCAAGGCGTGAGTTGAGCATAGCGTGCCTATCCTCTGCGCGACGTCGCGGCCTATCGCGGCGCCCGTAGGGGACGCCAGCGCGACGCAAACAGGGTAGAATGATGGAAGGACTGCGAAGTGGTCAGAAAGCGGCAAGGTCCTCCGGGCTATGGGAGCGTTCGGAGCTGCGCTCGCCAGTATTATCGGTAGGTTCCGGCGAGAACATCAGGGAAGGAGAGGCAGCAGAAGGGGGCGGAGCGACACGTTTGCTGGAACTGAAGGGGATGGCTGGCCGTCCTAACGGCGGCATATCTTGCGTGCCGTGCCGCCAGGAAGCGCTTTGTGGGCGGCGCATTTGTCCGTCGGAGAGGGAGGCCCAGACAATGCTTAATGATGACACGCGCACACGCGCAGGAGGATGCACGCTGTTCATCGCGCTGATTATAGCCGCTTTTGCGCTCTTTAACTATTTTGGCTCGACGCAGAAGAACCCGGTCACGGGCGAGACGCAGCATGTCAGCCTGACCCCGACGCAGGAGATCCAATTGGGGCTGCAGGCGGCGCCGCAGATGGAACAGGAGTTCGGCGGGCTCTCGAAGAATGAGCGCGCTCAGGCGTTGGTGGAGAAGGTTGGGGAGCGCATCGTCGAGCGCTCTGATGCCCAGAAGACGCCCTATAAGTACGAGTTTCATGTGCTGGCAGATAGCAGCACGATCAACGCCTTCTCCTTGCCGGGCGGGCCGGTGTTCATCACGATGGCCCTGCTGAACAAGCTGCGCACGCAGGGGCAGTTGGCGGGCGTGCTGGGACATGAGATCGGTCATGTCGTCGCGCGGCACGGCGCGGAGCAGTTGGCGCAGAAGCAGCTCACTCAGGGGCTCGTGGGCGCGATTGGCGTGGCTTCCTACGATCCCAACCATCCCTATAGCAGCCAGCGCACGGCGGCGCTGGCTGCGGCCATTGGACAGCTTATCAACTTGAAATACAGCCGGAAAGATGAATTAGAGGCGGATAAGCTCGGGGTAAAGTTCATGTCCGAGGCCGGTTATGACCCACGGGCCATGATCGAAGTGATGAAGGTCTTGGAAGCGGTCGGCCAGAAACAGGGGCGCACGCCGGAGTTCTTCAGCACGCACCCCAACCCGGAGAATCGCATCACCCGGATCAAGGAAGATATTCAGCAGCTTTATCCCAACGGCGTGCCGGAAGGATTGCAGGATTAGGATTAGCCGCTCGAAAGCTTATCCGTCCACCCTTGAATCCGCCGTGGAGGGGTTTTCCCCGCCCGCACAGGTGGGCGGGGCTTTCTGCCTGCACAGGCATCGCAAGGCGGAGGGCTGTCGCAAGGCAGAGGGCTGTCGCAAGGTGTGTCGCAAGGCGGAGCCGGAGGCCGTAACTCCGGCGACCCTAGCAGTGGGCCGAACCATTGCAGGCCCGACCCTGGCAGTCCGTTGAGCGGCGTCCCTTGCAGTCAGCAGGCCTGGCTAGGCGGAGGCGCGAGCGAGTGCAGCGCCGACCCTTGCAGCGCCCCACAGCGGCAGGGTTTAGCCTGCCGCAATGAGGACGGCAGACTTAGCGGCGGCGGCGTGCCGAGGACAGGATTTTCTCCTGATCCCGGTATTTGACGACCGTGCGCCGCGCCACGGTAATGCCCCGCTCCTTCAGCCGTTCGACGATCTGCTGGTCGGAGAGTGGGCTGGCAGGATCTTCGTTCTGGATGATCTGCTCAATTGCATCCTTGATCGAGAGCGAGGAATTAAAGAAGATGTCGAAGCTGACCACTTCCTGATTGGGAAGCTGCACGAACTTGTTGGCCGTAGCGCGGCTGACCGTGGACTCGTGGATATTGAGCATCTTGGCGACGCGCGTGCGGGTCAGCGGCCGCAGGAATTGGCGCGAGCCCGTCTCCAGGAACCCGGTCTGGCAGTCCACAATGCAGCGGGTGATCATCTTCAGGGTCTTGCGCCGCTGGTTGATGTGGCGGATAAACAGCTCCGCGCGCTCGACATACTCGGTGATATGCTTCTTGTCGTCATCGCTGTGGTGGCCGTTGCCGCTCTTGATCTGGTTGTAGGCGTCGCGGTAGGTGGGGTTGACCCCAAGCATGAAGGGTTCGGCGCCCAGCACCTCCACATCATAACCAAGCTCGGTGCGCCGAATGATGACATCGGGACGCACGGCGGCGCGGCTGTTGGTGGGACGGTAGGCCCAGGGAGGACGGAACTGGTTGGCCGGATAGGGATTGAGGCGCGTGCGGATATACTCGATGACCTGCTTGGCCTCGTCCACGGAGATGCCGGCAGCGCGCGCCAGCTTCAGGTAGCGGCGCGCGGTGACGTGCTCGAAATGGTCGCGCACCAGCTTTTCCGCGATGGCGTTGCGCTTGCTGTTGCCGGGCGTAGTGTCTTCATCGCGCAGGTAGCGCAACTGCAGCAGCATGCACTCCTGCAGGTTACGCGCGCCCACTCCGGGCGGATCGAAGGTCTGGATGATCTCCAGGATGCGGCAGACCTCCTCGCAGGAGACGCCCAACTCCTCGGCAATGTTCTCTACGGTATCGCCCAGCCAGCCGTTATCGTCCAGGTTGTTGATCAGGTACTCGCCGATCCAGTAGTCTTCGCTGGGCACGGCGGCGCGCAGCAGGCCCCGCAGATGTTCCTGTAGCGTCATCTCGGCTTCCAGATTTCCGACGGGGTCATAATCCTCATCGGTCTCCAGGGGGGGCGTGCCGAAGAACGAGTCGTATTCGGCCTCGTGGTCGCCGGAGTCAAGCGTTTCCGCCTGCCGCTCCGTCTCCTGCTCTTTGGCGCGGCGGGCCGAGCAGTAAGGGCAGGCGGCAGGGTCAATGCAATCCCCGTTGCATGGCTGATCCTCAATCGTATCCAGGGCCGGGTTCTCGAACAGCTCGTTCTCGACGGTCTGCATCAGCTCCATCGTCGTCAGCTGCAAGATGCTGTTGGCCATGATCAGCCGGGGATCGATTCGCTGGGTGATAACTTGCCGTTGATCGTGTTGGATCTGCACCGTTGGAACCTCCGCATCGCGTCGGGAAGGGATCCACGCCCGGTGTCTAGCCTTCCAGAGCGCAAGGAGCTGGCAAAGCCCTTATCTAGCGCGCGTCTCCTGGGCTTTCCGAAACAGCTGTGCCAGGTCTGTCGCTCCTGTTGTCGCCTTCCATTGTCGGCTGGTCTTGCCGGTGGCTTCAGAGGATTGCCGGCTGAAAGCGCGAACGGTTCCCGCTTCTGTGCCGCCGACAGGAGCGGCCAACAAGACAGCAAGGCTATCGGAGCCTTCCCTGAGGGAGGCCACCATTGCCAGGAACCGCACTCCCTATTATAGGGGAAAGCGGCAGGGCTGTCAAGCCGCAGAACGCTTTTTCCTTTTCCGACACGAGGGATTCTGGCAAGAAATCCGGAAAAAATACGGGCCGGCAGAGCCGCGCAGGAGGCGCATCTTCCCCGCTGGGCGCCAGGCCGGAAAGGCCCGGAAACAAGGGAGGACATTTTTGCGGCCTTCGCGAATGTTGCCCCAGAAAAGCATGGCAAGTTGCCCGGGAGCCCTCCGATGGAAGAGGGCCGCGACGAGGCCGCCAACCTATGCGGCAGAGCAAAATGCCAGGCAGAGAAGCCCTACCCCGCGCGCCCTGGTCATGGGAAACGGCCCTGTCCCCTCTCGAAGGAGGGAGGCGCATTCCTGCAATCCAACACCTAAAGGTTGAGAAACTCAACGTCAAAGGAATGCAGGGCAATCAGGCGCATTCCTGCAATCCAACACCTAAAGGAGCTACGGATCATGCCAGAACCGACCGCATCCATTCAATTGATCGTTTTCGGGCAGCGCAATCGAGACGACATCGCCGGCGTCCTCCGGGACGTCAAGACCGCCGGCTACCCCGCGTTTGAGGCGGGGGATATGTACGAGTCTTACGGCGAAGAGACCACACGCCGCCTGCTCGCCGAAACCGGCCTGCGCGTCTCCGGCGCCCATTTCGGCTATCGCGATTACGCCGACGCCAAACGGCTGGACCGGCATATCGCCTACGCCAAAGCGGTCGGCCTGCAAAACCTGATGTGCTCCGGCGTGGCCGACCCCAAGACCGCCGAGGGCTACAGGCAGTCGGCCAGGGTCTTCAACGAGGCCGGCAAACGGCTCAAGGACGAAGGGCTGATCTTCAATTACCACAACCACGCCTGGGAGTTCGAGGATCTGGGCGGCGTCAACGGCATGGAGATCCTGAGCCAGGAGACCGACCCGAATCTCGTCAAGTTCAATATGGATGTCTTCTGGGTCTACTACGGCGGCCAGGATCCCGTGGGCTTCATTCGCCGTCACGCCGACCGCGCCGGCTACTTCCACTTCAAGGATGGCCGCAGGGTAACGGACGCCTCGGGCAAGGCGCAGCCCGAGTTCCTGGAGCTGGGGCGCGGCGACGTGGATCTGAAGGCGGCGATGGAGGCGGCACGTCAGGTAGGCGCCACCTGGATCGTGGCCGAGCAGGATAATACGAAGCTGTCGCCCCTGGAAGCGGCTACCATCAGCCGCAACTATATGCGTGACGTCCTCGGCGTCTAACTCCTCTCGACGACGGAATAAATTCCTTCGCAGGGTAGCGTTCCGCCTAGTGTCCGCCTACGCGGACACCAAAGAGCCTATTGAAAGGTGGTGTCCGCAAGGGTGCCGCTAGACGGAGCGCCCAACCATGGCAGGCGCGACCCTTGCAGTCCGTTGTAGGCCCGACCCTGGCAGTCACTGAGCCGTAGGCTACAGAGTGAGGGAATTTATTCCCTTGTGACGGAGGGCCATTTCGGGGTGGGCAGCCAGAAGGTTACACGCACTTTCTCAGCAGGAGTCTAAATTGACGATGAAACGCTTATCTCTCTTTGGAGGACTGGCGCTGCTTCTCCTTGTTGCGCTGGCCGGCTGCGAGCCCAGCAAGAACCAGGGGGCCACGGCGGAAAGCGGCCCGCCAGGCGCCGGAACCAGAGCCGCCAACGCGGCGGCGAGTGCGAGCGCGCAGGCGTTCAACAAGCCGCGCAAGCCGGACGGTCCCATTTCTATCAAGGTCATCACCAACGGCAATTCGCCCTTCTGGGACTCGATGGGCGAAGGGCTGAAGGTGGGCCTGAAGGAGGTCGGCGCGCAGGGCGGCTGGGCGGCCCCGCCGCAAACCGACAACAGCAGCCAGAAGGCCGTCTTCGAGTCGGCGCTCTCGGCCAACGTGGACGGCATTGCCGTCTCCCCGATCCAGGCGGACGCCTTCGCGCCCGTCATTGACGCCGCCATAGACAAAGGCGTGCCCGTCATCACCTTCGACTCGGATGCGCCTAAAAGCAAGCGGCTGGCCTATATCGGCACGGACAACTATCAGGCGGGAATCAAAGCTGGCGAGGAGGCGGTCCGGCTCTTGCCCAACGGCGGCAGCTTCGTGGCCTTTGTGGGCAACATGACCGCCGAGAACGCCCAGAAACGCTACCAGGGCTTCCTAGATGCCGTCAAGGGGCACAACATTACGATGCTGCAAGACCCGTATGAAGATGACAAGGATGCCGTCGGACGCGCCCATGCCAACGTCGCCGACGCCATCACCAAATACGGCAACAAAATCAACGGCTTCCTCGGCCTCTACTCCTATAATGGCCCGGCCATCGTGGATGAGGTGCAGAAGGCCGGCCTGATCGGCAAGGTCAAGATCGTCTGCTTTGACGGCGAGCCGCGCACCCTGGACAACCTGGAACGGGGCGTAGTAGATGCCACGGTCGTACAGAAGCCCTATGAGTTCGGGCGTCTCTCGGCCAAGCTGTTGTATCTCATTAACCGGAAAGGGCTGGAGGCCGCCCTCAGTCAACTACAGCCCGAGCTCGATCAATTGGGCATGAAGCGCAACGGCAACATCATTGACACCGGCGTGACCGTCGTGACGCCGGCCAACGCCAAGGAGTTCATCAAGGATCTACATGCGAAACATCTTACATCCACCTGAGACTTCGACGGATGCGGCGGTGGTGGAGGCGGTACACGGCCAGCCTCCTCCGCTGTCGGCTCAGGCGCTGGCCACGCGCGAGCTCAGCGTGCTGGCGGTGCTGATCCTGCTGGGCGTCGTCATGCTGTTCACTCCCGCCCGCTCGGCCTTCTATAGCGAGCGCAACCTGCAAAACATCCTGTTGCAGGTTGCGCTCCTGGCCATCTTTGCCATCGGGGAGACTATCGTCATCATCGCGGGCGGCATTGACCTGTCGCTTGGCTCGCTGATCGCCTTTACCAGCATGCTGCTGGCCTGGATGGTGACCCATTTCGACGAGCGCATGTATACCAGCGCGGCAGTTGGGCTGGCGATTGCGTTGACGCTGCTGATCTCGTTGGGGATCGGGGGCATCCACGCCACGCTGATCCACCGGCTGCGGCTGCCGGCATTTGTCGTCACCCTGGTTTCGCTGCTGGTACTGCGCAGCCAATCCCTGGTCATGAACCATCACCAGCAGATCGTCATCGCGCCGGAGAAGTATCCTCTGTTCGACTGGCTGGCTAACGGCAAGCTGCCGATTTTCGGCTGGCGTCCCGGTGCAGCTGGCATTGCCGAGCCGCGCTTTCCTATTCCCGTGCCAGCGATCCTCTTGATCCTGATCGCCCTCGCCACGCATGTGCTGCTGACGCGCACGCGCATGGGACGCTATCTCTATAGCGTCGGCAGCAATGAACAGGCTACGCTCCTTTCGGGCGTGAACGTCTTCTACGTCAAGCTGTTTGCGTACGGGGCGAGCGCGCTGCTGGGCGGCGTGGCGGGCATCTTGTGGGCGGGCTATGGCGGCCAGGGCGACCCGCAGATCGGCAACGCCTATGAGCTAGACGCGGTGGCGGCGGCGGTCGTCGGCGGGGCGAGCCTTACCGGCGGGCAGGGCAGCGTCCTGGGAACCGTACTGGGCGCGTGTCTGCTGCACTCGATCTTTAGCGCCATTAACCTGACGCTCAGCGAGCCGTCGCTGTGGCGGGGCACGGTGGTCGGCGGCGTGCTGCTTCTGGCCGTTCTGGCGACGGCGCTGCAGCAGCGGCAGCGGGGCTAGCTGGGGTTAAGTCCGCCGCGCGAAAGCCTAACGAGGAGGCGAGAGATGGCCGTGCACGAGAAGCATTTCACCCTGGAGCAGGCGCGCAACGAACTGCCGGGGCTGCGCCGTCGCTTCGCCCGCATCCGGGAACTGCTGGCCGAACTCCAGCAGGCGCAGATGGAGCTAGAGCAGATCCAGAAGCTGATCCGCAGCAATGGGCAGGCTTCCAGCCATCCCGACTATGGGGAGACCCTCCGCGAATTACAGGATCTCGTCACCCAGATCACCGAGCGCGGCATCGAAATCAAAGACCTGGCGAGCGGGCTGGTGGATTTCTCCCATTGGCGCGAGGGACATGAGGTCTACCTGTGCTGGCTCTACGGTGAGGAGGACATCCGCTACTGGCACACCCTCGACGGCGGGTTTGCCGGGCGCAAGCCCCTCTAAGCCTGCGCTCAGAGCCATCGCGTCGCTTTCCCCTCTCGGAAAACGGCCCACTCGCTCCGGGGCCTCTGCCTGCGTAGGCAGGCAGCGGGCCGTAGGCCCCACAGCGGCAGGTTTAGCCTGCCAGGAAAGCCCATCGGCGTCACGATTGGTTGATAAGCTCCTTTACCTGCTCCTCCAGCGAGGTGTCGCCAGGCGTATAGCCCTCGATGCGGGAGCGGATCTGGCCCTTCCGGTCAATTACGTAGAGGGTTGGAATTGAGGGGGAATTGTATTTGTCGGCAATATCCGGGATGTCCTCCGCAAAGATAATGGGATAGGTCATTCCTAGCTCCCTCCGCATCTGCGGCACCATCGCCCGCGTGGAGGAATCGTCCACCGAGACGCCGATGACCTGCAAGCCCCGATCCTTATATTTCTTATACAGCGCCTCGACCTCCGGGATGCTCATGCGGCACGGCCCGCACCATGTCGCCCAGAAGTCCAGCAGGACGACCTTGCCACGCAGCGCCGAAAGCGAGGTTTCGCCGCCGGGCAGCTTCGGAAACTTCAGATCGGGCGCCTGCCGCACAGGCTCCGGCTTCTGCACGCTGGGCGACTCTGTACCGGGCGGCTGGATAGTCACCAGCCGCACAAACAACGCCCCCAGGACAACGCCCAATAAGATAAGCAGCAATCGCATTCGTAACATTGCTTTTGTTTTGCTCCCCTTGTCTTTGCCCGCAGCCGTCTTACGGCAAGCAAGCCTCCTGTTGCTTCTTCATACGTTTTTGCCGTTACCTGAAGTTCTATGCCGCTTCGCGCCGTACTAGAGAAAAATCCTCGCGGCGATTGCGTAAAGGAAACTGAGGCGTTCTCTCTACCGCACGCCCTTTCCATGCCGATAACAGGATATGCCGCCGCGCAAGCGTAACACACAGGAGGATTCTTTATGGCATCTGTCGGGACTCCGCTCCATCCGGATAGCCTGGCCGCGCTTGGCCTTCGCGATAACCCCAACGTCTATTGGAATCTGGAGCCGGCTGTGTTGGTCGAGCACGCCCTGCGCCGCCGCGAGGGCGCGCTGGCCGACAACGGCGCGCTCGTGGTGCAGACCGGTAAGTTTACCGGACGCTCGCCCAGGGATAAGTATATCGTGGAGGAGCCGTCCGCCAAGGATAAGATCTGGTGGGGGCCGGTCAACCAGCCGCTCTCCGAGGAGGCGTTTGCGCGCCTGCAAGGGCGTATTGCCGACTACCTGCGCGGCAGGGACCTCTACGCTCAAGACCTATTCGCCGGGGCGGACGCACGATATCGCCTGCCGGTGCGCGTCATCACCGAGTACGCCTGGCACAGCCTCTTCGCCCATCAGCTGCTGGTGCGCCCCGAACTCTATCTCGACCGGGGCCAGGATACTGCGCTCGGATTCCAGGAAGGCTTTACCCTCCTGGCGGCGCCGGGCTGCCCGGCGGTTCCGGCGGAGGACGGCACGCGCACGGAGACCTTCATCGCCATTCATTTTGGCCGACGGCTGGCGCTTATTGGCGGGACAGAGTACGCGGGCGAGATCAAAAAGAGCGTGTTTACCATCCTGAACTACCTGCTGCCCCTGCACGGCATCTTGCCGATGCACTGCTCGGCCAACGCCGACCCCGATACCGATACGACCGCTCTCTTCTTCGGCCTGAGCGGCACCGGCAAGACGACGCTTTCCGCCGATCCGCACCGGGACCTGATCGGCGATGACGAGCACGGCTGGAGCGACGAGGGCATCTTCAACTTCGAGGGCGGCTGCTACGCCAAGACCATCCGCCTGAGCCAGGAGGCCGAGCCAGAGATCTGGAACGCCATTCGCTTCGGCTCCGTACTGGAAAACCTGGTGATGGACCCGGAAACGCGCGCCCTCGACTTTGAGAGCGCGGCTCTGACGGAGAACACCCGCGTCGCCTATCCCATCAACTACATTCCGCACGCGCGCATTCCCGGCATTGGCGGACACCCGCGCAACGTTCTGTTCCTGACCGCGGACGCCTTCGGGGTGCTGCCGCCCATCAGCCGCCTGACGATTGCGCAGGCGCGTTTCCACTTCATCAGCGGCTACACGGCCAAAGTCGCCGGCACAGAGCGCGGCCTGGGCACGGAGCCGCAGGCCACCTTCAGCGCCTGCTTCGGCCAGCCCTTCCTGCCGCTGCACCCGACGGTCTATTCGCATATGCTCGGTGAGAAGCTGGCCCTGCACAACGCGACCGTCTGGCTGGTCAACACGGGCTGGAGCGGCGGACCTTACGGCGTGGGCCAGCGCATGAGCCTGCCCTACACTCGCGCGATGGTCAACGCGGCCTTAAGCGGCGCGCTGGAGGAGGTCGAATACCAGACCGACCCCATTTTCGGGCTGCACATGCCTGCCGAAGTTCCGGGCGTGCCGCGCGAGCTGCTCAACCCGCGCAACACCTGGGCCGATAAGGCCGCCTACGACCGACAGGCCCGCCAGCTAGCGCGCCTGTTCGTGGAGAATTTTGAGCGCTACAGGGCCGAAGCGGCCCCGGAAGTGGCTGCCGCCGCACCCCGGCTGGAAGAGTAGACCTAACCCCCCTTCCCTACGAGGGAAGGGGGTGACCCGGCTTCTGCGCTCCCTGTCTCTGCCCGCGTAGGTGTCGCAAGGCGGAGGGCTGTGGCAAAGCGGAGGCAGGGGCCGTAACCCTGCCGACCCTGGCAGTCCGTTGCAGGCCCGACCCTGGCAGTCAGCGGGCCTGGCTAGGCGGAGATCGCCAGGCAGAGCCGCGAACCGTTGAGCGGCGTCCCTGGCAGTCGAGCGAGCGCAGCGCCGCCCC
>DASRGZ010000185.1:0-23880 GCA_035650735.1 Chthonomonadaceae bacterium
TGGAGGGTGGGGAAGACGGCCTTATCAATCCGGTCGGGCAGGCGCTGCTCCGGGTCGTCCTTCATGGGGCGGTCCTTGCAGAGAATAAAGCCGCCGCGCGGCCCCCGTATGGCCTTGTGGCTGGTCGAGGTGACGACATCCGCGTAGGGAATGGGATCGGGATGCACGCCGCCGACGATCAAGCCATTGATGTGGGCAATATCAGCGACAAAGTAGGCGTCTACCTCGTCGGCGATCTGGCGGAAGCGGGCGAAGTCCCACTGGCGCGGGTAAGCCGTGCCGCCGGCGAAGATGACATTAGGCCGATGCCGCTTGGCGATGGCCAGGATCTCGTCGTAGTCGAGCATGCCCGTCTCCGGGTCCATGCCGGTGATGCCCTGCTCGACGTTGTAGCCGTAGTAGAAAGGATGGTAGAGGATGCCGCTGAAGTTGACGTTCCAGCCGTGGGTGAGGTGCCCGCCGCTGGGCAGGTGCATGCCCAGCACGCGGTCGCCGGGGCGCATCAGGGCAAAATAGGCGGCCATGTTGGCGGGCGAGCCGCTGTAGGACTGTACGTTGGCATGGTCGGCCCCAAACAATTGCTTGGCGCGCTCACGGGCCAGCGTCTCAATCGCGTCTACGTATTCATTGCCCTCGTAGTAGCGCTTGCCGGGGTAGCCCTCAGAGTACTTATTGCAGAAGACGGTCGCCATCGCCTGCATGACGGCGGCAGAGGTGTAGTTCTCGGAGGGGATCAGGCGAACGAACTCCTCCTGGCGGCGCACCTCCTGCACCGTGATGGCGTAGACTTCCGGGTCGTCCTCCCGCAGCCGTTCAAAGTTGGAAGCGGTAGTGATAAACGGCGTGGCCTCTTCGGAGGGAGACGTATTCCGGGGTTCCTGGTTCTCAAGTATATCGGTAGGCGGCATTGGCGTTCCCTATCTCCGTGCTGCTTATGGCGCAGGGCAGCCCTGCCATCGGGCGGGTTGCCTCTAGAAGGTTCCCTCTTAAACCACGGTTTCGTCGGGGGCTCCCTGGCACAGCAGCAGGCGCGTGGATTGGCACTGGTATCAGCGCATACGGTCGGAATTCTACCTCCCGGCCTCTGTCCCTGTCAACCAAAAGGCGACGGAGCCACGAGGAAATGCCTTCCTGAATCGCCGGCCTGCCGGTCCATTTGTCCGGGAACTTTCCTGTACTTGCAGGAGGCACGCGTTCCGATATATAATAGTGCGGGACGGTGCTTTCGCAACCCGTCCCTGTCTTCATCCATGATGTTTTGCTATGCAGGTTAGGAGAGACGTCCCGTCAGATACACCCGGCTGAAGCGTGGGGGCTTGCGCCTAGTCGCTGGCCGAAGTCCTTGACTGACACGCTAGGCTGTCTGACACGCAGCCTTCCTGCGGCAGATCTACCGCCGCAGGCTCTTCCAACCGTTGGCAGACGGTTGCCGTTGAACCTTTTACCCGCAGGACGTTTCCCTGCGGAACCTGATAGGCTCCGTTCTGAAGGTGCGGAAACCGTTTCTCTCCGCCAAGCGGACGAGTGCCTTTGCACACAGAAAGGTACGAGCACAAACGAGCCAAAAGCGGAAGGGGATACCGCTTTTTCTACCGAGAGGAGGCAGCGGGTTTGTGGGGGCTATCCCTTCCTGTCCTCAAGGGCAGAGGTCTCTCACCCCCACACCCCCGAAAGTTTATGAAGCAGCAAGTACATCCGGCTGTGGTAGCGATTGCGGTAGGTCTAGTGCTGGTCATCATCGGGTACTTCTATATGCGCGAGATGGGCAACGTGGGCAGGCTGGGCCCTCTGGAGCGGGGCAATCCCGGGCCGTTCAGTCCCGGCGGGGCTGCTGTGTCGAAGAAATCGGGGGTCGCCCCGCCTGCGCGGGTCGGCTCGCCCGGACCAGGAGGAGCCCCTGGAAAGCCTGGCGGAGTCTCTGCGCCGGGCGGCGCCGCGCGTTGACGTGCGGCAGGAGGCCGAAATGGGTAGGTGGATCATCGAGACGCGCAACTTTCAGCAGATTTTGACTCACTATTGCGATAAGGCTGCGCCCAACCCTAGCAATGATGCCCTGCGCCAGGATATCGGCGGCGGTTATATTCGCTGTGAGCTTTGCGGCGAGAAATATCTTCCCACCGAAGAGCCGGGCAACCCTCGCCTGATGTTGCGTTTGCAGCCCAACCAATAAGCCCTGGAGAGCTTGTCCTCCAGGCCGGCCCGATGGGGCCGACGGCGCGGGCCGCACGGAGTTAGCCGCCCAACTGCCGATTTTTCGCGGGCGTGCAGCGCAGATCGCCCTCTCTGGCACGATTTGTGCAGCGCCGAGGAACTGTCACGGCGCTAACGAGAAACGAGGGAGGAGAGGCTTACCTCCTCATTTCCCGTTTGCATTTATCCACCTGCCTGTGGCATAATGTGTAAGCCGCCGCGTTGAATCCGCTTCGGGGCGGGTGCGGATTAACAACCAAAAGGAGTACCGATGATTCAGATCGCGAGCGAGGGGGGTCTTCAGCGGATGGTGCGGCATCCGAGCCTGCGCCAGTTCATTAAGTTTTGCATGATTGGCTGCACCAGCATGGTTATAGATGTCGGTATCGCCAAATACCTGACCTATAGCATGCATTGGAACTGGATACTGGCACAGACGCTATCGTTCTCCATTGCCGTCACCAATGGGTTTGTCTGGAATAGCCTGTGGACGTTCCGGGGAATGGGCTCCGGGTCGCGCCATCAGCAATACATGAAGTTTGTGGCTATCAACATCGTCGGCCTGGTGCTCAACATCGCGATCATGAAATCGGTCTTTTTTATGTTCACCGGGCACATTATTCATCAGGGCAACCCTCCGTCGTGGCAATGGAACATCGCCAAGGGCCTTGCCATCGTGATCGTCTCAAGCTGGAACTTCCTCGCCAATAAAAAGTGGACGTTCAGCGGCTAGGCTCTCTTTTTGTTGCCGCGTCGCTATTCGGCCAGGCCCGGTGATTTTCCCGGCCTGGCCTTCGTTGTTGGTGGGCGCGCGGGCTGCCAGGGGACGGAACGCCCGGAGGAAGCAGGGAGGAGTTCAACATGGAGACGCCGCTGCCTACCGCCACAGAGCGCTTCTTCTTCGATAATAACGGGTACCTGGTGCTGGAGCGTTTTCTCTCTGCGGATCACGTAGCGCGTCTGCTGGAGGCCCTACGGCGGGTGGTCGCCCAGCGCCGCACGCTTCAGGAGCAGGGCCGGCCCCATACCGGCATCACCCAGATCCACGGCGACAGCACGCGTATCTTTTATATCCTGGACGACGACCCGCTGTTCCTGGAGCTGGTAGACTGGCCGGCCCTGTGGCCCTATATCACAGGGCTGCTCAATGCGCGCCCGCATCATCACGCCTCGGATGCCATCGTCGAGTATCCCATGAAGGAACGCGGGATGGGATGGCACATAGACGGCCATGACGACGGATACCGCCGGTTGGGAGCGCCCATTCCCCTGCTGCAATTAAAGGTGGGCTACTACCTGACCGATATGGCCGAGCCCGGACGCGGCAACCTGTGCGTGGCGCCGGGAAGCCACAAATCGGCGCTCTCTCCCGCCACCGACGACCTGCATCGTACCGCCCTGTTTCCCGGAGCGGTTCAGATCTGCGCGCCGGCGGGCAGCGCGATCCTGTTCCATAACGCGCTCTGGCACTCGCATGGGCCGTGGACGCGGGAGGATGGGGCGCGCATCATGCTCTACTACGCCTATGAGCATCCCTGGATGATCGCCTCTCAAGAGCACTGGGGCTACAGCCGGGAGTTCTATAACCGGCTCTCGCCAGAGCGCCGCCGCCTCTTTCACGGCTTCCTGTTCGACCCACCCGAGCACCGCTGGGGGTAGAGATCGGCCCCGCAGGCATCCGTCACCGATCCCATTCACAGGCGTCAAATTTAGTAAACGTTTATCGTACTCAGCAAGCGCCTACCAGGCTTGCGCCACCCTGTGAAAGAGAGCGAGAGCCTCGGGTCCCCATTCCCAACCGAGCGCCTTTACGAACGTCCAGCCTGCAATGCGAGCGGGGTCCAATCCGAGGCGTTCGGAAAAGCGGACAATCTGCTGTCGGAGGACGGCGACGGGGTCGGCGGACAGGATAGCGGCATCGTAGCGATTACCGAGCCATTGCGCCAGGTCGTAGGCAGGGTCGCCCACGACCGGCTTGGGATCGATCACCAGCCAGGGTTCCCTCTGGGCGGCCAGGACGTTGCCCGGATGGAAATCCCCATGCAGGAGCACGCGCTGCGGCTGGCTGGCGGCCAGCTCTCGTCCCAGGGCAAGAGCCTGTGTAACCAGGTCGCTATCATATCCGCCTGCCGCCGCGATCTGCGGCATCTCCTCGCACCACTGGACGACCAGATCCGTCAAGGCAAGGAAAGGGGCGCTTGGAGTCGGTTCCCGCCAGAGACGGCGCAGAATCTCGGCGGCGACGGCGTCTGCCTCCTCCTGACCCAGCGCCCAGAGGTTTGTCCCCGGAACACAGCGTTCGAGCAGCAGCGAGAAGCCGTCGTCGGAAGCGTGCAGGAGACGCACCGCGCCGTGCCCGTCCAGAAAGCGCAGGGCTTCGGCCTCGAAGCGTGCCTCGTCGTGGGGAATACCGATCTTCAGGATGGCCTCGGAGCCATCTTCGCATTCGACCGGCGCGACCCACGAGCAGACCCCGCCATGATCGAGGGCCGGGCCGGCGCGAAAACGCCACTTCCGTTCGAGTTCTGCAATTCGTTCGGGCAGGCTGTCGAGCCACTGGGCTCCTTCGTCAGACTCCGCACCATGCTCCCGCAGGCTGGCGGGAATGAAGATATTCACCCGTTTCCTCCTTCTTTCAGCCTTCGGCTGAGTATCCCGCTGGGACCAAACTTCCCTCCGTTAAGGTAGACTTCCTTCTTTCGCCAATCCCCGCACGCTACTGAGCGTACGTTTTAACAAGGGGAGGACAAAGCCCCTGTTGAGATTGAGCGGCAGCCGGCTTTGGAATGAAGACCTTGCCGTGATATACTGAATTAGGAAGTTGAAGAAAATGGCACAGCCGTCTGGATCCTCATTTTCCGTACTGGGCTGACGTTGCCAAGGTTTGAGCCGTGTTTCGGCAAAATTATGCGGTGAGGGGCTATAAAGGGACAACCCTGATGAGGGCGCAATATGTTCACTGGAAGTGATCGGGACCGCATTCGCGACCGTGTGCTTGAACTGGCCGCAGCCGACGCACGGATCGTCGCAGGAGCTATCGTTGGTTCCCTGGCGCTCAACGAGGGAGATCGTTGGTCGGACCTCGACTTGACCTTCGCGGTCGAAGACGAATGGCCTGTGCAGGATGTGCTTGAGGATTGGACGCGCAATATCGTGGACGAGTTCGACGCGGCGCATCTGTTTGATCTTCCCAGGGGTACGTCTATCTACCGGGTATTCTTGCTCCCCGGCTGCTTACAGTTTGACCTGTCCTTTACGCCAACGTCTAGCTTTGGAGCGATTGGCCCAAAGTTTAAGCTGCTTTTTGGCAGTTGTGTGGATAAGCCCTATATTCAACCGCCGCCCGCACAAGAGCTTTTCGGCTACGCGGTGCATCACCTCTTGCGCGCCCGCTTTTGTATCGAACGTGGCCGCTACTGGCACGCCGAGTACTGGATTAGCGCGGCACGCGACTATGCCCTTAGCCTGGCTTGTCGTCGTCGCGGCCTGTCCGCATTCTATGGCAGGGGCTTTGATGATCTCCCTCCTGAGGTGCACGCTGTCTTCCGCAGTGCTCTGGTGACTTCTCTGGAGAGAGAGGAACTACTTCGCGCGCTTGGCGGCGTCATCGAGGGGCTGCTGGGCGAAACCGAGGAGGTTCAAGAACTGGCGGCAAAAGTCGAACCGCAGTTACGGAAGCTGACGGCTTCATGGGAGCTCTAACTCCCGATGGTAAGCATGGGGACTATGGAACCGGAGGAAAGGCAGATGACCAAACCTAAAGTCTATGAAGGAACGCCGGAGGAACTAGCCGCGCACGCGGATGAGTTTCGCCGCTACCCGAAATTGCAACTGATCGTGCCGCCGCAGCAAGAAGCCGACGGGAGCCTCTACCGAGCAGACCTTGCGCCGGAAGAGCGGGTACGGACGCTAGACGAGTTAGCCGAGATGAATCGAGACCTTCCAGGACTACCTGATGAAGTCTTTGACCGCGAAAAGCTCTACGAGGACGTTCCCTAAATGCCCTACCTTGCCGATACTTACCACGTTCTTGGCCGCCAGGTCTTTAATGCCCGGCTTGTAGCCGTGATGTTGGCGCATGGCATCACGCACATACTCACATTGGACGCTCCCCACTTCCGCCGTTTTGCGGGGAAAGGCATCACCATTGTTGATCCCTACGCAATCCGCTAATTCGTCGTTGCGGGCGCTCAATCCCAGAAACCACTTCGCAGGCATGGCCGTAATCGCAATGGCAGAGGTTGCTGAGGAGATACCACATACCACACACCTACCCAAAGGAGCGTCGCAACATGCGCAACCGAGGGCTGAGATTTGCGCTCACCATAATCTCCGGGCTCGCCATTTTCTTCCTGGCGCACTTGCGAGGACACAACGCGACAGACGCACAAACGGCGCGAGGCGTCGTTGAGCGCACCTATGAGTATGCGAGCACGGGCAGCCTCAGCGAGATTGGCCTTGTCCGATGGAAGTGGCAACACCTCCAGGATACGTATGGACGGGTACTCCAATTCCGCGTCGTGGCCGAGCACTGGGGTTGGCGACCGCATAATTACGTGTTCGAGGTCGAGGTGGAGCGCGAACGGGCACACACGCGGGAAGTCCCGGAAGCGTCGGCGGGGCCGTCCAATGCATATGGCTATTACGTGAGTCCTAGCGCCTCCGATGTGCGAGTCGTGGAGGTACGCCCTGAGCGCGGAGGTTGAACGAAATAGAGGCTCAGAGCGACCCCGCCCGCATGCGGTACGCCCATGAGCGCGGAGGTTGAACGTTTTTCCAGGGAAGGAACGCAGTGAGGAAGGGATTCTGGTTGGGTGTGTTAGGGATAGGCGGGCTGTGCGCGCTCGCCGGTCTTTGGGCAGGGGCGGTCGGCGCGCAGACGGAGCCTCTGCCGGTCGGTAAGGCCGCCGCGCTGACGGAATTGCCCCTGGGCGCGTGGGGGCCCTATTCGCGCGCGCACATCGGGCCATGCTACCTGGCGAACCGCCTACTGGAGCAGCTCTTTGCCTTTCCCATCGTGATCGGGCAGCGGCGTGAAGAACTGATCCTGCGCCCGGTCCAGACCGCCGGGAACAAGAGGCGCGTGCGTCCGGAGAAGGCGGTGCTGGAGCGGCGCGCGATGGGACTCTCTCCCGCGCAGGCCGCCGAGGATGATCGCATAAGCGGCGAGGCGGCGCACCGCAACCGCCGCGCCCGAATTCTTGAAGCGGATGGCAGCGGTCTGCTCTATCGGGCGCAGGTGGATTTTCTGCCGGCGGAGGCCGCGCAGGAGCCTGCCACGCCGCCGAATGCAGGAGATCAGCCCGCAAAACTGCCGGATTGGGGCGCGGGCGCGGCGACGGTGGAGTATTTCCCCGCGTTCGCCGACCCCGCCGCCGATGGGCTGCTGGTGCGCGTCACGCTAAGCAACCGTTCCGCCGCGCCGCAGACCTACTTTGTGGATCTGCTGGGCGGCATGGACGCGCCCGCTCCGCAGTTTGCCGCCGCCGACCTGGCAGTTGTGAGCGGCTCCGGCGAGGAGGGGGTCGTCGTCCAGCACGCCAAATCCGACGCCGTCTTTGCCCTGGAGTCCAACGCGAACCAGTTCCCCGTGCGCGTCTATCAGGTCGGCGATGCCTATTTCGGGCCGGAGGGCGCGATCACCGGACGCGGGCCGACCGGCGCGGCGCTGCCGGTCGGGCTGCTGGAGGCGTCGGCGCAGGACGCAGAGAATGCCGGGCAGAAAGGCGAGAAGGAGAGCAAGGGAGATAAGCCCGCCCCGGCCAATTCCGGGGAGACGACGGGCGGCGCGAGCGAGGCGCGGCGCTGGGGGCTGCTGCGCGTGGACGATATCGCGGTGGCGCCCGGCGAGTCGGTGAGCTTCTTCCTGTGCGCGGGAGTGGGCAAGGACCGGGAGGCGGCACGCCAGTCGGCGGAGACTCTGCTCAGCGTGGCCGAGGACGCCGCGCCGTTCGATAAGCCGCGTGCGGGCGCCTATAGCCTGGCGCTGGCCGAGCACGGCAAAGCCCGGTTCGCCGGCGGCGACGCGGCCCTGGATCGCCTGATGGCGCAGTCGCTCGTCAACGTGCCGTTTGGCCTGTATCGGCGCGTCGGCGTTCCCTCCCGGCAGGAGACGCAGAGCGGGCCGGGCGGCAGGTACGTGCCGGAGGCGGGCGGCTATATCGCCCTGGGCTGGATACCGTATCGCCCGGACTGGACGGCGGCACAGCTAAACGCCTGGCTGGTCACGACGGGCAGCCCCGATGCGCCCATCCCGCACCCGCAGGCCGTTCCACCGACCAACCTGTTTGCACTCTGGGAACTCTACCAGCGCACGCACGACCGGGAACTGCTGGCGCGCTGCTATCCCTTCGCGCGCCGCCGCTACCGCGAACTGCTGACGGCGGGCCGCGTCAAGCCGGATACGTGGCTGTTCGCCTGGCCGGAAGACTCCGACGGCAGGCAGGCAGGAAAGGGCGGTGCCTCACGAGTCTACGCCCCGGACTACTCCGCCTACGTGATCCGCGCGGCCAAGCTCCTGCGCCTGATGGCCGCGCAGTCGGGGCAGTCGGTGACGGAGACGCAACAATACACGCAGGACATTGCCGAGGCGACGCGCGCCCTCAACGGCCTCTGGGACGCCCAGCACAGCCGCTACGCGCCCCAGGCTGTCAGCGGCGGGACGGAGGAGGCGCCGGATACGCTGCGGAGCCTGCTGCCTCTAATCGCCGGGGTCGACGCGCTCAAGCCGGAACAGCGCGCCGCGCTGCTCAAGGCGCTGACCGATCCGGCGGCGTTCTGGAGCGAGGCGGGCGTGCGCAGCGTCTCGAAATCTGCGCCGGGGTATCGTCTGGGGGCCGGGCGCGGCGGGGCGGTCTCTTTGGGCGCGAGCTGGCTGATCTGGAAGGCCCTGCTCGATCTGGGAGAGACGGAGACGGCCCGTAAACTGGCCGAGAACGTGCTGCGCGCCTACCATAAGGCGCAGACCGCCTCCGACTCCTGCCCGGAGTGGCTCGACGGGGACACCGGCGCGGCGGGCGGCGCCACCGACTATTCCGGGGATGCCTGCGCTGTTCTCGCCCTCTACGCCGCCTACCGCCTGCCGGGGACCCTCTCGACCGGCTGGGATACGAACGTGCTTGACCAGCGCTATGATAAGGCCGCAGACAGCCTGCACGTGGTCTTCAAGGCGCTCGGTCCGGGAGGAAAGTCCGCGCTGATCTGCGTGATGGGCAAGCCGTCGGGAAAGTATCAACTCTCAGGCGATATGAACAGCGTCGTAACCGCCGATGCCCAGGGCGTCCTGACGATCACGCCGCCCGACGATCCGGGCACGCGTCAGATAGATATTACTCCCATCGCCGGGGCTGGAACCTAAGATGGATCGGCCCCTGATGACTTTTGCGCATCTGGTCGAGCAGTTCAGGGCCGCTCCCGTGGCTAGAAAACTATCGAAACAGAGAAGCAAAGAGCCTCCGTACCCGTCGTTCCTCGGCCCGGCGCTGGCGCTCTTACTGCTCCTGAGCGGCTGCACGCGGTCCCCAGATCCGGGCGCGCAGGAGGTTCCGCCCGGCTTGCACGCGCCGCCCGGCGTCTTTGCTGACATCAACCCGCGCTGGTCCCATGATGGCCGGGAGATCGCCTTCCTGCGCGCGACGCCGGACCGCTATCTACAGCTCTACGTCGCGGACGCCGCGCTAACGCGCCCGCTGCCCCAGCTTGAGGCGGAACTGGTCAGCCCGGATCGTCCCTACAATCCCTCGCTGCGCCGCTACGTCTCCCCGGATACGCTGGCTTGGTCGCCCGACGACCGGCAGATCGCCTTTGCGCGCATGGAGTGGTTTACCTTCGACAACGGCGAGCACCTGTCGGGAACCGGGCTGTGGGCGCTGGATAGGCGCCTGGGACGGGTGACGCCTCTGGCCCTGCATCCGAGGCGCTACCGCAGCGCGTTCTATTTTTACCATACGCCGCAGTGGTCGCCGGATGGGCGCTATCTGGCCTTTGTCGGAGAAGGGATCAACGGCCAGCGCGTCCTCTTTATCCATCCGCTGACCGGGCAAAGGGCGCAGGAGGTCACCCCCCATTTCGATAACTATGAAGATAGTGACTGGCCTGCCTGGGAACCGGGTGCGCCGACCGTAAGCAGGGCCGAGGCGCCGGCGCTCCTCTATCGGCAGGGCGTGCAGCGTACTCCCGCCGTCCCGCCGACCGAGACGCTGCGCCTGATCCGCCCCGGCAGCATTGGCGGCGGAACGGGCGAAGTGTGGCGCATCACCGCCGGGCAGTACGCGCGTCTCCTGCCTCCTTCGCGCTATGCGGGGCAGCCGGTCGCGCCCCGTGCGGGCCATCCGGCCTGGTCGCCGGACGGGCGGTACCTGGCCTTTACGCTGACGCCGGACGCCAACGATTTCACGCGCTACGAGCTATGGGTGATGCGCCGGGATGGCACAGGCGCGCGGCGCGTCAGCCCGGAAGACGGGCGCGGCTACTTCGCCCCGGTCTGGATTGATGGCGGGCGGTTGGGCGCGCTGTCGCCGCGCGGTCGGCGCTTCGCTGTGGTCACGGTGGACATCACCTCCCGGACGGCGTGCTCGCTGGGCACCATTGACAGCGCCGATTGCGACTGGTCGCCGGACCGAAGCCGCATCGTCTATGCCGGGCCAGCCTCCAGCGCCGCCACTCCCGCGCCCGGCCCGACGACGCTGCGCCTGTTTGAGACGGGCTTGAGATCCGATTTCGCGGTACAACCATTGCTGGTGGTCCACCCCTAAAGGGCCAGACGGCTTTTCCATTGGTGAGATGAGCTGTGCGCCAATCCCGTTGCCTGCTTCCAACCTTGCGTCTTAGCGGACTGCTACTCAGCGTTTTGCTGCTGGGCGTCTCCGGCGCCAAACCGATGGCGCCCGTGCATCGCGCGCGCTCCGTCGCGGCGGCGCGGCAGGAGCCGGCGGCAGAGACGATCACCTACGACGTGACGCCGCAGATCGGCGCGAACCCGCCCGTCCTGCAGGTGGCCATGCGCTTTGCCTGGACGGGAGGGCCGGAACAGATCGCCGTCCAGATGCCGGTCTGGTCGCCTGGCGACTACCATATTCAGAATCATGCGCGCTATGTTCGCAACCTGCGGGCCTGGGCGGGTAGCCCGGCGGAGGGACGCGCCCTGGCCGTCTCCCATACCGACGCCAATACCTGGCAGATCGATCCGGGCGGGGCGCGACAGGTCACGCTGACCTATGCCCTGCCGGAGACGCCGCCGGGCATCTTCTGCGCGAACGTGCTGCTGCGCCCTCGCTACGCCTTTTACAACGGCCCTGCCGTCTATCTCTATCGCGTCGGGCAGAAGGAGGCTCCGTCTATCCTCCATCTCCATCTGCCCCCCGGCTGGCAGGCCGAGACGCCGCTGGAAAGGCGGGCCGCGCCCGCATCTGAAGGGCTCGCCTTTGCCGCGCCCAATTATGACACGCTGGCCGACTCGCCCGTCGTGATGGGCGACGCGGAAACCCTGAGCGCCGATGAGTTCGAGTTGCAGGACGTGCCGCACCGGGTCGTCTTTTATGGGGAGCCGGGAGGCGCGCCCGACGTGGAGGCTGCGCTGCCCCTCCTGCGCCGAATTGTGCAGACCGAGGCCGGAATCATGGGCGGGATGCCTTATGCGCGCTACGACTTTCTGTTTTATCGCAACGGAGGAGGAGAGGCCGGCCTGGAGCATCTGAACGCCTGTCATATCACGCTATGGCCCGGCGCTCGGCTGCGGGAAATCCCGCCGATGGCCGCCCATGAGTTTTTCCACCTCTGGAACGTCAAGCGCATTCGCCCGTTGGTGCTGGGCCCCTTCGATTATATCCATCCGCCGCGCACGCGCAACCTCTGGTTTTGCGAAGGCGTGACCGAATACTATGCCCGGATCGCCCTGCGGCGCTCCGGCCTGATCGGCGAAGAGGAGTTCCTGGATCACTGGCGCGAGGCAATCCGGGCATTGCAGAGCAACCCGGCGCGGCTGAAGGTGACGGCAGATGAGGCGAGCTGGCGCGTCTGGGAGGAAGGACAGAGCCGGGGCTACGGCGGGCTGGACTACTACGCCAAAGGCGAGCTTATCGGCCTCTGTCTCGACTTGAAAATCCGGGGCATCACCGGCAATCAGCGCTCTCTGGACGACGTAATGCGCTACCTGCTGCGCCGCTACGGCCTGCCCAAACCCGGCTACGGCGAAGATGGCCTGCGCGAGGCCGTCAGCGCCGTCGCGGGGCAAGACCTGTCCGCCTTCTACGACCGCCTGGCGCGCTCGACGCAGGAGATGCCCTTTGCCGAATGCCTGGCCTATGCCGGCCTGACCCCGCGCCTGACGCCGCTGCGCAACGCCACCCCCGCCCAGGCCGCGCTGCGCGCCAGTTGGATGGCAGCCACACTGGAGGCCCTGGGGAAACGGAAAAAAGGGGATAGGAACGGCTTGGCAGCCCGGGCCGCCTCTTCCCGACACCTCCTGAAAGGAGAACGACCATGACCGCAACACGCGCCGAAACGCTGGCCATAGACGGCGGCACGCCCATCCGGGACAAGCAGCAGAAGCCCTGGCCGCGCTGGCCCATCTACGACGAGACGGAAGAGCGCGCCCTGCTGGATGCGCTCCACAGCGGCGAATGGTGGTACGTCGGGGGGACGCAGGGAACGACCTTCGAGCGGGAGTTCGCCGCGTTCCAGGATGCCCGCTATGGCGTGGCCTGCACCAACGGCACGGCGGCCCTGGAGATCGCGCTGCGGGCGCTCGGGATCGGCTGCGGCGATGAGGTCCTGGTGCCGCCCTATACGTTTGTGGCGACGGCAAGCTCGGTGCTGTCCGTCGGCGCGACGCCCGTCTTCGTGGACATTGACGGCGATACGCTCAACCTGGACCCCAGCCTCATCGAGCCGGTCCTCACCTCCCGCACCCGCGCCGTCATCCCCGTCCACATGGCCGGGCGGCCCGCCGATATGGATGCTATATTGGCGGTGGCGCGAAAGCATAACCTCTACGTCATCGAGGATGCGGCGCAGGCTCACGCCGCCGCATGGCGCGGCACGAAAGTCGGCGCTCTCGGCGACCTGGGCACCTTTAGCTTCCAGGCCAGCAAGAACCTCAATGCCGGTGAGGGCGGCATGGTGCTGAGCAACAACGAGGAGTACGCCGACGCCGCCTGGTCCGTGATGAACGTCGGGCGCGTGCGCAGCGGGCGCTGGTACGAGCATCGCGTGCTTGGCAGCAACTTCCGTATCAGCGAGTTCCAATCGGCGATAGCCCTGGCGCAGCTCAAGCGCCTGCCGGAGCAGACCGCGCGGCGCAACGAGAACGGAAAGTATCTGCGCGCGCTGCTCTCCGACATCCCCGGCATCCGCCTGCCCGCCGACGACCCGCGCATCACCTGCCACGCCTACCATCTGTTTACTTTCCGCTACGACCCCGCCGCCTTCGGCGGCAAGCCCTACGCCGAGTTTATCCGCGCCCTCAACGCCGAGGGCATCCCCTGCTCTTCCGGTTATGTGCCGCTCTATAAGGAGGCCCTGTTTGCCCGGCACGCGGCCCGCTCGGGCGCCTGGTGCCAGGCCGGACGGCACATAGACTATCCGAGCCTGTTCCTGCCCGTCTGCGAGCAGGTCTGCCAGGATACCGTCTGGATGTACCAGACGCTTCTGCTGGGCACCAAGGGGGACATGGACGACATCGCGGCAGCCATCGCCAGAGTGCAGCGCGCCTGGTCCTGACGCCAGAAAAGCTTGATTTAAACCCCCCGCTGCGCTAGAGGCACGGAGACACGGAGGAAAAGCTACACGGAGAAAGACAAAGACAGAAATAAGACAAGATTTTAGACAGGATGAACAAGATTTACAGGATTAGACAAAGGCAGAGAAGCCAGACTTGTCTGTGTGGTGGAAATCCGGTTCATCCCGTTCATCCTGTCCAAAGGGTTTTGGCTTTTCTCTGTCTTTCTTTTTGCTTTTCTCCGTGTGTCCTCCGTGTCTCCGTGCCTCTAGCGGAGCGGGGGGTTTAAGTGGCGATTCTTGAAACCGCGCGCCTGCGCCTCTCGTCTAGCCGGCCAGGAGAGTACACGGCAAGGGAGGAAGCTCTATGAAACGAAATACAACGATTCTGGCCTGGCTGGGTGGCGCTGCCGCGCTGCTGGCGCTGCTCGGCATGGGAGCGCAGCCAGCGCCCGCCCAATCGCCGGAGAAGGAGGGGGAGACCCAGTCCCTCTTCCGGGACACCTTTGATTCCGAAACCGGCGGATGGATGGCCCTGGGGCCGAGCGGCAAAGCGAGCGTGACCACCGATGCCGCCCATGTCAAAGAGGGCAAGGGCGCTCTGGAGTTTACCTACACGGTCGGCAAGGCGGGCGAGGCCAACGCGGGCGGGCCGCCGGTGGATATCCTACTACGACCGACGCCCGACGGCGCGCTGGCAAAGATGCGCTCGCTGCGTTTCTGGGCGCGGGCCGACGCTGACACGCCGCTGGTCGTGACGCTTTCCGAAAAGGAGGGCGGGCACTACAACACCATCGTCTGGCTGCCGAAAGATACCTGGCAGCAGGTCCTCCTTTCGCCGGAAGATTTCTGGCTAGGCGACGGCAAAGACGATCCCAAGGATCCGGACGGCAAGCTGGACCTCGATAAGGTCGAGAACGTGGGCCTGGTCAACGTGTGGGCATTTCTGGCGCTGGGCGCGAGCGACAACCCACAGATCGCCCCCATTTTTGCCCCGCACCTCGGCGCGCATTCGCTCTGGCTGGACGATTTCACTGCCAGCCCCACCCCACGCCCGGAAGAGGCCGCGCCCGCCGGGGATAAGGAAGGCGTCCGGATAGATGATCTGGGCCGTACCCCGCTGTTGGGCTGGCTGCCCATCGGCGAGATCCAGATGAAACTGGATAAGAGCGATACGCCGATCAAGGGGACGGCCCTGCGCCTGGAATACCCGCAGGAGCCGGGAAAGTTCGCCGCGCTCATGCACGATCTGCACCGCTACAACCTCAGCAAAGCCAGCACCCTTACCTTAGAGGTCGCCTCGCAGCAACAGGCAAAACTCATCGTTCAGCTTGAAGAGAAGGGAGGCGCCAAGTACAACGCCCAGGTGGACGTGCCGGCGGGCGCGGCCCCAACCCGGAAGTCCGTTGCCTTCACGGATTTCACGCTGGCCGACGATTCGCCCAAAGACAGCAACGATCATCTGGATCTCGATCAGATTAAATCCCTGGTGATTGTGGATATTACCAGCCTGCTGGGCGGCGCGTCCCAGCAGAATACGCTCTGGATCGGGCCGGTCCACGCCGGCGCAACCGCGCCCTGATCGAAACGTTTTCCGATGCCCGCCCCCCGACACCCGATACCCGGCTTTTCGATCCACGCCAGCACAACCGCGCCCTGATGGAGAAGAGGCTTTCTCCGTCCGGCAGCAGCGCAGAGGCTTGCAAAATCCGCCCAGGAGTGCTATTATATCGGCGGAGTCGTGGTGCGTTCTCGCTGCATCATCGCGCCGACCCGGGCGGGCGCATTCACGCAAGAAGGAGCTTTTCGAGAGCGCGTAGAGTTCTCTGGAAAGGGGTGCGGCACGCATTGCCGAGAGGCTGAGAGAGTCCGGTGTGCGGCGCAGCAGAGCGCATGAATATCCTCCAGATAGTTTCGAGTTCGCGTACCTCCGGGGCAGAAAAACACGTCGTGGTGCTCTCCGAAAGGCTGCGCCAGCGCGGGCATCAGGTCATGGCGCTCTGTCCGCCGGGCGAGTGGCTGCCGGAACAGCTGCGAGAGTCGGACGTTCCGGTGGTGGAGATGGCGATGCACGGCCCGCGCGCCTGGACGACCACGCGCGCCCTGATGCGCTTTGTGCGCGACCGCCAGATAGATGTCATTCATACCCACCTGACACGCGCGACCTATCTGGGCTTTCTGACGGGCCTGCTGGCCCGCCTGCCGGTTGTCTCCACCGTACACTGCCGCACCCGGGACCTGGCCTACCGGCGCGTCTTCCCGAAAGGACCCAACCAGGTCATCACGGTATCAGACTACCTGCGCGAGATGCTGCTTGAGCAGGGCGTTCCGCCCGCGCGGGTGCGGACCATCTACAACGGCACGGATTTCTGCGGGGACGCCCCTGTGGAAGCCTGCCGCCAGGGCCGCGTGCGCCATAGACCGGACTTTGCCCCCGATACCGACCCGCTTCCCGTGCGCGCCGAGCTGAGCCTGCCGCCCGATGCGGAACTGATCGGGCTCTTCGGCAGCGTCAACGATTTCAAGGGCCATCCGATCCTGGTGCGCTCGGTACGGCAGGTGGTGGCCGCGCGTCCGCGCGCCTTTGTCGTCTGCGTCGGGGCCGTCGAGCCCAAAATGCAGCGCCAGCTCTGGGAGATGGCGGCAGAGGACGGCGTGGCGGAGCGCCTGCGCTTTACCGGCCTGCGCAACGACGTGCAGCGGCTGATGTCGCAGATGGATGTCATCACGCTGCCTTCGCGCTACGAGGCGTGCAGCATGTCGATCATCGAGGCTATGGCGCTGGGCAAGCCGGTGGTAGCGACCCGCGCCGGGGGCAACCCGGAGCTGGTGCAGGACCACGAGACCGGCCTGCTCATCGAGCGCACGCCCGAAGCACTGGCGCAGGCGCTTTGCGCGCTGCTGGCCGATGCCGAGCGGCGTCGGCAGATGGGCGAAGCGGCCCGGCGCCGTGCCGAAATGCGCTTCTCCGCCGCCATCATGGTCAAGCAGGTCGAAGCCCTCTATTATGAGCTGATCCAGGGCCGCTGTGCCGGGGCCGGCGTGGGATAGATGCCGATGGCGCGACCCATCCCTGTGCTGATGTACCATAAAGTCGGGCTGCCTGTCCTGGAAGCGCGCGATACCTTTCTCAATGTTCCCGCCGAAAGCTTTCGCCGCCAGATGCGCCTGCTGGCCCGGCTGGGCTACCGGGCGCGGCCCTTTGCCGAGATCGTAGACGCAGTAGCCTGCGGCCACACGCTGCCCCGACGCACCTTCAGCATCACCTTTGACGACGGTTATCGTTGTATTGGCGAGATCGCCGCGCCGATCCTGGCGGCGCTGGGCTTTCCGGCCACCGTCTTTGTGGTCTCCGGCTGGGTGGGTGCCAGCAACGCCTGGGACCGGCCTGCCGACAGGCCGGAACTGCCGCTGCTGGATTGGGACGGCCTGCGCCACCTGATGGCAGTCGGCTGGGAGGTCGGAGGGCATACCCGCTTGCATCCGCACCTGGACGGCCTGGAGGACGCCGATGCCTCCGCCGAGATCCTGGGTGGGAAGCAGGAGGTGGAGGCGCAGCTAGGCCAGACGATCCGCACGTTCTGCTATCCGTTCGGGCACTTCAACGCGCGGACTCCGGCGCTGGTGCGTGCTGCCGGCTTCCGGGGAGCCTGCACCGCGCGCAGCGGCTTGGTCCGTCCCACAGACAATCCTTTCACGCTGTCGCGCGTCAAACTCTCCTACCATGACGGCGTTTTCGGGCTGCTCTACCGCCTGCTGGTGCGGCCCTATCTGCCTAATCTGCGTCCTCGTCGCCGCACCTACGCGGCGTCGCTGCCCACTCCGTTTGAAGAATTGCCGCGCTAAGATCGGCAAGCCTTTTCCGCAATTATACTGCCGCGCATAGTGTCTTTACATATGCGTGCCCTCTGCCGCCTATATCAACCGCATCGCTGACAGAAAGGAAACCCTGCTATGCCTGGTAGCGCCTCTTTTCGTTTCCGCTGGCGTGTCTGCGGCCTTGTGCTCTGCGTGCTGCTGCCTTCTTCCCTGCTCACGGCAAAGGCGACGGCGCAGGGCGTGAACATTCTTACCTTCCACGGCAATGAAGCCCGCCTGGGATGGAACGCGCAGGAGACGCAGCTGACCCCCAGCACCGTCAACTCCCATAGCTTCGGCAAGCTCTGGGAGACCCCGCTGGACGGCCAGATTTACGGCTCACCGCTGCACGTCTCCGACCTGGAGATAGGCGGCAAGAAGCGCGATGTCGTCTTTACGGCCACGGAAAATAACAGCGTCTATGCCCTGGACGCGAGCACGGGTCAGATACTCTGGGGGCCGAAAACGCTGGCGCCCAGCCTCAACGAGACCCAGTACAACGACTGTAACAACATCCATCCCCGGCACGGCATCACCTCCACGCCCGTCATTGACCTGGAGAAGCAGACCATCTACGTCTGCGGCGTGACGCAGCCGGGCATCCGACAGGTCTATCAGGTGTGGGGGCTAGACCTCCTGACGGGCGATGTGCGGCCCGGCTGGCCTGTGACGCTCAAGGGCCGCTATCAGGGCTGTGATTTCGACGCCGGGCAGCTTACCCAGCGCGGCGCGCTCAACCTCATCAATGGCTGGCTCTATATCCCGTTCGGGTCGCGCTGCGACATCGGCGAGTGGCACGGCTGGATCATGGGCGTCAACACCGGCGATCCCTCCGCGCTGCAGCGCGCCTTTACCCCCGCGCCGACGATAGAGGGCGGCGGCATATGGGGCTCGGCGGGCGTCTCTGCCGATCAGGATGGCAACCTGTATGCGGTCACCGGCAACGGCGGCTACAACCTGGACAAGGGCGGCCATAACGTCTGCGAGAGCGTGCTGCGCCTCACCCCGGATGGCGACGGGCTCAAGATGAGCGACTACTACGTGCCTGCCAACTGGAAGGACCTGGACGCCGCCGACGTGGATATGGGCGGGTCCAGCGCCATTGTCCTGCCCGATCAGCCCGACACCAGCACGCCGCACCTGGTCGTCACCTGCGGCAAGGATGGCCTGATCTATATGGTCAACCGCGACAAGCTGGGCCAGGTCGGAGGCGAGGTCTACAAGCAGCGGCTCTTCGGCGACCCGAACGTGTCCTATCACTCCAACATCAAGACGACGCCGGCCTATTTCGACGGCGGTGAGGCGGGGCGATTCGTCTACGCCACCGGCAACGAGACCGGCCCCAACGGCGAGGCGGGCGTGGTCGCTCTCAAGGTCGTTACGGACGGGTCGCCCAACGGCAAGTCTCGCCTGCAAACGGCCTGGACCTTGAAGCAGGAGCTGCATCAGCCGGGCGCGCCGACCGTCTCCAGCAACGGCAGCAAAGAGGCTATTCTCTGGGTCATCGAGTCGAACAAGGACGATGGCGACCTGGGACCTCCCGGCGTGCTCCATGCCTTCGACGCCATCACCGGCAAGACGCTCTACCGCTCCGACGAAGACCCGACGCGCGACACCCTGGAGGACGCCCGCAAGTTCTCCTGCCCGACGGTGGCGAATGGGCGCGTCTTCGTGGGCACGCACGGCATCGTCGCCTACGGCCTGCTGCACGGTAAGTAACCTTACGGGAAGGAGAACCGACGTGTTGGGACATCAGAAGGCTCGTTTGCTCTGGCTGGCGATGGTGGGGCTTGGTCTGAGCCTGCTGCCGGGAGCGGCGCAGGCGCAGTTCGGGGGGGATCACGTGGAAGGCGCCATCGTGGACATACGCGGAGATATTCTCCAGGTCCGTCCACGCTTTAGCATGAAGCTGACCCGCGTGATCGTGGACGACAAGACCGAAATCCAGAGTCCCCAGATAATGGCGATAAATAAGCTACAGCCGGGCGTGAACGTGTTTGGCTTCGGCGACTACGACGCGAAGGGCGGGATCACGCCTCGCTTCCTCATGGTATCCGAGGAGCGCAGAGGCTTCTTCGCGGGCAAGATACGCGGCGTGCGCGGCACCGGCTACGGCAAGAGCGCGATGTTTGGCGGCAAGCTCAAAAGCGTCAAGCCGTTTGTTGTGACCGACGATGACGGCAAGGAGATCACCGCGACCATCCAGGGCTTTGTGCCGGTGATGCACAACGCGAAGGCGGATCGCACGGCGCTCCAGGTCGGCAAGATGATCGAGGCTTCCGGCGAGCGCACGGCGGACGGCCTGCTGCATGCCCGCGCCATAGATATTCAGCAGGGGTTTGGCGGAGGGCCGGGCGGCGCCGGCGCGGTGTTCGGCGAAGTGGTGGCGGTCAACGGGAATAGCCTGGAAGTGATGCCGCGCTTTGGGGCGGAAACCATTCAGGCCAAGCTCAAAGAGGGCGCGACCCTCCTACGCCAGATCACTGTGGACCCGGACACGGTCAAAGTTGGGGACACGATCACCGTGCAGGGCAAGCGCCTGGAAGGCCCCCCGGATACCAACGCGGTCGCCTTCGTCCTGCTGGTCGGCAAGCAGACCTATCCACAGGTCAGCCCGCAGGGCTTCTTCGCGGCGTTTCGGGGCGCAGGCAACGGGAATGTGACGGCGACGGGCAAGGTCGCCTCGCTTAGCCCGTTTGTGCTGACGCTGGAGGATGGCAAGTCGCTCACGGTCGTCATTCCCGGCCAGACGCCGGTGGTGGACCTGCGCCCGCTCACGCTGGCCGAGATCAAGCCCGGCGATAAGCTGATGCTGATCGGGAGCGAGAGCAAAGACGGCGGCATGGTGACGACTACCCTGGTTGTGGGCGCCTCGCCGATTGTCGGCTTCGGCAACTAATAGAGAACCAGTTAAATCTCGTACAAAGGTGCGTCCGCCAGGACGCTCACTACCTTGTAAGCTTTGCCGTCCGCAGGACGGTTGGCCGCAGGCCCTCTAGCCGGGTACATTCAGTGCCCGGCACTCTTAACGCTGGCGTCGGGCCGCGCGCCGCCGCGCGGCCTCCTCGTCCTGGCGGGCCTGCTCGGCATAGAGCTCGGCCAGAGCCGCGTAGGGATTGATCGGCCCGCGCTGCTTCTGTAGCTCTTCCTGCTCTTCCTTGAACTCCTGGATGCGCTTATCCAGCCGGCGCGCGCTGCGCAGCGCCGTGGCCGCCGCATAGTAGACGGCGATAGAGCCGATAGCGGCCCCGAAAAGCTTGAGGATAATTCCAAGCATCGCCCCTTTCCTCCTCGCCGGTGAGCCGAGCATTCTCCATGTCTGGTTCAAAACCCGCTGTCGGCCCAGACGCCATCGGGCGTGTCAAAGCCGCTCTCCTCCCGCAGCCGGTCGGCGATTTCAAGCACGGCGCGGTCTATCCAGATCTTGGCGCTGCCGTCCAGCCGCTCCAGCGCATCGTAAGCGTCATTGAGGTCGCGCCCGGCAATGGTGATGCCGTGCCGGGGCAGCAAGCAGGCAATGGCATGCTTTTGCAGCTTCTCTCGCTGCGGCAGCAGCGCTTCGATGACCACATCCGCCAGGTCTTGGGAGTGCGCCCGCGCAAAGCGCGTCAGCGGGACAGTGCCGTACTTATCCGTCTGCTCGCTGGTCGGCGGCAAAGGCCGCTCCGCGCTGGCAAAGACCAGGATGTTGTGCGGGTGCGCGTGGCAGATGCCGCCGCACTCCGGGAAATGCCGGTAGATAGCAAGGTGCATCTTGACCTCGCGGGAAAGCTCGCCCTCGCCCTCCAGCAGCTCTCCCTCCGGCGACACGCAGACCACGTGCTCCGGCTGCAATTGCCAGTGCAGGCGGCTGCCGGTATAGCGCGGCGACATATAGATATTCCCGTCGCTGGCGCGTTCGGAGATGTTGCCGCCCGCGCTATCGGAAAAACGGCGGTCATAAATCAGGCGACCGATCTCAGCGATATGGACCCGACACTGCTGAGGTGTCCAAAGCGCCATATTGCTCTCCCCTTTCCCTCGTTTCGTGTCTGTCCGGGCGCGCCAGCAACAACGCTTAGCCCCTGCCCCGTAGCCCCTGCCCCGTAGAACCTGTGGCTTTGTGTCTGTCCGGACGTGCCAGGCAGCGCCGCCCGAAGCGAGCCGATCAGCGCAGGGCCGTAAAGCGGAACACCTCGTAGAGCAGGCCCGCGACCAATCCGGCGGCGGGAAGCGTCAAAATCCAGGCGGCGACCATGCTCTGTGCCACCCCCCAGCGCACCGCCGACAGCCGCCTGGAGGCCCCCACCCCGAAGATGCTCCCGGAGATCACATGGGTCGTGCTGACCGGCATGCCCAGATGGCCCGCCCCGAAAATGACGATGCTGGCTGCGGTCTCCGCGGCAAACCCATGCACCGGCTCCAGCCGAATGATGCGGTGGCCCATCGTCTTGATGATGCGCCATCCGCCCGCCGAGGTGCCAAGCGCCATTGCCAGCGCGCAGGCCAGCACCACCCAGAGCGGTATGACCGGGCTTTTCGGGTCGGCCGGATGGAGCAGTCCGTGGCTGACCAGCGCCATGGTAATAATGCCCATGCTCTTTTGCGCGTCATTGGAGCCGTGCGAAAAGGCCATGGCCGCCGCCGAGAAGAGCTGTAAATGCCGAAACGTGCCGCTGACGCGGCCCGGATGCACCCGCGCCAGCAGCGCAAAGATCAGGGCCATCAGGGCAAACCCGAGGAAAAAGCCTGCCACCGGCGAGCCCACCAGCGGTATCAGCACCTTATCCGTCAGGCCCTTCCAGATGACGACCCTCGCGCCTCCGTGCACGAAGGCGGCGCCGATCAGCCCGCCGATGAGCGCGTGCGAGGAGCTGCTGGGAATGCCGAACTTCCAGGTGATCAGGTTCCAGACGATGGCTCCGATAACGCCCGCCAGGATAACGCCCTGCGTGGCGTCCGACGGATGGACCAGGCCGGCGGCGACCGTCTTGGCCACGTTCTGCGAGACCAGCGCGCCCACAAAGTTGAGCACCGCCGCCATCAGTACGGCAACCCGCGGGGTCAGAACGCGGGTGGAAACGACCGTGGCGATGGCGTTGGCCGTGTCATGGAAGCCGTTGATGTAGTCGAACGCCAGAGCGGAGATGACAACGATTACAATGATGAGGCTGATCTCAGGCATATTTGACCACCACGCTTTCCACTACATTGGCTGCATCCTCGCACGTATCTATCGCCATTTCGATGCGGTCGTAGATCTCCTTCCACTTGATCACCATTAAGGGGTCCGGGTTGGGAGTGTTAAAGAGCTCGTCGAGCGCCTGGCGAAAGCGCCCATCGCTGTCGTTCTCTATTTCATGGACGCGGATAAACAGCGGCTGCATCGTCTCCCGGCTATACGCATGGCGCAAGGCCGCCACCGCCTCTTGAATGGCCTGGGTGATCAAGACCAGTTGCGCGACCAGCGGCTCCAGATCAGGTCGAGGTGCGGGCAGGCGATAGATACCGATCCGATTTGCCGCGGCTTCAATGGCATCGGTAATGTCATCGAGCCGGCTGGAAAGGGTATGCAGGTCTTCCTTATCCAGCGGGGTGACAAAGGTGGAATCGATCTTGTTGGCCAGTTGGTGGGTGAGTTGATCGGCATCATGCTCGATGGCATCCAGCTTCTGCAGGTGCTGATCCAGATGGCCGAAATCCTGGCTGAGCGCATGAAACTCCCTGGCCGCATCGTAGGCAGACTGAGCCTGCCCTTCCAGCAGGTCGTAGAAGCTGAGATCCTTTCCGAAGAGTCGCAAGATGGCATCCTCCCTGGAAGTAGCGGGTACTGAGCGCTCTGGTTAGACGTGAGATCCCGGAAAAATTGTACCCGCTTTTTTGCCCGCCAGTAGCAGATACGCGAGAACTTTGGCGCCCTGCCGCGTCCTGTGTCGGCCGTGGCTATTCCGCCCGGCAAGCAAAGGGCCGGGCGATAGATGATCGCCCGGCCCTGAAAGCGGCAGGCTAAACCCCATACTCGTTGAATGGCCGTTCGCTCGTAGCGCGCTGTTGTCTGTCCTTGAGTGTTACCGACAGCAGAAAATTCAATGCTTGCCATCAATAACCGCTCTGCTTCGGGTACAACGTCTGTCCATA
>DASRGZ010000186.1:0-49892 GCA_035650735.1 Chthonomonadaceae bacterium
TTTAAGGCATCTCTTATGGCACAATAACGGGTGAGGTTGTCGCTCATTTTAGGTTCTCCAGTGTCTGTGGTAAGCACTAGAGTACCCAATGCGGCAACCTCTACGCCCTCCTTCCAAAAAGTGTACGGCAGTGAAGCGGTCAATAGTGGTTCCAGGATTTCAGACACGGATGCTTACAAAATCGGATGTAGGAGGTTGAAAGTCCACCCACTTTCGCGATGGGGATACGTGCCCCCTGCCCGTCGGGTATACTGAGAGTACAACGTCTCCGCGAGGGCATCGCGGTCCCGTGAAGCAGGCCGGAAGGAAATTTTGCCGGGCCGCATCGCTCGAATACTCCCAACACGCATAGCGTGGCACAGAAAGAGAGGCGCAAGGATGCGAGGTAGCATTTGGCAGCGTTACTTGGTCCTAGCAGCGCTCTGTGGCGTGGCAGCCGGACTGATTGTTCTCCGTATCCAGGCCGTTCCGGGCGAGGGAAGGCACCAACCGGCCCCTGCCGCCGCTGCGGTGGCCTTTGCGCTTCCCACCCAGCCGCCCAACGGAGCGATTTTGCTCTTTACAGGCCAGGCCGACCAGATGCACGCCAACTGGTATCAGCGCTATACCACCCATCCTGCCGACTGGACGGTGGATCAGGAGGGCGTGGCGACCCCGAAGAGGGACGACATCACCAGCAAGCAGGAGTTTGGGGATTGCTTCGTCCACGTAGAGTTCCGTACCCCGCAGGAGGGCGGCGGCAACAGCGGAGTGGGGCTGCAAGGGCGCTACGAGATACAAATTTTCAACTCGTATGGCCGGGAGCCGGGAACGCATGGCTGCGGCGCGCTCTACAGCCAGAAGCCCCCACGGGTCAATGCCTCCAAGCCGCCGGGCCAGTGGCAGAGCTTCGACATCCTTTTCCGTGCGCCCCGCTTCAACGACAACGGGCAGCTAACGGAGAAGCCCCGCGCCACCGTCTTCCAGAATGGCGTCCTCATTCAAAACAATGAGGAGTTCACGGGCATGACCGGCATCCAGTATGGCGAGTATAAGGAGATGGCCAAAACAGGCCCGCTCGTGCTGCAAGGGGACCATGACCGGGTACAGTTCCGCAATGTCTGGATCGTGCCGCTTTAAAAGCGTCTACGGAAACTCGGCTGCGCCCGACCCTATAGGAGGGTGCTAGGATGCCAGGGTGCTAAGGGTTCTAAGGGTGCTAACTACCTCAGAACCTTCAGGCCCCTAGAACCTTAGAACCTTTAGAACCCTTAGAAACTTCAGAAAAGGCCTTTCAAGAGAGGCACGGGCTTGGGGAAAGAAATGAGCAACGATACAGCCTTCCGTCCGATTGATCCTGGAGTGACCATCGGGCATGTCCATCTCAAAGTGGCTGACCTGGAGCGCTCGCTTGCCTTCTACTGCGGGGTTCTTGGGTTTGAGCTGATGCAGCGGTATGGCACTGACGCGGCCTTTGTCTCCGCCGGGGGCTACCACCACCACATCGGCCTCAACACCTGGGAAAGTCGGGGCGGTTCGCCACCGCCTCCGGGCACAACGGGGCTCTACCACGTCGCCATTCGTTATCCAACGCGCGCTGCGCTCGCCGACGCCTTGCGCCGGTTAGCTGCCGCAGGCATACCCCTTGAGGGCGCGAGCGATCACGGCGTCAGCGAGGCCCTGTACCTCAGTGACCCAGACGGCAACGGTATCGAGCTCTACTGGGATCGTCCGCAGGAGCAGTGGCCGCGCACCCAGGACGGCCATCTGGCGATGTACTCACACAGGCTCGACCTTGCCGATTTACTGCGCGAGGCGCCAACGGAACGGCAGGAGAAACCTGTCCTCGCTTCCAACGAGGCCCCGTAGTTGCGGCGCAGGGCGATGGCGTTGCGGCGGCATCGGAACCAGGCCCCGCGCGGCGGTTGTGTATTGATGTACTTGCCGAGGGAATACTCGTAGAGGGTCGTACTGGTCACGCCCAGGCGGGCGCAGTGACGCTCGAAAGCCCGAATCCAGTCCCAACTGCGGCGATTCTGCGGCTGCGAACCGATGTCGGCCTGGATCATCAAGGGCAGTCTGGGGTTCGCCCGGCGAATCTGGGTGATAAAGGGACGGTAGCCCTCGACATAGTCCGGCTTCAGATCGGCCCGTATCCAGTCTGGCCAGTGCGTCTGAAAGCAGTGCATATCGGGCCCAACAACACGCGCGATCGCGCCAGCATCCTCACCATTGTCCTCCCGAATCCGGCGCAGGCCGTCCCGCTCCGTCAGCGCCAGCGTCCAGATACATACCTTCACCCCCGGCGCCTGACTGCGGATGCCTCCCGACCCATTGACCAGGTCATTGAGGAAGTCGGTGAGGCTGTCTACCCGGAATGCCAGCCACTTGCGCCACAGGGCCGGGTTGTTGGCGGGAGAGTACGGGGAATCGGGATGCAGGATATCCGGCAGGTGGCTCTCTTCCGGGAAGCGGCGGCGAAACGCCGCCAGGCAGTGCTTACAGAAACACCCGTAGGCTAAGCTCGTCACGCCGGGGTACTCCGGCCAGTGCGGCTCGGCGATATCCACGCCCTGGAATAGATGCGCCTTGAGCGTCGCCGCGATCTGGCGCTTCTTCCAGGCGCGATAGGCCGGGTTGTTCAGGCACAGGTAGGTATAGCTGGCATCCGGGGCCTTCCCCTCCAGGGTCGCCCGGGTCACCATTCTCCATTCCTCCCAGCCGGAGGGCAGTTCGCGAGTAGAGTAAGTTCCGTTTGCGAACGTGAGGAACCAGACCCCCATGCCTTCCCGATGGAAGGCCCTCAACAGCGCCGAGTTAACGCTGCCGCTCTCCGTGACCACATAGCGCACAACGCGGTAACCGTGGGCGCGCAGCTCGGAAGCGATGCTTTCCGGGCTGCGACCCCGGTAGTAGGGCAAGCCGGGGTCAATCTGGACGCTGCGGCCATAGAGAGGCCACGCGGGCGCTGCGGCAGCGCCCTGCGCGCCGGCCCTCAAGGTGCATATGATCCCAAGCAGGCAGAAGCAGGCAAGAAGACGATAGAACAACGACATGCTACATCCTGTTGCGGTAAGAAAAGCTTAGCCCTTTAACAGGCGGGGGCACGATAGAGGCCGAAAGTTCTGATCTGCGGGCAGGCAAGCGATTGCAGCAGGCGCAGCCGCACCTTGCTTGCCGTTGTCTCCGGGAAGCGATCCAGCTTCTTATGCCCGATGGTCGTTCCGCGAACGATCTCCTTCCAGGCTCCCTCGGACCAGGCTTCGATGCGATAAGCGGCCACGCGCTGTCCCTGAGCAATGTTTTCCTGGGTGAGCGCGAGGTTGAGGGCGGTCGGCTGGCCCAGATCGAGTTCCAGAACAGCCTCTATCGCTCCCTCCGCAGGCGACCAGTAGGTATCCGGCCTGCCATCCACCGCGTTAGAGGCCCGTAGGCCAGCCCCCTGACTGCTGGCCTGCGCCGGTCTGCCGCGCGCCAGGTCGGCGGCAAAGGTCCTGTCCAGGCAGGCGCGAAACGCGCGCAGACGCTCGACATCCGGCTCGGAAAGCAGTCCCCGGTTGTTGGGCGGAACATTGAGCAGCAGCACGCTGTTGCGACCGACGGATTTGAAGTAAATATCCATCAGGTGCTCCAGGGACTTGACCTGGCTATCCTCCTGAGGATGCCAGAACCAGCCCGGACGGATAGAGACATCGCACTCGGCAGGGTACCAGACTGTGCCCTGTGCCCCTGGATGGTAAACCGGGTTGGGGTCCTGGACGCTCCATTCCGTCTCCCGCGCGTAGCCGTCTTCATTGCCTACCCAGCGGATGTCCGGCCCGGAGATAGCGATCAGGGCGCGCGGCTGCAAGCGCCGGATCAGCGCGTAATAGCCCTGCCAGTCATACTCCTGCTTCTTGCCGTTGGGGCCCTCGCCGCACGCGCCGTCGAACCAGACCTCCGCGACTTCCCCGTAGTGGGTCAGCAGCTCGATAAGCTGATTCTTGTAGAAGGCATTGTAGGCGGGCGAGTCGCCGTAGGTGCGCTCATGCCGATCCCAGGGCGATAGGTAGAGGCCCATCTTCACGCCCGCCGCATGACAGGCGTTGGCAAACTCCCGCACGACATCGCCTTTGCCACCGCGCCAGGGACTATTCTTCACGGAATGCTCGGTATGTTTGCTCGGCCACAGGCAGAAGCCATCGTGATGCTTGGCCGTCAGTATCAGGTACTTGAAGCCGGCCTCCCTGGCCACCTGCACCCACTGCCGCGCATCCAACGCTGTGGGATTAAACAGGCCGGGATCTTCCTCGCCGTCGCCCCATTCGCGGTTGGTAAACGTGTTCATGCCGAAGTGCAGAAAGAGGCTTAGTTCCGCTTCCTGCCAGGCCAGTTGTTGTGGAGTAGGCTTGACCAGCATCCCTCTCATTCCCTGCGGCGATCTCTCCTGCGCCCCGTCTGCCGAAGCGCCGTGTTGGGCGTAAGCGGCGAGTATCCAGGCGCAGACGGATCTTCCGGCGGCTGCAAGCAGCTCACGGCGGGAAGCGCGTACGCCTCCCCACAATCTCTGTTTCTCCATGCTTTCTCCGGTCGTGCCTGATGTAGGAGGATTATACCTGTTCCGCTGCGGCTCAGGGATTGGGCGGCGAGGTGGCAATCAAGACCACCAGGGTTTCCGTTCCCGTGTTTTCGATGCCGTGCTCACACCAGGGCGGCAGGTAGATGAACATGCCCTTCTCCACCTGCTCCTGGCGCCCGTTGGCAAACGTCATCACTCCCCGTCCCTCCAGAATGATGTAGGTCTCCTCGGTTTCATGCGATCCGGGCGGATTCTTGGTGTGCGGAGGCAGGTAGAACAGCACCAATCCCAGGTTTTTGGCTGGCGCCTTCGGGTTGACCGGATGGACCACCCGCACTCCCAGGCCGTGGCAGCCGGGATAGGCCACCGGTACTCCCTCCTGGACGGTCAGGATCATCGGCTCCACCGGGATTTCCGGCTTTGGGATGACCGGGTTCGGATTGTCATAACCTTTGAATTGAGTTATCTCCGCCATACTGCCCTCCCATCAGACCTTTGGGCCTCCTTGTTCTGCCGCAAGCCTGGAACCGTCGCACCTCAAACACTCGACCTACTGAATCTATTGCTGATCTGGAGCCATGGTCAAAACTCGCGCATATAGCCTGCTATCCAGCCTCCATCCACGGTAAGGATGTGGCCGTTAATGTAGCTGCTTTCCGGAGCCGCTAAAAAGAGAGCCGCATGGGCCACTTCCTCCGGCGTGCCGGGTCTGCCCAGGGGCACATGGGCCAGCAGTGTAGCGGCCCGTTCCCGAAACTTGCCGTCCTCGCCATAGAAAAGCTGTTTGGTTCCTTCGGTCAGGATGGAACCGGGAGCGATTCCGTTGACCAACACTCCCTGGGGACCGAACTCCAAAGCCATCGCCCGCGTGAGATTGACGACCCCGGCTTTGGCGGCCACAAAGGCGCTTTGCAGGCGCAAGGGGACCAGGCCCGCCACGGAAGCGATATTGATGATGCGTCCCGCCCCCTGTTGTAGCATAGGAGCTACGGCGGCCTTGCTGACCAGGAACAGCCCGGTCAGGTCCACCGCTAAGATGCGTTCCCATTCCTCCTGGGGAAACTGATCGAGGTTGACTCGGTGCTGGAGCGTGTTGATGCCTGCGTTATTGACCAGGAGGTCCAGGCGGCCCATCTCCCGAAGCGCCTGCGCGATCCCTTGCTGCACCTGATTCGGATCCGAAACATCCAGGCGCAAGGCCAGGCTATCCGCTACCTGAGAGGCAGCGCTTTGGGCCGCGTCGAAATCAATATCGGAGTAGACGACGCGGGCCTGGTTAGCGGCGAAGAGATCGGCAATCGCTTTGCCAATGCCGCGTCCGGCTCCGGTCACCAGGGCCACTTTGGCGTTGAGGTTTACCTGCATCGCTCCTCACACTCCTATCCCCTTGAGCCGCCAAACTTACCAGACGCTCTAAGAGCGATACATCCGAAAAGCCTTTCCGTCAGGATCCCTGGACCGCTTCCTCTGGAGCGAGCGCGTACTGCACCGCCTGTTCTATGGTCATCGAAAGCCCAGAGTTCGACTGGGGAAGCCGGATGGGTCGCTTCGATCTGGGAGACGAACGCAGGAAGTGTTTTTTTGAACATCTCTTGCCTCGGCGTCGGCCTTGTGATGGCGGGGACGGGGAACCTGGGGCGTATAATCCAGCAGACGCAGGTAGTCCCAGCCCCGCTGCGGATGCACCGGTTTGTCCCTTTTCTTTTCGATCCAGGCCGCCACTTTGGGGCCAGTCCACAGCCCCCGTCTTCCGGAGGTTGTTTTAGGGCTTGGTCGAGTTCGGCTTTCTGCTCTTCGGAGAGGAGCCACTGGCCGCCCGGATTATGCTGGCGTTGGTCGCCCAGGGCGTCGGGGCCGCCGTCGTTGTAACGACGCGCGCTCTGTCCGATCCAATAGGGGCAGTAGCCCGTTACCTCGGCGACGGCTTGAGCGGTTTTGCCCTGAGCGAGCAGCCAGAGGATGTGGAAATGGCTGCGGGTGACCGGGGCTTCTGCCTGCCGATAGCGTTGCTCCCACTGGTCAGCGCTCAGATGCTCGTTGAGTTTGATTCGTCGTGGCATACTCCAAGTATACCACCGGAGTTGATATAACTGGGCGGCAGGCGGTCTGTTCCAGGCGCAATAAGCTTCCGTTCTCGCCTCCGGGCAGGTGGGAGCGCCATGCGCCCGCCTGCCCTTCCTCCGCTAGGAGCGGGCGTATTTCCAGATTTCGAGCGCGTCGGGCAGACTGGGCGCACAACCTATCTGCCCGGCCTGGCCGCAAAGTCGGTAGATCGTGCGGGTAGAGTCGAAAGCAGCAGGCATTTCCCGCAGAAACGTCAGTTGGCGCGGCGCAAAGGCGGCAGCCGCTTCGGGAATATCCGTGACGCGCAGCACGTTGAGCAAGGCAGGTCCCTGCCAGTGCGAAGACGGCGGATCCCTCAAGATCACGTGCCCGATCTGTTCCTCCAGCAGCCCGGCATAGAGGGCCAGAATCCCCATCTCCCCTTTGCCATAGACGGAGAGGGAAGCCGGAGACAGCTTCGCTTCCCTGTAGGCCCAGCGGACGGCCCGGAGGATGTCCCATACCTGCATGGCGGCGATGGTGCGTCCGGTCCAGGAGGCTGTGCGCTCGATGTCGGCATATTCGCGCGGGGGGATCGGATGCTCCGTCAGCCGGGCATAGAGAACGAGGACGGCATAGCGCCCAAACAGCGGCAGGAGCTCGTCCAGGTCAAGAAAATAGATGCTGTCGCCGGCCCGCTTGGCGTAGAGGAGCAGCGGCGTTTGCGGTCCGGCCTGGCGGGGCGTATAGAGCTGCGCCCGGAGCGAGACGCCCGCTTCGCTCTGGAACAGGACCTCCCGATACCCGGCATAGCGGGCGGCCCAGCCGCCGTCATCGCCGGTGTCTCTGGTGGCAAACGGGATCGGCTCTGTGGGAAACCAGCGGAAGACGCGTGCCTTGAGTTCCGCCATCAGCGCTTCGCGGCGGGCCTGCCACGGTTCCGCCGACGTCCATTGCCCCGGCTGCGCCGTAGGGATGAAGCGGTCATGGATGTGGTAATTGATGGCGTCGGCAGGCAGTTGGGAAAGGCAGGCCAGGTCTTCCGCTGTCTCCTGTCGCGCCTGTGGGGGTTCGGTTTTGAGCGGGGCCGTATCCTGTCGGAGCCAGCGGTGCATCCACCGCCGCGCCTCCTGCAAAAAGAGCGGGGCGTCCTCGTGGCCTGCGTCCGCATCTACCTCTCGAATGCGGTCGGCGGCGGCATAGAGGGCGTAGATCGCGCTGGCCTGGCGGAAGACTTCATGATAGCCGTCGGGCGGGAAATCCCTGTCACGCTGCCCACTGCAAATCAGCAGGGGACGGGGCGCGATGAGGGCCGCCACCAGAGGAAAGTCGCGCAGGAACGTATTGTGAAAGTAAATACAATCGCACTGGCCAGCGGAGACCCAATGCTGGGCCTGCGAGCCGAAGGTGTAGGTCGAGCAGACCGGCACGGCAGCCGCGATCCGCGCGTCTATGGCGGCGGTAAACCACGTGGCCGCTCCCCCGCCGGAGATTCCGGTCATGCCGATGCGGCGCCCGTCCACTTCCGGGCGGGTTTCCAGGTAGTCCAGGGCGCGGACGGCGTTCCATACCTCTACGCCAATGGGAGTGTATCCCAGAGAGAGCCAGTGCCAGAGGTTCAGGTCGTGGATGCCGTGATGGAGGCCGGGCACTTCGCCGAACTCCAGGGTATCGAGGACAAGACAGACATACCCCTGGGAGGCGAACCAGATAGCCCTGTCCTGGTAGTGCCATTTTGCGCCCAGCGGATGCGGAGAATGCCCGCAAGCGTAGAGGATGGCCGGCAGCGGCGCGGGCGCGGCGTTCGGAATATAGAGATTGCCCGTAACGTACAGGTCTGGCATACTCTGGAAAACAAGCTTCTCGATGCGATATTCCGGTCGCTGTAGAGCTCCTGTGATCTGGGCGTGGAGGGGAGTGCGCTGTGGGAACGTCTCCAGGCCCAGCATAGACAGCAGTTGCTGCCGCAAGCCCGGACGTTTGCGCTCCCAGTCCTCCAGACTCTGAGTACCGGACAGCGATTGGGCCGTTAATTCAGCCGCCGTGCGCTTCAGATACGCTAGGACGGCCTCATGTCTTGCCTGAGCCGTTTCTGGGAATTGCCCGGAGTTGGTTATCAATGTCATGGTTCGGTCTTCGCCTCCTGTACCCGCGCAGGCAGCAGCGGCTCCTTTCGTGGCCCGCGATTCGTGGCTCGTGACCCTCTCCCCGCGCAGGCGATAGCGGCAATCAGAAGAGAGATGTGAACTGCGTTCTGCGGCGGGAGTGGCGGTCCCGCCTGGCTTATGTACGCCATGACGCCCTATTCGACGTTGGGCTTTCTCCTTTCCTCTGCGCTCAGGATTCTTCCAGCGGTCATTCAGTTCTCGGTAGCGGGCGCATGAATTCGCAGCAACTAAGGCACAAAGTCGGCCTTCGCCGACTCTTTTCTCTGCTCTCCCGCAGCGCCGGGGGTCGCAAGGTGTCGCAAGGCGGAGGCAAGGGCCGTAACCTTGCCGACCCTTGCAGTGGGCCGAACCGTTGAGGCCCGACCCTTGCAGTGGGAAGGGGGTGAGGGCAGAACCCGCGCAGGCGGCAACGGCAGGCAGGTGGGAAGTGCGCCCCCGCAGAGACAAAACAAAAGCCCCCTGCCCGTTGGCAGGAGGCTTGTCCCAGTGGGGGCTATCTCGGCTTAGCGGCAGCGACGGCGCGAGATAACTACGCCCAGCCCCGAGATGCCCGCGCCGGCCAGGAGCGCCAGCGTACCGGGCTCGGGCACGGCCGTAGGGGCCGTCGCGGAGACCAGACCGGTCAGGGAAGCGGAATCAAAGTTGCCGGTCAGGGTAAAGAGCAGGTTAATATCCAGAGAGGTAACAGTCACGGACGATATCGTAGAGGCAGTGAACCCCGCGGGGGGGCCATAGGTAAACGCGCCTGGCCCGGTGGAGGTCTGGGCGGGGCCCACGGGGATTCCAGCGGAGACACCGTTGATGGAAGCATCGGCCACACCTGTCGCAGGGGAGACCGGAGCGATGGTCACGCCGTCTCCAGTGGCGTCGGTGATGCCGCCGGACAGGTGATTGGTTATGGTGCTGCCAGCAAGTACGGGTGTAATGGGTATCGCGAGGTTGAAACCAAAGGTGTTGGTTGTGGAAGAGGAGTTGACTACCCCAAACGCATACGAGAGGAAGGGATCGGTGTCGACACTTGTGGTGACAGTGGCAACCGATCCATCGGGTAGTATAATGGTTTGGGTTGGGAGGATGTACTGACTGGGGTCGGCCGGGTTCACTATGGGGACAGCATTGGCGACCACGACACCGTTCTCGGTGATGGTTACGGTTGGCGAGCCAGGATCCTGCGCTTTGGCCTGGGCACGCATGCCGATGGCGAGGGCAACGATAAGCGTCAGACGAAACAACTTCTTCATTCAAATCTCCTTTTCTTTCCAATCGGTGCAGGCTAGTGCGAACCTGACTCCCGCGCTAGCCATAAAAAGCAACTACTGTACCAAAGGAGAGAAAGGAGGCAAAATCCCGTTCTTCTGGCAGGAGACGCTGCTTGTCAATCTAGCCTCTGTTAGGTAAAGGATGCAGGGGGAAGGAGGTAAGGAGGGATTCTGTTAGCGTTGCGCCGCCACAACAAAAAGAAGGACAATTTACAGGCACAGACGAACTCTCACGGAACTATTATCAGAGGCCACGAGCCACGAGCCAAGCACAGGCAAACTATCACGGAACTATCAGGGCAAGGAGAACAGACGGTGCCCTTTTAGTATGCCTGTTGGGCAGTAAGCCTGAGCTCGGCAAGGCAGAACACCTTCTTGCGAGGAGAGAACGATGCCAACTCCGATGGAAGACTACCTTTTCGATCTGCGCGGCTACCTGGTCCTGCAAGGAGCGGTCAGTCCAGAGCAGGTCCAGCGCATCAATGCCGCCATAGACGCCATTCCGCCCCTTCAGAACGGCGAGTGGTGGGGCAACGTCCAGGGACATACGTATCACGGCGAGATTGATGGCAGGAACTTGCAGAATATCGTTGAGGGAGGCCCGGCCTTCGAGGAGTTGATTGACCATCCGGCCTGGATCGAGCATGTACGCCGCTATGTGGGCAAGAAAGAAGGGCTTTTTATTGACGAGTGCTTTGTGACCTTACGTGGCCCCGGCGAGTTCATCAACATCCATTCGGGCGGGCATCTGCGCTGGACACGGACACAATATCGCTATGAAGAGGGCCAGTGGCACTGCGGCATGATCAACATCCTCCTGGCCCTGACCGACATCGTAGAGATGAGCGATGGGCCTACCGTTGTCATTCCCGGCAGCCATAAATCCCAACTGGTCCATCCGACTTTTGAGAAAGGCTACGAGAATATGCTGGCCGATCCGCCGGAGCTGGTAGAGGGGACGGTTCCGGTCTTTTTGAAGGCGGGGGATGCCCTGCTCTTTGTGGATGCGCTGTGTCATGGCGGGGCGTCGCGGACCAAGCCGGGGATACGGCGCACCCTGGTCTATCGCTATGGGCCGTATTGGGGCAATACCCGATTTGGGTACCGCTATTCCCCTGAGCTGATAGCTCGCCTGACGCCAGAGCGCGCCAAAATCTTGCAGCCCATCCCTCCCCGGCAGCCTCCCGGCGCCGTCGTGTGAGGCGAACGGATTTCGTCCGTCCGCTCAATGAGGCTGCTAAGCCCTATCGCAGTCGCTTCGCAGTTCTCCTTTGCGGCAGGGTTTAGCCCATACTCGTTGAATGGCCGTTCGCTCGTAGCGCGCTGTTGTCTGTCCTTGAGTGTTACCGACAGCAGAAAATTCAATGCTTGCCATCAATAACCGCTCTGGTTCGGGTACAACGTCTGTCAATAGGGCGCAACAACGTCAGTTAGCAGGCGAGCATTCAACAGTTATGGGGTTTAGCCTGCCGCTGTGGAGCGCGATGCGCTTGCCGCCCACGCAGGTGGGCGGGAAAATCCACCTCTGCTAAAGGGCAGTCAAGGAGCCGGAGGTACCACTTAGCCGCCCTCAATGGTTACCCTGTTCATCTTATCGCCTTCGCGCAGCTTCATTACATTCTCCAGCCCTTCGGTCACCTTCCCAAAGACGGCGTAGTTCATATCCAGGTTCGGGGCAGGAGCTAGGGTAATGTAGAACTGGCAGGAGGCGCTGTCTGGATGCTGGGAGCGCGCCATCGCCACGATACCTGCCGCGCTGTGCTTGAGCTGCGGCGTCACCTCCAGCGGAATGGTTCTGCCGGAGCCGCCCATGCCGTTGCCGAGCGGGTCGCCGCCTTGAATGACGAAGCCAGGCACATAACGGTGGAATTTAAGACCATTATAGAAGCCGCGCTCGGCCAGTTCGATAAAGTTCTGCGCCGTCACCGGAGCGAGGTCTTCAAAGAGCTCAAACTTGATGACGCCTTTGGTCGTCTCCAGCGTTGCCGTGCGGTTTGCCATGCTGTCCCTCCTGAGACACAAGTGAGCGTGGACACCGCCGCGCCTGCGTTCATTGTAGCATAAACGCCGCCCGATTCACCGTTTTCGGGCGGCTAAAGCCGCAGCAACCAGAGCACAAAGTCCGCCTTCGCGGGTTCTGCCCTCACCTCCTTCCCCTACTGCCAGGGTCGGGGCTACAAAGGTTGGGCCCACTGCAAGGGTCGGCAAGGTTACGGCCCTTGCCTCCGCCTTGCGATCCCCAAGAACAGGGGAGGGGAGGATGGAGTCGCCCTAGGGCGACTTCGTGCCTTGGTTGCCGCGAATTGATTGAGACCCAGACATAATTCTTGGCGCCCTCTCTTGGCACTGTGTATACGCTTAAGCTCAGGCCACCCGTAAGAACGGTTTTAACCCCGCCCGCAGCGGCTGCTTGTGGAGGGCCCCAGACCACAGAGCCCTCTGCTAGACCCGCACCGCCCCTAACACCGGGCGGGCCCTAGCAGCCTGGCCGCGGGTGGGAACCGGCTCGTAGGCAGCGAAGAGACCGCAACCGAATACGGAAGGATCTTGCTCCCTCTAACGTTGGTCGCGCACCGGGGCGCGCTCGGCACGGGCGTACAGGTCAGCCCACTCTTTAGAGCCGTCGTCCTCGCGGATCTCCATGCGGACTCCCGGCTCCTGCGCCGGCTGGTTGCCCACCCAGCAATCGTTCCAGCACTGGCGCAGGCTGGCGTAGTGCATCACGCGGCCTCCCGGCCAGACCACCGAAAGCAGCAGGCGCGGCTTGGGCAGTTCATAGGGCGGCTGCATCTTGTAGCGGGTCAGGGCGTCTTCATCTATTGTGATGCCGAGGCCCGGACCCTCCGGCACTTTGACGTACCCACCCAGGATGGTCAGCGGCTCGACCAGCAGGTCGTCGGCGTAGTTGTTCAGGCAGTTGACGGAGGGCCATTGCGCAAAGGTAAGCACGGCCCCCAGGTGCGCCGAGAGCGCCGTCGTCAGCCCCGTGCCCACCATTTGCAGCCAGAACGGCTTCTCGAACGCCGCAGCCAGCGTCCCCTGCCGCAGCACGCTCGCCACTCCGCCGCCGACCACGAACCCATCGCAGACCTCATCCCGGATGACCGTCGGGAAGGGCGGCTCGCCAAAGTGCAAGGCGATGGGGCGTGTGATCTTCTGGCGTAGCTGGCGGTGGCCCTCCACGTCCCGCTGCATGATGGGCGACTCGTAGATAGCGACGCGCTCCCGCTTGTCCAGTTCGGTCAGCACCGGGGCGGCGTTGCCGGCGTTGAGCAGCAGGTTGTTCCAGTCCAGGTCGAGGCGGAAGTGCGGCGGCGTCACCTTGCTCACGGCATCCACCTGCGCATAGACGTCCCACCAGGGCCGCGCCTTGAATTTATAGGAAGTGTAGCCCTTCTCCAGCGCCTCCTTCGCCTCCTCGGCGTTGGCCTCCGGCGAGATGTCTATGTTCCACCAGGAGATCGGGCACCACTCCCGCACGCGCGGCAGGTTGAACAGCTTGTAGGCCGGCACGCCTAGCGCCTTACCCACCACATCGTAGAGCGCCATCTGTAGCCCTGCGCCCAGGCTGTCGTCGCCCAGAAAGTCGGCGGGATTTTGGCCCTTGACACGCTCAATCGCCTCATCGGGGACGCGGCTCCAGGTGTAGTGCAGGATCGTCTCGCCGTAGCCGACGATACCGGGCGCATTCGTCGTCATCCGGATGACCTCGGAGATGCGCCACTGCCAGACCTCGCGCGCATTCCAGTACTGGCAGCGCGGGGTGAACGGCACATCTACCACGATACGTTCGACTTCGGTAATACGCAGGTTGGCTGACATCGCCATGCCCTCCCAACAAACGCTCAACAGGATGAACAGGATTAGACAGGATTTCTAAAACCAACCGAATCAACCGAATTCCTGTTTCTCTGGACTTCAAGTGGACTGGAAGGCTTCTGTCTCTTGTCTTCATCCTGTAAACCCTGAGTAATCCTGTTCATCCTGTTGAAGGGTTTTTGTTGCTTGCTTTGTGTGCAGCTTCTGGATGGCGGCGCGGGTGGCGGCTAGGCACTCCTCGATGTAGGGGATAGGATTATCCTCATGCTCCTCGTATTCCAGCGAGACAATGCCCGAATAGCGGTTCTCCTCTAGCACCCGCAGGAAGCCGACCGTATCCAGATCGCCCTTGCCGATCTCGGTGAACTGCTTCTCCCCGTTGGGGCCGGTCTTCACATCCTTGAGATGGACGCCATAGACGCGCTTGCCGAACCGACGCGCCGCCTCCACCGGGTCTTCGTTGGAGCGCAGGTAGTGGCCGGTATCTATGCACGCTCCAATGCGCGGCGAATGGCCCTGAATGGCGGCCAGGCCCTTCTCGATCTTATCGTAGAGGTTATCGCCGGGGCCGTGATTGTGGATGGCGATATTGATCTGGTACTCCTCCACCAGCTTATCCAGGAGAGAAAGCGAGTTCGGGGAGGGATACGCCGATAGCGTGCGCAGGCCCATCGCCTTGGCAAACGCAAACTTGCGGCGCGCATCCGCCTCGTCGTTGCTAAAGCCCACCACGCCATAGGCGGCCAGGCGAATGCCGTGCGCCTTCAGCTTCTCGCGGTACTCCTCCAGAGTCTTCGGGTCGTCGGTGAGCGGGAAATGCGACTCGAAGGCTTCCCACCATCTCAGGCCGAGCGCTCGCGTTTTCTCCAGCGCCTCGTCCGTTTTATAGCCGCGCAGCGAGTAGGATTGAATGCCCATGCGAAACGGCGCATAGGGCGATCTTCCCTGGCCGCCCCACGCGAAAGCGGCCTTGTCAGGCAGCAACGCCAGCCCTGCCGCGCCCAGCGCGGCGTTGCGTATAAACATCCTGCGAGAGAGGCCCTGTGCCTCCTGTTCAAACGCCATGATTTTGTAGACGCCCTTTCTTTTTGTTGGCTTGCCTTAAACCGTTCTTCGCGCTCCCTGCCAAAGCGCCGGGGAGGAAGGACTACCGGCAAGTTCGTCCTTCCTCCCCTCGCATTCCTGCTTTCAGGTCAGACGTATTCCGTTGGATTTTTCGGCCAGCAGGGCTTCAGATGCGGCGGGCGCGTTTGGAGACCGCTTTTTGCGTGAGGGCGACGGGCACACGCTCGCCGACGAACTCTCGCTCCATCAGGCGGAAGAAGGCGTCGCGCTCGGCACCGCGCACGGTCGCCTGCTCGTGCGCTTCCACCAGGCCGACCGGATAGCCATCCCCCTTCCGGGCCTGATCGTAGCAGAGAGCGTGCGTGCGCTCCATCAGTTCCTGGTCCTCGGCGACCCAGGCCGGTATCTCGACGCGCGCCACCTCCCGACCCGTATGCAGGTAGAAGAAGCGCACGCGATGCGCCGGATCATAGCTTTTTAGGATTTTGGACTGGGAGCCGAACACCGCCGACCGCTCCCCTGGCTCTAAGAGCTGCGCGAAGAGATCGGCATCCGCAATCCGCTCGGTGCCGGCGCAGTCCGGGGGCTTGAACTCCGGTTTGAGCTTGTGACGGTGCGGGCAGTAGTGGTCGCAGTCGGCGTGCGGATAGGGACAGCGGAAAACGCGCAGGGCGTTGAGAACATCCCGGCTCCGGGGCTGGCTGATATAGCCGGCAATCGGGACGCGGCGCTGTCGGGCCACCTCCAGCGATGCCTGAAACGCTTGCAGCGCCTTGCCGCGAAAGGGCTCCTGCTCCGTCTCCAGCGGCCAGAGGATGAGGCTGCCGTCGGAGAGGGCCAGGGTCGGCATTTCGGCCTCCGGGAAGGAGAAAAGATCGGCGGGGGCGTTTGCGGCGTCCGGTTGGGGCGCGCATTGAGCGATCAGCCCGGCCAGGCCGTCGAGCTCGGCCAGCAGGCGGCGCACGCCGAGTCGCCTGGGCAGGACAGCGCCCTGCTCGCCCTGGAACTCGTCCAGCAGTTCCTCATCCGGGAAGGAGAGCGTCGGGCGTGAGGCCAGGTAGGCGCGCTCGCCGGTGCCGTAACGCAGCGCGACCAGCCCGATATTCAGAAGAACGCACAGCGTGATGTCGTGGCGGTCGGAGACGATCTGGGAGCCGTCGGCGGCGAGCACGGCGCAGGGCGTAGGGCGCGGAGGGGGCGCATAGGCCCGGTCGGGCGGCTCCAGCCAGTCGGCGAGCAGCCAGGAGGTGCGGCTGCGGTTGATTTTAGCGTGCGTGGCCTCCCACGTTGGGCCGGAGTCGGTGAGGCGGCGGCTTGCCTCCGTCAGCGCCGTCTGGAACTGGGGCAGCTCACGCGCGCGATCCGAGGCGAAGGATTTGATCTGTGTGGCGACCTGGGAAAAATCGAGCATGGCGTATTTCCGTCCGACGTGAAGGAAGCCGTTGGCGGCTTGCCGAACCACCATCCGGGCAGCACATTCTCATAACGCGCCTGCCGCCGCGCGGCGCGCAGGCGAGAAAGGGACGACGATGGGCCAACTACTTGCGGGCGTCGCCCGTGCCAATATCACGCCGCCGGTGGGCATTCCCATGGTGGGGTTCGCGGGGCGCGGCCCGGCGGAGGGCGTTCACGATGACCTGTTCGCAACGACCCTGGCGCTGGAAGCGGAGGGCCAGCGCGCGCTGATTATAACCGTAGACCTGATCGGCGTCGGGGAGCGCTTCACAACGGAAGTCCGGGACGAGATCGCGCGCCGTACCGAGGTTGCGCCGTCCAATGTGCTGATCTGCGCCTCCCACACCCACTATGGCCCGGATACCGGCGCGTATGCCAGCGACGGCGTGCCGGGGGATGTCGCCGCCTATGTAGCCAACCTGAAGTTCCTGCTGGCGGGCGCGGCGCTGGCGGCGCTGGCGCAGATGCAGCCGGTTCGCGTCGGCTTTGGGCAGGGCGCCTCGCATATCGGCATCAATCGGCGGGAGCGCCGCCCGGACGGGCAGATCGTGCTCGGCCAGAACCCGGAGGGCGCCTGCGACCGGGAGATGCGCCTTATTCGGCTGGATACGACGGAGGGCCAGCCGCTGGCGGCATTGGTTAATTTTGCCTGCCACCCGGTCAGCGCCGCGCACGCCATGCGCCTGATCTCGGCGGACTATATCGGCACGATGCGCATGCTGGTCGAGATGTTTACCGGGGCCACCTGCCTGTTCTTGCAGGGAGCGGCGGGCAACATCAACCCGATTGAGATGCGCCATTCTATGGAGCCGGCGCGGCGGCTAGGCGTGATGCTAGGTGGCGAGGTCGCCAAAGTGTTTGAAGGAACGAGCACGGCGGAGGCCGAAGGGCTGGCCGCTGCCACGGCGCGGCTGGAGCTTCCCGCCATGATCTTTAACTCCCTGGAAGAGGGAGAGCGCACCGTATCCGAGCTGCGCGCAAACCTGGAGCGGGTCCGGGCCGAAGGCGCCTCGGGAGGCAGCCTCTGGTGGGCGGAGAGCCGCCTGCAACGGGCCGAGCGGATGCTGGCGAGCCTGCAAGGCGGCCCGTCCCTGCCGCCGATCCCGGCGGAGTTGAATGCGCTGCGCTTCGGAGATGTGGCCCTGGTGACCGCGCCGGGCGAGATATTCACCGAGACGGGCATGGAGGTCAAGCGCCGCTCGCCACTGCCCCGCACCTGCTACGTCGCCTATACCAACGGCACCATTGGCTACGTGCCCATTCCCGCCGCCTATCCCGAAGGAGGCTACGAGGTGACGCACGCCTGTCGGGTCGGCCCACAGGCGGCAGGCATGATCGCCGAAACCTCGCTCATGCTGCTCCAACAGGTAGCGGGCAGCCAGGTTAAGTAGCCATGCCGTCATAGTGCGCAGAAACTCCCTTGCGGATAATTACAGACGTGGAGAGCAGATTGGCTCAGGCGAGTTGGCGGTAATAGGCCTCGACCGTCTCATAATCTATAGTTGCATCCGGCTCCAGGCCGGCCCGCGCGTACAGGTCGCGCCGCGCCCGCATGTCCGCTAGCAGCACGGCCCGCGCGTGTACCGCCACCTCCTCGGCGACCTCCAGCGGCACGACCACGATCCCGTCGTCATCGCAGCCGACGATGTCGCCGGGCCGCACCTGCGCCCCGCCGCAGCCGATGCGTGCCTGCACCTCGACGGCCTCGATCCGTCCCGGAATAATGGTGCGTCCCCGCGCTTGCGCGCAGATGGGCGTCCGCTGTAGGATCAATTCGGCGGTGTCGCGGCAATAGCCGTTGGTAATGATGCCGACCGCGCCCTCGGCGACGGCGCTGAGGCTGTTGGCCGAGCCCCAGAACCCGACCTCTCGCGCCCCGCCCGTATCCGTCACGATCACGTGGCCGGGCCGGATCTGGCCGCCGGTGCCGACGTGCCCGACCTGCTGAAACCAGATGCCGTGCGCGTTGACGATCTCCTCGGTGGTGCTCAATTTCCACATGGGGCGGTTGGCCGGCACGCAGCGTATGGTGAAGGCTACGCCCCAGAACTTCATGCCGGGCCAGAGCGGGCGGATTTCCGGGGACATGAGGCCGATGTCGAAGTAGCCGATGCCGTCCAGGGCGTCGCAGACATCCACGACGCGCAGGTACTTATACAAGGCGCGCAGCGCAAACGGATCGGGGGTGTTGCCGGAAGTCGGGGAAGCCACTGCATTCTCCTCTTTACGGGATCGTCACCGTCTCGCCGTCCTGAGGCCAGAAGGTGTTAGGGAAACTAGCCTGCGCCGCCTCCAGCGCCTCCCTCTGCCTGGCTTCGGGCGCATGCACCAGCGCCAGCCGCCCAACGCCGGCTTCCACCGCGACGCGCGCCGCGTCCGGTGCGCCGGAGTGGAGGGAGAGATTCTCGGCAGGCGCGGGCGAGGCCCCGAAAGAGGCCTCGTGAATCAGCAGGGAGACGCCCCGAACGTGCTCGACGATGGCAGGCGCATAGGCCGTATCGCCGGTGAAGGCGAAGGTAGCGCCGGTACGCTTATCGGTGAAACGATAACACAGGGCCGGCACGGGATGCACCGCCGCGCAGACCGAAAGCTGGAAGGCCGGGTCGTCGAAGGTATCGCCGGGCCGCAGCGGGAACAGCTCGGGAATATAATCCACATCGGGGAAGCGATCCGGCTGCAACAATTGCCGGGCCAGCGTGACCACGCGCTCCAGGTCTTCGGCGGGGCCGAGAATCTTAAGCGGCGGGCAGTCGGGGCGCTCATAGCGGCGCATGCGCCGATAGAACAGCATATGGGGCAGGCCAATATAATGATCATGATGGCAGTGGGTCAGGAACAGGTACTCCAGCTGCATAGGGTCAAACCCGTAACACTGCATTTTGATGGCCGCGTACCAGCCCGTATCCACCAGGTACCTGCCGTTGATGAGAAAGCTGGCAGTGTCGTGCCCACCGCCCGGCACCACCGCCGCCGTGCCCAGAAACGTAACGGTTGTTGGCTCGTCAGGCATTGTGCTTATCCCTGTGTCGTGTCTGCCGCGCGAGTCCCAATGGACGCAGGCGCGTCAGGAGGCAAATTAGCCGGGCAGTCCCGTCTTTCCTTCCCGCCAGCGGGTTTCTGAGGGTTATCCGGCTAGGGCGCAAAATCTATCCGTAATGGAAAATAAAGCAAAGGAGCAAACATGGCAATCCCTTCTGACTACGCCGAACGGGTGTACGCGGGGGTTTTGGGCAAGATCATCGGCGTCTACCTGGGCCGTCCCTTCGAGGGCTGGAACTTCGACCGGATTATGAGCGAGCTGGGCGAGGTCTGGTACTACGTCCACGAGAGGCGCGGCACTCCGCTCGTCGTCACCGATGATGATATTTCCGGCACGTTCACCTTCCTGCGCGCCCTGCCCGACTACGACAACCGCCGTGACCTCACGCCCGCGCAGATCGGCCAGACCTGGCTCAACTACCTCATTGAGAAGAAGACCGTCCTCTGGTGGGGGGGCATGGGCAACTCCACCGAGCACACGGCCTACCTGCGCCTCAAGCACGGTATTCCCGCGCCGCAGAGCGGATCCATCGCCACCAACGGCAAGGTCGTCGCTGAGCAGATCGGGGCGCAGATCTTCATTGACGGCTGGGGCATGGTCTGTCCCGGCGACCCGGAAATGGCGGCGGACTTCGCGCGGAGGGCGGCCAGCGTCAGCCATGACGGAGAGGCCATCTACGGCACGCAGGTGGTGGCGGCGATGGAGGCGCAGGCATTCGTCGAGCCGGACATCCCGAAGCTGCTGGATACCGCCGTCAGCCTCATTCCCAGGGGCTCGGTCCTCTACCGCATGATCGGCGACATTCGGGAGTGGCACGCCGGAGAGAAGGACTGGCGCAAGACCCGCGAGAAGATCGCCGCAAACTACGGCTACGACAGGTATGGCGGCAACTGCCACATGGTCCCTAATCACGGCCTGATCATCCACGCGCTGCTGCACGGAGAGGGCGACTTCCAGAAGTCGCTGATGATCGTCAACACCTGCGGCTGGGACACCGACTGCAACTCCGGGAATGTGGGCTGTCTGCTGGGCATCAGGAACGGGCTGTCGGGAATCGAGAATGGCCCGGACTGGCGCGGCCCCGTCTCCGACCGGATGTATCTGCCGACCGCCGACGGGGGACGGGCCGTGACGGATGCGGGTACGGAGGCCCTTCGGATTGTCAACATCGGGCGAGCGCTGGCGGGAGAAGGGCCAGTCGCGCCGAAGGAGGGAGCACGCTTCCACTTCAGCTTGCCGGGCAGCGTGCAGGGCTTCCGGACGGAGGACAGCCCCGAGGTGCGGGGCACGGCGACCCTGGAGAATGGTGAGCTGCCGGGCGGCAACGGCCAGCGCGGCCTTGCCCTCCGATATCGGCATCTGGCACGGGGACGGGCCGCGCGGGCAGCGACCCCGACCTTCCTGCTGCCAGAGGAGATGCGGATGTCGGGCTACGGGCTGGTGGCCTCGCCGACGCTGTACCCCGGTCAGACGGTGCGCGCCGCCGTCCTGGCCGACCCCGCCAACCCGCAGCCCGTGACATGCCGCCTCTACGCCCGCGTCTACGACCAGGACGATGTGCTCGCTCGGCTCTATGGCCCGGAGGCGGCCCTGTCTGCCGGCAGCGCGCACGAATTCACCTGGCGCCTTCCCGATACCAGCGGCTACCCCATCGCCGAGGTTGGCATGGAGCTGACCTCCGCCGAGCGCGCCGACGGCACGGTCTATTTGGACTACCTGACCTGGGACGGCGCTCCCGACGTGAGTCTGCGCAAGACGGAGGGCGGCACGGCCTGGCGGCGGGCGTGGGTGGAGGGCATGGACCAGTTTGCCGGGTGGCAGGAGCCGTACCGGCTGATCCAGGACGAGGGCACGGGGCTGCTCATCCAGGGCTGCCGCGAGTGGATTGACTACCGGGTGAGCGCGCAGGTCACGCCGCACCTGGTTCGGTCGTGTGGGATCGCGGCCCGCGTCCAGGGGATGAAGCGCTACTACGCCCTGCTGCTGTGCGCGGACGGCAAGGCGCGGCTCGTCAAAGCGCTGGATGGCAATACCACACTGGCCGAAGCGGATCTCGGCTGGCAGTTGGGCGGCACGTACGTGCTGAGCCTGCAAGTGACCGGCGACCGTATCCAGGCCGCCATCGGCGGCAAGCCGCTCTTCGACTTCCGGGACCAGGAGCGCCCGCTGGAGGGTGGGGCCGTCGCCCTGATCTGCGAGGAGGGGCGCATGGCGGCTGAGGACGTCCGCGTAGGCCCGGCGGTGCAGTGAAACATACTCGCCGCTCACACGTCGGTACTCTGTCCCCATGGTGTTAATGCCTCTCATCAGCGGTAGCCGCTTGAGAAGCATCCACACGATTAGGGACGTCTACTCGCGCATCCGAAGTCGCAAATTTCGGCAGGGTTTTCACATGCCCCGTCGAATGTTGAGGCCAACGCAGGCACTATTCGCCCGTCACGTCCGCCCTTCCTGTAGCCAAACCCAACGCATCGTTGAGAGGATAATCGCAACCCATGAACACCCAGTTTGAATTCTCCGCTGGCGTCTGGAACCTCCACACCGGAGCCGACCCCTTCGGCCCGCCCGTTCGCCCGGAACGCGACTTCGCCGAGAAGTGCCAGATTCTCCAGCGGCTCGGCTTCCGCTACGTCCAGCTTCACGACGACGACGCCGTGCCGATGGAGGTTCCCGCCTCACAACTCAGCGCCTCCTGCCAGGCCCTCAAGCGCATCTGCGACGACAACGGCCTCGGCGTCGAATTCATCGCGCCCCGTATCTGGGAAGACCCGCGCTTCGCCGACGGCGGCCCGACCTCCAACAACCCGGAAGCCCGCCGCCTCGCCCTCGACCGCGCCAAGCGCTCCATTGACATCGCCAATGCGCTCGGTACGGATCGCCTCGTCCTCTGGCCCGCCCGCGAAGGAACCTATATCCGCGAGGCCAAAGATGCCCGCGCCTCTTTCGACCGCCTGCTGGAGTACTGCAACGCCATTCTCGATTACGACCCTAAGATCCGCATCCTGGCCGAGATGAAGCCCAATGAGCCGATGGACCTGATGTATCTGCCCAGCACCGGCCACTTCCTGGCGATGGCCTACAAGACCAAAGATCCCTCCCGGACCGGCGTTCTTATCGAGGCGGCGCACTGCATCCTGCTTGGCCTCGATCCCGCCGACGAGATGGCCTATGCGCTCTGGCACGGCAAGCTTTGGGGCGTCCACCTGAACGACCAGAACGGCTTGAAGTACGATCAGGATAAGTCTTTCGGCAGCGTGGACCTCCGCCGCGCCTTCAACGTGGTGGATGTGCTGGTGCGCGGCGATTACGGCAAGAATGGCGAAGTCGTCGGTCTGGATGTGAAGGCGATGCGCACCCAACCCCACGGGATCGCCTGGAAGCACCTGGCCAACAGCAAGGAGATTTTTGAGCGATTGGTGGCCGTCTCCGCGCAAATTGATCGGCAGGAGTGGGCCTCTTACGTCGCCGCGCAGGACTACGAAGGTCTGGAGATGTTTATTCTCCGTAATCTCCTCCGCGCGTGATTGCAGAATCCACCGATTACACAGATTAACACCGATTAAGGAAAAACCTAAACACGGATTAAACGGATGACACGGATGCAACGGATAAGGGTCTGGAATCCGTGGTATCCGTTTAATCCGTCCCATCCGTGTTTCTCTTTGTTTTTTAATCGGTGCTAATCTGTGTAATCGGTGGATCTGGGAGGGCGCTCTTATGGCAGGCGAACCGACCCGACGTTCAGGGCGAGGCAGGCTCATTATCTTGCTTAGCATTCTGGCGCTCCTCCTCGCTATCTACCTGCCAATCCGGCGGCATCGGCTGGATACCGGGCTTGTCGCCGCGGTCATAGATGGCGATGCGGAAGCCGTCCATAGCCTGCTCAATAGCGGCGCTGACCCGAACGCGCGCTTTGTCAGCGCCGCCTCCTCCCCCACGCCCACCCGCTCTCTCTGGGAATGGCTGCGCAGCCTGTTTGAGCGCAGCAAACCGCCGTGGCCCAATAACGATAAGACGATGTTGATGCTGGCTGCCAGCAAGGACGATGCCGCCATTGTCAAGGATCTGCTGGCGCACGGGGCCGATGTCAATATTAAGCTCAGCAACGGCAATACCGTGCTGCTGCTGGCCGCGCCCCGCGCAGATGCCGACATCATAAACGCTCTGCTGGACCACGGCGCAGACCTGCGTGTCCGCAATCGGGACGGCCTGACTCCCCTGCTGCTGGCCGCAGAGCAGGGCAACACAGGGGCCGTTCGTGCCCTCCTGGATCATGGGGCCAACATCAACGAGACGGGCAAAAATAACGAGACGCCTCTGCTGCTGGCCGCGCGGGGCAAGCGCGCGGAACCGCCCCGGCCCAAAGGCGCCGCACAGCCCATCATCCTAAGCGGATCGAATATGGTGCGGGAGAATAATCCATCTACCCATGACGCCACCGTGCGCCTGCTATTGCAGCGCGGGGCCGATATTCGCGATCTGGAACGCACCGGAGTCTCGCCGCTGATATGGGCGGCACAGTGCGGCTCCGCCGTGCTCATCCAGGCCCTCTGGCAGCAGCACATAGACCGGCATACCGGCGATTATGTCGGGATGCAGGCGCTCGATGCGGCGATCCGCTCCCAGCGCGCCCAGGCTGTTAAGGCGCTATTGGATCACGGCGTCCCGGTCAACAGGGTTCAGCCCTGGACTCCGCCGCCGCTGATCACCGCTGCCGAGGGGGGCAGGCCGGAGATCGTTCAGCTTCTTCTGGAGCGAGGCGCCGACGTGAACTGCCATGACCGGCAGGGCAACACGCCGCTGCTGGCAGCCGCCATGTCGTACCATCAGGAGATTATCCGGCTTCTCATCCGCAAAGGCGCCGATGTCAATGCCAGAGATATCCGGGGCATGACGCCTCTGATGTACGCAGTGAACGCTTCTCCCCGCACGGTCGCGCTGCTGCTGGAAGCGGGCGCGGACGTGAACGCCCAGGATGCCTCCGGCCAAACCGCCTTGATGAAGGCCTACCAGCCGGAGACCGCGCGCCTGCTGCTGGATCACGGCGCGAATGTCAATGCCAGAGACAAGCAGGGCCAAACCCCTCTGATAAATGCCGCTCGCATGGCGAGTCAGAATTTAGTCCAACTGCTGATACATCGGGGCGCCGATGTGAATGCCGTAGACAACACCGGCTTGACGCCGTTGGTTGCGGCGATGACGACGCGCTACAAGCCCCTCATTGCGCTTCTCAAGAAGGCGGGCGCGAAGCTTTCGCCCACAAACTCGCACGGCACCAAGCCCATGCCCGTCCTGTCCTCTATGGGAAGCCGCTAACCATCCTCCTGACCTCGAGTGGCCCTCAATTCCAGAAGACCTCACCCCGGCCCCTCTCCTTCGACCCTGAAGCGGCAGGCTAAACCCTGCCGCTCGGGGGCGCAAAGCGCCCGTCGCCCACCTACGTGGGCGAAAAACTTTCTGCCTGCACAGGCATCGCAAGGCGGAGGGGTGTCGCCAGGCAGAGCCGTGTCGCAAGGCGGAGGGCTGTGGCAAGGCGGAGGCAGGGGCCCTAACCCTGCCGACCCGTGCAGTCCATTGCAGGCCCGACCCTGGCAGTCAGCAGGCCGTAGACTCCACAGCGGCAGGGTTTAGCCTGCCGGGAAGAAGGGGGACTAGACCACGCCGTTGTTGCGCTGGGGACGCCAGCCGGGCACGCGATACAGAGAAGGCGTGTTCGACTCTTCGGGAATGGAGCAGATAAGGCAGTGGGGAAAGCGCGCCGCCAGCCAGCGCGCAGAGCGCCAGTTCGGCTCAAACCAGACGCGCAGCTCATGCTTGGCGATCAGACGCGCCGCCTGCTGGAGGGGATCCTGCCGAATAATCAGGGCAGCGTGAGCGGAGACAGGGCCGCGCCGTCCGGGCTGATACGGCCAGTCGGAGAGAAAACGGATCGGGTCAGCCACGGCAGGGCGCCTCCCGGAGCGAGATAGACGCCAGGCTGTCCTCGCGAACGGTATAACTGCGTCCCAGCGTTCCCTGCCGACTGTGATGGAAATGCAGCAGGCCCGGATCGCGGGCAGGGTAGATAGGTCCCGACCCACTACCGGTAGGGCCGGCGCAGAGGCAATTGCATAGCGGCAGAGGTAGACAGGTGTTGGATAGATTCTTCATAAGCGATTAGAGGCGCAAAATTGGGCTAAAAAAACGCGAAAAAATCCCTTCCCGCATGCCTTTTAGTACTTGACACGAGCCGTGCCAGCCAGTACAATGGGGCATCTGGGGTAACTCAGGGGTAACTTAGGGGAGACTGATGGGGAACAGAGCGGCGTTCCCTTCCCAAAAGTCTCCAAAATTCACCCAACCAAGCTCAATTTTGCATCTAATGGCGATTGCTTCCCCATCCCTGCGCATGTGGGGGCGCTTTGAACATAGCCTCGACGACAAGGGCCGTGTCATTGTTCCCCAGAAGTTCCGCGACAAGCTCGGCGAGGAGTTCGTCCTCACCATCGGGCCGGGCCACCATATTCGCGCCTACCCCATGCCCATCTGGGAGGCGATGGAGGAGCAGCTGGTCAGCGCCGACCTGCTCGACGAAACCAACGAAGACGCCGTCTTCTTGCAGCGTATGTTCGGCAGCTGTGAATTCGCTAACCCCGATCAGCAGAACCGGCTCTCGATCCCGCGCCACCTGCGCGACTGGGCCAACCTGCGCGAGGGCGAAACCGCCATCATCCTGGGCAGCGGCACGCGCCTGGAGCTCTGGAGCCGGGCCAACTGGGAAGAGTACAGCAAGCTGTTTACCGAAAAGAACGCGGCGGACGCCGCCGCGCGCCGCAAGCTGGGCACCAGCGCGGTCGTCCGTACCGGCGCCATTGCCGCTTCCGTAGAAAACGACGACGAGAGCGCCTGACCTGGAGCCGGACAGTATCCGGCGGGCACGATGCAGTCCAACGCAAGCGCCTACCACGAACCGGTCCTTCTGGCCGAAACGCTGCGCTACCTGGCCCCGCAGCCGGGAGAGACCATGCTCGATGCAACGCTTGGCGGCGGCGGCCACAGCGCCGCCATCGCCCCGGCCCTGATGCCGGGCGGCACGCTCATCGGATTGGATCGCGACCGGGAAGCGCTGGAAGCCGCCGAAGCGCGGCTGGCGCCATTGCGCGCTCGTCTTACCATTATACTGCTTCATGGCGCATTTGGCAACTTAAATTCGGCGCTGGCTTCGCGGCCGGATACGGCAGAAATTCAATTGGACGGCGCCCTGTTCGATCTAGGCGTTTCGTCCCATCAGCTCGATACGGCACGCGGCTTCAGTTTTCGCCGGGAAGAGCCGCTGGATATGCGCATGGACGCCTCTAGCGGCCCTACCGCCGCCGACCTGCTGGCGACGGCCTCTGAGGCGGAGATCGCCCGCATTCTGTTCGAATATGGCGAGGAGCGCTGGGCCAGGCGCATCGCCCACAACCTGGTGGAGCGGCGCAGGCATGGAGAGCGCATCGCCACGACCGGCCAGCTGGCCGCCCTGGTAGAGAGCAGCATCCCGCGCGCCGCCTGGCCGCGCGATATCCACGCCGCCACGCGCACGTTCCAGGCGCTCCGCATCGCGGTCAACAACGAGCTCGGCCAGTTGGAGGCGGGCCTGGCGGCGGCGGTGGAGCGGCTCAAGCCCGGCGGGCGCATCGTGGTCATCAGCTATCACTCTTTGGAAGATCGTATCATCAAACGGGCCTTTGCGGCGTGGGCCGGACGCGGCCCGTCCGTCCCTGGCTCCTCGCCCGCCGCATGGCTGCCGCTGGAGAGCGAGCGGAAACTAACTCTGCTAACCAAAAAGCCTGTTGTCCCGACTGCCGAGGAGATCGCGCGCAATCCCCGCGCCCGCAGCGCCAAACTGCGCACCGCAGAACGCATTCGTACGTGACGAGGCTGCCAGATGCCCACCGCACAGCAACACACCAGACCGAACGCCTTTGCCCCCTCCGGCGCGAATACGCGGTCCATAACGACCGGCTATTCCGCCTATACGGGCCATACCGGACGCAGGCAGGCTCCCGCTACCGCTCCAGCTCGTCCGGCGCCCCGTACGGGCGTGAGCGTCCGCCCGCGCATGCAGACGACCTGGCTGATCTTGATGGTGCTCACGGCATTCGCCTTCGTGGTTGTGGGGCTGGCTTATCTCTATGGTTACGCGCTGGTCACCAAGGAAGGCTATCGCCGCGCCCAGCTCAAGAGCATGCTGCGCAGAGAGCGGGAGCTGGCGCAGCAGTGGAAGCAGCAGCTCGCCCTGACCCATACTCCCATGCAGATCGAGCAACGGGCGCGCGCCCTCGGCATGGTGCACGCCAACGATCAGGAGGCGATCACGGTGGGCGCAATCCCCTCGGAGGAACCCTGGGGCCATGTGGGGCCTTGAAACCCTTTCGTAGCAGGGCGGACAGTGAAACTACAAGGGCAGGAGAACTCCTGTTTTCCCATTTCCTTCTGAGGAGGGCTATTCCGTTCTCGGTGCTTTTGCGTATTTGGCGTCCGCAGTCGCAAGGCCGAGCCGCGAACCGTTGAGCGGCGTCCCTTGCAGTCGCTTGGCCGTTAGGCCCTGGAGCCGGGGGTTGAAAACCTCTGATCCGTGCCGGGCATGGAAAATACCCGGCTAGAGGGCGGCTGCGCCGCCAACCGTCCTTCGGACGGAACACCTGGCTTGGCTGTGCGTCCGCCAGGACGCTTGGCCGTAGGCCCTAGAGCCGGGTACTTTCAGTGCCCGGCGGCGAGGGCGGGAAACTGAATGGCCCTGTCTTCTGAGAAAGTGGGAAGGAAGAGAGCAAGTCCATGGCCGTACGGGGCATCATTCCCGGTGAGTTTGTGCGGCGGCGCATCGAACGCATCTTTCTCATCATTCTGGCCTGCTATCTGGGCTTGATCGGGCGGCTGATCTATCTCCAGGGCGCGCAGGGGCCGGTGCTGCGCTCCCAGGCCGAGCAGCTGCGCGAGCAGCGGATTCCCCTTCGTGCCCATCGCGGCTCTCTCTGCGACCGCGACGGCAAGCCGCTGGCGGTCAGCCTCTACTCCGGCACTATTGGCTTTGACCCCGCCGCCGTGCAGCCCGATCCCGCCAACCCCAGGAAGGCGGCGAAGATGCAGCAAAGCCTGGCCGATAGCGTGCATCGCGCCGCTGCCATCCTCCACCTTCCGGAAGCCGAATTGGCGGCGACCATCGCCCGCGCGCAGCAGCAATTCAACCCCAAAGCGCCGGTGCGCTTTGTGCCGATCCGCAAGGATGTGCCGCTGGAGGTCGCCCAGCAGATACGCGATGCCCGCCCGCGCCTGCTCGGGTTTGGCGTGGACGACGGCAGCAAGCGCGTCTACTCTAACGGGGAGAACGCGGCGCAGGTAGTCGGATTTATGGGGCCAGATGGAGCCGGCGCGGCGGGGCTGGAGCGCGCCTGCGGCCACTGGCTGGACGGGCACGACGGCTTTGCCATCGCCCAGGTAGACGACCGCCGCCGCGAGATCCCGGACACGCTACAGCGCCTGGTTCCCGCCCATGACGGCCTGGATGTCTACACAACGATTGACTCCAACGCACAGCATATCGTCACCCAGGAGGTGCAGCGCGTCTATGAGAAATATCATCCGCAGGGCATCTCCGCCGTCGTGGTCGATCCCATCACGGGCGATGTGCTGTCCCTGGTCAGCCTGCCGACCTTCGATCCCAACCCCGGCAAGCGCCAGGGCCTGAACGGGGAAAGCCTGGCCGACCGCTGCGCCGCCCGCCTGTACGAGCCTGGCTCGACGCTCAAAGCCCTGACCATCGCCGCCGCCCTCGACGCGGGCGTCATCTCCCTGGAGAGCACCTTCTACTGCGGAGGGCGCATCCAGGTCGGGCGCGGCGTGATCCATTGCGTGCTGCACGGCGCCTCGGAGCGCTATGGGCACGGCACGGAGACGCCCATAGACATCATGCGCCACTCCTGCAACGTCGGCGCGGCCCAGATCGGCCTGCGGATGGGCGCCAAGCGCCTGTATGCCGCCGAGCGCCGATTCGGCCTGCTCGATCCGCTGGGGACCGGCCTGCCCGCCGAGCAGCATGGCCGCCTGTCTTTCGACCCCCACGAGAAGATAGACAGCCCCGGCAAGGTGGCGCGCGTTGCCTTCGGCCACGCCATCACCACCACGCCGCTGCACGTCGCTATGGCCTACGCCGCCATCGCCAACGGCGGTATCCTGATGAAGCCGCGCCTGATCACGGCGGTCAAGGACGCCAACGGCAAGGTGCGCCAATCCTGGGAGCCGAAGGCGGTACGCCGCGTCCTCTCGCCCCGGACCAGCGCGGAAGTGGCCGCGATGCTGCGGGCGGTCGTCTCCAATGGGACGGGCAAAATCGCGGCTATTCCCGGCTATCAGATCGCCGGCAAGACCGGCACAGCCAAGAAGTATCGGCGCGGCGCCTACGTCGGCTCCTTCGTCGGATTCCTGCCTGCCAGCCCGCACGCCAGGCCGCGTGCCGTCATCCTTATCGCCGTGGACGAGCCGCACGGCGCCTACTACGGCGCGGAGGTCGCCGCGCCGGCGTTCCAGGCGATTGCGCGCCGCCTGATGGCCTACTGGCATGTTCCGGAGGATGACCCGCAGGGCCTCCAGGCCCGCACCGCTTACGAAAACCTGCACCATCGAAGTTAAGGCCAGCCTTTGTTCCTCACGCGCTTCCACGCGCTAGTTAGCTCCGGTTCGGCGCGTGGCTTCGGGGCCGTGCCGAGGTTCGGGAACCGCCACGTTCTCGACGCCGTGTGCGGCCCCTTTTTTCTCGCGGCGGGACTCAGGTATAATTTTCGATGTGGAAGATAGATAGTTCGTCCGCCAAATGAAGGTTTTGAAGGATTATAGGCGCGGAATATTCAACCTTTTGTACGGATGAGAAGCGATTTGCCTAGCCAACTATCCGAGAAACGCTCGTAGCTCTTCTAGGAGCTTTGCTTGGTCTCGCAATTGACATTCCCAGACAACTAATGCATCCCATCCGCGTTCTCGGAGCGCGTGAAGCGTCTTCTCATCACGGGCGATGTTCCGATTGAGTTTAGCCTGCCAATACTCATTGTTCGATGTGGGCCTGTCTGCATGGCGACACCCGGGATGCTGATGCCAAAAGCATCCGTGAACGAATATGACCTTGCGGCGGCTGGGGAAAATGAGATCGGGCTTGCCTGGCAGTGCAGCGTTGTATAGACGATACCTATAGCCTGCGCGATGAAGCAGGCGACGAACCAGCATCTCAGGCTTTGTGTTCTTGTCTTTTACTGCGCGCATAATGGCGCTGCGTTTTTCGGGCTTGAAAACGTCCATGTGACGAACCTCTCCTTCCGTGAGAGTATATCAACCATTATAGCTTCAATTCGCCGCCGTTTTCGAAAGGAGACCCTGTGAGCGCGAGCCTGCTTCTTGATACGACTGAGGCGACGCCCCAGTGCGACCCAGATCAGGGCGCTAGGAAGTCAGTTGCGCCGGAAAAAACGTTCGCCGAATTTTTCGCCGGCATTGGGCTTATGCGCATGGGACTAGAGCGCATGGGGTGGCAAATCCGATACGCCAACGATATTGATGAGCAGAAGTTTGAGATGTATCGAGGGCATTTTCCTGATGCCGACAGGCATTTTTCATGTAAGGACATACATTCCGTACTAGCGTGTGAGGTGCCAGAGGTAACCCTTGCGACCGCCTCTTTCCCCTGTAACGATCTGTCGCTTGCCGGAGCAAGAGCAGGGCTTTCTGGAAAGGAATCTTCTGCGTTTTTTGGATTTATCTCCGTGCTTTGCGGCCTGCGCGAACTCAGGCGCTTGCCTCAGCTTGTGCTTTTAGAGAATGTTGCCGGCTTCCTCACTTCGCATGGCGGCAAGGATTTTGAGAAAGCTCTGCTTGCTCTTAATGAGCTTGGCTACGCAGTAGACGCATTCTTTCTTGATGCCGCGAGATTTGTGCCGCAAAGTCGTCTTCGCCTTTTTGTTCTAGGCGTCCTAGACGTTGCCGGTTCAGATGGTGCAGTACAGCCCACGGAAGACGCGCTTCGGCCTGGCGCTCTTGTAAAGTTTGTCGCCTTACATCCGCATATTCGTTGGCGGCTCCGTAGGCTGCCGGAACCGCCTCCTGCTGGGGCGGTTCGCTTGGAAACCATAATAGAACCGCTTTCAGATGACGCTAAGGAATGGTGGGAGAAGAAACGCGCCGATTACCTTTTTAATCAGATGAGTCCGCGACATCAAGAGATCGTTCGGTATATGATGACTCTGCCTACGTGGAGCTATGGCACCGTCTTTCGACGGATGCGTAATGGTTCTTCTATGGCGGAAATCAGAACCGATGGAATTGCCGGGTGTCTTAGAACGCCGCGCGGAGGAAGCGGACGCCAGATTTTGGTTAAGGCCGGGTTTGGAAAGTTCGCAGCAAGACTCGTGACCCCGCGTGAGGCGGCGCGTCTTATGGGGGCCGACGAGTTCCGCATAGCCGTTCCTCTCAATCAGGCGTTATTTGGCTTCGGCGATGCCGTATGTGTTCCTGTGGTCGAGTGGATTGCGCGGCATTATCTCAATCCTGTTCTCGACGAACTGCCGCAATTCATTCCGTCCAGGGAGGCGGCGCAACGTGGCAAATGCCCCAGGCGACCTCTTGGGCGGTAAAGCCAGTTCCGATGCGCGAGACGATACTAGAGTGCATGAGGTTCGCGCTCATGCAATGAATGCTTTTCAGAAATGGTACGACGGCCTCAAGCGATACAGCGGCTTTCCGGCAAGAGGTACGCTATCCGGTGCGCTCGTTGTGCTGGAGCGGCTCAAGAAGAGCTTTGACCTCAACATTGATTCCCATACCGCCAGAGGAGGCGCTCAGGTTCTTGGGGCGAGCGGCGCGGCGGTGCAGCGAATTCTGGAAGCGTTCGGGGAGACCCGCCCATTCTTGAGTGAGGGAGGAAGAACAAACAGGGGACTCCGGGGCGATATTGCTGGTATGCTCGCAGCTATAGGGACAGCACGCTTTGAGACGCTTTCCGAGGCGGAACGCGCCGCAACGCTCGAGCAGCTTCAGGGCTTTCTCGTAGAAAAGGTCAAAGAATACCATAACCGACAGAGGATCAAATTCATCTTTGATCCGTCGCGCAGCACTTCGCAGCTTATCAAAGAACTTCTTGACGCAGCGAGCGAAACTGGCAAGCGCGGGGCGGTCGCGCAGTATCTTGTAGGCGCGAAGCTTCAGATTCGCTTTCCTGCGCTCGAGGTCAGCAATGATTCATATAGCACCGCCGATGTGCAGCTAGGCCGTCACGGCGATTTTCTTATCGGGGACACCGTGTTTCATGTAACAGTCGCCCCCTTTCCGAAAGTGTATGAGAAATGCCGTGCGAACCTTCAGAATGGGCTTCGTCCCTACCTTCTTGTGGCCGAAGATGAGGAGCCGGGCGCAAAGCAGAATGCACGCCTTCTTCTTCCGGGCCAGTTGCCGGTAGAGTCCATCGAATCGTTTGTATCGCAGAACTTGGAGGAACTTTCCGAGTTCTCCCGTGGAGAGCGGGCGCGGCAGTTATTCCTTTTGCTAACTACTTACAACGAGCGAGTGAATGCGGTCGAGATTGATAAGTCGCTCATGATTGACATTCCTGAAAATCTCGCCCGTGACGCAAACATAAACGCTCCGCAAGAACACGTCAAAGCGGTAGGAGAGGATTTCCTCTAACAGTTTGCGGAACGCTTATTCTGCTAATCAGGTGCGATACCATCGTGAGACCTCCTGTTCCCCTGGAACAACTGATTGCCCGTTTGCCCGGAGCGCAGGTTGTCGGCAGCGCAAGCCACCTCGTGACCGGCCTGACGCACGACTCCCGCACCGTCCAGCCCGGCGACCTGTTTGTCTGCCTGCATGGCGCTACCTATGACGGCCACCGCTACGCTCCCGACGCCCTGGCAAAGGGAGCCGTTGCCATCGTCGCTAACGCAGGCGGGCTGGAGGCGGTGGAGGCGGCGCTGCCGCCCGAGTCCTGTGTAGTAACCGTGCCCGATACCCGCCGCGCCCTGCCGCTGCTGGCCGGTGCCTTCTACGGCACCCCTTCCCATAGCCTCACGATGGTCGGCGTCACCGGCACCAACGGCAAGACGACCACCACGCGCATGATCGCCGCCATCCTGCGCGCCGCCGGGAAGAAGGTGGGAACCATCGGTACGCTCGGCGCGGAACTCGACGGCACGCCCCTGCCCAGCGAGCACACCACGCCCGAAGCCAATCAACTGCAAAGCCTGCTTGCTACCATGCGCGACTCTGGAGCCGATGCGGTGGTGATGGAGGTCTCCTCGCACGCGCTGGCGCAGTTCCGCACCGATGGCATCGCCTTTAACGCCGGCGTCTTTACCAATATCACGCAGGACCATCTGGATTTCCACGGCTCCATGGACGCCTATTTCGAGGCAAAGGCGCGGCTGTTCGCCGAGTACCCCGTCCTCTATCCCCGCCCGGACGGAAAGCTTTTTGTGGCGGTCATCAACGTGGCGCAGTGGGAGGGGCGCGACCTGGTGACGCGGGCGCGCGGCGACATTATCACCTTCACCACCGCCGACAATCCCGCCAACCTGCACGCCGAGAAGGTGGAGTTGTCGGCGGAGAGCGTGCGGTTCACCGCCGTCTATGATGCGGGCGTGGAGAAATTTAGCTTTCCGGTGACGCTGCCCATCGGCGGGGCGTTCCAGGTCGGCAACGCGCTGGCGGCCATCGGGGCCGGGCTGCGGCTGGGCGTGCCGAAGGAGATCATTGCCGAGGGCCTGGCGCATCTGCCGCCGGTGCCGGGCCGCTTCGAGGCCGTGCCGACGGGCGGGCGCGGCTTCAGCGTCATCGTGGACTACGCGCACACTCCCGACGGCCTGGAGAATCTACTGCGCTCGGCGCAAGAGCTGCATCCGGCGCGCATTCTGCTGGTCTTCGGCTGCGGCGGCGACCGCGACCGCACCAAGCGCCCGATCATGGGCCGGCTGGCGGCAACGCGGGCCGATGTCGCCATCGTCACCTCCGATAACCCGCGCCACGAGGAACCGAACGCCATCATCGCCGAGATTTTGACCGGCATGGACAGGGCCGTCGATCCCGCCCTACGCGCCGAGATCCAGGTCCAGCCCGACCGCCGCACTGCCATCGCCCTGGCCCTGGAGCAGGCGCGTCCGGGCGACCTGGTGCTGATCGCGGGCAAAGGCCATGAGGACTACCAGATCGTCGGCGACACGGTTCTGCCCTTCGACGACCGCCAGGTAGCACAGGAGTGGTTACAGTCCACCCCCCCTGACACGGGAGGGAACCCCTGATGGAGCCGTTCACGCTGGCCTGGGCAGCAGAGGCGATGGGCGCGCGCCTGCATGGAACGCCGACGGGCCTTGTCCAGGGAATCTGCACGGATACGCGGCGGGGCGCGTCCGGCGCGCTGTTTTTCGCGCTGCAAGGCGAGCATACGGATGGGCATAACTACGTCGCGCAGGCGTTCGCGGCGGGGGCAGTCGGCGCGGTCGTCTCCCGCGAAGCAGCGGGCATATCGGGGCCGCTGCTTGTCGTGCCGGACACGACGCGCGCCCTGGGTGACCTGGCAGCGCGCTATCGCCGCCGGTTCGTTATCCCCATCGTCGGCGTGACCGGAAGCGTCGGCAAGACCTCCACCAAGGAGATGATCGCAGCGTCGCTGCGCGCCAAGTACAACACGCTTGCCAACGAGAAGAACTTCAACAACGAGATCGGCGTGCCGCTAACCCTCTTTGCGCTCACGCCAGCATACGAGGTCGCCGTCATTGAGATGGGAATGCGCGGCCTGGGAGAGATTGACCGTCTGGCCGAAATCGCGCAGCCGACCGTCGGCGCGATCACCAACATCGGCTACGCGCATATCGAGCGGCTCGGCTCGCGGGAACGCATCGCGCAGGCCAAGTCCGAGCTGCTGGCGCGGCTGCCGGAAGGCGGCATCGCCGTCCTGCCCCGGCACGATCCGTTCTACGATTACCTGCGCGGCCGCGTCCCGCAGGGCTGCCGCGTCCTCAGCTTCGGGCAGGGCCGCGTGGAGTGCGAGCCGCAGCCGGAGGTGTGCGTTACCCCTGTCCGCGATCTGCCGGAGGGAGGGCTGTCGGCGCACGTGCGCGCGCCGGGAGAATCCGCGCAATTGGCGCTGCGCGTTCCCGGCAGCCATCACCTTCAGAACGCGGCGGCGGCGCTGGCGGTCGCGGTGGCGCTCAGCGTGCCGCTCACGCAGGCCGCCGCCGCGCTGGAGTCCTGGCAGGGCGCAGAAGGGCGCATGGTCATCACCCGCACGCCGGAGGGGCTGACCGTGCTGAATGACTGCTACAATGCCGGGCCGGAGAGTATGCAGGCGGCGCTGGCAACGCTGGCGCAGGTCGCGCCGCAGGGCGCCGGCAGGGTGGCCGTCCTGGGAGATATGAAGGAGCTGGGCGATTTTGCGCCCGAGGCCCATCGGCTCGTCGGGCGCAAGGCTGCGGAGACGGGCCTGCGCCTGCTGGTGACGGTCGGCGACCTGGCCCGGGAGATCGCGGCGGAGGCGGAGCGGCACGCCGGAGATCGCGGGCTTGCGCTGCCTGCCCTGCGCCACTTTGCCGACTCGGAAGCGGCTGCCGCGCATATCCGCGATCTGGCCGCGCCGGGCGATGCCGTCCTGATCAAAGGCTCGCGGGCCATGCAGATGGAAACCATCGTCGCCGCGCTGACGGGCGCGCAGGAATCGGGCGCGCATGGATAGGCTGATCCTCGGCTTTGTGGCGGCGTTTTTGCTGGCGGCGCTGCCGGGCAAGATGGCGATAGCGGCGCTGCAGCGGCTGGGCGCGCGGCAGAACGTCAGCGAGGACGCACCCGAAGCCCACAGCGCCAAACAAGGCACGCCGACGATGGGCGGCCTGCTGATTCTGTTCGCGCTGAGCGTCGTCGTGCTGGTCTACTTTGTGCTGACTCAGCTTGGCGAGCATCGTCGGCCCGCGCAGGATTATTCCTTGCTGCCGCAGCTCATCCTCACGCTGGCGTTCGGGGCCATCGGCTTTGCCGACGATTTCCTGAGCGCGCGGCGCGGCAAGAATCTGGGCCTGCGGGCGCGCGAGAAGTTTGCGGCGCAGTGCCTGGTCGCCATCGGCTTTGCGCTCTGGCTGGCTAAAACCGCTCAGCCCGACCTGACTACCAGCGTCGCCCTGACGCCCTCGCTCACCTTAGGCAACGTCGTCATCGGGGAAAACGTGGTGGACCTGGGCTTCTGGTACTATCCGCTGGCCGTGCTCACTATTGTCGGGCTTTCCAACGCCACCAACTTCACGGACGGGCTGGATGGCCTCTCCAGCGGTCTGGCCATCCTAATCAGCCTGGCGCTGGCCCTGCTGCTGGCGCCTATCTCGGCCTCCTTCGGCTTCTTTGCCGCGGCGCTGGCAGGCGCGCTGGCCGGGTTCCTGTGGTGGAACGCCCACCCGGCAAGGGTCTTCATGGGCGATACCGGCTCGCTGGCGCTGGGCGCAGCGCTGGCGGGCGTGGCGCTGATCGGCAAGCAGGAGATCGCCCTGATCGTCGCCTCTCTAGTTTGCTGGGCCGAACTATTCTCCGTGATCATCCAGGTGCTCGTATTCAAATGGCGGCGGCGTCAGCACGGACTGGAGTACGCTCAGACGCATCGCGTGTTTCGCCGCTCACCTCTGCACCATCATTTTGAGGAAGTGGGCTGGCCGGAAACGCAGGTGGTGCTGCGCTTCTGGATCGCGGGCGCGGTGTGCGCGGCGCTGGCTTTACTCTGGGGACGGGGTTAGGTATGAACGAGTTCTGCGGCAAACGGATCAGCGTCATCGGGGCGGCGCGCAGCGGCGTGGCGGCGGCGAGCGTGCTCACGCGCCTCGGCGCAGCGGTGACGCTCGCCGACAGCCAGCCAGCGGAGGCGCTGGGAACGGCCCGTCTGGCGGAGATCGCGGCGACGGGCGCGCGCTTCGTGCCGGGCGCAAGCGTGGAGGACGCGCTGCCCATCGGCACCGAACTCGTCGTCACCAGCCCCGGCGTTCCGCAAACGGCCCCCGTGCTACAGGAGGCTCTTCAGCGGGGGCTTCCCGTCTGGTCTGAGATCGAGCTGGCCTATCGCCTGACCGCCGCGCCCATCGTCGCGATCACCGGCACCAACGGCAAGACTACCACGACGCTGTTAATTGCGGCCATGTTACAGGCATCCGGCAAGAACGCGCTCGTTGCAGGCAACGTCAGCGCCGATGAGATCAAGCGGACGCTCGTAGATGCCGCCTATGAGACGCGACTCCTCCCTCCAACTGCCCTCGCCCCCGTCCCCTCTCCCGCAGCGCCGGGAGAGGGGAGAGCAGAAGCCGGGTCACTCCCTTCCCTGGGAGGGAAGGGGGACGGGGGGTTAGGTCCAACCCAGGGGAGGAGAGAGTCAGAGCTTCTCCGTTCCCCCTCTCCCGCAGCGTGGATCGCAAGGCGGAGGGCCGAAACGTTGAGGCCCGACCCTTGTAGTAGGGGGGAAGGGGATGAGGGCGATAGGGCCAGGGAATCAGACCCGATCCTCGTCGCCGAGATCAGCAGCTTCCAATTGGAATGGGTCGAGCGGTTTGCGCCGAAGGTTGGCGTCCTCACCAACGTCATGCCCGACCACCTGAACCGCCATGCCAGCCTGGAAGAGTACGCGCGTACCAAAGCCCGCCTCTTCGCCGCGCAGGGGCCGGACGATTGGGCCATCCTGAATTATGACAACCCGGCAGCGCGCGCCATCGGTCTTTCCGATCTGCCGGGACGGCGCTGCTGGTTTACGCGCGCCGCCTGCCCGCCCGATGACGGCCCCGCCGCCTGGGTGCAGGACGGCTTGCTGCAAGTGCGCCTGGAATCGAGCGGCAAACCGACTGCCATCCTGCCCGCAAGCGCGCTGCCTCCCACTCTGCCCGGCGCGCACAGCGTCGAGAATGTCCTGGCGGCTTCGGCGGCGGCGCTGGCGATGGGCGCGGACGCGGGGGCCATAGCAGAGGCCGTGCGCGGCTTTGGCGGCGTGGCGCACCGCATGGAACTTGTCGCCGAGGTCGGCGGCGTGCGCTACATCAACAACAGCATGTGCACCAACGTCGCGGCGGCGCTTGCTTCGCTGGAGGCGTTGGATCGGCCCGCCGTTGTCATCGCGGGCGGGGTCAATAAGGGGCTGGACTTTGCGCCCCTCGCTCCCGCCCTGCGCGCCAGGGCCAAGCATCTTCTGCTTATCGGCAAGGCGGCGGAGGAGATGGAAGCGGTCTTGCGCGCCGGCGGATACGAAGCCATCTCCCGCGCCGCTACGCTGGAGGAGGCGGTCTTCAGAGCAAGTCAAATGGCCTCGCCGGGTGAGGCGGTCATCCTCTCGCCCGCCTGCGCCAGCTTTGATATGTTCGCGGACTTTGAGGCGCGCGGCGCGGCCTTCCGCCAGGCCGTGCGCGCTCTGGCGGAGGGGACGCTATGAATCGCAGCGCGGCGCGCTCCCGCCTGCCGGTAGACCGCCTGCTGTTCACGGCAACGCTGGCCCTGCTGGTCATCGGCCTGTGGATGGTCTTCGATGCCAGCTACGTAAAGACCCTCGACAGCGCCCGGATGGGCCACGACGCCTTCTTCTTCGTCAAGCGGCAGGCGGTCGGGGCGATTCTGGGCCTGGGCGCGCTGTTTACCATGATGCGCGTCGGCTACTGGCATCTGCGCCGCCTGGCCGTGCCGCTGATGCTGCTGGGCCTGGTCTGCCTGTGTGCCGTCTGGCTGCCGCGCATCGGCATCAACGAGAACCACGCCAATCGCTGGGTGGCGCTCGGCCCGATCCGATTCCAGCCCTCCGAGCTTGCCAAGCTGACGCTGATCATCTACCTGGCCGCGCTGCTCTCGCGCGTTCACTGCAACGTGCGGGATCTCGGACAGGGATTGGGTCCGCCGCTGGCTGTCACTACGCTCTACCTGATCCTGATTGAGCGCGAGCCGGACCTGGGAACCGCCTTTGTCTTATTTCTGGCCGTCCTGACGCAGTGCTTCCTGGCCGGGGCGCGCAAGCGGCACCTGGCGCTCGTCTGCGCGGTCGGCGGGCTGGCCGTCCTGCTGATGGGCTTCGGCTTCGGGCACCGCGCGGGCCGCATCACCACCTTCCTGCACCCGGAGAAGGATACACAGGGCATCGGCTACCAGATTTTCCATTCGCGCCTTGCCATCGGGTCGGGCGGCTGGAGCGGCGCAGGGCTGGGCGAGGGCCGTGAGAAGTACTTCCTGCCGCAGGGCAACACGGACTTTATCTTCGCGACCATCGCCGAAGAGCTGGGCTTTTTCCGCACGGCCTCCGTCCTGGGGCTACTGTGCCTGGTAGGGTGGCGCGGCTTCCGCATTGCCTGCCAGACGCGCGACCGCTTCGGCGCGCTGCTGGCGGCGGGCATCGCCGCGCTGATAAGCTGGCAGGCTTTGATCAACGTGGCGGTGGCGACCGCTTCCATCCCGGCGACCGGCGTGCCGCTGCCCTTCATTAGCTACGGCTCGTCGTCGCTGGTCTTCCTGCTGGCGGGCATCGGCATCCTGCTCAACATCGCCCAGAACCCGACGCCGCCGGGCCAGCCCGTCGAAACGCACGATTGAAAATGAATCTAAACCACCCGCTGCGCTAGAGGCACAGAGACACGGAGGAAAAGCCACACGGAGAAAAGACAAAAACAAAAACCTTTGGACAGGATTAACAGGATTTACAGGATTACACCAAGAGAGAGAAGCAGGGCTTATCTGTGTGGTGGAAATCCGGTTAATCCCGTTAATCCTGTCTAAGAATCTTGTCTCTTTTTCTCTTTGCTTTTCTCGGTCTTTGTTTTTCCTCTGTGGCTCTGTGCCTCTAGCGCAGCGGGTGGTTCCAATGGCTTTTGGAGTGAGGGAATGCGAGTCGTTGTGAGCGGAGGCGGGACAGGCGGGCACATCTTTCCGGCGCTGGCCGTGGCGGAAGCCCTGCGCCGCCGGCAGCCCGACGTGGAACGGCTCTATATTGGGGCGGCGTCCGGCATGGAGGCCGAGATCGTGCCCCAACACGGCCTTCCGTTCCAGGGCGTCACCGCCAAAAAACTGCGCAAGCTCCTCTCGCCGGGCACCCTCGGCGTGTTGCTCTCGCTGGTCAAGGGATATTGGGAGGCGCGAACGTACCTGCGAGCTTTTCGCACGGATGTCGTGATCGGCACAGGCGGCTATGCGACCGCTGCGACCGTGCTGGCGGGGCAACATCTGGGCCTGCCGACGGCCATCGTCGCGCCCGACGCCGTTCCCGGACGCACGAACCGCTTTCTGGCGCGGGGGGCGCGGTTGATCTGCATCTCCTTCCCGGAGGCGGCGGCCTTTTACCCGGAAGGCAAGACGGTCGTGACGGGCCTGCCGCTGCGCGCCGGGATCGTGGCCCCGCCGAACGTGACGGCGCAGGCCGCCCGCTGCCGTTTCCCCGGACTGGCGCCGGATCGCTTCACCGTGCTGGTCGTGGGCGGCAGCCAGGGGGCGCGGGCAATAAATAATGTAATTCTGGAGGCGACCCCGGCGCTGTTGGAGGCAGGCGCGCAGGTGCTCCACCAGACCGGCGCGAGGAACTTCGAGGCGGTGCGGGCGCAGGCGCAGGCGCGCCATCTATGGGACCGGGCGGGCTACTGCCCTCTGGCGTTCCTGGACGATACGCAGATGCCGCTGGCCTGGCGTGCCGCCGATGTCGTGGTCTGTCGGGGCGGCATGTCTACGCTCTCTGAGGTGCTGGCAAACGGCGTGCCCGCCGTCGTCGTGCCGCTGCCGACCGCCTACGCCGACCACCAGACGGCCAACGCGCGGGAATTGGTGAAGGCCGGCGCGGCGCTACTCCGGCCGGAAAGCGGACTCACCGCAGGCACTCTGGTTCAGGAATTGCTGGCCCTGCGCGACGATCCCGCCCGCCGCCAACAAATGGCCGCAGCGAGCCGCGCCCTGGGCCGTCCCGATGCCGCCGATGATGTAGCGAAACGCCTCCTGGAATTGGGACGTCCCTCGTCGAAGGAGACTTAAAGGTAAAGGCAAGTGCAAGAACGAGCAGAACATCTCCATTTTCTGGGCATCGGGGGCATCGGGGTAAGCGCCCTGGCGCAGGTGGCGCTGGCGCGCGGCGCGCGCGTCTCCGGCTCCGACCCGCACGCCGATCCGCAGACCAATCCGGCGATCCGGCGTCTTCTGGAACAGGGCGCAACGCTCTATACCGAGCATCGCCCCGCCAACCTATCCGAAGAGGTCAGCCTGGTTGTGGCGTCGGCAGCGATTGCGGAGGACAACCCGGAGCTGCGCGAGGCCCATCGGCGCGGGCTGCGCGTGATTTCGCGCGCCGAGTTCCTGGGCGAGCTGATGGCCGCGCACAAAGGCCCCAAAATCGCTGTCGCTGGAACGGCCGGCAAAACGACCACGACGGCGATGGTCAGCTTCCTGCTCCAGCAGGCCAAGCTCGATCCAACCGTCTTTGTCGGCGGCGAAGTGCCGCAGTTGGGCGGCAACGTGCGCATCGGCGGCGAGACCGGCCCCTTTGTCGCGGAGGCGTGCGAAGCCTACGACTCCTTCCTCTATCTCAAGCCGGACATCGCCGTCGTCGCCAACATCGAGGCCGACCACCTGGACTATTACGGCACGTTCGACCGCGTGATGGAGAGTTTCCTCCGCTTCGTCAAAGGCGTCACGGAGGGCGGCAAGCTGATCGCCTGCGTGGATGATCCCGGCGTCCGGCAGTTGCTCGCGCACGCGCCCGCCTCGCTCCAGGTCGTCGGCTACGGCGTCGCGCAGGAAGCCGCCTCGCGTGCGGAAAATATCGCTCCGGGCCGGGGCGTTGCTTTCGATTGGATCACCCCGAACGGACAGACGACCGTGCGCCTGCGCCTTCCGGGACGGCACAACGCTCTGAACGCGCTAGCCGCCGCCACCGTCGGCTGGCAGCTTGGATTGCCCATGCCGCAGATCGCGGAAACGCTGGCGGCGTTTCAGGGCGTGGGACGGCGTCAGGAGATTCTGGGCGAGGTCGCCCTGGAGGGCGGCGACCTCCTGGTTATGGACGACTATGCGCACCACCCGACCAAGCTGCGCGCCACGTTGGAGGCCCTGCGCGACGCCTATCCCGACCGCCGCCTCGTCGCCGTGTTCCAGCCCCATCTCTACAGCCGGACGCGCGACTTCCTGGCCGGATTTGCGGATGCGCTCGCTCAAGCCGACGCCCTGGTCGTCACCGACATCTACCCGGCACGGGAGGCGCCCATCCCCGGCGTGCGCGCCGCTGACATCGTCAACCTGGCGGCCCGGCGTAACCCGCAGGCGCCCGCCATCTACCTGCCGGATAAGCGCGACATTCCGCCTATGCTGGCGGCCCTCATGCGTCCCAACGACCTGGTCGTCTTCCTTGGCGCGGGCGACATCCGCGAACAGGGCGAAGCCTTTGTCCGCTTGCTGGCATAACGCAAGCGGTCTGCTGTGATATAATTGGAGGAAGAGGAAACGCGGAGGTTGGGAACATGGCAGCCATACACTTGAGGCGTTTCAGGTTGCTGGCACAACACAAGAGGTTTAGTCTATGACATCCCCGGAACCGCCGGGACGCAAATGGCGCGTCGCCGTCCTGATGGGCGGAAACTCCACGGAGCGGACGGTCTCGCTCTCGACCGGCAAAATGATTTTAAAGGCGCTCGACCCGCAACAATACAGCGTCACGGCCATAGATACGCAGGACATCCTCCCGCTGCCGGGCAGCCCGGACCCGCTGCCTGCCTCCGAAGAGAGGGCGCAGGCGCAGCTGGAGGCTGAGCACGCCGCCGCGATGCCGGAGCCTGCCGGGCTGCCTGTGCCTGCGGGCGTGTCCTCCGAGCTGGTCCGGCCCGATGGCGAGAAGCCGGATGTTGTCTTTATTGCGCTGCACGGCAAAGGCGGCGAGGACGGGACCATCCAGGCTTTGCTGGAACTGCTGGGCCTGCCCTATACCGGCTCCGGCGTGCTGGCGAGCGCCCTGGCGATGGATAAGAGCATGTCCAAGCGCCTGTTCCGAGCGGAAGGCATCCCGGTCATTCCCGATGTGCAAGTGCGCCGCGATCCCGCCTGGACGGAGGCCGCGCTCATCGAATACGTCTGCGCGTCCCTGGGCGGCTTCCCCGTCTTCGTCAAGCCCAACGCGGAGGGCTCCACGTTCGGCTGCACGCTGGTCAAGTCGCCGGATCAGCTTCCGGAGGCCGTCGCCCTGGCCCTCCGCTATGACCCTCTCGCCCTGATCGAGCAGTATGTGCGCGGCATGGAGATCACGGTCGGCGTCCTGGAAAATCCCGAAGATGCTTCTGACCTACAGCCGCTGCCCGTCATCGAGATCGTGCCGAAGAACGAATACTACGACTACGAAAGCAAATATGCCGAGGGCGGCAGCGAGCACATCATTCCTGCCCGGCTCCCGGAGGCAACGCTGCGGCGCGCTCAGGAGCTTGCCGTCCGGTGCCATCAGGTACTCGGCTGCCGGGGCATGTCTCGCACCGATCTCATCGTCGCCGGGGAGCAGCTCTTCGTTCTGGAGGTCAACACCATTCCCGGCATGACGCCTACCAGCCTACTGCCACAGGCCGCCGACTACGCCGGCATCTCCTTCCCGACCCTGCTCGACCGACTCATCGCCTGTGCGCTGAACAAAGGAGTCAATCGGGCGTAGGCAGCAACACCCAACACTTTTTACGATTGTCGGCTGCCTGCTCTGGATTGTCTTGCTGAGGTAGAGACGCTATGGCCTACGAGCCGCCCTATACGCCCTACAGGCCCTCCTCCCGGCCTGCGTCCCGGCGCAAGCGCCGCCGCCAGCGGGTGCGGGCGCACCCGGCGCCGTGCGCGTCCCGTTCGATGCGGCCTCGCCCCATCGCCGAGGTCTATCGCCGCCGCCGCCGCGCGCTGGCCGTCCTCTACCTCCTGCTGGGCGCGCTGCTGCTGACCGTTGCGTTCACCTCCCCTGCGCTCAGCGTCAAGCGCATCCGGTTGGAAGGTGCGGAGGGCCTGCCTGCCGCCGAAGCAGAGGCTACGGTTCGCGCAGCCGCGCTGCCGCCCGGAATCAACTGGCTGCGTGCGCCCGTCCGCGCTCTGGCAGCGCGGCTGCGCGCCCTGCCCTGGGTGCGCACGGCCCAGGTAACCCGCCGGTTCCCCAACACGCTGCAGGCAACCATCACTGTACGCCAGCCCTGTGTTCTGGTGCAGACCGACGCCGGCCTGTTCGAGGTGGATGCCGAAGGCGTTCCCATCCGCCCGGCCCGCAAGGAGATGGCTGGGGAGTCAAAGCCCGTCCCGTCCGCGCCGCTGCCCTTCTCGCTGCCAGCGAGCGTGGGCAAACTGCTCTGGGTAGATGCCGGGCCAGAGGCGGAGCGTCTTCTGGATACGCCGGAGCCGCCTGCGGCAGAGCGCGTGGGAGCGCGCCTGCCCCTGGTGGCACTGGCGGGCGCGCGCGCGGTGCAGCTCGGCGTTGCCCTCGACGACCCGGCCCTAACTGCCGCCATCCAGATCTGGCAGTCTGCCCGACAGGATAAGATGGTACGCATCGCAAAAATAGAGGTTGACCAAAGCGGCAATATATGCTTAAATATGCTGGATGGAATTCCAATTCAATTAGGGCAAGCCGAAGATTTACCCACCAAACTGGCACTCGTGCGGCGCATCTACGCGCGGGAGCCGAATATCGCCCGGCGCCTAGTGGCCGTGAATCTCTCTTGCCCGTCCTGGCCTGCCTGCACGCCCCGGCAGCCCCTGCCCTCCGAGCACGGAGCGCCTGCCGCAGACCGTCTTTTGCGCTAAGTAGGTCCTCAACCATTCTGGCAGCGCCCTCTCTTTTGCAAGAAGCGGCAGAGAGCGCCAGAACGTATGAGCACCGACTTAGGGCACAGGCACAGGCCGCGTAGACCCCGTCCCGGCCTCGCAAGGTCGGGCCTTGTTTGTTGTCTTGGGATGGAAGATCTGGTTATATCGCAATGAGTGTTTTCTCCGCAAACATCAGCCACCGCTCCTTTTATTGGCAGATCAGCGCGCTCTGCTTCGTGCTGGGCCTCTTGCTGGCCGCCGCCTGGAACACGGCCAAGCAACTGACCCGCGCCGGCAGCGTGACCGCGCGCACCGGCTTCTACTATGGCAGCGGCTCGCAAGCGAGCGCCGTCGAAAAATCGCACTTCCAGGATGAGATCAAGAAGTATGAAAGCGAAGTGAAAAAGCTTCGCGAGCGCACCTCCGAGCTCGAAAGAATCGCCGCCAAAGGCACCGACGCCGCCTCCACCCTCAATAAAGAGCTCCAGGATACTAAAATCCTGGCCGGCCTGACGGAGGTGGAAGGGCCGGGCGTGCAGGTCACTCTGGTAGACAGCCAGAAGCATGCGGCAGATGCCTCGCCGATGACCCAGCTCAGCTTTCTGGTCCACGATCAGGACATCGCCCGCGTCGTCAACGAGTTCAAAGCTGCCGGCGCCGAGGCTATCGCCGTGAATGGGCAGCGCGTCGTGGCTTCCACGGCCATTCGCTGCGTCGGCCCGGTCGTCCACGTCAACGACGTCCCGACGGCGCCGCCCTACGTCATTCAGGCCATTGGCAATCCGGAAACTCTGTGGCAGGTCAATATGCCGGGCGGCGTCCTGGAAGAGATGCGCCGCTTTGATCCCGCGATGGTCCATATCGAAAAAAAGAAGAGCCTGCATCTCCCCGCCTTCGCGGGCAGCACCACCCTGCACTTCGCCAAGTTGCCGAAGTCCTCTCAGAGCGGTAAGGAAGAGACTAGATGAAAGCCGGATTGCCTATTGTCAGCTTGGCCGCTGGCTTTGGCCTGGGCCTTGCTATCTTCAGCCACTTTAGCTGGCAGATGCCCGCCGAGTATGCGCCCTATCTCTCGGTGGCGGCCCTAGCCGGTCTGGATACGGTCTTCGGCGGCATTCGCGCCGGAATCGAAGGGCGCTTCCAAAACGACATCTTCGCCAGCGGCTTTGTGTTAAACACTTTGCTTGCGGCGGGCCTGGCCTGGCTGGGCGACTGCATCGGTATTAATCTGGCCCTGGTAGCGGTCATTGCGCTGGGCTCGCGCGTGTTTCTGAACCTGTCGCTGATCCGGCGGTACTACCTGAACAGGCTGGCCATAGCCCGCAGCCGCCAGCAGGAAGAGAGCGCAGCCGTGGCTTCGGTCCCACAGCCCGCGCTGGGACAAAAGCAAGAAATCGGCGGGGGAATTTAGAGTGCCTAACAAAGCTTGGCTGTGAGGCTCTCCCCTCACCCCGGCCCTCTCCCTGCAAGGCAGAGGGAGTACGGTTTTGTTAGAGGCTCTTAACGCAGACAGTCGGCAATCGGCAATCGGCAGCCGGGAAAGAGAGAATCCTTAGAGCCTCTCCCGAGAAGAAGGTTTTCCCATCTCGGCAGAACGTCTCATAGGATAGGTTCTTAGCGCCGTGCATCCAGGGATGCGCACGGCGCCCTGGCCCTTGTCTCTTATCTCGCCTGCCGACGGCCTACTTCCTACTGCCTTCACCGGGTAAAGAGGTTGGCCAGAAACGAAGTTATCACGGGCCTGGATATTGGAACCACGAAAATCTGCGCCCTCATCGCCGAGCTGACCGAGCACGGAGAGTTGCTTGTCACCGGGATTGGGGTCGCGCCCTCGCCGGGGATGAAGAAGGGCGTGGTCGTGGACATCGAATCCACCACGCGCGCTGTCGAGGAGGCCGTCGCCAAGGCGTCCCGGCAGGCCGGGCGCGAGGTGGAATCGGTTTACGTCGGCGTCACGGGGGAGCACATTGCCTCGCTCAATAGCAGCGGGGTTATCGCTATCACCCACCCGGATCGCGAGATCACAAACGCCGATGTGGAACGGGCCCTGGAGGCGGCGCGCGTCATCGTCCTGCCTCCCGACCGCCATATACTGCACGCCATCCCGCGATCTTATTCCATTGATGGGCAGAACGGCATCCGTCACCCGGTCGGCATGAGCGGCACGCGCCTGGAGGTGCAGACTCATATCGTCCACGGCGCGACCACCTTCCTGCAAAACGTCGAAAAGTGCGTGACCCGGGCCGGTCTGGAGGTCGCCGAAGAAGTTTTAGAGCCCATTGCCACCGGCGAAGCGGTTTTGCTGCCAGCAGAGAAGGAATTAGGGGTCTGTCTGGTAGATATAGGAGGCGGCACTTCGGATCTCGCCGTTTTCGTCAACGGCGAGATCTATTACTCCGCGGTGATTCCGGTCGGGGGCAACCATGTCACCAACGACGTGGCCTATGGCCTGACGGTGGCCCGCGATGAGGCCGAGCGCCTGAAAACGGAGAACGGCAGCGCGCTCACCGAACAGGTGCCGGAAGAGGACGTGATCCTGGTGCGCCAGATCGGCCGGGAAGAGGGGCGCAAGCTGCGCCGCCGCGCCCTGGTCCAGATCATCGAGCCGCGCATGCAGGAACTCTTTCAACTAGTACACGACGAACTGGTCCGCGCCGACTGCCTGCGCCTGATCCCGGCGGGCCTGGTGCTCAGTGGGGGCGGCAGCCAGCTAAAAGGGTGCGCCGATATTGCCCAGCAGGTCATGGGCCTGTCGGTGCGCATCGGCAAGCCGCAGGGCATCGGCGGACTTGGCGAGACACTGACGAACCCGATCTACGCGACCGCCGTGGGCCTGGTGCTCTACGGCGCGCGTCAGATGCGCCATTCACAGCAGCTCGCCCGCGCTCATGCCCGGTCTGCCGGCGGACTGCGCGGCGTATGGCGCTGGCTCAAAAGCTTTTTTGATAGCTTCCGGCCTTGAGACGCCGCAAGACAGCCAAGCGCCTCATTCGCCGTTCTATCCTAAACCATCACGGTCAACTTTTCCAGCTAAGAATAGGCACCACCTAACCTCCCATCCCCCTTCCCTCGTAGGGAAGGGAGTGACCCGGCTTCTCCGCTCCCCTAGAATCGCGGAGGGCCAGTGGGGAAAGGACAACCCGGCTTCTGCTCTCCCTTCTCCCTTGGAGGGAGAAGGGCTGGGGATGAGGGTAGAACAAGGCTTCTGCTCTCCCCTCTCCGGCAGCGACGGGAGAGGGGTCGGGGGTGAGGGCCATCCTGTCCAGGGGTGAGGCCACTGGAGGCACATACTCGCAGAGACGTTATTCACGGGGAAGGGCGCATACCGATGCTCAATAATTCATTCAATGGCAATCATCAACCCGATCCGGGTTCGGCACACATCAAGGTCATTGGTGTTGGCGGCGGCGGCACCAATGCCGTCAACCGGATGATCGAGTCGGGGCTGAGCGGGGTAGAGTTCCTGGCGATGAACACGGATGTTCAGGTGCTCAATATCTCCAAGGCCCCTCGCAAGCTCCAGTTGGGAGAGAACTCCACGCGCGGCCTGGGCGCTGGCGGCAACCCGGAGATCGGGCGTGCCGCCGCCGAGGAGAGCAAGAGCGAAATCAAAAAGGCGATGGACGGCGCCGACATGGTCTTCATCACAGCCGGGATGGGAGGCGGCACCGGCACCGGCGCTGCGCCCATCATTGCCGAGCTTGCCCGCGAAATCGGCGCGCTGACCGTAGCGGTCGTCACCAAGCCGTTTAATTTCGAAGGGCCGCGCCGTATGCGCCTGGCCGAAGAGGGCGTGGAAAACCTGCGGAGCAAGGTGGACACGGTCATTATCGTCCCGAATGACAAGCTGCTCTCCATCGGCGACCGGCGCATGACGCTGGTGGAAGCCTTCCGCATGGCCGACGATGTGCTGCGGCAGGGCGTGCAGGGCATCTCCGACATTATTACCATCCCCGGCATGATCAACGTGGACTTCGCCGACGTGCGCGCCATCATGTCCAATGCGGGATCGGCCCTGATGGGCATCGGCATGGGCAGCGGCGATCACCGCGCCGTCGAGGCCGCCCAGAACGCCGTCTCTTCGCAATTGCTGGAAACCAGCATCAACGGAGCCACGCGCGTCCTGGTCAACGTCACCTCCGGCAATGATCTGACCCTGGCCGAATTTACCGAGGCTGCCGACCAGATCCACCAACTCTGCGATCAGAATGACGCCAATATCATCTTCGGCTGGGTGGCGGACCCGAATCTGGAAGGTGAGGTACACGTGACGGTGCTAGCGACCGGCTTCAACGATTATAACCAGCCGGCCCGCCGTGAGCAGTCCCATCCGACGATGACCGGGCGCGAGGCCGCGCAGACCCCACGCCCCTATCATACGGTGGACGTCCGTTCGTCCGCGCAGCCGCCTGCCGCCAACGCGCCTCAGGCACCGCGCGCAGCAGAGCCACAGCAGCCGCAGCCGCCAGCCCAGGAGCCGCGCAAGCCAAGCAGCGACGACCTGGATATCCCGGCCTTCCTGCGACGACGGTAGCGTCGGCCCCAGAAGACCTCACCCTATCCCCTACTTCTAGGGGCGGACCTAGAGCGGCAGGCTAAACCCCATACTCGTTGAATGGCCGTTCGCTCGTAGCGCGCTGTTGTCTGTCCTTGAGTGTTACCGACAGCAGAAAATTCAATGCTTGCCATCAATAACCGCTCTGCTTCGGGTACAACGTCTGTCCATA
>DASRGZ010000187.1:0-4352 GCA_035650735.1 Chthonomonadaceae bacterium
ACTGCCAGGGTCGGCAGGGTTACGGCCTCTGCCTCCGCCTTGCGACATCAACATCAAGGTGGAAGGATTGCGAATACTGGCCGTCGGCAGGGTTAGGGCCCCTGCCTCCGCCTTGCCACAGCCCTCCGCCTGGCGACACCTGCGCGGGCAATGGCCCCTTGAGAGGGGCGAACATCATTACACATGGGGAGCCATCAGCCTTGCAGGTTGAAGACAACAAGCCGCTCGTTCTCCAGGAGGCAGTGGCACTGCGCGCGCAGATAGTGGCGAAGTTCGGTGTAATACTCCAGCCACCAGAACGCCTGCCACGCAAAGACGAGAAAGCGGATTCCCTCCTCGCGTCGGCACTCCAGTTCTTTGATCGCGGCGGCAGCGTCGCGGGGCGGGCCTCCGTACTCTCCGTTCTGCTCGGTAAAGGGGAGCGCCGGGCGGCCTGCCACCGAGCCGCCGGTCGCCCAGTTATCCTGATCGGCCAGCAGAAAGGCGGTTCCCTCCGGAATCAGCGCCCGGATGTCCTGCGCCGACAGGTAGAGCCGGTGATACCAGGAATCGCGTTTCCAGGACTCCGTATCCACCTCGATTCCCTGGTTTCGGAAATAAGCGCTTAACTCCTGGCAGCACTGCTCCGCGTGCCGGAAGTCGCGCTCCAATCGCTTCTCGAAAGGCTTGCTCCCATAGGTATTGCCGTCGTGCAGGCGATAGTAGCCCTGCGGCTCGGAAAGGCGTGCGATGCGGCCCGATACTAGCGCCCAGGTCGCCAGGTAGGCATCGCCATAGCACTCCGGGGGAACCGGCAGAACGCTTTCCAGGAAGCAGCGCGCGTAGGCGTTCCCCGAAGTGGAGGGAAAGCTATACCCGAACGGGCCGGAACGCGCCACCTTTTGCCGGTAATCACCATGCGGCAGAGCGGAGCCGGGATCGAGACGACCGGTTTTCCGGCCCCGCGCATCGGTCTTCCAGAGCGGCCAATGCACCTTAACGACATTCGGATCATCGAAGAGCGGCATCGCGCGCTCGATGGCCGTAGGACAGAGCATATCGTCGGAGTCCAGCAGCAGAATAACCTGGCCCCGGCTCAACCCGCAGGCGTCGTTGTAGGTGGCTCTGCCTCCCGCGTTCTTCTCCCGCAATATCGGAATAATCCGATCCCTATAACTTCTGATAATCTCGCAGGAGTTATCCGTAGAGGCGTCGTCTACCACAAGGACCTCGATATGCGGATAGGTCTGGTTGAGCGCGCTCTCAATGCAGTCCCGGAGAAAGCACCCATAGTTATAGCTGCTAATGATGATGCTTGCCAGCTTATCGCCGCTCATACCTTGCTCCTTGCGACTCGGCTTGCGTGGTCAGCGCTCTCCCGCGCCGGAGTAGTTGATCTGTTCGGCAGGGATAGCGTCATGGCGGGCAATCTCCATCTGCTGCCGGTAGAGGCTAGCATACAGCCCGCCGCAGCGCATCAACTCTGCATGTGTGCCCTGCTCGACGATCTCGCCGTGATCTATCACCAAAATGCGATCCGCGTTGCGGATGGTAGAGAGCCGGTGCGCAATGATAAAGGTCGTGCGGCCCTGCATAAGCCGCTCCAGGGCATTCAGCAGCAGGGCTTCCGTCCGCGCGTCCAGGGCAGAGGTCGGCTCGTCGAGAATGAGGATGGGAGCGTCCTTTAAGAAGGCGCGGGCGATGGAGAGCCGCTGCTTCTCGCCCCCGGAAAGCGTAGATCCCCGCTCGCCGATCAGGGTGGAATAGCCTTCCGGCAGCCGTTGGACAAACTCCTCGGCACGGGCGGCGCTGGCGGCGGCCTCGATCTCCTTCTGCGTCGCGTCTGGACGGCCATAGGCGATGTTCTCCGCGACCGTGAGCCGAAACAGGAAGGGCTCCTGCAATACCAGGGCGATCTGCTGGCGCAGGGAGCGCACGCGGAGGCTGCGAATATCCATGCCGTCCACCAGGATGCGCCCCGACCAGGGATCGAAAAAGCGCACCAGCAGGTTGACCAGGGTAGACTTGCCCGCGCCGGTCGGGCCGACAATGGCGACGATCTCTCCGGGCCGCGCTTCAAAAGAGAGGTTTTTCAGCACAGGCCGTTCCGGCTCATAGCCGAAGGTGACGTTCTCGTAACGGATATGTCCTTGCAGAGCGACCTCGCGCGCATCGGGCGCATCCACGACATCCGGCGTCGTATCCAGCACCTCCAGCACGCGGTCAGCGTTGGCGGCAGTCGTCTGGATCGTGGAGGCCATATAGGTGATGGAGTTAAGCGGGCCGTAGAGCGAGCGCAGGTAAGACAGGAAGATCAGGATGGTTCCCGTGGTGATGGTGCCTGCGAGCGCGTAGTGGCCGCCCAGCCAGATAATGCCTGCCACGCCTGAAGCAGAGACCAGGCCCACGCAAAACTTAAACGCCAAGCTCGCTACGGTGCTGCGCTGATAGGCGGCAACCGTATCGTCGGCGTAGCGGAGAAAGCGGGCGTGCTCCTGCTCCTCGCGCGTGAACGCCTGAACCGCCGGGATGGCGTTGAGCGCCTGCTGCACCAGGGAGACCATCTGGCCCTCCAGGTCGCGCCGCTGCCGGGTGCGCGCCTTCATGGGCCGACCGAAGACGCGGATTGCTAGCGCCAGGAACGGGACGACGCCCAGGGAGAGCAGAGTCATTCTCGGATGAAGCTGCCACATGATGGCGAACATGGTCACCAGGGAGATCAGCGACTGTATCAGAGGCAGAAGGACGCCTGTGACCAGCATCTGCACGCAATAGGTGTCCCCGGTAACGCGCGAGATCGTATCGCCGACGCGCCGTTGATTATGAAAGCGCAGCGACAGGCGCTGCAAGTGCAGAAACAGGTCCGCTCCCAGCGAAAATGTCATCCTCTGTCCGAGGCTTACCGAGGCGAGGCTATAGATCATAGAGAGAATATTGTTGGCCAGAAAGATGAGCAGCGTGCCGACACAAACCCACAGGAGCAGCCCTTCCGGGCCGTGCGGGCCAGGCAGAATATGAAGGAGGCGCTGCAAAGGAGCGGGCGACGGGCGATGATCCAGCACCTGATCCACCAGCAGCTTGGTCGGCCAGGGTTCCAGCACCTGCATACCGATGGAGAGCAGCATGGTAAGGAGCACGATAGACAGCCCGCGCCAGTGCGGCCAGGCATATTTTAGGAGACGTAACTGCTTTTTCATTACCCGCTACGATTCCTGCGATTTAGATGAGTTCCAGCCGCTCGCCCAGGGCAAGCAACCGCTTGAATTGCCCTTGCCAGTTCCGATGGGTCGTCCATTCGGGACGGTCTCCCAACCAGCGCAGGCACCAGTAAAGCTGAGTGATGTCGAAAGTGCGCTCAAAATCCGGCGGCGTTCCTGCGGGCCAGCGCGCCTGCTGGTAGGCTTTTGAGTATTCCTCTATATCCTGTAGAGACCAGCCATGGGCCAGACTTGCCAGGTCTATCTCCCCGACGGCGAGGGCCGCCGATTCCCAGTCCACAGGATAGATCGTTCCTTCCCGATAAAGAATGTTCGCCGGATAGTACTCGCCATGAATAACGGTGAGCGGCAGCGCCGTCAGAGACGCAAGAATCTCCTCCGCACGCCGGCAAAACGGCGACAGCCACGGAAAATCGTGATGCAAGTTGCCCGCAAACTGAGCCGTTCGCCGTGCCCAGCCGATGTAGTACTCGGCGTTGTAGACATTCAGGAAGGGCAGCGGTTCGCGCTGCAAGCGCGCGGCATTGGCGGCATGGAATTGGCCGATCCAGCGCGCGGCCAGACGCATTGCGCCCGGTTCCGGAGCTTTCACCACCCGGAGACAGTCTTCAAGATATTCCAGCACCAGCCAGATTCGGCCCGTCGTCTCCTCCTCATAAAGGCCGTAAGACCGAGGAACAGAGGCCTGCAAGGGCTGAAGCACCCGGCGATAAACTTCGGCCTCGTAGATCGGGCCGTATTTGTGCTGGTAAGCAGAATAGTCCTTACCTCTGGCATGTTTGCATAGCAGCCGCAGTGGGCGTCCATCCTCCAGGCAGCAGGTCACGATCTCGCTGGGGAAGGTACTCGTATAGATATTGGACTGCCGGCCCAGCACGCTCAGGCGCGCGTCGGGATGTCCGCTGGCGCGAAAGACAGCGAATATCCCCTCCGTCAGCGTCTGCATATCAGGAAACACAAACGATCCTGTTCCCATAAACCTCCTCTTAGGCCATTGCCCGCGCAGGTGTCGCCAGGCGGAGGGCTGTGGCAAGGCGGAGGCAGGGGCCCTAACCCTGCCGACGGCCAGTATTCGCAACCCTTCCACCTTGATGTTGATGTCGCAAGGCGGAGGCAGGGGCCGTAACCCTGCCGACCCTGGCAGTCCATTGCAGG
>DASRGZ010000188.1:0-52290 GCA_035650735.1 Chthonomonadaceae bacterium
GGCGGCTGCCAATATGTAGTAGACAGCGCGCAAGGGCCAACTCATCTTTTCATGGCGATGCACGCGCAGCGCGACCATAACCCACATAAGGACGGAGGCAATGGCTGCCAGGATGATATGCTGTCGAATCAAGCCCGTAAACGGCATGTGAAGCAGCACGAGCGCGATATAGCCTGTGCCTAGAGCCGCCACTGCGCTGATGGCCGCCAGCACGAGATTGTACCAGCCCGCGAAGAGCAGGGTGCGGCGCTTGCCCACCAGGCCAATGAAATCCAGCAACAACCCGGCAATGAACAGGCCGATAGGGAAATGCACGATGGCGGGGTGGAAGGCGTATTTCGGAAACCACGGCTTGCTCGGTGGCTGTGTCTGGCTTGAGGCCGGTTGGGGGCCGCTCACCGCTTTGCCCGTTCCGCCGCTATGCGGGTCGCCCGGCGCCGTTCCCGCCTTGATCTCCTCGATATTCGTTGCACCGTCGTTGTCCGAATCGAGGTTTTCGATCTTATGCAGAATATCGGGGGTCAGCTCTTTGTTGCCGGTAGCCTCCATCTCAATGGTCATCTGCTTGCCGTACGGATTACGCGCGAAATCGGAGTTGGAGACATGGCAGTTGGCGCAAGAGCGATCCTGTAGTTTGGCGGCATACGGCTTGTACGTATTGATAAGCACGTCCAGGTATTCTGGTTTCGCCTGGGCCCTAGATCCACCAAGCCCGCAGAGGAGTACGGTAAGCATCAGCAAAAGCCGTGGTTTCAAGGAAAGGTCTCCTTTCCCTACGAAGACAAGCCCAAGAAGCGTGGATGGTCGTCCAGAAACCTGACAGGCGGGCAGACCTGTGATGGCCTGCCCGCCTACGGAAGGAGAGTCTATTTGGCAGCAGGCTGCGGGCTGGCAGTCTCCTCGGGATAGGCGAATTTGGCGCCTATTTTCGCCAGGGCTTGCTCAAACTTGGTCGCCTTGTCCCGCGTCCAATCGTCTTTGAGATGGATGACAAGCTGCTTACCGTCGGCAAGCAGTTCCGCTTTCGTGCCATCGAAGGGTTTGACCAGAGCCAGCAACTGTTCCGGGGTCTGGCCTGCCAGGCCCTCGACTGGTAGAAGGACGGTTCGGCGGTCTGCAATCAAGCTCTTCAGGCCGGATTCGGGCTTGTCCGCTTCCTTGTAGATCGCCCGCAGGCCAATCCCGCGGGGCAGCGCCCGAAACATCGCTTGCCAGGTGGAATTCTTCAGGTTTCTCCAGGCAATGCATATGGCGTTCGTCTTATCACAGCCGCACATCTCGCATTTTTTCGGTGCCTCGCCCGCCTTAAACGGTTGATAGAGCAGGCAGTGCTCGCACATTCCCCCGATGGTCGTATCCGGGTTCATCGTGAACTCAACCGGTTTCGTCTGTCCGGGCAGCAGCAGCGACAGCTTGTTCTCGTCTGTGGGAGGCGCGGCCAGCGCCGTCAGCGCCCCGGTCGCCTTGATCTTCTCGGCTGTATCCTCGGCCCGAACCGATCCTGCGAAACCTACGGCCACGAGCGTCAGCGACACAACTCCGAGTCCAATTCTTCCTACCTTTTTCATTGCTTTTTCCTCCGGCAGCCTTGCAGGGCTGTCCCTCAAAATTCTATACATTCTCAGGGGGAGGGAGTGCTCTGTTGGCTGTTGTCTGCCTTATACGCCGCGCCCTTCCGCCCTGTGGTGTCCGTATCTTGTGAAGAATTGTACAATACGGCAGAATCCAAAACATCCGCTAAATGGCCGATTGTGAAAGCGACTACACAAGAAAATTGGTTGCCGTTAATAACCGAGGGACGGTATCTGCGTTCGGAGCTTCGCCCGCCTGCGTGAATGAAATTATAATGGAATAGGTTTCCACAATCGGCCATTTAGCGGATGTCCCTTTTCTGCAAATCGCTTAAACTTCATCGTGGTGAACTTCCGAAGAACGCACCTGGCAGTCATCGGTGAGCCAGACACAAAGCTTGAGGAGGAGAATCGTGGAGCGATCAGGATGATACCTCTACCACAGCAACACAAACGCCTGCTCCCCCGTGGGTGGTGGCTCGCTCTCGGGCTGGCAGGAATCCCGGCTCCCACTGTGGGCTTAGCCTGGAGACAGTACCCCAAAACCTGGGAAGAAGCCGGCGTCTATTACGCGCAGACGACACCAGATAACCCCATAACCAGGCTGCAAGCCAAGATTGACGGCGGCAAACTCACGCTGGCTTACCAGAAAGGCCGGGGCTATCTGCCGGCGGTGCTCAAAGCCCTGCACATCCCCGTCTCTTCCCAGATGCTGGTCTTCTCCAAGACCAGTGTGCATGGCGCCCTGATCTCCCCGCAAGCGCCCCGCGCCCTCTACTTCAACGATTCCACCTATATCGGCTGGGTGCCCCGCGCCCCGATCCTGGAGGTTGTCACCGTGGACCCCCAGCTAGGAGCCGTCTATTACGTTCTGCTCCAGCAGCCAAAGGCAAAACCGCGGTTTTTCCGCAATGTCGTAAGCTGCCTGGAGTGCCATGCCGGCCTGATCGCCAAGACGGTGCCGGGACACCTCCTGCGTTCGGTCTATGTGGATGCAGGCGGAACGCCGGAAAAGGAGGCGCCTAGTTACCAGACCACCGATGCCAGCCCGCTTAGCGAGCGTTGGGGCGGCTGGTATGTGACGGGCAGGCACGGCAGCCAGAGACACATGGGCAACGCCTGCGCTACACGCCAGGGCGACCAATTCGTGGTAGATAGGGAAAAGGGGGCCAATCTTACCGATCTTCATGGACTGGTGGATACGAGGCCGTACCTGAGCCGTTACAGCGATATTGTGGCGTTAATGGTCCTGGGGCACCAGACGCACCTGCAAAACCTGATTGCCAAGGCGAATTACCAGACTCGCATGGCGCTCAGCCAGGACAGGGCACAGGATAAAGCCTCTGGGCTTTCGGCAGACCCTCGCTCCAACACCGCTCCTGTGGACATCCAAACTGCCTGCGAACCGCTGCTGAAGGCCATGCTGTTTGTGGGAGAGGCACGGCTGACGGCCCCTATTACCGGCCTTTCCGGCTTTGCCGAGCAGTTCTCGGCGCAAGGCCCGCAGGATAGTAAGCACCGCTCGCTGCGCCAACTGGACCTCAAGCGCAGGCTCATGCGGTATCCGTGCAGCTACACCATCTACTCAGAAGCCTTCGATGCCCTGCCCGGCGTGGCTAAAGAGTATATTTACCGTCGGCTCTGGGAGGTGCTCAGCGGCCAGGATCGCCGCCTGGAGTTTGCGCATTTATCGAGAGCCGACCGCAAAGCCATCCGGGAGATCCTGCTGGAGACGAAACCGGCTTTTGCTGCCTGGAAAGCCCGGCATTCAGCAGGACAGCAAGCGCAATAGCACAGGCAGGATTCGCTATTGGATTCGCTAGCAGGTCAGCATCCGGTGAAAGCGAGATCAGGACGGCAAAGATTGCCGTCCTGATCTCGTCGAGGAGAAAGAGCACGCCCTTGCTGCCGTTTCCACAGCCAGACGCCCTCGCCATTCCCCTACTCTGTTGATGGGGCTGGCTTACTTTTTGAGGCTGACCATGTAGGTTGCCAGGGCACGGAGATCCTTTCCCTTGATTTTGTCTCCGTAAGCGGGCATTTTTGCATCGGCCTTATGAGACTTCGGGTTCTTGATCTCAGCTTCAAACCAGGCCAGCGAGTGGGCGGGGTTAGCTCCCGTCTTGGTCAGGTCCGGTCCGCTCTTGCCTCCCTTGCCGTGAATCATGTGACAGTTGGCGCACTTGTTCGCCTCGTACACTTTCTTCCCCTCGGCGATCAGGGCCGCACTGCCGCCAGCGCTCTTCTTGGTCGTGGGTTTGTGCTTGGTTTTTGGAGGGCTGGCAGAAACGGCTGTCAACAAAAGCGACCCATAGATGGTAAGTCCAGCCACCGCAAGCACGGCAGCTCTCTTTTTGCCAATGATCACCTGTGTGCTCCTTTATCGTAAGAATTACTGCCTGGTAGGATAGAGAGAATCGGCTAGGACACTCTCTTGCGCCGGTATTGGGGCAGCCGCCCTCCCTCCTCAGCATTGCGCCCATGAGCGTAAAGCGCTATCTGCGTGCGGCCTTCCAGGCGCAGCTTCTTAAGGATGCTGCTGACGTAGTTCTTGACCGTGGAATAGCCCAACTGCATCTCACTGGCGATCCGTTTGTTGGAGTAGCCCAGCCCGATCAATCTCACTACCTGACGCTCACGCAGCGTCAGGCTTTCCAAGCCGCCCTGCTGTGTTGTCGCTGAGGAATGCCTGGAGGACAGAAACGGCTCTGCCAGGCAGGGGGCAGAGGCAGGTTCTCTCCAGGGTTGGCTTGCATAAACGCGGCGTATTCCTTCGGCAATAGGGCCGAACCCCTGCGCTTTGCGCAGTATCCCATGCGCGCCAAGCGTAAGCCGGCACTGTAGGCAGTTCTCCACCGTGTCGTTGAGCATCCCTGTTTCGCAGAGCGCCTGCGCGCTGAGCGCCGCACACCCGACATGGTTACAATTGACGGTCACCAGGATACGCGTTGCGGGACTGATAACAGTCAACTGGTTTAGAAGTTGTGATCGGGAATGTTCCGACAGCCCGCTATCGAGCAGAAGGACATGCGGTCGGAGCCGACCGATGGCTGACAACGCCTCCTGGACCTGTCCCCATGCGCCGACACACTGGAATTCCGCGACCGTGTTAAGCAGCGCCACCATCCCCTCGCGCAGGAGCGTATCGGTCTCAATCAAGCCTACCTTGATCCGGTGCGTGTGGGACGGGCAACTCCCGATACTTGCTTGTGTGTAAGACATGGCTGCCCTCCTGACGATACGGTCTGGCAGATCAGCCTTATCTGTCCTCCTGCCGGACGGAGCGGAATTCATTTTCGGGAGTTCGCTACGCGCCGACCATGAAGGCTGCCAACTTGGCATCAATACCCGCTTCCATTCCTGCCTTTACAACTTACTGCTGCCTATCTACACTCTCGTACAACCCTACTCTACTAGATTTATTGAATCAAATTCATCCTCTAATTGACGGATTTTGCTCTGTTTCACCGGCGAATGCTGCCGTCCACAGTACTTTTTTCCTAATTGACACCTCGCTTCGTGTGTATTATGCTCAACGTTACAGTAACATAGGACCAACGCACCCTCTGTGAACGAGGATAACGCCTTACATAGGCTCGCAACGGTAGGCGCTTACTATCCAATGCACACTCTACGGACGAGGACAACGGGCCGAGGACATGCTTTATGCGACAGGCAGAGGAGGGGTTATGAGACGAATGCGGGCCGGGCGTCTGGGGTTCCTGTCCCTATTTCCGGCTTTGCCGCTGCTCGGGCTGGTGGCGATGTGCTATGTTCTGCCTGCACCACCCAAAACCCAAAAGCTTCCCCCCTTTCCTCTCAGCCTGTTCGCCCAGGCCACCCCGGATGACTATGTGGATGAGAAATCATGCATACGGTGCCATGCAAAATCTCATAATACGTTCGTTCGGTCTCCGCACGCGCCTTTCGTCAACGATACGCGTGATCCGATAGATAAGCACGGATGCCAATCCTGTCATGGCCCGGGCCGTCCTCATATTGCCCATCTGAAAAATCGCGCCGAGCTGTATAACTACGTGATCAGTTACACCAGGGCCACGCCCATACAGGGCGCCATGGCTTGCCTGCGGTGTCATGCCGATACGATGACCCTCGCGCACTGGCGTCGAACCGGCCACGCCCACGCCGATGTCGGCTGCAACGCCTGTCATCAGATTCACCAGGACTTGGAGGATACGGATAAATCTGCCCAACACTCCAAAGCCAGCACCCAGTTTCCCAGAGCGCGCGTATTCGTGGCGGCGGCAGAACCGCGTAAGCTGCTCAAGGCCGATGAGGCCACTCTCTGCGGCCAATGCCATCCGCGAGAGGTCAACGAGTTCCGGCAGAACTTCCATCACCCGGTTCCGGAAGGGCGAATGGTCTGCAGCGACTGCCATGAGATCCATCCCCGCCACGAAACGGAAAGGCAGGAGGCGGCCCAACCGCGCTTCGGCCGCTCCCAGCTAGATCGAATCCACCTGCGGGGAGCGTCGGATATGTGCGTCACCTGCCATCCAGAGACCGCCGGGCCGTTCGTCTTCGAGCATGATCCGGTGACCGGGCTGTCTGGCGACGGGTGCCTGGAGTGCCACCGTCCGCACGGCTCACACAATCCCAGGCTGCTGACCCTCTTCTCACGTGGGGCATGCAACCAATGTCATACCGATAAGGCCAACAACCACTTTCCGGGACGCACCTGCTGGCAGACCGGCTGCCATGTCGGTGTCCATGGGTCCAACACAGACCGGTTCCTGCTTCAACGCTAAGCGCGGCCCGGGAAGCCGCCGGAGATGAAGACGCACATGCGATCTCTACTGGTCCTTCTCATGATCATCGGGCTTGCGACGGCGGCGGGCGCCCAGGAACAGCCGGACGGAAAGGAAGGATCCAACGGTAAGACATCCGGCTCGCAACAGAAGCCTGCCGGCGAGCAGAAGCCGGCGGGAAACCAGGCGCCTGCCGGAAAAGGGCAGCCTCCCCAACAGCCAAAGCCCGCCAGGCCAGGAGAAGAGGAGGAGGAAGAGGTCCCGGAAGAGGAGGCCGCGAAGCCACCCCCCCGCGTGTTTCCCTGGCGCCTGGGATTAGGATGGGTGAACTGGTATCTGTCCGGCAACGAGACCAAATTTCGCCAGTATGCCACGCCGCCCCGAGGGTTTTTCCTGTATGATTGGCGTTACAATTCCCTGTCTATCGCGCATGGGAATTCCGGTTTTCTGGCGCTCAATGGCCCGGGGACAGACGACTACCGAGGCGACGCCGATCTGGCGTTCTTCTTCGGCAGAACACGCCTGGAGGGCTGGTTTACGCGCAACCGCTTCTTCGACCCGACGCCGACGTTGGTGCCCGAGAGTGGCCGCAACATACAGGATATCGCGCTGCGACAGTTCCTTATCCGGGACTTCTCCCTGGCGTTCCGCTTTCAGCAAAATAAGCAGAACCAGTTCTTTGAGGCGCCTCACATTCCACTGGATCAGCGCACGCGCTACATGGATGCCATCGCCGCCGGGCGGCTGGGCAACGGACAGTTGCGCCTGAGCTACGCGGACCGCGTTTTTACCGACTATACGGGCACCTATCCGGAGACCGACATCGGGCGCGTGCAACTGCGCTATCTCTGGCAGCCCACGCTCAACTTCGGGCTGGAAGGCACCGTGGCCCATTTCGATATTCACCAGGCGGGCGCACCCAGAAGCCGCGCGGATGTGCTCTCGCTGGCCGGTTCCTGGGCGCTCGGCCCTTCCAGCGACCTGGCCTTCCTGCTGGAGCGGGATCGCATGAGCCTTCCCGTCGTGCAGAATGCCCAGATGCGCGAGCAGCGCCTCGCCACGCTCCGGTTCGCCCAGCGCTGGCGGCGCTGGGCACTGCAACTGGGGCTGCAGGAACGGGAGGTCGAGCGGGTAAACGCCGATCAAACCTTTGTAGACGTGCCGCGATGGTTTACCTTTGATGGGCGTCTGTCGGGACGACTGAATCGGCAGTGGCGGCTGACCCTGCGCGGCTACACGGAGAACCTAAACCATGCGCTGACGATGCTTACCCAGGACCCGCGCTCCCTCTACTGGGACAGCCGCGATTTTGTCCAGGCCAAGCTCGAGGGCGGCCTTCCTAACTTGAGCGGCTATATGATCTGGTCCTACCGTCACTGGAGCAATGATGCCCGGTCATCCAGGGTGACCATGAACGCCTTCCTCGTGGGAGGCAACTGGCAGGTCTCGCCCAGAGGGAGTCTGTTCCTGGAGTACGGTACCGAAGCCTGGGGAGGACACACCGATATCCTGGAGTTTCCGACGCTGGGCAATTTCACGCCCAGCAACCGTACCTTTGCCGCCGGAGCGAGCTGGGCGATTGGCGCCAGTGGGACTCTAGCCCTTAACTTTACCGATTTCAGCACGCGCAACGACAACCCCCTGCTGCTGCGCGATGGCAACACGCATGGGCAGTTCTTCACCCTCAGCGCCAGTTACCGGTTTCCGCGAGGCCAGGAACTGGGTATTACCATCTCTCCCTGGACTTATCAAGACCGCGTCGTAAGCACCATGGATTATGATGCAACAATCCTCATGTTGACGGCAAGCGCCCGCTTCTGAGAGGCAGAGCGGATAGGCTTTTGCATATATTCGATACGGCAAACGTCCTGCTCTTGGTACATAGCAGTTCCATCGGTGCGTTGCAGGCCGAAGGAGGGATCCGGGAATGCATAGGAAATGGCTAATTGGGTGCTGGGTTGCGCTGATGGTGTTGACGGTGGCGCTGGGATTGCTGGCCGGCTGTGGAGGAGGCGGAGGCCCTAACATCCCGCCGAACCAGGCGGCCCCGACGCCTGTCTCTCCCTCGGCGGAATTCGTCGCGCTGGAGCCTGCCAGCCAGCGCACGGCAACTTACGTGGGCACCGCCAAGTGCGGCGGGTGCCACAGCGCCAACGCTGGCGCCCGCATCCAGCTTGCGGTCGCCAGGGCCAGGAGCGGCACGCGCCAAGCAGAGATCCCTAAGATTGACTTCGACGCATTCAGCCATACCATGCACGGCCAGAAAGGAGTGACGTGCGAACATTGTCATGGTCCCGGCAGCGCCCATGTGGCCTGGGCAACAAGCTTCCTTCAGAACCCGGCAGGGCACAGCCCGGACGAGGCGGACAACAATATCCTGACCTACCCCAACATCACGAGGCATGAAGTGTGCAACCAGTGCCATGGGCCCATCGTGGCGGACTTCCTCGTTTCTAAGCATGCCCAGAAGGTCGATGTAGCGCTGGAAGAGTCTGTGCAAAACCCCTCATTCCTGGGACACTTCTGCTTGCGGTGTCACAGCGGAGCAACCCGTGCCGAGTTTATTGACTATCCGTTTAGCACTGCGACAGATATAACGACCGCCCAGAACACCGCAAACGCCGCCATCAACGCCTTCTCGGCTGCCGACGTGACGGAGCATGCAGAGTCAACGGTCGAGACGGCGTCGTGTGGCAACTGCCACAACCCGCACAAGCTCACCGGCAAGTCGGTTCAGAAGGTGGCACAGAGTCCTAACGACGTGCAACTTCATCGCAGGGCATTCAATCTGGACCCAACACCGGTCACACCCGGCGCTCCGCTCAAAGTGTATTCGAACTTCGACCAGGCATGCGGCTCCTGCCATAACGGGTTCGGAGCCAATCCTTCCGACGCGAACTTGAAAGCCAGCACGAGTCTGCCCATTATGCATGAAGGTCCTCAGTACAGCATGCTTATGGGCTACGGCGGCTTCGAGGGGGCCGGCAACGTGAGCTTCAGCCGGCAGTCGTCGCATGCGGTTCTCAATACCGCCCAGTGCGTCCAGTGTCACATGCCGGACCATAACGGCTTTGCCAGCCACACGATGACCGTTATGGTGGACGTGAGCTGTGCGCCCTGCCACAGCACAGCCGACGCCAGCTCGCGGGCCACGGCTCTCAAGAACGACATCGAGAACGAGTTGTTCACCCTCCGCAGCCGCATGGCGAACTGGGCGCAGCAGACGCTCGGCAATTCGGCCTGGTGGGATTATACCAGACTCATCTCCGAGAGCGGTGGGACGCCTCCGTCGGCAACTCAGGAGGCTTCGATCCCGCTGGGCATTCTTCGGGCGCGCCATAACTACTACTTCATCGTCCGCGATAATAGCTTCGGGATACACAACGCTCCCTACACCCGACTGCTGCTGGACGCGGCCAACAGGGAGCTTGACCCGCTGGTCGGCCGCCCGGATTCGCAGCAGGGCGGGGCATCCAGAGCGATCATCGAGAGCGTGCTGCGCCAGGATCGCGCTCGGAGCAAGCGGGCCGAGCGCTACTTCCGGCCCGGCGCGATCTAATGGTAATCCCCTTCCCTTCATGGTCAGGGATGATAAGTAACTCAAGTTGCTACCTTGCCTCTTCGAGAAGGCAAACGGTGATGCAAAAGCCGGTTTCCAGAGCGATTCTCTCTCAAACGTGTTCCTAGGTAGCAACTTGGGTTAAGTACTTTCTCCAGGCGGTACGGGTATACGAGCGAGTACCCGTGCCGCCTGTTTCTTGCAGCCTGCGGTCCGCGCTTTTTTGCCTCCTGTCCGCAATCGCAGGCGCTGAAAAGCGCCTGAGAACGGATCTGCTAATGACGTCGCCCTCTGAATAAAGTAGGCAAAAACGCCCCCTAAAATCCGCCATTTCGGGGATGTACGCCGCCTTAAGGAACGCTATACTGAGGATAATAGCGTGATAGAAGCAGAAGAAGGAGGTGAGCGATTATGTATCCGCAGTGGATGCGTAAGATCGCACTCTCGTTGGCCCTGCTGTGGGCTTGCGGGTGGAGCTTCTTCGCGGTGGCTTCCTCTATCGGCGAAGGCTATACATGGCCGAAGCTGCTGCCCGGTATCCTGGCGGCGTTGGTGTTTGTAGGCAGCCTGCTTCTGGCCTGGCAATGGGAGCCTATCGGCGGCAGCCTGCTGATCCTGGAGGGGCTGCTGGTCTGTACCGCCTACGCGACCGGCTTTCTGCATGCCCGGTCCGCGAACACAATGTTCTTCGTACTCCTCCTGCTGGCTGCTCCAGCAATGGTATCGGGACTGTTGCTGTTGGGGAACTGGTGGAAGCGAACGCGGAGTCTAGTCCCTCTCTCCGGCATGTAGCCGGAGTAAATGCCTTACCGCCCAAGTAAGGAGGTAGAGAGATGGTTAAGCTCAATGGCGAGCGAACGACGCGCCTTCGTCCCATCGAGGGCGAGTACATCCGCTTTAATCCGTTCGAGGAATTGACGGCTATGGAGCAGCGGATGGAGGATCTGTTTGGGCCTCGGTTCAAATCCGGCCCGCTGGAGTGGGCGATTCTGGATGAGCCGTACCCGTACGAGCCTGCGGTGGATATTATCCAGACCGAAGGCTATATCGAGATGTTTGTGGCGCTGCCGGGGTTCCCGATGGAGGCGATCCAGGTAGACGCCGCACCGGACACGATCACTATCGTAGGGGATCGCGAGCCCTTGTATCCGGAGGATGTGGTGGTGCATACCCAGGAGTGGGGTGTCACGCCAGTAAAGTTCCGGGCAAACTACATCCTGCCCACCGAGGTTGATCCGAGACATGTCAAGGCGACATTCCGTAACGGCGTGCTGCATCTCCAATTGCCGATCTCGGAGACGGCCCGGGTCAAGACGGTGCCTGTGAAGGTAGTTCCTGCATAGCGTATTACCTGGAAGGCTGCTACCAGCGCAAGCACGCGAATCTTTAAAGTAGACACTAGCAAAGCCTTCACTACCCAAGAAAACTATTCAGCAGGGTAGTGAAGGCTTTACTCTAACGTGTGCGGCGGGCAGCCGCGCTGCTGTCTCCCCCGCCTTCTGTTTCAGCCTCGCTTCTCGATGAGCTCTCCGGCTATCCATTAGGCGCTGAGAGGGTCTAGGGAAACCTTTCGCCCGCGGTGGACCGCGGGCGAAAGGTAGCGAAAGCCGCTACCGCGTCCTCAAGCAGAGCGCCCCGGAGAGCGCCGCGCGTCTGCTTGGTGCGGCTCAGGAGGACATCCGCGAGCGCTGGAGCGTCTACGCGCGGATGGCGGCATCTTGAGAGTGAGTGATGGGGAAGCCTCAGCGCTCTAACCCTATTCTATCGGCAGAGGTTGCTTTAAAAGGAAAGTAAGGTGGTCCCATGTTTACGCACATCCTTGTTGGCTGCGATGGCTCCGGGCAGGCTATGAAGGCTGTCCGTATTGCCGCAGAGCTAGCCAGGCAGTTTGAGGCCCGGTTGATCGCGGTGAATGTCTACAATCCCTGGATGATAGCTCCTATCCAAGAAGAGCAACCCCTGGATATGGGCCTGGTAGCGCGCTATGTGGAGCAAGTACAGCAGGATATTGAAAAGCAGACCTGCTGTAAAGCCGCTGAACTCGGTGTAGAGTGCCGCTTTGTGCGCGCGTTAGGCCATCCTGTGGACAAGATCACGCAAGTTGCGGAGCGCGAGAAAGCAGATCTCATCGTGCTTGGCAGCCGGGGATTGGGAGTCTCCGAGGCAGCATTGCTGGGCAGCGTCTCCGATGGCGTGCTCCATCACGCGCATTGTCCCGTGCTCATCGTGCGCTAAGTACCGCAAGTGCACGACAAGGAAAAGTAAACGAGGGTGATGTTGGCGCCCAAGCAGAGAGGTAAAGGAGAGTTACAATGGGTACAGGAAGAACGGAGCGGCCCCCGACCATGCGCTTACTGGCGGGCGTGACAGGCGGAGCCTTGATGCTGTATGGCTTCCAACAGAGCGCTTTCCGCGGGACAGTCCTGAGCGCCCTGGGGTTGGCCCTGCTTGCGCGCAGCCTGACCTGTTTCACGGCAAAAAGCCAGCCTCAGGCGTCTAAGAGGCATTCCTCAACTGAAATCCATGCGGACATCCTCGTTCAGGCTTCTGTCGAGCGTGTCTTTGGTTTCTGGACCAGCTTTGCAAACTATGCGCGCTTCCTTACGCATGTGCTGTCGGTCACCGATCTCGGCCACGGTCATCTGTGCTGGCAGGCTCTAAGCCCGAACGGCATGCCGGTGGAGTGGGAAGCCGTGATCACCAAGTTTGTGCCCAAGCAGGAACTGGCCTGGATGAGCGTGCCCGGCGCGGTGGTGGAACAGATCGGGACGGTTCGCTTCCAGGCTCTTCCCGAAGGAGCAACACGGGTGGATGTGCATCTGACATTCTCCTCGCGGCCAGGAGCGGCTGGACAGGGCAGGGGATTTTATGGGCCAGACACCAACAGGCAATTGGAGGCCGACCTCCGACGAATGAAGGCGCTTATCGAGTCGAAGTTAATGCTGAAGAGTCTCGGGGCAGTCTCTACCGCATGGCGCGGGTTCGATCCGATATCTGCCAGGAGGTGATGCCATCGCGCTCCGGTTACAGATATGCGGAAATTACGCCGCTTTGAGGCTTGTGACACGCTGGCCCCTGTCACAGTAGGAGCCGGTTACAGATATGCGGAAATTACGCCGCTTTGAGAGTTGAAAGACAACGATTCCGCCGGAAAGGGGAGGAGCTTTCGCAGGAGGAAGCGCCGGATAGGACGATGTGTTGGAGACATGACAATGGATAAGCGGCTACTGCCTATCATCGTGTGTCCGGCATGTCAGGAGAAGCTGACCTTCTCCGGCGAAGAGTCCGACACGCGCCTGCTTTGCGGCCAACTACGTTGCGTTGGCTGCCGGCAGGCGTTTCCTGTGATAGAAGAGGTTCCTGACCTGGTGGTGCCTGGAGCCAATCTGGATGGCGCCTTTAAGCCGGAGCAGGCAGAGCAAGTGGCCGCATGGGGGTCCAGAAACTTCGCCGCCATGCAGCAGGGAAGCCTCTCACCCATGGAATGCGAATTTGTGGAGGCCGTTCGTGCCGTGGAGGGACCGGTGATAGACGTCGCCTCCGGGCCGGGCGGCTCCTATGGTGTTCCCGTGATGCAAGACGGCAGGACAGACCGCCTGCTGGTGATGAGCGATTTAGGCACACCTGTCATGCCCGCCTGGCGCAGATGCCTGCGTGCGGCGGGCTGGGGAGAGCGGTGCTCAACGCTGACCTTCGACGCGCGCTGCCTTCCGTTTCGGGATGCAAGCGTCATGGCGATTACCTCTGTAGGTGGCTTCGATAACATCCTGGATAACCACCGGGCATACGCAGAGGCGGCCCGCGTCTTACAGGCAGGCGGGCGCTTACTGGACATAGCAAGGTTCTACGAGCACGGAGGCCCCACCTATCGCTTTCTGGCAGAACAGAGACAGGCTGCGGCGAGTCGAACCGGCTATATCGCCTTGCTGGAGGGACTGGGTTTTGCCATAGAACGATGGGAAATCCCGAACTCTGGCTACGGCAAAACCGACCCTGCCGATGGCCTGCCGTTGCGCGATGAAGAAGCCTGGGAGAATGTGGTTATCTTTGCCCGCTGCTCGGCGTGAGCACTCGCACGACAATCCGCCATTTAGGGGATGTGTCTTGATGGCAAATCCATGATAATGGGGACGAAGCTACCCAAACGGAAAGGAGTTCCTCGCAATAGCCATGAACAGAACGTCTCCCTATACGCAAGAAGACTTCACGCACAGCCCCTTCGTGATGTTTTATGAGGTCACGCGGGCCTGCGATCTGCTCTGCAAGCACTGCCGGGCCTGCGCCCAGCCGAACCGTCATCCCTACGAGATGACGACGGAACAGTCCAAAACGCTCATCGCCCAGATCGCCGAGTTTCCCAAGCCGCCCGTGCTAGTGTTTACTGGCGGCGACCCGATGAAGCGGGAAGACATCTACGGGTTGGTGCGGCACGCCGTAGAGGTCGGCTTACAGGCAGCGATGACTCCGTCGGCTACACCGCTGGTGACCGCCGAGGCCGTCCGCAAGCTCCAGGAGGCCGGGCTAAGCCGGCTAGCGCTCAGCCTGGACGGCGTGGACGCGGAAACCCACGATGCCTTTCGCGGCGTACCCGGCAGCTTCGAGCGCACGCTGGAAATCCTGGCCGATGCCCGCGCCATTGGCCTTCCCCTCCAGATCAACACCACCATCACCCGCCGCAACGTGGACCAGGTGGATGCGATGGCGGAGCTGTTTGGGTCTCTGGGGATCGTGCTCTGGTCCGTCTTCTTCCTGATTCCGGTAGGGCGTGGGCTGGCCGAACAGCGGATCGCGCCGGAGCAGTATGAGACGGTGTTCGAGCAGCTATGGAAGCAGGCGCAGAAGCAGCCCTACGGCATCAAGACGACCGAGGCGCATCACTATCGCCGGTTCGTCCTGCAGCGCCAGGGCAATCCGCAGTACCAGCCGGGGGCCTCCATTGCCGGACGCATTCAGCGCGCGCCCATCGGCGTCAACGACGGCAAGGGCGTGATGTTCGTCAGCCATACCGGGAGCATCTATCCCAGCGGGTTTCTGCCCATCAACTGCGGCAAATTTCCCGACGATTCGGTGGTGCGGATCTATCAGGAATCGGTCGTGTTCCGGGCGCTGCGCGATCCCGACCGGCTCAAGGGCAAGTGCGGCGACTGCGAGTTCCGGCGCATCTGCGGCGGCAGCCGAGCGCGGGCCTACGCCCTCACGCGGGACCCCCTGGCCGCCGAACCCGACTGCGTCTATGTGCCGCAGGCATGGAGGGAGAGGGAAGCATGCTTAGTGTGAGCAACCTGCTCTGCGATCATCGGGCGGGCAACGAGGCACTCCGCTACGGACACGTGCGTGAGCGGCGGCAGGGGCGTGAGCCGGAAACCACGCCCGCCGATCCGTTTGACGGAGCGCCGCGCCCGGTGGTGGTCTGGGCCGTCACCAAAGCCTGCAACCTGCGCTGCGTCCACTGTTACGCCTCGGCCAGCCCGGAGGCAGCTTCCGGCGAGTTGACCCATCAAGAGGGCCTGGCGCTGCTGGAGGACCTGCGCGCGTTCAACGTGCCTGCCGTGCTCTTCAGCGGCGGGGAGCCGCTCGCCCGCCCGGATACGCCCGCGCTAATTGCCTACGCGCAGTCGCTGGGCCTCTCCTGCACGCTCTCCACCAACGGCCTGCTGATTGACGAGGCGATGGCCGACCGCCTGGCTGCGCTCGGACTTAAGTACGCGGGCATCAGCGTGGACGGCATCCGGGCGCGGCACGATAAACTGCGGGGGCTGCAAGGCGCGTTCGAGGGCACGCTGGCTGCGATTGACCGCTGCCGCGCGCGGGGTATCAAGGTCGGCCTGCGCTTTACGGTCCACGCGCTTAATCAGACCGACCTTGACGCTATCTTCGATATCTGCCTGGAACACGACGTGCAGCGCCTCTGCGTCTATCATCTGGCTTACGCGGGGCGCGGGGGCAAGATGCAGAAGGTGGACCTGGCGGCGGAGCAGACGCGCGCCATCATGGATCGCATTTTTGAGCGCACGCGCCGCTGCCATGCGGAAGGCTACGCGCTCGAAGTGCTCACGGTCGGCAATCACACGGACGCCGCCTATATCCTGTTGCAACTGGAAGAGAGCGACCCGAAGCGCGCGGCGGGGGTGGCGGCAAAACTCAAAGGCTCCGGCGGCAATCGCTCCGGCTGCAACATCGCCGCCATTGACCCGCTCGGCAATGTCCACTACGACCAGTTTAGCTGGCACTATAATTGCGGTAATATCCGGGAGCGGCCCTTCAGCCAGATCTGGGCCGAAGCGGCGGACCCACGGCTTAACATCTTGCGCGACCGTCGCGGGGCACTGCCGGCCCGCTGCCAGGCGTGCCGGTTTGTGGAGGTCTGCAACGGCAACCTGCGCACCCGAGCCGAGGCGGCCACCGGCGACTGGCTTGGCCTGGATCCAAGCTGCTACCTCACAGAGGCCGAGAGAGCAGGGGATCTGTAGACGACATTACCAGGCCCGCTCGCCTAGCGAGCGGGCCGGTGCAAGACGGAACGACTTCCTTCTTAACAAGCCCTGCATGGCTGCCTAGCGCACGACCAGCACCGAGCAGGGCGCATGACGCGCCACCCGCTGCGAGACGCTCCCCACCAGCAGCGACTTCCAACCGCTCAATCCCCGGCTGCCCAGCACGATCAGGTCGTAATTGCCTTCCGCAGCCACGCGCACAATCTCCTCCGCCGGATGGCCGTCTTCCTCACGAAAGGCATAGGGAATACCGGTCTGGCCCAAAATCCGTCCTGTGCGCTGCTTTACAGCCGCTTGCATACGCTCCCGGTAGGCCTTCAGTTCCGTGTCAGCGACCGGGACGCCCAGAAGACCCCGAGGAGGAGCAACCACGTGAAGGGCCGTCAATTCCGCGCCGAATTTGTCGGCCAGCAGCCCGGCCATTGCCGCCGCTCCCAGCGCGTTATCCGAGCCATCGGTAGCCAGCAGGATCCGATTGAAGCCGGTCGTCTCCTCCGATGCCTTCTCTCCCCGCACGATGAGCACCGGACAGGGGGCGTGCAGCAACACGCCCTCCGAGACGCTGCCTAATAAGAGCGCCTGCCAGGTGCTCAGGCCCCGGCTGCCCAGCACGATCAGATTGGCGTGTTCTCGCTCGGCCACCTGGGTAATCCGATCGACGGCATGTCCTATCTCCCGCAGGGCCTGACATGGCACGCCGGCCTGCTGGAAAATCGGCAGGGTACGGCATTCGACCTCTCCCTGCGTCTCCTCCGCCAAGCGAGCCAAGTCGCCTGGAACCGTGATCGATTCCCACGCTCCCAGATAGGCGGCGGTCAGCGTATCGTCAAAGACGCTAAGCAGCCGTATGTCGCTGTTGAATTGCCGGGCAATCGCGGCGGCCTTGTGAGCCGCCTTCAGCGCCCCCCGGGAGCCATCCGAGCAGACAAGAAGAGTCTGAAACATGGCCTGGTTCCTCCTATACTCTCTGCTTTCTGGTATCATCACCATTGGACAAGAAGAGTCGCGTCCGCATCCTCCCTGATGCCCAAGACCGTCGCCGACCTCCGGCTCCAGGAAAATGCCACCCGCTCGTAGAGGGCCACACGGCCATTGAGGCTGGCCGGCAGATAGTCAGCTTGCTCCAGGCGAACCTCACGCTCGGTGCCTAGCTGCCGATACCGGCCCGGCTCAACCCTCTGCCCCCCCAGCAACAACATTCCGGTCCAGGGCTGGCTTTGGCTCCTGACTTGCTCTTGTCCCTTACTCATGGTTCTGGTCTCCTGTCCTTGAGTTAGCTACTTGGCCGCCTTTCACTCAATCTTGGCCCTGTGCCCCAGGACGCAGGGTGGACGCAATTTCTTCGAGCTTGTTGGCTGGGCGACCCTCGCCGGAAGGCCATTCCGTCAGAGACATGCCGGAAAGCGCTATGAGGTGTTGGTGGGCACAGTACGGGCAGAAGTGACGTCCTCCTCCCTGGCTCAGAACAAACAGCCAGCCTTCTACTGCCTGCCCGGCACTCTGCCCTGATAGGAGGCGGGAGCGCAGGGCGACGGGAATAGCCGCCGTGGCGGTGCATCCCGGTCCATCGCAGGCTATCTTTTTGCCGTCCTGTCGTAAGCTCATCGGCCTCCCGAGCCTCCTTTTCAGATTGCTGTGCTATTATAAGCCGCTTCTCAAAGGATAGCATCCCCGAAATGGCGGATTGTGATGGCGAAAAATGCAAACGGCGGCGCGGCGCTTTCCCGCTCACAATCCGCCATTTAGAGGATGTTTCCCGTGCGGCTCCCCCGCCATAATAGTTGGGCAAGGAAGAGCCAGTGCGGCTGTTTGGATCCTCTGTCCCGAAAAGGGATACCGATTAAGAAGAGGGGTAGCGCCCTGCTCAACCATGATTTAGGATTGAGCGTTCAAGAGGGTATCACCATTTCCTGTGGGGCTACCAGAAGAGGGTGAATCGTTGGAGAATGTGTTTATCATAGACCCGGCCCGGTGTATCGGCTGTCAGGCGTGCGTGCAGGCGTGCGCGGAGTGCGGCACGCACCGGGGCACTTCCATGATCCATCTGGAGTACATCAACCGCACGGAGACGGTTCAGACGACGCCGCAGGTCTGCATGCATTGCGAGAACCCGACCTGCGCCCAAGTCTGCCCGGCGGACGCTATCAAGCAGACCCCGGATGGCGTCGTGCAATCGTCCCTGAAGCCCCGCTGCATCGGCTGCCAGAACTGCGTGCTGGCCTGCCCGTTCGGCGTGCCCAAATACATGACGGAAGCCGACCAGATGATGAAGTGCGATATGTGCTACGACCGCACCTCCGTCGGCAAACGGCCCATGTGCGCGACCGTCTGCCCATCCGAGGCGCTCTACTTCGGTCCGCTGGAGGAGTGGCAGAAGCGGCGGCGCGGCACGCCGGTGAATACCTTTCAGTTTGGCAAGCAAACGGTTAAGACGAAGGTGTACATGGTGATGCCGGAAAAGGCCGAGAGGCCGGAGGATGGGCATCGCAACGGAGAATTGAGGGTGGATGTTCGGCTGGGAGATATTACCTGCCGGACGCGAGAGGAAGCGAAACGATGAGCGGCGAGACAACGCCCAAGTGGCGAAAAGATTTTCCTATCGAGTGGGGCGCGGATAACTACGTCACCCGGCGCGAGTTCACTAAGTTTCTGGTTCTGATTTCGGGCGCTACCTTTGTCGGCAACGGCTACTTCGTGCTGCAAAAATATCGCGAGCAACGCGAGCCGTTTCCTTCGCTGGAAGTCGCCGCCGTGGACGCGATCCAGCCGGGGCAGGTCAAGCTATTCCGCTATCCGACCGAGGACGACCCGGCGATGCTCATCCGGCTTGCCAGCGGCGAATTCGTCGCCTATAAGCAGCGCTGCACGCATCTAAGCTGCCCGGTGCACTACGCCGCTCAGCGCAATCGGCTGGAGTGCCCGTGCCACAACGGCGCTTTTGATGCAGCGACCGGCGCGGTGCTGCAAGGCCCGCCGCCCCGCCCGCTGCCTAAAATCACGCTGCGCATCGCGAACGGCAAAATCTACGCGGAGGGGGTACAGGGATCATGATTTTTCGCGACCCGCGCCTGTCGAAGCTGGAGCAGCGCTCGCAAGGCATTCTGACCCTGATGATCCTGATCATGGTCATCCTGCTGGTGCAGCTCTGGCTGATCACCATTGCGTTGGAAGAGTATCTGGCGGCGCATACCGCGCTGGCGATCCCGACTTTTATCGCCTCCGGCTTCTGCTTCCTGCTCAATCTCTGGCTGCTCAAGTATCTCTATGCCCTGGATCGCAATGACCAGTAAGGGGAGCGTGATATGGCTATCCTGACACGTGGTCTGGCAGAGCGGATCGAGCGCGCGAACGCGGGGATGTATCCCGGCTATTTCGCCCTGGTGATGGCGACGGGCATCGTCTCGACCGCGCTCTTTCTGGAGGGAGTCAGAGTCGTCTCCCAACTGCTGCTCTGGATCAATCTGGCGGCCTACCCCGTGTTGATCGCAGCAACGGCGCGGCGCGGCGTGCGCTATGGAGCCAAGCTTTGGGCCGATCTGAGCAACCCACAGACGGTATTCACCTTCTTTACCTTCGTGGCTGCCAGCGATGTGCTGGGCGTCCAGCTCTTTCTGCGCGGTTATCGAGCGCCTGCGCTGGGCCTCTGGCTCGTCGCGCTCATCGCCTGGCTGTTCCTGGGCTACTTTAGCTTTGGCGTGCTGGTGTTTACCAATACACGCTCGGCGACCGAAGTCCTCAACGCAAGCTGGCTGATCGCCGTGGTCGGCACGCAATCCATCGCCGTCCTCGGCGCGCTCCTAGCCCCGGATTTCGGCCCCTACGCGCAGCCGGTTTTCATGGCGGTGTACGGCCTCTGGGGAATCGGCATCGCGCTCTACGGTATCTTCATCACGCTCATTGCCTACCGGCTCTTCTTTGCGCGCCTGGATCCGGGCGAGATGCTGCCGCCCTACTGGATCATCCTGGGAGCGACGGCGATCAGCGCCCTAGCTGGCACGAACCTCGTGGCTGCGGCCCCGCAGATGCCGTTCCTGGCCGCTACTCGCCCCTTACTGATGGGCGTAACCCTGCTACTGTGGGCCTGGAGCAGCTGGTGGATCCCGATGCTGGCGCTGTTTGGCCTGTGGCGGCATGGCGTGCATAAGGTGCCGCTCACCTACCACCCGGCGTACTGGAGCCTGGTCTTCCCATTAGGCATGTATACCGTCGCCACCTACCGGCTCGCCGCCGTGCTGCACCTGCCCGCGCTCAAGAGCATCCCTGCGGTCATGGTGTGGGTGGCTCTGCTCGCCTGGGGCCTCACCGCGCTCGGCCTGATTCGCTCGTTTGCGCGCGGCCTGGGCCAGGGAATGCAGATCGGCGGGTGCGCTCTTGTGACCGGCCAGACCAAAGGATGAGATAGAAGATGGGCAATCAACTGGACCGTAAAGCCATTGTGAATGGACTTATCGCTTCGCTGCTGCTGATAGTGGCGATCTACCTGGGATCGGGACGGCTCAAGCATTTCGACCCGGCGCTCATCGCCTATACCAGCGCCGTCGTGTTCGCCACCTTCGGGATCGTCTATCGCTACTCGGTCTGGCTGCAAAAGCCGCCGACGGGCCTCTACTGGCGGCGCGGCTGGCAGTTGTTCCTGCGGCCTGCCCAATTGCCGCGCAACCTGGTCTGGCTGGCGGGGCTGCTATGGAGGAACATTATCCTCCAGACGTTCATCGAGCGGCGCAGCCATCTGCGCTGGGCGGCCCACTTCCTGATGTCTTGGGGCTGCATCGTCGCCGTGCTGGTCACGTTCCCGCTGGTGTTCGGCTGGATCCATTTCGAGGCCGACCCGAACAATTCGGAGGCTTACCAGGCGTATCTGTTCGGCGTTCACGCGGGCACGTTTCCGGCAACCTCCATCGTGGGCTGGCTGACCTTCCACGTCCTGGACTTCTGCGCGGTGGCCGTCATCGTCGGCATGGCGCTGGCTTTCAAGCGCCGCATGTACGATAAGGGCGCGATGAGCCTACAGCAGTTCTCGATGGACTTCCTGCCGCTGATTCTGCTGTTCGCGGTCTCCATCACCGGCCTGATGCTGACGGCTAGCGCCATGTGGATGCACGGCCACTCCTATAGCTTCCTGGCGCTGCTGCACGCCTTCAGCGTGATCGTGACGCTGCTCTACCTGCCGTTCGGCAAGTTCTTCCATATCTTCCAGCGGCCCGCCAACTTGGGCGTGCAATACTACAAGCGCGAGGGCGCGGCAACCGAGTCGGCGCACTGCAAGCGGTGCGGCCAGACGTACGCCTCTCAGATGCATGTGGAGGACTTGAAGACGATACTCGACCAACTGGGCCTGAACCAGCGCTTTGAAGATGGCACGCACTATCAGGAGATCTGTCCAAGCTGCCGCCGCCGCCTGCTCGCGCTCAACCAGTTGGAAGCCATCGGCGGACCCGGATTTTTATGAGACCTAACTCCCTGCCCCCCTTTCGAGGGAAGGGGTAACACAAATTGCCAGAGCGGACATATTGGATGACATGCGCTTTCAAGCTTCGAGTGAGTTGGAAACTAGTCTCTGTGATTGGATTGTATTTGAGCACCGCGCAGGGGTTGGCGCAGACCACCGCGCCGGCGCCCTCCCGATTCGGGCTGAGCCTGGAGCCGGAGGAGCGGTTGCGCTACGAAACGCGAAGCCGACCGAACTATACCGTGCCCGGCGCTAGCGACCCGCAGGCGGAACTGAGCCGTCTGCGCCTGGGATTGCGCTGGAAGGATAGAGCCGGCTGGAGCGCTTTCCTCCAGCCGCAGTATTCCTACTCCCATACGCACGGCGTTGCCGGTTCAACCGGAACGACGCACGACCTGGAATTTCATCAGGGCTATCTGGACATCCAGAGAAAAAACAGCCGATGGCGGCTGGGGCGTCAGGACCTGATTTACGGCGACTCGCGGCTGCTCGGCAACGCCGACTGGAATAATTTGGGCCGCTCCTGGGATGCGGCCAAGCTGACCCTGACCGATAGCCGCGCCACAACCGACCTGTTTCTTGGCAAGCTGGGGCAGTCGCCCAGCAAGACTTCGGAGCCGGTGCTGGCCGGTATCTACTCGAAGCGGACGCTGAGTAAGGCTCATGCGGCAGACTTCTACTTGCTCTACAAGAGCGACCGCGTGAGCGGCGTAACGCAGGATGTCTGGACGCTGGGCACGCGGCCTCATTTCGTCTTTGAGCAGGGCTGGGATGCGACGGTGGAAGCCGCCTATCAACTTGGGCGCAATGGCGTGCGTCCCATCTCCGCATGGGCGACGGCAGCCGTCGTCGGCTACGCGTTTCCTGGTCCATCTCAGTTACGGTGTGGTCTGGAGTACGACTATGCCAGCGGCGGCAATCCCACCGGCGCGGGAGGCTTTCATACTTTCGACCAGCTCTACCCGACCAACCACGCCCACTATGGCTTGCTAGACTACGTTGGCTGGCGGAATATGCAGGAGGTGCGGCTCTCGGCGCGCGTCAAGCCGGGGGCGCGCTGGCTGGTCACGTTAGACGGCCACTTTTTTACCCTGGCGGATGCCCGCGATTTCTGGTACGCCGATAACGGCAGGCCCGTCGTGGGCACCGACGGCAAGCCGCTGCGCGATCCGACCGGCGCGGCAGGGCGTGACCTGGGAACGGAGTTCGATGCCGTCGTCAGCTACACGCTCAGTAAAAGCGCCAACCTGTCCGTAGGCTATGCGCGCTTCCTGCCGGGGGATTTTGTCCGCCGCACCAACGGCGGTCGTGCCGACGATAGCGACTGGTTCTATGCGCAGGCGTATTATACGTATTAACCCAAGTTGCTACCTAGGAACACGTTTGAGAGAGAATCGCTCTGGAAACCGGCTTTTGCATCACCGTTTGCCTTCTCGAAGAGGCAAGGTAGCAACTTGAGTTATTAAGGAAACTTGGCTCTGCCCGGCCCTAAAGGACCGGGCTGTAGGCGGCAAGCCCGCGAAAGCGGGCTACCAGAGGTGGGTTAGCCCCTGTGCCCTTGATAGGATCCAACCCACCCTACGTAGCCCCGGATACGGGGCTTGCCGTCCGCAGTCCACCCCTTTAGGGGTGGCTGCCTCTCGAAGGCTCCCTCTTAAGCCTCGACTTAGGGGAACGCTATCAGGAAGGGAAATCATGGCAAAACTACCGCTGCCTGTTGAAGAGATTATTAAAGAATACGGCCCGCATGCGCACTATACGCCGCCCGGAGGCTGGCAGTATCAGGGCGAGCCGGATAAGCTGGTTGCCACGCACTGCTGCTTCTGCGGACAGCAGTGCGGAATCAACCTCAAGGTCAAGGATAACAAGGTCATCGGGTTTGAGCCGCGCGAGGACTTTCCATTCAATCGGGGCAAGCTCTGCCCCAAGGGCGTCAAGCGCTACATGCAAAACGAGCATCCTGACCGCCTGCTGCATCCGCTCAAGCGCACGGACAGGGGCTTTGTCCGCATTAGTTGGGACGAGGCGCTGGATACGACGGTCGCCGAGATCCGGCGTATCCAGCAGCAGTACGGCAAGGATGCCTTCGCCATGCTCTCCGGCGTGTCGCTCTCCAACGAGAAATCCTATCTGGTGGGCAAATTTGCGCGCGTGGCCTTGCAGACGAAAAACCTGGACTACAACGGGCGGCTCTGCATGGTCTCGGCGGGGGCGGGCAACAAAAAGGCATTCGGCATTGACCGCGCGGCCAACTATTGGGACGATATTCCTCTCGCCGACGTGATCTTGGTGACCGGGGCCAACGTGGCCGAGTGCGCCCCGATCACGACCGATTATATCTGGCGGGCGCGCGACCGGGGCGCGAAACTGATCATGATTGACCCACGCGTAACCCCGCTGGCCCGCACCGCCGACCTGCATCTTCCGGTACGTCCCGGCGGCGACTCGGCCCTGATGAACGGCATTCTGCACGTTGTCATCGCGCGGGGCTGGGTAGACCAGGAGTTCATTGACAACTACACGACCGGCTTTGAGGCGGTCAAGGAGACGGTGGCGAAGTACACGCCGGAGGTCGCGGGGCAGCTCTCGGGCGTGGACCCCGCGCTCATTGTAAAGGCCGCCGAGATGTGGGGGCCGGCAAAGACCAGCTTCCTGCTCCATGCGCGCGGCATCGAACACCATACGAAGGGCGTGGAAAATGTCCTCTCCTGCATTAACCTGGTGCTGGCGACTGGACGCATCGGGCGGCCCGGCTGCGGCTATGGAACGATTACCGGCCAGGGCAACGGTCAGGGCGGGCGCGAGCACGGCCACAAGTGCGATCAGCTTCCCGGCAACCGCGACATCGAGAACCCGGAGCATCGCAAGTATATCGCCGAGGTTTGGGGCATCGCCGAGTCGGAGTTGCCGGGCAAGGGCAACACCGCCGAAGAGATCATCCAGTTGATGCACTCCGGCGAGATCAAGGGCCTGCTCTCCATCTGCTTCAACCCGGTCGTCTCCCTGCCGGACGCCAGCTTCACCAAAGAGGCGTTCAACCGTGTCGAGCACTACACGGTGATTGACTTCTTTATGAGCGAGACGGCCCGCCACGCCGATATTATCCTGCCAGGTTCGCTGCATGAGGAAGACGAGGGAACTTCGACCAGCGCGGAGGGGCGCGTCATCCGCATTCGCAAGGCGGTAGACCCGCCCGGCGAGGCGCGGGTAGATTGGCATATCCTGCTGGACTTGGCCAGGCGTTTAGGACGTGGGGCGTACTTCCCGTATACGTGCGCGGAGGACATCTTCAACGACCTGCGCGTGGCCTCGAAGGGCGGCACGGCGGACTACTACGGCATCACTTACGAGAAGATTGAGCAGAACTACGGCGTCTTCTGGCCCTGTCCGAGCCTGGATCATCCTGGCACGCCGCGCCTGTTCGAGGATAAGCAGTTCTATACGCCGGACAAGAAGGCGCACTTCAACGTCGTCGAATATCGCCCGCCCGCCGAAGTGCCGGATGAGGAATATCCCATCGTCCTGACAACCGGGCGCGTGGTGAGCCAGTATCTGAGCGGCACGCAGACCCGCCGTATCGGCGGTCTGGTGGATCAGTACCCGGAGCCGTTGGTGGAGATGCATCCTACGCTGGCGGCGAAGCTAGGGGTAAGAACTGGCGACCGCGTTACGGTGGAGACGCGCCGGGGGCAGGTGACGCTCAAGGCCAACGTCGTGACGACCATTCGCGAGGATACGATCTTCATCCCCTACCACTGGGCGGATGACAAGTCGGCCAACCTGCTCACCATCCGCGCGCTCGATCCGGTCTCGAAGATTCCAGAGTATAAGACCTGCGCGTGCCGGGTCCACAAGGCGTAGAGAAGGGGAGGGGCCAGGCTTCTAGGGTTCCTGATTCTGGCCCTTAACCCTTAGAGCCTAATTCGAGGTCGGCCCCAGGCCATGACGCGCCGCCCACACGGCCGCCTGCACCCGGTCCGAGACGCCCAACTTGCCCAGGATATGCTCGACATGGGTCTTGACCGTACTCTCGGCGATAAAGAGCACCGAGGCGATGTCCCGGTTGTTCAATCCGGTCGCCAGCAGACGCAGCACCTCGGCTTCTCGCTCCGTCAGCGGCTCGATCAGGTCCTCAGAACCCGCCGCCTGCTCGCTTAGGCCTCGCAGGGAGCGCACCAGGTCCTGGGCATTCAGCAGCATCTCGCCATTGGCGACGGCGCGCAGCGCCTCCAGAAGCTCCTCCAGCCCGACGCCTTTGAGCAAATAGCCCGCTGCCCCGCCGGCCACCGCCCGGGCCATGAAGGTAGGGTTATCGTAGGTGGTCAGCATAATGACCGCTATATCGGGGTGCTTTTGCTTGAGCGCTTGCAGGGTATCCAATCCATCGCTGCCAGCCATGCGAATGTCCAGCAGCACCAGTTGGGGGTGCAATGTATCCACCAGCTCCAGCGCTTCCTTGCCCGAGGAGGCTTCACCGACGACCTGGAACTCTGTATCCTCCAGCATGCTGCGCACCCCGCCCCGCCAGATGGCGTGATCATCTACCAGCAGCACGGTGATGGGGCGGGCCTGCGCCCCGGCGGCAGAGGTTGGCTCGCTCATCTGTCGTCTCCCTCCTTACTTTGCGGGGGCGATGCCAGCACCGGAAACACTGCCCGGATGGTGGTTCCCGCATCGGGGGCGCTGTGTAATTCGTAGGTGCCCCCCATCAGGCTGACACGCTCGCTCATGCCCTGCAGGCCGACACGGCCATTTTCTCCGATCTTCTCTTCCGGCACGAAACCGCATCCCCAATCGCGAACCTCCAGGACGAGTTGGGCCGCCCGGGGCCGCTCTTCTTTTTGTAGCAGCAAGAGCACCCGCACGGCGGCGGCTTGCGCGTGTTTGCGCGTATTGGTGAGGGCTTCCTGGGCGACCCGGTACACTGCCGTCTCCAGGGTCTTATCGAAGCGTTGACCTGCAATATTATGGATCAGATCGGCGCTCTGCCAGCCCGCGCGCTGCTTTTCCTCCGCAAGCAACTGTTCCAGCGCGCCCGCCAGCCCCATCTCGTCCAGCGCCAGCGAGCGCAGGCCGTTGACCAGCCGCCGCGACTCGACGACCGCCTCTTTGAGATATTGCAGCCCCTGCTCCACCTCTCGCGCCGCTTTGGCCTGATTGCCCGCCGCATACGCCCGACGAAACGCCTCCAGATGGGCATGAGAAGCCATTACGAACTGCGTCAGGCCGTCATGCAGGTCGTAGGCGACCGCCCGGCGCTCCTCTTCCTGCGCGGCGATCAGCCCGCTCACGAGAGCGCGCTGCCGGGAGATCATGTGCAAATTGTGAATGGCCACCGCTGCATAATCGCCCAATGCCTGCACTGCAATTTCATCGGCCTCAGTGAAGGGACCGCCCCCCTCCTTATTCGTCAGATAGAGGCTGCCCAGCACCGTATCACCGCGTCGGATAGGCACCCCGAGGAAACTCTCCATCGGCGGATGGTTGGGCGGGAAGCCTGCGGAAGCCGGGTGGTCTCCGAGACGATCAATGCGCAGCGGCTCGGTCCGCTTCAGCAGCAGGCCCAGCACCCCGACCCCTCTGGGGCGTGGGCCAATCGCGGCTTCTTCTTCCGGCGTCAGGCCTACCGTGGCAAACTCCAGCAATCCCTGTCCATCGGGGCGAGCGACTCCCAGCGCCGCATAGCGCGCCCCGGAGAGAGTACGCGCCGCCTCGGCGATATGGCGCAAGGCCTCCACCCCGGTCTGGCTGGAAAGAATGTCCAGGGCGACGCGGCGAGCCGTTTCCATCACCAGGGAGCGGCCCTCTTCCGCCGCCTGCAGTTCCGTCAGCGCCTTGTTGGTCCTTTTGCGCTCGGTAATATCGGCAAAGATAACGATCGTGCCGCGAATCTCCCCATCCTCCACGATGGGGCGGCAGGTATATTCCACCGGGAAAGAGGTGCCATCTCGCCTCCAGAGCACCTCGGTATCCCCCTGGCAGCCCTGTCCCGTCTGAAAAGCGCGCCAGACCGGGCACTCCTGCTGCGGATAAGGAGAGCCATCCGGGCGGCTATGGTGGGTGAGAGCGTGCATATCCTGGCCCAACAGTTCTTGGCTCTTGTAGCCGAGCATCTGCGCGGCGGTTTGGTTAATGAAAGTACAGCGGCCTTGCCGATCCACGCTATAGATCCCTTCGCCCGCCGACTCCAGCAGCAGGCGGAAGTGGTCGGCCAGCCGCGCCGATTCTGCTTCCGAACGCCCAGACCGATCAGGCACGGGCATTGCAATCGCATTCGCGGGCGAGTCGTTCCTCATGTTTTTATCTGGCATGATTTCTCCGGTTAACAGGCGCAGAGGCGTTATGGAAGCGCCATGCCCACTGTCCGCCGCCTGATAGCCACCACTAGCGGCGCTCCGTTGCCCGTTTTCTCCCGTCATTACTACGTCTGTCGCCTGGGCTGCAATTCCCGCAGGGTAAAATACCTATGGGTTAGGCACCTCCCCGAACAAGCGAGGGACAACGTGACCAAAAGACTGCGGCAAAGGTTTCGGCCTGAACGTACCGGCATCAATGCGCCGTTAGGCCAGTTGGAAGAGGCCGTTATGCGCTATGTCTGGGCGTGTGGGGATGCCGGTTGCCTGGCCGCTGATGTGCAGCAGGCCTTCGAAACCGAGCAAGCAGCCGCCTTGACGACGGTACTGACGACCCTCGACAGGCTTCTGCACAAGGGAATTGTACGCCGAGAACGCGAAGGGAAAGCCTACTGCTATTGGGCGGAGGTGCCCGAGCCAGAGTTGGAGCAGCGGATCGTCGCCGGTGTCCTCGACAGCCTGATCGCGCGTTTTCCAAAGGCTGTAGCGACCTATTTCTCCCAGGCTGGCGGGGAGAGTGCCAATCTCCAAGACCTGGCCCGTCGTGTCGAAGAACTGCAACGACAGAGACAACAGGAGGAGAAGAAGGATGCTTAATCCCGTTCGATGACCCATCCTCTTCGGTGAGGCGAAGAGTGCGAATTTTCATGCCTCCTATTTTATAGGATTTCTATCTGCTTTGTCTATAAGCTCAATCCATGACTTCGTTTAACTATCAGCTTTCAAGTATTTCTTGAAGGCTGAGAGTTAGGTAGACACTCCCAGCCGTGTGGATCAATCTCACGCAGCCTGCTGCTGAGGAGATACGTCAACACCGTTGGGAGCGATTACCTGATGCCGCGTTAACAATTGGAAAACGACAACAACTCCCCTTCCCCGATTTGCAGGGAAGGAGGGGCGCGAGGATCAAGCAGGAATAAGCAGGGTGGGAAAACGATGGCTGACGTATCTTCCCTTAACGAATTCTGGAAATCAATTGCGCCCGGCGAGCGGATTTTTGAACGCGGTCAGCTGGTGGGTCTTCCCGACCCGGCACGGCGCTATTTGGAATATGCCATCGCGCCCGGCACCCGGCTCGCGTCGGCGATTCGGCTGCGAATGCAGGGCCAGATCAAGTTAAGGCGCTGGCTTCCCTTCACGGCGGAGCAGGTCATCGGCTGGAAGCGTGGAATGATCTGGCGCGCTACCGTACGCATGCATGGGATACCTATCCGGGGCTTTGATCGCCTTATCAACGGCGAAGGGGAGATGCAATGGAAGATTCTGGGGCTCCTGCCTCTCGTGAGCGCGGCAGGACCGGACATCACACGCTCGGCGGCGGGCCGGGTCGCGGCGGAGACCGTCTGGCTGCCCTCCGTGCTCTGCCATGAAGAGGTGACATGGACGGCGCCGGACTCGTCCCATGCACAGGCCCACCTCACGGTCGAAAGCGAGAGCGTGGAGCTTTCCTTTGGCATCAACGGCACCGGCCAGCTTGAGAGCGTCACGCTGAAGCGATGGGGCAATCCGGAGGGCGGCGCATATCATTACGCGGACTTCGGCGGCTTTGCCGAGAGGGAAGGCACCTTCGACGGTTATACTATTCCAACCCAGTTGCGTATCGGATGGTATCCCGGCACCGAGCGCTTCGAGTCGGAAGGCGAGTTCTTCCGCTGCCAGATTGATCATGCCGAGTTCCGTTAAGCACTACCGATGGGAAGAGCACCCATCCTGGAGAACGGCCCTTCGTCCGCATCCGAGTGCAGAGCGTTCGATTGAGCGCAATTGATGGGCGAAGGGAGTCCGAAGTGGATCTTCCAGGATTCAGGCTCACTGCCTTCCTCTTGAGCCAGCGTTCACAGGGTCGGAAGATCCTGCTCCTTTCCTCTTGGCCGCTTCCTGCACGAACGCGCGTTCCTCAGCATCAAGCTGGGCGAACAGCGGTCCCTCGCGCAGGTCGAAGCAACGGCGAGGCCGTCCATCCGGGGCCGAGCGTGTCGCGCCGTTGTGGAAGCACCAGCCCGCCGCTCCGCCCGCCCGCGCCCCCTGTAAGTCGGCGGCGAAGTCCCCGGCGCGCATCTGCCACGCGCTATACCCCCGACGAAACGGCTCCTGATAGTGAATGGGAACCTCACGCCCCAGCGCGCGTATCCACCCTTGAACCTCCTTCGTCCGGGCCTCTGTCTGACCGGGAGATTGAGGGTCGCGCGGTCGGTGCGGACAGAGGAAGTCAAGCCGTGCCTCCAGCAGATAAGCCCGAACGTCCTCACGACCGAGGTCGCCTCCGTGAGAAGCCGTAACAAGCCGACCGGGGTCCAGCCGCTTTACCACATTACGCAGTTGTGCCAGATCCGCCACAGGCGTATGGCGCTTGTCGGTGATATTGCGCTCGTTGGCAAGGTCCAGATACCAGTTGCGCCAGGGCTTGAGCGCAGTCAGAATCGTTTCCACCGCCCGCCGATGCGCGGCCAATGTTTGCAGGACGGGCGTGCCCGTTGCGCTCTCGCCGCGCGAGAGGGTGACGTCCACAACCAGGTCCCGCCGGTCGCACTCGGCCAGCAGCGCCTTGAGCTTGCCCAGATACGGCTCGCGTGGGCGGCCCTCACCGTCCACTGCGGACACGTCGCTGCCAAAGGCGTTCCAGGTCGCCCAGACGCGCAGCCAGTTAAAGCCGCTCTGCTGCATCCAATCCAGGTCTGCTTTCCAGATCTGCTCGGAAGCGCCCAGCGCGCCATAGTAGCTACAGCCATAGAGGAAGGTTGGCTTGCCGTTGAGAGTGAAGAGCGTGCCCTGAATGCCCAGCGCGGTGGATCGTCTCTGCGTGGGCGCAGCAGGGGTAGGACTGCTGGCGCTGGATTGCAGGGCCAGTATACAAACCGCCGCGACTATGGTGGTGAAGAGGCAGGACAGAGAAGTCATGGAGCTTGTGTCCGATCCGGTCGGTTTTGTTGATAATCGGCTAGGCTTGCAGCCACTTTGATCGGCTACGTCCGCGCATTCAGGGGACGCTAAACAGCCCCCTTTCCATCGTAAGAGCCTCCGCTGCCACGCCCACGAGCTCAGGAGGCCATCTATTGCCTGAGAATAGTCGCCCAATCCGGAGCGGCAGGCAGGGGCGGGCAGCCTGCGGCGCGCAGGGCTTCGTTGCCGTCGCGTCCGCCTGGAGCGACGAAGACAGGGCGGCCTAGCTCCTGCGCGCGAAGACATTCGCGGACCATGTTGCCTCCTGCGCGCACATCCAGCCCAATGATGAGGTCAGCCAGGGCGAAGACCAGGCGGTCGCGGCGGCGGTTGTTGGCGCCGAGCCCGTGATCGTCGAGGCGGAAGGGCGAGAGGGCCAGGTCGCGCTCCGGAACGAAGACGGCCTCTCGAATGCGGGCGGCGGAGAAGGGTGGGCGGTCGAACTGCGGTCCGAGCGCTTCCCGCAGGCCCCGGTCGAACACGTAGAGAATAGGCCGGTTCTGGCGCTGTGCGGCGAGGGCGAGGCGCTGGTAGGGCAGGCGGTCGTGGCCGGTGACGGGAATGCCTCCGGCTTGCACCAGCGCGGCGGCGAGCTCTTCCAAGCGCGCCAGCGTAGGCAGTGGCGCGCCGTTGGAGACGGCGATGGTGAAGGTGAAGCGCGGCGGATCGGCGTCCTGCGTATCGAGCAGGGGCAGGCAGCCGAGGGCGTAGAGGACGGGCGGGGGCGCATCATCGAAGCGCTCGATTCGGTGAGGATAAGCGGCGCTAGCGAGAGGAAGCAGGTGCAGCGGATAGAGGCGGAGGAGGCGGACAAGCTCGGCGCTGTGGGCCAGCAGCCGGGCGCGATGCCGGCAGAGATAGGCGGCGGCCTGTGGGCGCAGATCGTAGCGCCGCTGCCACTCGGCGGCGGGAAGAGTCAGGCACTCTTCCGGGACGAGGCGGCGTTGGGCGTGCAGGTGGAGCAGGCGGGCCAACGCTTTCTCGCCGAGGTGGGGCACGCTGTGCAACAGAAGGATAAACTGGGTGGTGCTGAGGGGCTCTGCGGCGTCGCGGTTCATGGCCTATGCCTCGTCCTGGGATTTGAAATGAGCGTCTCTCTATAATGCTGCAAATTCACCAGAGAATGCTTGCCTTCCTGCTTTGGCGTGGAGCGTTGCCGGTAGGCGCAGAGAGCCGCTTTGGATGAGTATTTCAGGCAATGGAAACAAGAACGCTTTGTTGTGTAGTATTATACAATAGAGCTAATGATTCAGGCATCGTTAGCTTTCCCAATCCGGCGTATGCCGGGAGGGATCGGAGCGGTGAGCAACCTAGGGAACGCTTGAATTACCAGTTTTTGGATAATTCTTTAGTCAGGATGACACTCCTGGCCACTCTGACCTTGAGTTAGGTGGCCAAGTAGGGTAAACTTCCTGGGGATATTGTAACAAAATTGGTTCTGTAACGCCCTAATCCATTGGGAGCGGACAGAAAGCGAAACGAAAAACGCTTGCGCACGCTAGAGTCCGATTGCATACCGTTCCGCAAGGCCAAGAGAACGGTGAGAACAACCGAGCATCAATGAGCTTACAGAGAGGGATGGTACCGCGTGGAAACGACACAAGAGAAACGAAGAAAGTATATCGGGGTAGGGGGCGATGATGTCCCTTCCCTGGGAGTGCTGGAGGGAGATATCCTCCGGCTGCTATGGGATGCAGGCGAGCCGCAGTCTTCGGTGCAGGTCTATGAGGCCATGCATTTTTCCCGGCGGCTAGAGAAGCGAGAGATGCAGTCGCCATCCACGATCGCGGTGACGTTGAGCCGCATGGTGGAGAAGGGCCTGCTGACGGTGGAGCGCCGGCCGCGTGGAGGCAAGGGCTATTACGGCCCGACCCGCTCGCGCGCCGAGGTCGTCGCGGCAGTCATGGACGACGTGAGCCGCCGGCTGACGGGGCAGCCACTGGGGTATCTGCTTAAGCGTCTGCACTCTAATGAGACGGCTGCGCACAACGATGGACTGGATGATCTGGTAGCAGAATTGCGCCGGGTCGAGCAGGAAGATTGTGCCCCGGCCCCGCCAGAGAATGAATAAAAGACAGGGCCGTCAATGACTATCTGTCAACGATAAAGCAGGGATTGCGGAAGGAGCGCCCGGCCAGCACACTATGCTGGCCGGGCGCTCCGGCGTTTGGAAGTAAGAGGAAGAATGGGGCGCAAGCATATCAACCGGGTTTGGCGCGGCGATTGGAGGTTCTGGCTTGCGGCATGGAATAATCCTGAGGCGGGCAGAAGAGACCGCCCGCGATGACTACTCGGCCAGATTCAGGGCCGCACCGTTTGGCCCGGGACCTTCAGCTCTGCGTTTCAGGAGGGACACCTGCAGGATGCGCGCGCCAGCTTCTATCCGGCGGTTTCGCTCCGACGAGCCGAGTCCGGTCGGGAGGCGAACGGCGCCTAAGGACGATTCCATGCATACACTCGATACGACGCTAACCACTATAGATATGCTGACGCTCGATGGGCTGCTGACGTATGCGGCCGCCCAGAACGCATCCGATATTTTCCTCAAGGCGGGCGCGCCGCCCGGGCTGCGGGTGCTGGGGCGCGTTGTGAAGACGCCTTTTCCATCGCTTTCGCCCGAAGAGACGCTTCGGCTAGCCTACGAGCACGCAACATCTGCCCAGCAGAAGCACTTTGAGCAGACCTGCGAGCTTAATCTTTCGTTTACGGTGGAAGGCGTGGCGCGCATCCGGCAGAATATCTACCGGGAGCGCGGCGGCGTGGCGACCACCTGCCGACTGATGCCTTTGCGGGTGCGCTCTCTGGAAGAGATCGGAGTTCATAGCCAGGCCATTCGCCAGATGACGACCGCCTCCAACGGCCTGGTGCTGGTCACCGGGCCGACGGGTTCGGGCAAGACGACAACGCTGGCGGGCATGATTGACTTTATTAACGCCAACCGTCCCGTCAACATCATCACGATTGAAGACCCCATAGAATACCTTTACACGGACAAGCTGGCGATGGTCAGCCAGCGGGAGGTCGGCCTGGACACCCTGAGCTTTCAGGAAGCGCTCAAGCAGGTGCTCCGCCAGACTCCCGACGTGATCCTGATCGGCGAGATGCGGGACATGGAGACGCTGAACGTGGCGCTGCAGGCGGCGGAGACGGGCCATCTGGTATTTGCGACCCTGCATACCTCCAGCGCGGCGGAGACTCTGGACCGCATCTCGAATATGTACGCCCCGCATGAGCGCCCGATGCTGTGGCTGCGCCTATCGGTCTGTCTGCGTGGGGTGGTCTCGCAGAAGCTGGTCAAGAAGGCCGACGACAGCGGCCGGGTGGTGGCTCAGGAGATTATGGTGGTGACGCCGACGATCTCGAAGCTGCTGGAGGAGGGCAAGTCGGAGGACCTGTATGCGGCGATCCGGCAGGACGGGCAGGAGGGCTATTGGGGCATGCAGACGATGAACCAGTGCCTGGAACGCCTGGCCTGTGAGGGGGTAATTACGGAGGCGGACGCGCTGGCGAAGGCCGGCAACCTGAGCGAATTGAAGCAGATGCTGCGGCGGAGCCTGGGCAGCGGCGAGGCGCACCGGGCCGCATAAGGGACTCTTTTTTCGACGGGTTAGAAACCCTTCGCTCTAGAGCTCTGCCAGGGTCGGGCCTGCCATGGTTGGGCCCTCTGCCTTGCGAGGCCCTTGCCTCCGCCTAGCCACACCTGTCGAGGCTGGGTGTCCCTCCGGGACACAGACCGCCTCCCCTCTCCTTGAGAAGGAGAGGGGCCGGGGGTGAGGTCGTCCTGCCAGCAGGGACACACGGCGCGTAGCGCCCTACAACGAAGGGTTTCTAACCCGTCGCAACTTCATTCCGTCGCTACAACCGATCTGTCCGCCCCTGTCTCCGAATTCGGGGGCGGGAGCACCCTACTCTCTTTTTCCTCGCGTGCGGGGGTTCGGGTCCTGGGAAGTGCCGGTAATGTTGCCGCTCGGCCCCTGAACATCCTCCTCACCGACCACTCCAGAAATATTCTCCGCGCTGCGGTAGCCGGTAGGCGTGGGATGCTGTTTCCCGACGCCGTAGCGGTGGGCCTTGCCTTCTGTTTTCCCCTGAGGGCGTTGCGTATGGCTCTGCTGTCCTGTCGTATCCTCGGCAGGCAGGCTGCTGATGTTCTCGTTTTCCCGATCTGGCTGTTCCATAGCGCGCTCTTCCTCGCAGGCTGAAACTGCGGATACGACTGCCGGGGTCCCGCCGGAGTTCCCTTATTTGGTTTCGGCAAGCCCTTCCATGCGAGGTAGCGGGCGAATAAATTCACAGCAACCAAGCACAAAGTCGCCCTACAGCGACTAAAGACCTCATCCCCGACCCCTCTCATTCAAAAGGAGAGGGGAGAATGTGAGTAGCCAGGCCCCTCCCTTACGAAGGAGGGGTGGCCGTAGGCCGAGGTGAGGTCGGAGTCCGCGGAAACGGACTTTGTGATCTTGTTGCTGCGGCTTGAGCCGCCCGAAAGCAAAGAGGATTTCAAGCGTATGCCTGCCAATTATCCGCTGAACGTGTTTGCCTGCTTCCGAGGATACCGGACGGCAGAAGAGGGCTGAAGGAGGGCGAGATGGTGGAGCAAAGGCTGGAAGAGCGCTTGCTGGAATTGGAGATTGCAGGCTATACGGTTCTGGAGGGCATGCTGACGCCGGAGGAGTGCGCGGAGGCGCGGCGGGAACTGGACCGCATTTTTGAGGTAGAAAAGGACTTACCCGGCGCTCCTCACGGCCCCTATGCCGCGCAATCCTATAACCTGATGAACAAGGCGCGCATCTTCGAGCGTCTCTATCAGTTGACGCCGCTGTTGCGGCTGGTGCGCTTTTTTCTGGGCGAGGATGCGGTGCTCAGTTCTGTGCAGGCGCATCGCATCCTGCCGGGCGCACCGGTCCAGCAGCTCCACTACGACGGCACGCTAACCGGGCCGTTCAAGTCGGTGGCCGAGGCCGATAAAGGAACGCGGATCGTCAGCCACGTGCTGGGGTTCAATGTGGTCTTCTGCATCACGGATTTTACGCGCACCAACGGGGCGACGCGCGTAGTTCCCGGCAGCCATCGCTATCCGGGCCGAGAGGTTCCGCACGAAGCGCCGGTTCCCAACGAGAAGATCGTGGAGGCGCGGCGCGGCTCCGTGCTGGTGTTCAATATCGCCACATGGCATGGGGCCTCCGCCAATACGAGCCAGGAGATCCGGGATGCGATCATGACGCCCTGGCGGCGCAGCTGGATACGCCCGGAGGCCGACCTGTCGCGCGTGGTTTCGCCGAAGGTGCTGGCGCGGGCAGGCGAGGAGGGACGCCGGATTTTCGGGTTCTCCTCGCGCGCGCCGTATGTGGAGCGCTGGCAGTGGGACATGGCGCAGGGCCGGCCCACGGACGCCTGGCGGCATCTGGATAGGGATGCGGTATGATGCACGGGAAAGGGCCGAGCTATCCGCGCGACAGCAAAAGCGGGAGAGGAACAGAAGAGCGGGAGGGACGTGATGGGTGAGTTTCGCTGGCCCCAGGGGAAGCGGGCCGCGGTGAGTTTAAGCTTTGACGATGCGCGTCCGTCGCAACTGGAGGTGGGGCTGCCGATCCTGAATGCCTATGGGGTGCGGGCCAGCTTTTATGTGACTATCTCGCAGATGGAGCGTCGCCTGCAAGATTGGCGGAGCGCGCTGGAGGCCGGGCACGAGATCGGCAACCACACGCTGTCGCATCCCTGTTCGGGTAATTTTCCCTGGTCGCGCGCCAATGCGCTGGAGGACTATACGCTGGAGCGGATGGAGGCGGATCTGCTCCAGGCCACGGCGCAGATCACGCGGCTGGTGGGCAGGGCGCCGCAGACCTTCGCCTACCCTTGCGGCCAGAAGTTTGTCGGGCGGGGCCGGGAGGTGCAAAGCTACGTGGGCCTGATCGCAACGCACTTTATCGTGGGGCGCGGTTTCCGCGAGGAGGCCCCCAACGATCCGACCTTCTGTGACCTGGCGCAGGCCGCCGGGGTGGATTTCGACGGCATGACGTGGGCGCAGTGCCAGGGCTGGCTGGAGCAGACCCGCCAGGTTGGGGGCTGGCTGCTTCTGGCCGGGCATGATGTGGGCGAGTCGGGCCGGCAGGTAGTGCGCACGGAGACGCTGGAGGCGTTATGCCGGTACTGCCAGGACCCGGCCAACGGCTTCTGGATAGATACGGTGGCCGAGATCGGAAGCTACATCCGGCAGGCGCAGACCGAAGGCTATCATCCAAAGCGATAAATGCTCTCCGCTGAGAAACACGGGCAGCCTCTCCCGCGTCTAATCGGCGTGCGCACCGTGCCGTTAAGCTATACCAGAATAGGGATATTCGTATGGCACAGGGGCAAAAACGATTACAACCAACGGAGCTTCAAGACAGTCAGCAACGACACCATGAACCCGAACCGGGCACCTCAGAAGCGTTGACGCTGGCCCAGGCGGAGTTACGCGCACTCGCAGACGATGGCTTTGAGCCTGACGAACTCGATTGTCTGCTTGCCGAAGTCGAGGAGTAAACTGCGGACGGCGTGTCCCTTAATGAGGCTGCTTGACCGGGATTTCATGCCGCCTATCGCGCCTGGCGACCGCAGTCCACTCCTTTAGGGCCGGACGGAGTTCCCTGAATGGGACGAGAACTTTGCGGCTCTCTACCGTATCTTGCGGAGCATCTTTGTGCCGGTGGTCGAGGTTGTCGTCACATAGAGGTTGTTCTGCGTGCCGTTGGTGGCTCCATTGGTGCCGATGGCCACGCCGGCCCCGATGATGTAAGTTATGCCGCCTGGGTGGGTGTATGTGGAGTTCACCGGATCGGTGACGTTCCATGTCGTAGCGGCGCTGCCATCAATGGGAAACCGCTGCACGTAGCCGACATTGTTGCTGGTGGAGGCGACCCAGACCGCAGCATCGTTTGCATCGAGGGCAGGCAGTTGGCCGCCCGTTCCGATGAGCGTGCGCGTGGCCGGCGTCCAGGGCAGGGAGCCATCGGAAATCCTGCGCTTGACCAGCGTCCGTCCATCTGCCATCACATAGTAGACGCCCTGGTTCGGGGCGGCTACCGCGTCAATAGCAATGGAGTAGGGAGTTGGCGAGGCTGGATTTCTCACATCATAGACCGATGGCGGCGTATTCACATTCGTGGGAATGGCCGGCCAGAGGATGCTAGCCGTTGCGGTCGGAACGCTAATGGAAAGACACGCCGTCCCATAGTAATCCGTATCAATGAGATTGGTCCAGTGCCATGGGATGAGGAGCTTGGTGCCATCAGGAGATAGGGAGGGTGCCCCATTAGGAAGATATTCGGGCTGCTGGCCGTGCTGCCCATCGCCCGCCGGGAAGTCGAAGGTTCCCACCGGAGCTGCAGCGTTTCCATCGTCCCGGAGCACCAGAACGCGGATGGTTAACTGGGTGCTTCCACTGCCTGCCGCAACCTGGGCCCGCCCGACTAAAACCAGGTAGGTCGTCGTGCCGGAGACATACAGTATCGGCTGCTCCAATAAGGCAGGATAAGGAGTGGAATAGCTCCATTTGGTAATCCCGACGTTGCTGCCATTGTTCTTGAATGCCCAGACTACTGCGCTACCCGAAATGTTATGCGCATCAATGCAGTAGACCGTATTATATGGCCCGTCCGGCCCGACTACCGGCGCGCCGGATATGGTCGGGACATTTGCCGGGGTGTTAGTGTGCTTCACACTCCAGAGCTCCTGATAATTCTTGCCGGGCATTTTGGTGGGATTTAGCTTCAGAGCAACTAAGCTATTAGTCCCGCCTGAGTTGGTATCGCCACAGGTGACGTAAGCTACATCCACGCCATTTTCGTTGCTTATAGTGGGCGGATAGGGGGTCGGAGTACCGTATGTACTAGAAAATAAGGTTCCGGAGGTATCCCACAACTTCGTTCCGAGGTCATAGGAATACCCGCCGACGGTCCCGCCGGACACAACGACCTGCCCATTGGTCGTGCCGCCGGCAGCGGCCACGCTCGGAACGCTGTTTCCGACTGTCGCCGCAGAGGTAACCGTGCCTGTCGTCGGTGGTCCACCGTTCGGGCTTCTGCCGTTGCTATAGTTGTTGCCCATGAAACGCAGCCAGGGGATCTGCGCCCGTCCCGGACTCTGGACAGATGCAACGGCTACTCCCACCAATACGATGGTTGTGAGACGCGCGAGTTGCAACTTCATTGTCTTTTCCTCCTTTGAATGGCCTCAACAGAGTGATGATGGGCAGACCTGCTGATTGCTTCCCTTCGAGCAATCAGGCCAACATGTCAGGATGCAAGGGCAACTATCGTACTATTCGACCGGTCAACACATTTTCCTATCCCTGGCAGGGAAATTTGAAAACATTTGGACACGCTTTTTCGTCTAAGCGATGAGGCAGCTAAATACGCCGTTCGCTTTTCCCACTTTTTCACGCAAAGGCTGTTGACATAGAGCCGAAAATCACGTTACAATGGAATTATGGCGTGGAATGTGCCTGCTATCTTACAGATAAGGGGGTGAGGCATTTGAAGCAACAGGTCAGTCCGGGGGTGGTTGCCGTAGTAATCATCGTGGCAGTAATTATTGCCGGGTTCTTCATCTGGCGCGGCATGAAAGGTGATGTGGGCAGCAAACCACCCGGCGCAGTCGGGAACCCGAGTCCCTTCGCACCGGGCGGAGCTGCTCTGGGCAAGCAGGGCGCTGCCCGACCGGGGCGCTAAGGTCGCGCTCGGAAAGTCCCGGCTATAGCGACGCGGCGAACGCGCGCTATCCGCCAGCGTGTCCCTGTTATCCTCGCCTGTTGCATCCGCATCTTGGTTTGCATAGGGCATCTTCAACGGCGGTATCAGGAAGTCTCCCTTACGCAGTCAGCGTTTTGCTTCTGCCTACTTAGCCTGGCGCAAGGCAACGCAGTCTCGCGTTAGGTCCGTTCGTGTGTCCTAATCTACCTTCATAGAGGAGAGTGCCATGTTTCTTATGCAGCCAACCCCTACGGCTCGGGGACGCCGTAGGGCGTTCACTCTGATAGAATTGCTCGTCGTCATCGCCATTATCGCGATTCTGGCTGCCATTCTGTTCCCGGTCTTTGCCAGGGCGCGAGCGCAGGCGCGCAAGGTCGTCGGTATCAGCAACCTCAAGCAGTTGGGCCTGGGCACCATGATGTACGTCCAGGACTACGACGAGAAATTCCCTTACTACAACTGGGGGTGCATGTCCTGCAACGAATCGGGCAACGGCACCTGCACTGACCCCGGCCCGGGTCATCTGAGCGGCGACGACCCGCGTTTTGCGTCCTACAGCGCCGCCGCCTGGTGCAACTCCGTTCAGCCTTACGTCAAGAACCTGGGCATCTTCCAGGATCCGAGCGACAAGCACCAGTGGCAGCCAGGCTACTGCATCAACTTCCCGCAGTCCATCTTCCAGCCGGGCGCCAAGTCCTGGCTGAAGTCTACCTACGTCAGCTACGGCTGGAACGAGAATGCCTCCGGCCAGCCTCTGGCAGCCTATCAAAACCCGGCCAACGATCTGCTGTGGTCGGACTATATCGGCGTCCTGGTAGATACCTGGAGCCTGTTCCAGGGCGTTACTGCCAACCCACCCTGGGTCGGCGATGTCTACGTGCGCCGTGCCATCTTCAACGACAACGACTGGGAGAATCCCGATCCGCGCGACCACAGCGTTCCGTGGTCGCAGCAGCTCTATGACTCCCATGTCCGTGGCATCCGCCATGAGAATGGGGTGAATACCACGCTGATGGATGGCCATGCTAAATTCCTGCCATCGCGGACCCTACGCGAAGTCGGGCCGGATAATGGGCAGGTCATCCCAGGCGCAGGCAGCATTACCCCGCCCAACTAAACGCACCATCTCCTCGGTGGCGGCATGGAGGGCGCGGATGGCGCCTCCTCTGCCGCCACCGATTGTCTATCGTCTGCTGAAAGTATCCATGTCTGAACTGACGCCGGTGCCTGTTCTTTCTCCCGATCCACACGCGCTCTCCCGTCAGCGGATGGCGCGATTGCGCCTCTTATTGGCGGTCGGCGCGGCGCTCATCGTAGGCGCGCTGGCCTATCTCCGCTACGATTCGTCCCATGCTGCGCCGGCGACGGTGCGTCAGGCCTCCATCACGCCAGGCCCCTCCGCTCCGCCCTCCAGCGCGGCGATGTCCCTGCCGTCTGTCGTTCCCACGCCGCCGCTAGCCTCTCCGGCCCGGCCCGGTTCAACGCCCGCCGCCTCGGACCCGCTGACAGCCCTGCTGGCTCCCTCGACTCCCCAGGCGCCTGCCGCTCCCAGCCAGAAGACGATTGCGCAGCTCCGGAAGCGCGTGCTCCATCATCCCGAAGACACACGCGCTCACATCCAACTGGTAGCGCTGCTGGACGCGCAGGGTGATGCCGGCGGCGCCGAGGATGTCATCCGCGCGGCGCTACAGCGCGGGCGGCGTGACCCACAGCTTTATCATACGCTGGGCCTGCTCTATATGCACCACAAGCAGTATGGTCCTGCTACCGATGCCTTCAAGATCGAAACGGTGCTTGCGCCCAGCAACTTCGAGGCCTTTTTTAAGCTGGCGCTTGCCGCGTCGCTGTCCGGCAACGTCAAGGAGGCCCGCCGCGGATTCGAAAGAGCGGCAGCGCTGAACCCTAAAAATCCCGACGTCTACATGGGATTGGCATTTCTCAACAACACCTCCGAACGCTATCAGTACGCGGAGCGCTATTTACAACGGTATATTCAAACCTCACCGAATCCCGGCCCTGGCTATATGCTGCTGAGCCGTGTCTATCTGAGTATGCGCCTCTATGATAAGGCGATTGAGGCCGGCAAAACGGGGGTCACCATTATGCCGGAAGAGGCCAACATGTGGTACAATCTCGGCCAGGCTTACTCGTACCGTCCGGATACGCGATATCTCACCGAGGCCGCGCAGGCGTTTGAGCGTGCCGTGCAGATATCGCCCAACTGGGGCAAGGCGCGCTTTGAACTGGGCCGCATCTATATGCGCCTGAACCGCATCCCGGAGGCGATTGCCCAGTACCGGGAGGCCGTGCGGAGCGAGCCGCTCTCCGGCCGAAATCACTACCAGCTGGCCCAGCTCTTGATGCGCCAGGGACAGATGGAAGAGGGCAAGCGCGAGATGGCGGAAGCCCAGCGGCTGATTCCCCTCAATCAGCGCGAGGATCACCTGCAGGACAAGATCTCAGTCGTGCAGAACGATCCGCGCAGCTACTTTGAGCTGGCCCAGGTCTATAAAGCCTACGGGCAGTACGACATGGCGCAGCAGTGGCTTGACGTAGCGCTGCGGCTCTCCCCAAATTACCCACAGGCTCGCGCGCTGGAGGCCGAGATTCGCCAGTTGGTGGCCCGGGGTCCCTCCAGGCCCTAGTTACTATGAGCATTCTTATGCGCTGGCTTCCTCCACTATGGGTTCCATCGCGTCTCGTCCGGGCTGCGCTCGCGGTCGCGGCCCTTGTGCCCGCCGTCGGGTTGGGCTGCGGCTCCCGGCAGACCGCGCCAGCAACGGCGCTTCCGGCGCAGGCGGCTGCCGTAACGGTTCCCCCTGCCCCTACCCTGACAGCCGACCAAGTGCGCGCGGCGCTGATCCAGGCCGTCCAATCCGTGCCGGACGATCCGCAGGGCTGGCTAGAGTTGGGGATGTTTTATCGCAACACCGGCGACCTGCCCGCCGCCGAACGCGTTCTGCGCGCTTGCTGGCAGCGGTTTCCCCGCTTTGCCCGCGCGCCCTATCAACTGGGCGTGCTCTACCTGACGACCGGACGCGAGGGGGACTCGGTCGCGCCGCTGCGGGCCGCCGCAGCCCTCGCCCCCAAAGACGCCCTGATCCAGGTCAATGCGGGCCTGGCCTGCTTCCACCTCGGCCAGGAGGGGCCGGCGCTGCGCTACACGCAGCAGGCCATCGCGGCGGATCGCCAGCGACCCGATGCCTACATGCTGCTGGCCCGTCTCTACGACCATCACGGCACCGCCAATCTGGCCCTGGCGAACCTGCAGAAGTACCTGGAGCGCAGTCCCAACCCCGCGCCCGGCTATTATCTCATGGGCCGCATCTACGCCCGCCAGGCCAATCGAGAGCAGGCCGAAATCTGGCTGCAGCGTGCCGTCGAGGCGGACCCGAACAACGCCGAGTTCTGGGTTACGCTGGGCCGCGTCTATTACGAGACGGACAATTCGGCGCACGCAGCGGACGGCATCCGCTGCTACCAGAAGGCGCTGGAGCTGGACCCGAACGCCTGGGACGCGCATATGTATCTGGGCCGCGCGCTGGCCGGGCAGCGTAAGTGGGAGGAGGCGATCACTCATTTCCAGGCCGCCCTGCGCAACTCTCCCGATCCGGGGCAAATTTACTACGATCTGGGCCAGGCGCTGATGAAGGTCGGCCGCGTGGAGGAAGGTCAGAAGGTCTTATCCAAATATCAGGCGTATCGCGAGTATACCAACGGCGCCGCCAAGCTGCAGAGCGCGGTGGAGGCCGCGCCCCGGGACCGCGCCCGCCGCTACGCGCTGGCGCGCTTTTGCCTGAAGTATCGGCAGTACACGGCGGCGCTGGCAGCGCTGCGCGAAACGGAGCAGAAGCTGGGAACGGATGCGACCCTGCGCCAGTTGAAGACGGAGGCAGAGGCAGGCTATGCCAGCGCCCGCGCCTCCCTTCCACAGCCGCCGCCATCGGGCGCCGCCGTTCCTGGCGTGCCGCTGCCCGGATTAGCTTCCGGCACGGGCTCCTCCCCGCTTCCCGCGCCCGCCCCGACCGCAGCCGCGCCCCTGCCAGGAGGCTCCGACAATGGCCGCTGAGGTTCCGCACCCGCTGCGCGCCCGCGCCCGCACGCGGCTCTACTGGCTAATCGGCGCGCTGGGCGTGGTGCTGGCCGTCTATCTGTGCCTGCCGAAGTCCTGGTTCGAGGTTCCCGACACGAACAGGCCCTCTGTCGCTGCGCCGACGCCCGCTGCCGCGCCGCTGGCCTCCCCGCCTCCAGACCAATCGCTGGAGGCGCTACGCGAGGCTGCCGCCAAGAGCCCGCTTGACTTCGGCGCGCGTTCTCGCTACGGCATGGCGCTGGCAGCCGCCGGGCGCGGCCCGGCGGCGCTGGCGGAGTTTCGCGCGGCGGCGCGGCTGGCCCCCGAGGCGCCGGGCGTATATCATAACCTGGGCGTCTACTATCTGAACGCCGGCCAATTGGACCTGGCCGATGCGGCGTTTTGCCGCCAATTGGAGACCGCACCCGGCGACGGGCGCGCTCACTACTTCCGGGGAGTAATCCTTGCGAAGCGGCTGCAGAACGCGCGGGCCATCGCCCAGTTCCGGCTGGCCATTGCGCTGATGCCCAACTTCCCGGATCCCTACCTCGCGCTGGCGATGCTGCTGACCCGCCAACAGCCGGAGGAGACGCGCCGACTCGTAGATCGCTACATCCAGCTCACCGGCAACAAGGCGCTGGCCTACTACGTCCTGAGCGGGGCCTACAAGACCCGGGGCCAGTATGCGGAGGCGGCGCGCTACGCCGAGATGACGGTGCAGTTGGAGCCCAATAACTACGGCTACTGGCACAACCTGGGGCAGATCTATTCCTATGCCCGCCGCACCGACGACGCCGAGCGCGCGCTGCAAAAGGCGCTCTCGCTGGCAAAAGATCCGACGACGGTACTGATCGAGTTGGGCATGAACGCCCAGAACGCGGGCCGGTTCCCCCAGGCGGTGGACTATCTCCAGAAGGCGCTGGCGGCCAGCCCACAGACTGGCAACGTTCATCTCTACCTGGCGCGTATCTATCCCCGTATGGGCGATCAGGCTGCCGCGCAGCGCGAAGAGAAGCTTTTCCGGGCCTGGCAGCGGGAGCAGCTTGCCCGTCAGCTCGCCCACCAGCTTGCCCGCCAGTCCAGACACGGCGCCGTTCCGGCTGCCATCCATCCGGGGCAGAGTGGGCCAGAATGACCCGTCCGATTAGCACCCAGCCGGGCAATAAATTACCCGCCTGTGTGGCCTGCGGCCAACCGTCCTCGCGGACGGAGCCTCTGGTTAGAGGCGCGTCCGCCAGGACGCCTGGCGGCGTAGCCGCCCACGAGACGGGTCATTCATGGCCCGGCCTGCCCGTATAGATAAATAACCTATATGAAACAAGGTCTCTTCTCTTACATTCGCCCTTCTCTGCAAGGGCTTCCTATCCTGGCCCTCGCGGCCCTGCTGGCGCTGGCTCTGCTGGCCGGCTGTAAGGGGCAGCCCGAATCGGGGCCGAAACACGTCGTGCCGGCGGGTGGAGTGCAGCCGGCAGCTTCCGTTCTGCCTGCCACCCCGGATTCCGTTAAGTTTACGGATATTACCGAGCAGGCCGGCATCCACTGGACGCACTTCAGCGGCGCGCGTGGCAAGAAATATATGCCGGAGGTCGAAACGCCCGGCTGCGCCTTCATTGACTACGACGGCGACGGCAAGCCCGATATCCTGCTCCTCAACGGCGCCGATTGGCCGGAGGTCACCTCCGGGCGCAAGCAGAGCCGCTGCGCCCTCTACCATAACGACGGCAACGGCCACTTCACCGACGTGACCAAAGGCTCCGGTCTGGGCGGCGAGATGCACACGATGGGCGTGGCCGTCGGCGACTACGACAACGACGGGCGCGACGACCTCTATATCACCTGCGTCCTTGGCCCCAGCCATCTGTTCCACAACGACGGCAACGGCCACTTCACCGATGTCACCAGGCAGGCCGGCGTGGATGATGGAGGCAAATGGGGCTCCAGCGCCGCCTGGGTGGACTACGACCGGGACGGCAGGCTCGATCTTGTCGTGGGCAACTACTGCAAGTGGACGCCGAAGACGGACGTGCGCTGCTCGGTCTACAAGGGCCTGAAATCCTACTGCACGCCCAACGTCTACGATGGCGACTCCGTGCGCCTCTATCATAATGAGGGCAACGGGCGCTTTAAGGATGTCAGCCAGCAGGCCGGATTGGTCTACAAGCCCGGCAAGACCTGGGGCATCGCCATCCTCGACTACGACGACGACGGCTGGCCGGATATCGCCCTCGCCAACGACATGGAGCCCAACTGCCTGTTCCACAACGAGCGCAACGGCACGTTCAAAGAGGTCGCCCTGGTCGCCGGCGTGGCGCTGGGGGAGAACGGCACGGCGAAGGCAGGTATGGGCATTGATGCGGCGGACATAGATGGCAGCGGCCGCCCGAGCATCCTCACCAGCAACTTCAGCGGGGAGGGGCTGTCGCTGTTCCAGAACCTGGGCGGCGGGCAGTTTATGGAGGCGTCGCACGCCTGGCAGATGGGCGACGTCAGCCTGCTCAAGATGGGCTGGGGCCTGTTCTTCTTCGACTACGACCTGGATGGCCGCCTGGATGCCCTGGTCGTCAACGGCCACCTGTACGATAACGTCCACGAGTTTCAGCCGGACGTGACCTACAAAGAGCCGCCGCTGCTGTTCCATAACGAGGGCACGACGTTCCGCGAGGTCGCCGCCAGCCACGGGGCCGATTTAGTCAAGCCGATGGTGGCGCGCGGCACCGCCTACGCCGACATAGACGGCGACGGCGACCTGGATGTGCTGATCATGCAGTTGGACGGCAAGCCGCGCCTGCTCCGCAATGACGGCGGCAACGCCAACCACTGGCTGCGCGTGCGCACGGTCGGCACGAGGAGCAACCGGGACGGCATCGGGGCGAAGGTGGTCGCGGAGGGCGGCGGCAGCCGGCAGGTCCGCTGGGTCAAGAGCGGCTCCAGCTTCCTCTCCGCTCCTGAATTGACGCTGACGTTCGGGCTGGGGCAGTCCAGCTTCGTGGATAAGCTGACCATCACCTGGCCGTCCGGGCAGGTAGATACCTACACCCACGTGCCCGCCAACCAGACCTTGATCGCGACCGAGGGCGCGACGCACAGTTAGAATGTCTACGGTACTTTCTGGCAGCCACCTCTAAAGAGGTGGGCTGCGGACGGCAAGCCCCCTGAAGGGGGCTAACCCACCCCTGGTAGCCCGCTTGAGCGGGCTTGCCGCCCACAGCCCGGTCCTTTAGGGCCGGGCAGAGCCAGGTTCCGTAGCTCCTCTTAGGAGCGTATCTTCCGACGTGTTCGGCCAGCCGCTTTCCCAACGGGCGCAACGCCTGCTCCTCTTTCTGGTCTCGCTTACCGCCGCCGCGGCGCTCGCGGCGGCGTTCGTGCTGCTGCGGGCCGGGCCGTCCACGCCCCCAACCCCGCGAGCGGACGAGAGCGACATCGCCGATTACGTGGGCAACGAGGCCTGCCGCCCCTGCCATGCCGCAGAATACGCCCAGTACCAGGCTTCCAGCCACGCGCATACACTCCGCCGAATGAGCCGCGCCGAGCTTGGCGATCAGACGCCTCCGACGGGCCGCATCAACGGCTCTCAGTATGCGTTGTTGGAGCAGGACGATCAGTTCTACTTTGAGGTCAACCCGCCAGGAATGCCGGATAAGTACCAGCTCTGGCCGCTGGATTACGTGTTCGGGTCGGGAAAGTCGGGCCTCTCATTCGTCAGCATGCTCGAAGGCCGTAACGTCGTCGAGATGAAGATGAGCTACTTTCCGCGCGAGCGGGTCTGGCGGGTGACGCCAGGGCAGAAGCTGGACAATCCGGCAGCGGCAGGCAATCTCGGCAATCTGGACCAGTCGCGCCGCTGCCTCGGCTGTCATGTGATCGCCATGTCCCGCAACACCTTCGTTCCCCGGCGCGAGTTCTTCGGGGTCGGCTGCGAGTCGTGCCACGGGCCGGGCCGCGCGCACATCGCCGCCGTCCAGGTCCATGCGTCTGACCTCAAAATGGCGCGTCTGGCGCAGATCGGCGCACGGGAGCTGAACACGCTCTGCGGCAAGTGCCACCAGACCGAGAAGGACGTGGCCTCTTCTCCCGTGCTCGCCAAAATGACCTACCGCTTCCAGCCCTACGGCCTGATGCTAAGCCGCTGCTTCCGGGAAAGCGGCAATCGCCTCTCCTGCCTGACCTGCCACAGCGCCCACGCGGATATTTCCATCGGCCCGGCCTCCTATACCGGTGCCTGCCTCTCCTGTCACTCCCCCGACAGCGTGCCGCCCCCCAACGGTGGCAAATCGGGCAAAGTCTGCCCGGTCAACGCCAAATCGGACTGCACTACCTGCCACATGCCCAAGCGCGACATGCAGTTTGGCCCGCATAATTCGACCGGCATCTTCCTGACCGAGCACCGCATCGGAATCTATCCCGCCGCCGACAAACGGGTGTCATCTGTTGTCCCTCCCACGCAGCCATCGTTTCGACCTTGAGACGATAGATAGCAAGGAAGCAAGCAAAAAGCACTTCTCCTCTGTGGAGCGCCGACGCCATCAAGTTCGGCGCAAACCGCATAGCGAAGCGAAGGTGGGGCGACAATGGCTTGGGCTGCGGGGAATGGCGGGAAATCAGCGTCCTATAGGCACGGGCCGGTACGCATCAAAAAGCCGAAGTAAGCGCCGATTGAGTGGCCCTTCCATTCCTTGACGTACTAATTCCGGCTTCGCCGTCTGCATCGAAAGGGACATCCCGAGGTGGGCCACCGTATTCAGCCAGAAACGAAGGCTGATTTGCCCAGCTTCCGCTTTCATCTGTGCTGCCGTGGCCGATTGCGGAAACGGGCGCAACGCCACGAGCAGAGTGTAACCGGTGGGCTTTGGCTTGACCACACGCCACCAGATTTTCTTGTCGTGGGCTAGCTTGACGCCATGCCGGTCCAGGTAGGAAACAAATGCCACCACGCGAGGGCCATCCGCCTCTTTGTCTTTCGCCGCGACCGGGTTAGCCACTATAGCGAGGGCAGCCGCGGTCAATAGGGAAGCTAGGAAACGCATGGATAGTTACCTCTCACTCGGGACCTCGGAGTGTATCACCCTACAGCAAGATTTACCATAAGACGTACTATCCTCAGGAAAAGTAACTCTTGTGCCGACGCTCCCCTTCGCTCCCTTTCTTAGTTTCCTCGTGCGCTATTAACGCTCTGTCCGTTCGTAGCGCCTTCCCTGGGCATCCACACGGACGAAGGGATAGTCTATTTCGTCTGAGACGAGCAGGCGGTATCGGTGCGGACGCCGAAAGGCATTGCCCCACGTCTCCCGTTGCCGGTAGTCCCGCAGCTTATCCAGGTCAAACGGAGCCAGAAAGAGCCCTTCCTCCTCGCCTGCTTCGATGAGAAGCATATCCCTAGAAGCCCCATCGGCAAAGGCTATCCCGTCAAAGGCGATAGAATGGCCGAACCGAGGGCCGGCATAGTTGGCCATGGCGAACCCGACCATGTTTTCGTACGCACGCGCGCGGCACTGGCTGAGACGGTTGATCTCCATGTCGCAGGCGTTGGGGTTGAGGATGATCTCGGCCCCTTTGAGCATCAGAATACGGGCGCTTTCGGGAAACTCCCGGTCATAGCAGATCATGGCGCCGATTTTGACCGTTCCCTGCTCCGTATTCAGGTCACAGACATAGAAGTCTTCGCCCGGTGTTAAGGAGGCTTCCGGCTCATCGAAGTCACAGGTATGCACCTTCGCATAGGTCATCACGATCTCACCATGCCGGTCAATCAGAGACATGGAATTACGCGGCGCTCCCGGCCAGCGTTCCAGGTAGGTAATGGCAATGGCCATATTGAGTTCACGGGCAAGCTGCCGGAAATGAAAGATGAACGGGCTATCCTGAGAGACCGCCTGCGCTTGCCAGCGCATCCGAGCTGCCAACTCCTCCGGAGTGTGTTCATAGGGCCTCATACCTCGCTGACAGAGTTCTGGCGCTAAGAACAGGTCGCTGGAACCTTCTGCCTTTAAGCCCTCGCAAACATATCCGATTTGCCACATCTCCGGAAACAGCGCGATGTCCGCACCCATCTGCCTGGCACGCCGACAATACGCCTCGCCTTGGGCTTGATTGGCGGCCTGGTCACCACACGCTGCCATTTGAAGCAGTGCCACATGTAGAATGCTCATTTCCCTTTCCCCGCCAGGATGAACCTGCTCTACTTGCTCGGCCCCTTATTCCGTTAATCCTCTTCCTCCGGTTCCCTGGCGGCGGCAGGAATGCGAATGGGAGGCGGCGCAGGCTCGCCGCGCATCTCTTGATAGAGGCGTGTGAAGAGCGCACGCAAGTCCGCCGTCTTGTAGGGAGGCGTCAGGCACACGTCGCACAGCTTCTCCGGCGCGGAGTCGGGGAAGCCTTCGGGCGGCGTCTCGCAATCGTCCACCATCCCGATTAATTTCATGCCCCGACTGCGCCATTTCTGTACCGCCCGGAAGATGGCGTAGTCTCGCTGCCGCCCGAAGTCGCCGGAGAGGATCAGCAGGTCGGGCGGGCGCGGCGGCTTGGAGACCGCGCCCACCGCATCCTGCTTGTTGAGCAGCGCCGTCACTTCCCAGCCCACCAGCGCGGCGGCGCGCTCGGCGCGTACCCGGTAGCGCGGGCGATGCACCGCGATGAGCACCCGGAACGCGCTAGGCTTTTCCGGTGCGCCTCCGCTTTCGGCGGGCGCGGCGGATCGGTCCGGTCGGCGCTCCACGATGCGAAAAGTGTCCTCGGCGTTGGGGCGTGGACGGCCCGCTTGCGGGCGCGGCCTGCTCCCGGCTTTGTTGATGGGGCGCGATGGCCGGCTGTCGCGTTTCTCGCGTCCGCCGCTCCCCGGTCGTTTTTTGTTCACTGGCCTATCTGCCTTTGCTCGTTCTGCGGCTGGCCCTCCGAAGGGCGCAACAGGATCGCCGCATCACCTTCCCATTTGGCGGCTTCCAGCAGCTTCATGATATGGATGGAACAGATCGGTACCAGGAGCCGCTCACCGTTATCTTTGGTCAGCTCCACCCAGGTCTCATCCCTATAGTCAGCGTGCCTGTATCAGTGAAACCGCTTTTATCTAGGTAAGGAATGGTAACCCGCGCCTGCAAGTAACGCCGCAGATACGCGGAGGGCGTTCCCTCCGACGGCGCGAAAGCGACCACGCTGGCTGGAAGCTGCTGATTCTCGGAAGCCTCCATCAGGTTCCTTTTCCTCTTTTCAGTGCGGAGGCAGCGCCGGCCATCGGGCAAACTCCCGCACGAAGGCGACGACCTCACCCACCGCCGCCGCAAGCAGCGCCTCGCCCTTCTCCGCCGAAGCGATCTCCGGGTGGCCGAACGCCCCCGTCTGGCTTAGCTGATCGAAGGCGCGCGGAATATCCACGCGGCTAGGCCGATTGAAGTCGGGATGATAAAACGCCGACTCGAAGGCAATATTGGCCCCGCGCGCCGCCTCCATCTTTACCAGTTCCGGGCGCAGGCGCAGGATCATGCTTGTCTCCTGCTCGCAGGCGTGCGTCACCATCTCCTGCTCCACATTGGTCAGCGCCGCCACCTGTGGGGCCGCAATCGTCCACCAACTGCTGAAGGCCAGCCACAGGTCCGGCTTGTCCTTGTGCCGTAGCTGCACATCATAGATCGCCATGCGGCCCGGCGTGATATTGCCGCCGTGCGCGTTTAAGAGAAAGATACGCCGGAACCCGCTGCCGATCAGGCTCTCCAGCATATCTATCAGCACGCGCACATAGACGCCATTACTGAGGCTGACGGTTCCCGCAAAGGCGCGGTGATGGTGCGAGGCGCCTACCCAGAGCGTCGGCAGGAATAGCGCCGTATCGCCCAATTCCGCCTCCGCCCGCCGCGCGACCTCCGTGCCGATCATCGTGTCGGTCAGCAGGGGCAGGTGATGCCCATGCTGCTCCAGCGAACCCAGCGGCATCACGACCACGCGGCCCGCCAGGTCTTTTACCTCCGTCCAGTTGCGTTCTCCCAGGAACATATGCCTCTCCTCCCTTTATAGGGCCTTTCCGCTTTCTTTGCGGGCGGCTCAAGCCGCAGCAACCAGAGCACAAAGTCCGCCCTCGCGGACTCCAAAAGGAGTGTCCCTCGCTGGGCGGTACGCCACCCAGCGAAGGGCTTTAGCCCGTCGTCGAGATAGACCGGGCAAGCCTACCTATCCCTCTGAGCGGCCCTTTCCCGGCGCTGCGGGAGAGGGGCGCAATACGAGCTGCTAGCTCAGGGCTTGAGATTGCCTTCGTGCCAGTCCAGCCCATGCATGATCTCCTTCGGCGCGTGCAGGGTGACGCTGTGCCCATCGGCAACGGATACGGCCAGTAAACCATCCCGGAACACTCCCCCATACTGCACAAT